>JACQFI010000023.1 GCA_016200135.1 Planctomycetota bacterium
GTACGCCAACCGCGATCCGCCCGCCCCCAATGTGGAGAATGGCCTCCGCACGAACTATATCCCATGTCGCATTCGATATGCAAATTTTGATGGAATACCGTTCCTGAAAGGTAAATTCTTCGAGGAAAATAGGAACTTGTGCGCAATTATAGCGCACGAAATAGCGCACTAAATTCATAACGCCGATGCGAAAGGCCGTCTACACCGCGCTGCGAATCTCGCGGCGTTCCTCGGAGTCGTCGCTCGAACAGCGCAGCAGCGCATCGGCGATCTGGCGGAACTCCTCGGGCGACATCTCGGGTTCCACCGGCGCGTACACGGACATGGCCAGCACGCAGCCGTTGCTGTAGATGAAGCGCAGCAGGCCGGCCGAATCGTTGAGCACGTTCAAGCGTTCGAGCAGGCGGCCGACCATCGTCCGGCTCGGCATCTCGCCGCTCTCCCGCGCGCTCTTGATCACGTGCTTCACGAACGTCCAGGCGTGCGTGGGCACCCGCGTGAGGTTGTCGTCCAGAATCGCCCAGCCGCGGATGACCGCGTCCGCCACCACCATCCGCACGCGGCACTCTTCCAGCGGGCACGCAAAGCGGATCACCGCGACCGCGTCGCCATGCAAGTACGAGTAATACCCCGAGAAGGCCGCCAGGTCCTGGAGCTGCGCGGTGGTCATCGCCGCGCTCAGTCCTTCGGCGGTCGGCTGCGCGAAACGGCGTTCGATGTAATTGCGGTCCGTCATGCCGCTCTGGAGCACATCCACCATCACCGTGTAGGCTAGGCGGCGGTCGTGGTTGAGCTGCCGCAGCGCCTGCAGAATGCCGCGCGTCGAAAAAGCTCCCAGTTCCGCCGCGCGCGGCAGCACTTTGATCCGCACGATCACGCCGCTCTCGCGCAGGAGAAAGACCGAGCCTCCCGAGCGCGCGTTCATCAGGTTGAGGGTCTCGCGGACGGGCGCCCAGAGCGAGGGCTCCGGCAGCGGCGCCAATTCAGTCTCAAGGGTTAGCACACCGTTGCGTGCGGAGACGGTGACGTCGCAGACGTCCTGCTGCCCGGTCTCGGGATTGCGGAAGCCGGCCTTGACCGCGAACGACTTGTAGCCTTCCATCTCCTGGCAAGGCCAGCCGCGCACACGGAACATGCCCAGCGCGAAGGTCGTCAGCGCTTTGTCGGGGTCCTTGGGCAAAGTGGGCGGAGCGGCAGCGGGAACGGCCTTCATTTCCGAGGGAACCAGCTCCGCGAAATCGAACGCACCCGATTTCGTCTTCTCTTTCTTAGCCAGGTGGTTCCACGGCCCAGCCACGGGCGCGGGATGGTCCGCTTCGTCTTCGAGTTGGAGCTCTTCGGGAACGTGGTAAGGCTCGAATTCCGCAAGCCGAATCTTCTCGCCGCAGAAACTGCACACGATCTCGGCGGATTTGTGTTCGATCTCCAGCGGCACGTTATTGCCGCAGTGCGGACAGTGCCCAAAGCGGACCATGGCGTTCTCCGATGTTTCCGAGACCTGCCCAAGCCGCGAAAGAACGGCCACCTGCCTGCGCGAGTGGCTCCCCCGTCCTGCGACTTTTCCCCGAAAGGCATGGCCTCCAATCGCGAGTATACCTCGCATCGTGCAATAACCGCAAATGGGGGTGCTTGGATTTAATTAAGAGTCTCCGGCATTCCTCAATGTCGCTTCAGAACTCGTTGCTAGAACATGTATTGCGAATATGCTTGAGATATGAGGTTTTGCGAGGCCCTTCCATTATGAATCTTTACCGCGGTGAAGCACACGTGCCTGCTGAACGTGGCTGCGTCGTCACGATCGGCACGTTCGATGGCGTCCACGCGGGACATCAAGCCGTACTCAAGAGTCTGGTCGCTTGGTCGAAGCAGCGCGGCGCGCCTGCGGGCGTCGTCACCTTCGCGCAGCATCCGCGTAAAGTTCTGGATGGCCGTGCGCCCGATCTGCTCACCTCCGTCGAGCACCGGCTGAAGCTTTTCGAGCGCGAAGGCGTCCAGTTCGCGTGGGTGCTGGACTTCACGCCCGAACTGAGCCGGAACACCGCCGCAGCGTTCGCGGCCGAATTCTTCGTGAAGCGGCTGGCGCTCAAAGGCTTGATGCTCGGTTTCGATAGCCGCTTCGGGTGCGATCGCATGGGCACGGATTCGCCGGAGTTGATCCCGATGGCGAAAGCGCTTGGCTTCGAGTTGCGCTGCCTCAAGCCGGTCCTCACGCCCAACGGCGATCCGATCTCGAGCACGCTGATCCGCGACGCCATCTGGGAAGGGCGCCTTCACGACGCCGAGGCCATGCTCGGCCGGCGCGTGAGCGTGCTCGGCAAGGTGGTCCCCGGCGAGGCGCGCGGCCGGCGGCTGGGCTTTCGCACCGCGAACCTGGACCTTGGCCGCGAGGTCCGGCCGCCGTTTGGCGTGTATGCCACCATCGCGGAACTGGAAGGCCAGCGCTACGGCTCGGTGAGCAACGTCGGGTACCGGCCGACGGTCGCAAAGGACCTGCCGCCGGGCGCCAAACCGGACCTGCTGATCGAGACCCACCTGATCGACTTCGACCGGGATATCTACGGCCAGACGCTGGAAGTGCATTTCGTCGAGAAGCTGCGCGACGAACGCCGCTTCCCCGACGTCCAGGCGCTGGTGGAGCAGATCAAGAAGGACGAGGCCAAGGCCCGCGGCATTCTGCGCGCGGCGGGAGTGCTTTCATGAAGGCGCGCTCCAACTTACGCGCCTGCGTGTGCCTGGCGCTGCTGCTTCTTGCCCGCGCGCACGCCGCGGCCCGGGCCGAAGAGCAGGCCCCGCCCAAAGACGAACGCCTTCAGGTCACGATCTACTACTCGAAAGACGACGGGCACTGGCCGGAAGTTGAGAAGGCGATCGAGGAGGCCATCGAGCCCTTCCGCAAGATTCTGCGCTACGAAAAAGTGAGTATCGACTTGAAAGAAGGCTACGCGCGCCTGGTCCGGGCGGAGAAGGATCTGAACATCGCCCCCAGCGACCGAGGCGAGATAACCGCGGTGATCGGGCACTTCGCGCTGCTGAACAAAGGCAAGAATCGGCGCGACATCGAGTCCTACCTTGCGCGCGTGCTAAAACGCATGCTCATCCAGGACGACCTCAAGCAACGGCGCAAGACGGATGCCGAAGCCTACGCCAAACAGATGCTGGGCGAGAAGGTCACGGTGAAGAAGGAGACCGAGAGCGAGGCGCGGGTCTATTACCGGGTAGAGGAAGACGGGAAGTTCGTGGGCTACGTCGTCGACGTGTACCACGTGATCTGGTGTCCCATTTGCGCCGACGCGCAGTTTTTGTTGGCCGTCAACGCCTCGCTCAGGATCAAAGACGTCACACCGGTGCACGAACTCGAAGTCTACGGCGTGCCGCTGGAGGGCGAGCGCGCCCGGAAGTTTCTCGATCAATTCAAAGGCCGCGACCCGGAGAAGAAGGTGAAGACGCTGGATACCGTCAGCGGCGCCACGAAGACCAGCCTCGCCTACGACGCCGCCATCACGGAAGTGCTTGAGGAACTGAAGAACCGCGCCGGTGCGCCCGCCGAAGTGAAGACCAAGGAAGAGAAAGGCAAGAAGGAAGACCGGTGATGCCCTCCGCCTGCCCCGTGCCCCGCTGCTGGGTCCGCGCTAGGACGCTCGGGCTGCTCTGCGCGAGTGTCCTGGTTCAAATTGCACTTGCCGCGGCCGAAGACGAGAAGCCCGCGTTCACGATTCTCTTCACGGCCGAAGCCCACGGCGCGCTGCTGCCCTGCGACTGCCCGCTCCAGCCGCTCGGCGGCGTGGCCCGCCGCGCGACGCTGATCAAGCGCTACCGCGAGCGCGGTCCGGTGCTGCTCGTCGACGCCGGCGGCTGGGCCGCGGGCGGCATCTACGACGAAGACACCGACGGCGACGCGGAGCGCGACAACCTGCGCACGGACCTGATGGTGAAGGCGCTGGAAGGGATGAAATACAATCTTGTGGCATGGGGCGATGTGGACGGTAAATGGATAGAAAACAATTCGAGCCGATGCGAATCCTTTAAGGTCCTTCGAACCGAGATCATCAAAACGTTTACAGAAGACAAATGGGCTCAAGTCGGCATCAATAATCAGGGCGTCGGAATAGACTGGTTCTGGAAAAGTTCCAAATTCTCCAAGGCTCCGCTGAATCTTCCGGTTTCGCTCTCCGACGGTATTCCCATTCCCACTTTCCATGCCTATCTCCTGCCGTTTGGAGAGGACACGAGCGAAGAATTTGCAAAGGCACATCTGCAAAGCGACTTAATCGTATCCGCCGGCCGCAAGACCAGCACCCGCGTCTCCTGGACCGCCGGCAATACCGTCATCGCCAACTTCGACTACCAGTGCCGCAGTCTCGGCGTCGCGGAAGTCTTCCCGCGCAAAGGCTGGAAGGCGGGCGACGCCGGGCCCCGCTGGGATATCCGCATCAAGCAGGAATCGCTGACTCCGGAGATTCCCGACGATCCGGAAATGACCGCATTGCTGGCTCCGCACCTGGACGCGCTGCGCAAAAAGGGCAAGAAGAAGGTCGAGATCGAGTTCTGGACCCTGCCGCGCTGCCCATACTGCCTGAAACTCGAGCCGGAACTCGCCAAGATCGCGGCCGACCTGGGCGCACGCATCGCCCTCGTGCCGCATTTCATGGTTGAGAAGACTGCGGACGGCAAGTTCATCGCGATGCACGATGGCAAAGACGAGACGAAGGAACTCGACGAGGCGGGCGTGCAGGCCGTAATCGCGAAGTACCACCCCGAGCGTTTTTGGGACTGGCTTGCCTGGCGCGAGAAGAACCCCGACGCGCTGTGGGAGACCGGCGTGAAGGACCTCGGCCTGCCCAAAGCGAGCATCGCCGGGGCCCTCGCGGCCAACGAACATCTCGAGATCTTTGAGAAGGACTACCAACTCGCGGTGCGCCGCCGTATCCAAGGCACGCCGACGCTGGTGTTGGCGAACAAAATCTATGAGGGCGAGAACCAGCGTCTGCAGATTCTGCGCGCGCTCTGCGGGATGTTGGACGAACCCAAGCCCGAAGTCTGCAAGAGCGTCCCCGCGTGCTTCTTCGACGCCGAGTGCCGCAAACGCGGCTACGTCGGCAAGTGCCTCGATGCCGGCAAGCCCGGCGCGCGCTGCGACTTCTCGCAAAAAGCGGTGCGCGTGCCCGTGCGCGTCCTGCGCGAACCCGACGCGCTCTATTCGAACCACGAATCCATTCTGGAAGTGCTGCTGGGCAGGCTGCCGGGCATCGAATGGAGTTACCTCGATCCGGTTTCGGAGGAAGGCCGCGCGCTCGTGCAGCGCTGCAAAATCGACCGCTTTCCCGCCTACCTGATCGACCCGGACGCGAAGACCGAGGCGAACTACGCGGAGAACTTTGCCAACGCCGTGGACCTGCGCGACGGGGTGCTCGTGCTTCGGAGCGAAGTTCAGGGCGCGCACCGGATCGCGGCCCGGCCGCGCATGCTTGGGCGTGCGGACCTCTTCGTCTCGCGCTTCTCCCAGCCCGGCACTTGGGCGGTGGAGATTGGAATCGACGCGCTCTCCTGGCGGGACGCGCCGGAGGTCGTCCTGCACGACGGACTCTACTGGAACGAACGCCGCGGGCCAGACGGTAAGGTTGAGCGCGAACTCGCTGCTCGCGGCGGTTTGGCGGAGATCGAAGACGCCGCGGTCGCGATCGCCATCCGCGTACTTGCCCCGGAGAAGTTGAATGCGTACCTGCTCGAGCGCGGCAAACGCCGTGGCAGCGAGTACGGCTGGCTGCGCGCCATGCAGGCCGCGGGCGTTGAAGTGGACAAGGTGCTGGAACTCGCCGAAGGCCCCGACCGCAAGGGCCCCGTGCCGCCCATCCTGAAAATCCTGCACGCCGAAGCAAACCTGCTGGATGGCCTGGGCGCCGGCGGCGATGTGGTGCTGCTGGCCGAGAACTGCGAGCTGATCCCCGTGCGCTCGCGCCAGGAACTGCGGTACTATCTCGAACAGATCGGCAAGCGGCGGCCGAAGCCGGAGCGATAAGGGACGTTTTTCGGCCTTGCGGACGGCCCGGGCGCGGGCAAAATCCCACTCCGTCAGCTTCGAATAAACAGGCGCCTGCGCGGTCTATATTCAGGTGCTGTCGCACTCGCAAGCAGGCCGGAGGATTTAAGCATGCGCGGATTTACAGGAATGGCGGGCTGGGCGCTTACCGTACTTTTAGGCGCTGCGGCCTTGGGGACGGTCCAAGGGGGCGAAGAGAAGACCTATCCCATCGGCGTGGTCGTCGAGAAGTCCGGCGCGCTGGAGAATTGGGGCCGGCAGAGCGAATCCGGAATGAAGCTCGCCCTGGAAGAATTGAAGGGCGCGGACGGCATCAAGATCGAGCTCTTCGTCGAAGACAACAAGTCCACGCCCGACCAATCGGCCAACGCGTTCATCTCCCTGGCCGAGGGCAAGAAAGTGCTCTGCGTGATCGGCGCGGTCGCGTCCAGCAACACCCGCGCGATGAAGGAGCAGGCCAACAAGCTCAAGCTGGCCCTGGTGACCCACGCCTCCACCAACGTCCAGCTCACCAAGGACACCGAGTGGCTCTACCGCATCTGCTGGAACGACGCCTTCCAGGGCGCAGTCTGCGCCAAGTTCGCGAAGGACCACCTCAAATCGGCCAAGGCCGTGATCGTGACCGACACGGCGCAAGATTACAGCAAAGGCTTGAGCAAGAGTTTCACCGATACTTTTAAAGCCCAGGGCGGGACGATCGTCGAGGAACTGACCTACCAGTCGGGCGACAAGGTCTTCACGTCCCAGATTGAAAAGCTCAAGAATCTTGAAGCCGACTGCGTCTTCTGCTCCGGGTATGCCGCGGAAGTGGCGTTGCTGCTGAAAGGCGCCCGCGAAGCCGGTTACGAGAAGCCGTTCCTCGGCGGCGACGGCCTGGACGACCCGCAGTTCTTTAATATCGCGGGCGCGACGGCCGGCACCGGCGTCTTCCTGTGCAACCACGCGCATCCGGAAGACCCCGATCCGCGCGTCCAGGCATTCGTGAAGAAGTACAAGGAGAAGTTCAACGAGGTTCCCGGCGCCATGTCTTTCCTGGGTTACGACGCCGTCCTGGCCATCCACGATGCGCTCAAACGCGCGGCGGCCAAGGGCGAGGTTACCCGTGAGAGCCTGCGTGACGCCATCGGGAGCATCAAGGACCTGCCGCTGGTGACGGGCAAGATCACCATGGGCGCCGACCATGAAGTCAAGAAGCGCGCGATCGTGGTCGAATGCCAGGCCGACAAGACGATGAAGTTCTGCTCGGAGGTCAAGCCCGACGACAAGTAGTCCGCCGCGCGGTAGGATTGGCGCGGCTTAAGCGCTGAGGCCGGGAGGCGGCTTGTCGGATTTTATCACCATCGTTCTGCACGGCCTCACCTGGGGCGCGCTTATCGCGCTCGTGGCCGTCGGTTACACGATGGTCTACGGCATCATCAAGCTCATCAATTTCGCGCACGGCGAGTTCTACATGACCGGCGGTTTCGCGGGCATGCTGGCGCTGCTGCTGCTCTGTTCGCCGGGCGGCGCGCTGGAGCACCTGCCCGGCGGGGCCAAACTTTTGTTGGGGCTCGTGGCCGCCGGCCTGGCCGTCGCGGCGCTCGCGGTGCTCACCGAACGCATCGCGTACCGGCCGATCCGCGGCAGCGGGCGCATCGCCGCGCTGCTCACCGCCGTGGGCGTCTCCCTGCTGCTCCAGAACGCGGCCATCGGCGTCTTCGGCTCGAAGCAGACCTCCTTCCCGGCCACGCTGGATGACCTGCACCTGCCGCGCTGGCACGTGAACCTGGACGACCTGCGCGAAGGCGAAGTGTCCGCGTACCAGGTCTCGTACCGCGCGCCGATCCGGAACTGGAAAGGGGAGGTCGCCCTCGACGCCCAGGGAAAACAGCTCGGTTATCGCAACGTGAATCTCGTGGATGCCGGCAAGCCCATCGAGAAGAAGCGCCTCGACGATGCGCGCAAGGCCAAGCCCGAAGAACTGCTCGCGTATCCTTCGATCACCGTCTCCTTGAAGCAGATCGTTATCTTCGTCACGCTGGCGCTCACGGCGCTGGGGTTGTACGTGCTCGTTCAGCGCACGCGCATGGGCCGGGCCATGCGGGCGGTCTCGCACGACTTCGAAGCGGCCTCCTTGATGGGCATCGCGACGAACAAGATCGTCTCCTTTACCTTCTTTATCGGCGGTGGGCTCGCGGGCCTGGGCGGCGTGCTCGCGGGCGGGATGTTCATCGGCACCGTCGATCCCATGATGGGCTTCCTGTTCGGCTTGAAGGCGTTCATCGCCGCGGTGCTGGGCGGCATCGGGAGCATTCCCGGCGCGCTGCTGGGCGGGCTGGCGCTGGGCCTGGTGGAACAGCTCGCGCAGTACTACGCCGACGGCCTGATCTTCAAAGGCGCCAGCGCGTACCGTGACGCCATCGCCTTTCTGATCCTGATCGGCGTGCTGCTGCTCCGGCCATCCGGCTTCTTCGGGCGTTTTGAAGGCGAGAAAGTCTGATGGAAACCCTTCTTCAATATCTGAACTTCGCGATCGTCTCGAACCACCTGACGTTGATCGGGATCTACACCATCCTCGCGCTCTCGCTGAACCTGATTAACGGTTCGCTCGGCGTCTTTTCGCTGGGGCACAACGCCTTCTGGGGCATGGGTGCGTACGCGGCAGCAGCGGTCGTCTGGATGTACGGCACGCCCGCGGGCGGCGCGTGTCCGTTCTTTGCCTCCTTTATCGTCGCCATTCTGGCCGCGGCCGTCTTCGGCCTGCTGGTCGGCCTGCCGTGCCTGCGGCTGCGGGGCGATTACCTGGCCATCGCCACGCTGGGGTTCGCCGAGATCTTCGTCATTTGCGTGCGGAACTCCGAGACCTGGAGCGGGCTGGCCTCGCTGGGGGTCTTCCAGAGCCTCGGGTTTTCCAAGATCGGCGCTGAAGGCTTCGCCAGCCGCGGGCTGGGCGGCGCGGCGGGGTTCTCGCTCGACGACGGCTTCCAAGGCGGCAACGATTTCGCGCTCTCGCTCACCGGCAGCAACACCGGCCGCGAATGGTTCTATCTCATCCTGACGTGGGTCCTCGTGGCCGTCACGTTCGTGGTGATCCGCAACCTGCTGCGCTCCGCCCACGGCCGCGCGATCGTCTCGATCTGCGAGGACGAGACCGCCGCCGAACTGCTCGGCGTGAACCTCACGCGCTACAAAGTCCTCGCGTTCGTGCTCGGCGCGGCGTTCGCCGGGCTTGCGGGCGCGCTCTACGCCAACTTCCGCAGCAGCGTCTCGCCCAACAACTTCCTGATGATGGAAGGCATCAAGGTCCTGCTCATGGTCGTGCTGGGCGGCCTGGGCAGCCAATCGGGCACGCTCATGGCCGTCGCGCTCCTTTATGTATCGGAACAGGCGCTGGGCGTCATCAAGATCGAAGTGCCGTTCCTGAAATACCACGGCGACAAGTTCGTGGTCGAGCCCCAGACGCTCAAGGACCTGTGGCAGGTTATTTTTTCCGTGCTCCTGATTCTCCTGATGCTGCTCAAGCCCGACGGCATCATGGGCCGCAACGAGTTCTCGCGCGCGTATTTCCGCGGGCTCTGGGCGGGCTGGCGTCGCGACGTCCTGAGCCTGGCGCTGACCTTCATTCAGTGGATACAGTTCCTGCTCGTGCTGCTGCTCGCGACGGACCCCTGGCTGCTGCTGGGCTCGATTATCCTCCTGCTGGGCCTCCAGGTTTTCAAAAAGATTCGCCGCGAGCAGAAAGAACGCCTCTATCCAGCGGGAGGCGCGTCATGAGCGAAGCAGCAGACAAGCACCAGCCGGTCCTGCGTGCGCAAGAGCTCTGCAAGAGCTTCGGCGGCCTGAAGGCGGTGGACACGTTTTCGGTCGAACTGCGGCCCGGCGAGATCGTCGGCCTGATCGGCCCCAACGGCGCGGGCAAGACCACGGTCTTCAATCTGCTCACCGGCGTCTACAAGCCCGACCGCGGCGTGATCACGCTGCGTGGCACGGACACCGGCTGGCTCTCGCCCGACCGCATCGCCGGCTTGGGCCTCGCGCGCACATTCCAGAATATCCGCCTCTTTAAAGAGATGACGGTGCTCGAGAACGTGAAGGTCGGGTTCCAGCCGGTCAAGCGGCAGTCGATCGCCGGCGCGATCTTCCGGACGCCCAAGTTCAGGCTGGAGGAACGGGAGATCGAACGTGAGGCCCTCGCGCTGCTGGAACTCATGGGCATCGCGGATTTGAAGGACGCGCGCTCCGCGAGCCTGGCCTACGGGCAGCAGCGGCGCCTGGAGATCGCCCGGGCGCTTGCGTCGAGCCCCAAGGTCCTGCTCCTGGACGAACCGGCCGCCGGCACGAACGAGAGCGAGTCCGCCGCGCTGCAGGAACTCATCCGCCAGATTCGCGAGAAGTTCACGCTCACGATTCTGCTCATCGAACACGACATGCCGTTCGTGATGGGACTTGTCTCGCGCCTGCTGGTGCTCGACCACGGGGTCACGATTGCCCGCGGCACGCCTGCGGAGGTCCGCAAGGACCCGAAGGTCATCGAAGCCTATCTCGGACAGGGAGCGGAAGCGTGAGCGGCGAGCCGGTCCTGAAGGTGGAGGGCCTCGACGTCTTCTACGGCGGCATCCAGGCGCTGCGCGGCGTGGGGCTGGAAGTCCGCCCGGGCGAACTGGTCACGCTCATCGGCGCAAACGGCGCCGGCAAGAGCACCACGCTCAAGACGATCTCCGGCATCCTGACGCCGCGGACGGGCAAGGTGTTCTTCGAGGGCCGCGAGATCACGGGCCGCGCTCCGCACCTGAACATCCGCGCGGGCCTGGCGCTCTGCCCCGAAGGCCGCCGCATCTTTCCCAATCTTACCGTGGACGAGAATCTCGATCTTGGGGCTTACGTGCGGAAGGACGGCGCCGCCATCAAAAGCGACATCGAACTGATGCACAAGACCTTTCCCATCCTGCTCGACCGCGCCCGCCAGTTCGCCGGCACGCTCTCCGGCGGCGAACAGCAGATGCTGGCGATGGCCCGCGCGCTCATGTCGCGCCCCAAGCTCCTCATGCTCGATGAACCCAGCCTGGGCCTCGCGCCGAAGCTGGTGGACCGTATTTTCGAGGTCCTCCGGAATTTGAAGTCTCAGGGGGTAACGATCCTGCTCGTCGAACAGAATGCGCGGCAGGCCCTGGACGTGGCCGACCGGGGGTACGTGCTCGAGACCGGCAAGGTGGTGAAATCGGGTCCCGCGCGCGAACTTGCGGTCGACCCGGCGGTGCGCAAGGCGTATCTCGGGGGGTGAGCGGCGCGCAAACGCTTGCATCCAAACCAAAATTTCATCGAAAGAAGATCCCTTTGTACGGTATAAAGGGTGTTCTAGACGCTCGCGCGCAGCCCGGGAACCGGCCGATGGCACTCCGAATCAAACGCCCCAGTCTTTTGACGCGCTTTCGCAATTTCCTGCGCTCCAATTTCATCGCGGGCATGTTCATTGCCTTGCCGCTGGCGATCACGGTGGCTGTGCTGGGGTGGGTCTGGGAACGCCTCGACGGTCCGCTGAGCTTGGTCTTCGCTTCGACGCACTCCGCCGGCGGCATGGGCGAACGCCTGCTCCGCTTCGCGCGCGGCACGCCGGTTTCCGAAGACATCGTGATCCCTCTGATGGGCCTCTGCATCCTGATCCTGGCCGTGCTGTTCCTCGGCATCGTGATCCGCAGCCTGATTGGCCGTTACCTGTTGAGTATTTTCGAGCATATCGTGACGCATCTCCCGTTCGTGGGTATCCTCTATTCTTCGGTCAAACAGCTCGGCGAGGCCTTCATCAGCGACGACGGCAAGAGCAAGTTCCAGAGCGCCGTGCTGGTCCAGTTTCCTATGCAGGGAAGCTGGGTGATCGGCTTCGTCACTGGCACGGCCTACGCCCCCTTGGCCGAGACCATGGCCGGCCCGCTGAAGCAGGAAGCCGCGGCGAAAGGCGCGCCGCCGCCGGACATCATCACCGTTTTCGTCCCCACCACGCCGCTGCCGACGCAGGGCTTCACGCTGGTGCTGCCGCGTTCGGAGACGCGCGAGCTGCCCATCAGCGTCGAAGAGGCCATCAAGCTGGTGATCTCGGGCGGCATCATCAATCACCCGACCACGTCCCACCGCCAGCCGGTTCAAACTCCGGACTTTGATTTGCCGCAGGCCAAGCCGGCGTCCGGCAAGTCCGAAGCGCCTCAGAAAGCCTGACCGGATTCCTCCGGAAACCCCATGCAGGTCCTGTGGAAGCGCATAAGATATGCCGCGCCGTTGGCCGATACTGCTGGTGAAGACTGCCGCTTAGCCTCGGAGCAACCGCTTTGGACGAGATACTGGAACGCCTTACCGCGTATGTTGCGAGCAAAGACGCGCGCTTGGCTTGCGCTTCCGCCGTCGTGCTCGCCGAACTGGCCCCCCAGCAGGCCGCCGTCGTTCGCGACCTGCGCGTGGCGCTGGAGAAGTCCGATCCCGTGCGCCGTCCGTTCATCATCGAGGCGCTCGGGCGCATCGGCACTCCGGAGGCCGCTCAAGCCCTGGTTCCGGTGATCGAGGCAGGCGGGCCGTCGGCTGAAGACGCGCTGCGCGCCGTGGCCCACGCTGGCGCGGGGGCGCTCAAGCCGCTCGCGGGCCTGCTGAAAAAAGCCCACAACGACCTGCGCGTGAAACTGGCCGAAGCCATCTCCCGCACGGGCGAGTCCCAGGGCTTTGCCGCGCTCTTCGGCGAGTTGCGCGCGGCCGACGCCAACGCCGCGCGCTCCTTGCGCGAAGGCATGCACCGCGCCTTGCAGAGTCTCGACGAGAAGGGCCGCGGGGCGCTCTTGCATCAGACGGTCAAGGCGCTCGAGACTAAAGCGTATTGCGAGAATGAGCCCGCCTTTCACGCCGCCGCGGAACTGGCGGGCGAACTCGGCGACCCCGAGGCGCTGCCCGCGCTGCTCTCCTTCGCGGGCCTCAAGGCCGACCCACGCCTCCGCCGCGCGGCGCTGTTGGCCGTCGCGCGGATCAAACTGGACCCCGAGCGCCGCGGGCGCATGGCCGGAAAGCTGCTGCCGCTGCTCGAAGAGTCCGATTACGGCCAGGCTGTGGAACCCGCGCTGATCGCGCTGCGCGACGCCGAGATCGGCGCGGAGTTCCGCGCGGCGCTCCAGCGCCTGGTGAACTCCCAGTTGCCGCAGGTCCGCGACTTCGCCATGAAGAAATTGGCCGCGGGCGGTTCGGCGCGCAACCTGCAGGACCTCGTCGCCTGCCTGGAAGACGCCGATCCCTCGGTTCGGGAGAGCGCCGCGTCCGCGCTGTCCAAAGCGCCCGGCGCCGCGCCGCTCGTGGCCGAACGGCTGCTCAAGATGGCGTCCGGCGCAGCGAGCCGCCTCGCGGCGCGCGTGCTTCAGGACACCGCCCCGGAGATCCCCGGCCGGACCCTGGCCGCGCTCGCGAAGACCTACGTCGAACTGGCCACCGGCGCGGGCGCGAAAGCCGGCGAGTCCCAGGATGCCGACACCCGGCGCGAGGCCGACGAACGCCGCGGCGCCGTCCTGGCGGTGCTCCGCGCCAGCGGCAGCGAAGTCCTGGCCGAAACGGCCGCCGCTACCGCCGCAAAATTGCGCAATGACGGCGATAACGCGCGCGCGCTTGGGTTGATGAAATCCATCGCCGGCATAGCTGGGTGGAGGAGCCCGCAGAAACTGGAACTGGCGCTTGCCGGGCTGAGTCTGGTCCCGCTGGACATCGCCCGGCCCGCACGGAACAACAACGCCAACCTGCGTCTGATTGAAGAGGTGCTCGCCGACCCCAAGGCCGAGCCCAAGCCGCTGGCAAAGAGACTGCTGAAGGACGATTCCATCGAGCGCCGCGTGCTCGGGTTCATCGGCCATCATTTCAGCGAACGCATGCACGGCGACCGGGACTTCGGCCGCGTGCTCCTGGAAGGCCTCGCCGCGAACCCGCGTTCCGACGAGGGCAAGCAGGCGCGCGAGAAGCTGGTCCTGGAAGGCATGGCGCGCTCCACGAAGGCCTCGAAGGCCGGCATATTGGAAGAACGCGCCAAGGTGATGATGGCTGCGGCCGATATGGCCGCAAAAGCCGCCGCTGACGAAGCCCGCCGCGCCAGGAAGGCCAAGGGCGCGCGCAGTAAATCCAAGGTCAAGGCGCGCGGAAAGCGTTGATGTTCGAACGTGCAGGCGTGGAGTGTGATTCTCTCGCCGGAGAATCACAACACCCGCCGCGCCCTGCGACACGTATTACTGCATTCTTGGGGCGTGCTGAACCCCTTTGCGAGCGCATTCAATTCTTTGAGCGCGTGCACCGGACCATGCGTTGGATGCTTCCGGGCTCACGAACCGTGAAGCTCCCGCACCGCACCCGCACTGGGCAGTTCAACCGGCGCACCGGCGAGCCCTTCCGAGATCCATAAGTGGGCCCGTTCGGAGTCGTAATGCTTGAAATAACGGATCTCCGCCGTCGTGAAAGGCTTGCAGAAGACGCTCATCCAGGAGTGCCACTTCTTTTCGCCCACCATGGCCAGGCGTTCGATGTCTTTGAAATGCTTGGCGTCGAACTTGAGGTCTTCCCAAAGCGCGCCCATTTTCCAGCCGTGGAAATCGTGGAGGTCCAAAAGGATTCGCAGCTTGCCGTTTCTTTGAATGAGGTGTTCCACAACGGGCACAAATTCCGTGTAGTCTTCCTTCTTCAGTTTCCCGGTGGCGTGGATCTCAAGAATTTTCCCATTCGCCACTTCGCGCATAGTTACAGGCATCGGCCACCGCCTTTCTAAGGCTGAATGAATACACAACCTCTCCTAAAAGAGGACGCCCGTTGCTTCCGATTTTGTCAATTTAGCTTGCCGAAAGGGCACAAAAAAACGCTCCCTTGGCGAAAAGGGAGCGCGACCTGAATGGAGTTCGGAAAAGCTCTCGGCACCAAAGAGACTACGCGTTCACGCCTTTCACCGTCAGCGGCTTCGCTTCGTCGCCGGGTTCTTTGCCCAGGCCGTCGTAGCGGCCGTACTCTTCGGCCAACTCGGCCAGCCGCGTGAGACGCTCGGCCTTCACGTGCGGCGCCACGCTGCACGCCGTCGAGAGCACGTACCCGCTGCCGGGCTTGCCGACTTTCAGGCGCCACTTGATGTCGTTCTCACAGGCCTCGATGCCGCCGCGCGCCTGGAGCAGGTTCGAGACGCTGTCCACGTTGCCTTTGAAGAAGAACTTCTCGCCGAACTTCTGCTTCGCTTCTTCCAGGTCCGTGTTGCCGAGCGGGGGCGGGTCGAGAGTGTCCAGGCCGTTGACGCCGGTCTCGACCATCAGGTCCAGCCGGTCGCCGATCGCGCCGCAGGTGTGCACGTAGCCGGGCAGTTCGATCCCCGCCGCGCGGATGCCCTTCCAGACTTTCCGCTCCGCCGGGAGCACGAATTCCTCGTAGTGCTCGCGCGAGAAGAACCCGCCGCCCGCAAAAGCGCTGGTCATCAGCAGCGCGTCCACGCCGTGCTGCGCGAGCCGCTTGACGTACTCCACCGAACCGTACGCGAAGCGCTCGAGAATCGCCTTCATCTTGTCCGGATTGTCGATGAAGCCCATCAGCGCGCGCTCGTAACCGAAGAGCTCCATGATCTGGCTCATGGGGCTGAAGAACTCGCCGTGCACGCTTAGATCCGGCGCGGCCTTGCGCACGAGGTCGATGGTGCGCCACTCGTACTCGGGGAAGTACGTCTCGGGCTTGTGGTAGTCCGCCGTGTACTCGTTGTTACCGAAGAAATACGGGTACTTAAGCCCGCATTCGGTGTGCGGATCGTCGTAGAAGATCTTGTCCACATCGACGTCGTCGATTTCCGGGCGCACGCGCAGGTCGTTGTCCTTCACGAACGCGTCGGTATCCGCAGGGTCGGGGTTCTGGCCGGGGAGCGGAACGTAGTGGTGCGCGTTGTCGTCGTGCGGGCACTTCGTTACGCCGGGATAGTTCTTCCAGTAGACGTAGTCCTCGTCCTTGCCCGCGACAATGCGCGCGACGTTCTTCTTCCAGTTCTCGGGGCGGCCGGGCAGGTTGATCAGGATGCCGTCGAAGCGGTACTTGCGCGCGAGCTGCACGAAGCAGTCCGCGAGGGCCTCGCTGGAATGCCAGACTTCGTACCCGGGATAGCCGCAGTTCAGAATGTAGTGCCCGATCGAGAGCTGGCACATCACCGGCACGCGGTCGGGAAGCTGGTGCCGCATCGTCCGCGCCATGCGCTCGCGCCCGGTCAGCGCCTTGGGCTGGGTATGAACTTTGGGTTCCGCCGCCGCCGTTTCCACGCTCATCGTCCGTTTCCTTTCCGCGCCGCCGTACGAGCAGGGCGGGGCGCTCACACCGCCGCGACTTCTGGAATGGTGAATACGCTTTGCAGCACCAGCGAAGCTCCGCCCACGATCCCGGCCGAAAGCCCCAGCGCGCCCGCGGGCATCTCGAGCCGTTCGCCGAACGGCTTGAGCGTCTCGCGGCGGATCGCCGCGCGCAGCGGCTCGCACATCGTCTTCTCGTGCACGGCCAGCGAGCCGCTCAGCACCACCGCCGCCGGGCGCGTAAGATTCACCAGGCTGCCGATCGCGCGGCCCATGCGCCGGATGGCCTCCGCGCGCAGTTCCGCGCATGCGGGCTTCTCCGAAGTCCAGAACGCCACCGGGCCTAACTCCGCCAGATCCCCGCGGCCCTTGTCGATCAGTTGCCGCCGCAGGTATTTCCAGGCGATGAAGGTCTCGAGGCAGCCGTTCCCGCCGCAGGCGCAGGGCGGGCCGTCGGCCTCGATCTTGAAATGGCCCAACTCCGCCGAACTCTCGAACATCCCGCGGATCGGGCGCCCGTCGCTGAGAATCGCCGCGCCGATCTGTCCCGGTTCCAGAATCACCAGCACCGCGTCGCGCATCCCGCGGATCGCGCCGTACAGCCGTTCGGCGGTCAGGTGCGAATTCGCCACATTGCCCAGCGTGACGCGGGCGATGCCCGTCGCCTGCGCAACCCGCTGCGCCAGCGGCGGGCCTTTCTCGAGACCCGGAAACGCGGAAGAGAGCAGCACGCTGCCGTTCTCGGCGTTCAGGATGCCCGGCAGCGAGAGCCCCAGGCCCAGGCAGTGTTCCAACGGCGGGCTGCCCTCGGACAGGACCGCCTTCACCTCGCGGGCAATCTGCGCCACCAGTTGCGTGCCGTTCTCGGCGTTCTCAACCACGGCTTCGCGGGACGCGGTCATTTTTCCGGCCAGGTTCACGCGCCCGGTGCGCAGCCGTTCCTTGTCCACGTACACGCCCAGCGCATACGGTTCGGAGAGATTCAGTTCTAAAAGCTGTTCGGGCCGGCCGCGCTCGCCTTCGCCGCGCGGCGCGGAGCCCGTCTCGACGAGCAGCTTCGCCGCGAGCATCTCTTCCACCAGGTCGCCCACCGTGGTCAGGCGGATGCCCGTGCGTTTGTGGAGGCGCAGCCGCGAAGCCGGGCCGTCCCGCAGGGCGTCCAGCACCATTCCGCGATTGACCGCGCGCTTGAACGCCTGGTTGCTCTCAAAGGGGTTGTTGATTTCGGCCATAGGTTCCGCAGCCTTTATTCCCGCACACGCTATTAATTACCCGATTTTCGCTATTTGTCAACGGATATGTGAATATATGGAGGCCGAAATGATTTCCGCCGAATCTAATCCAGAGGTGCTGGAGTAAATCAATCGAAGCCCTTATTATGTGCGAGGTTAGGATACGCGCTGGTCCATGAGCTCAACCGTGACGACCGCCAAAACGCCTGCCGTTGACGCGCCTTCCATCCAGCGTGTGCTGGTGAAGGAAGTTAACTGGCTTGGCGACATCGTCATGAGCCTGCCCGCGCTGCGGGCAATCCGTAAGCGCTATCCGGACGCGCACATCTCCATCCTGATCAAGAAAGAGCTCGCGGGCTTCTTCGATGGCGCAAAGTGGATCGACGAGATCATTCCATACAGTCTGCGCAAGGGTCTGCGCGGCTTGAGCGACCGCAAGCGTATCGTCGCCGAGATCCGCGCGCGGCGCTTCGATCTCGCGGTGCTCTTTCCCAACAGTTTCGACTCAGCCCTCTGGCCCACGCTCGCGCGCGTGCCGCGCCGGGCGGGGTTTGTCCGCGATGCCCGCGGGCTCCTGCTTACGCATAAGACCGCGCCCACCGCGCAGATTCTCGAGACCCACCAAGTTCACTACTACCTTTATATGCTGCGCCAGACGCTGGGGATCGAAGGCGATCCGCAGCGTTTCGCGCTGGATGTGCACGAACCGCACCGCGAGAAGATGCGTGCGTGGCTGGACGCGCGCCGCAAGCGCCCTAAAGGAAAACTGATCGCGCTCGCGGTGGCGGCGGCCTATGGGCCCGCCAAGGAATGGCCGGCGGACTATTACGCGCGCTTGATCGACCTGCTCGCCGAGCAGCACGGCGCCGAATGCGTGCTGGTCGGCGCGCCCAACGAGAAGCGCAAGAGCGCCGAGGTGGTTCTGAAGTCCAAGCACGGCGCGCTGGTGGCGGCGGGGGAGACTGGAGTAGGGGAGGCGCTTGCGTTGTTGGCGCTCTGCGACGGCTTCGCGGGCAACGACTCGGGTTCGATGCACGTCGCCGGGGCGCTCGGCCTGCCGACGGTGGGTATCTACGGGTCCACGCGCGCCGACCGCACCGGCCCGCTCGGCGAACGGACGCAGGTGCTCTACAAGCCGCTCGAATGCAGCCCGTGCCTCAAGCGCACCTGCCGCTTCGGCCATTACAATTGCTTGAAGGAAATCGCGCCCGAAGAAGTGGTCCAGGCCCTGCAGAAGCGCGGCGCGCTGGGCCGCGGTTGAGTCCGGCTTAAGGCTTCGGCTTCTCGGCGGTGGTGGCGACCGGCACGGGCCGTACTTCCAGGCTCTGGAACTTCAGCGCCGCCGTCCGTTCGCGTGCCTCGAACTCCTTCACGATCCGCTCGTACATGGCCGCTTCGGACAGGTACTGAATCGCCGCGCTCGAGTACGCGACGCTCAGGGCCTTGCGCTCGCTGGTGTCGAGTACCCCGTCTTTATCCGCGTCGAAGCGCGGGATGCGGTAGTCTTTCGCATCCACCATGCTTGAGGACATGCGCTTGGCCTCGGCCGAATCCTTGGGCAGGCTCTTGCTGGCGTCGAGTTCCAACTGGGAGATCACGCCGTCCTTATTCGAGTCCAGGCCGCGCAGGATGCGGTCGGTGCAGCGCACGATGGCTGCGGCCGCCCTGTATTCGTCGCCGGCCAACTGGCCGTCCTTGTCTTTGTCCAGAGAGGGCAGCATCTCGAGGATCGATTGCGCGAGCGCGCCGCGCTTCTTGCAGGACTCGAGCGCGTCGCGGTACATGCTCAGTTCGGGCACCTTAAAGTCCACACGCATGTACACCACTGGCGGCTTCTCTTCCTCGGTGGTCGTGCTGGTGTCGCCCTTCATCTCTTTATAGCGCAGGCGGCGGCGTTCCCGGTCCTGGCGTTCCTCTTCGAGTTTGGCCAGGTCGGCCTCGACCTTTTTCCGCTGCACCTGAAATTCCGCCATCGCCGTCTTCTCATGCGCGGCAATCGCGACGTTGATGAACTCTTCGAGTTTCCGGTGGTCCAGGTCGCTGTCCTTAGTGAGGGTATCGCTGGCGGGCACGGTGCGGACCTTCTCTTCTTCGCCCCGCGCGCTTGCCAGCGGGCAGAGCAGGATAGCGATCCCCAGCATCCCAAGTCCGGACCACGTCGTTCGGGGCGTCATGAGTTGCGGGACCTCCACCAAGTACATGGAACCTGCCAGACGGTTTAAGGCCAGCATGCGAATGCCCGCCTATTTTGAAGGATGTACGCCTTTCACACAAGCTTATTCACGGCTCTTCGGCTGGTTGCACCAGTTCGAAGAGCACCCCGCCCGTGGTCTTGGGGTCCAAAAAAGCCACCTTCGACCCGCCTAAGCCCGTGGCCGGATAGCCTTTCAGCGGACTCACGCCGGCCGCCGCCAGCCGCGCCAGGTCGGCCGCCAGGTCGGCCGTACGCAATGCGACGTGATGCAGCCCCGCGCCCCGCTTGGACAGAAACTTGGCAATCGGCCCCTCTCCGGCCGGATGCGGCTCGAGCAGTTCGATGCGCAGTTCGCCCTTTTCCGCAACCTGCGCCCGGACCTTCTCGCGTTCGATCACCTCCGGCTCGTGCAGGGAGAATCCCAGCGCGCGGTAGGTCGCCGCCGCCGCGGCGAGGCTCTCCACGGCGATGGCCAGGTGCGCGAGCGGCAGGTGGCTCAGATTCGGGTGCATTGCTCTCGGGTCCAAGCGTCAATTCCTCGGCCGGTACTCCCCATACACTTTCCGCATCGCCCCGCAGATTTCGCCGACCGTGCAGCGCGCCCGCGCGGCGGCGAGAATCGCCGCCATCCGGCCATTACCGGAATGCGCCGCCGCCTCAACGTCCGCCAACGCCTTGGCCGCGTTTGCGGCATGGCGGGAAGCCCGCAGCTTGGCGACGGCATCCCGGGCCAGCGCCTCCTGGTTCGCGTCCAATTTCTGCACCGATCCCGGGCCCTGCTCTACGATGCCGCCGGTGAACGCATTCACGCCCACGACCTTGCGCTCGCCGTGTTCGACCTCGCGCTGATACCGGAACGCGGCCTCCGCGATGCGCCGCTGGTAGAACCCGGCCTCCACCGCCTGCACCGCGCCGCCCGCCGCGTCGATCTCCTCGACGATGGTCCGCGCTTTCGCTTCCAGGCGGTCGGTGAGCGCCTCCACGGCGTAGCTCCCGCCCAGCGGGTCGGCCACGTTCGCGGCGCCGGTCTCGTACGCGAGAATAAGTTGCGTCATGAGCGCCAGGCGCGCGGAGAGTTCGCCCGGCAGCCCGAGGGCCTCGTCGTAAGCGTTGGTGTGCAGCGACTGGCCGCCGCCCAGCACCGCGGCCAGCGCCTGCACCGCCACGCGCACGAGGTTGTTCTCGGCCTGCTGGCTGGTGAGCAGCGAGCCCATCGTCTGCACGTGGAAGCGCAGTTGCCGGGCTTTCGGATTGGCGATACCGAAGCGTTCGTCCACGAGCTTCGCCCACAGCCTGCGCGCCGCGCGGAACTTCGCGACTTCCTCGATCAGTTCGCTCGAGGCCGCGAAGAAGAACGAGGCCTGTTCGCCGATGTGTTCGAGATCGAGCCCCCGCGCCTTGGCCGCGGCCAGGTACGCCAGCCCGTTCGCGAGCGTGAACGCGATCTCCTGTTCCGCCGTGCACCCGGCTTCGCGCACGTGGTAGCCGCTGATCGAGATCGGATGAAAGCCCGTGAGCGTCTTCGCCGTGTGCTCCATCACGTCCACGGTCAGCGCCAGGCTCGGGCCCGGCGGGTAGATGTAATTGTTGCGCGCCGCGTACTCCTTAAGGATGTCGTTCTGCACGGTCCCGCGGAGCTTCTCCGGCGCGACGCCGCGTTCTTCGCCCGCCACTTGATAGAAGGCCAGCAACACCGCCGCGGGCGCGTTGATGGTCATCGAAGTCGAGACGCTCCCGAGGTCGATGCTCTCGAAGAGCCGCAGCATGTCTTCGACTGAAGCGATCGAGACCCCCACGCGCCCCACTTCGCCCGCGGCGCGCTCGTGGTCCGGGTCGAGCCCCAACTGCGTCGGCAGGTCGAACGCGACCGAGAGCCCCGTCTGCCCCGACGCGAGCAGCTTGCGGAAGCGCGCGTTGGTCTCCTCGGCCGTCCCGAATCCCGCGTACTGGCGGAAGGTCCAGAGCCGCTGCCGGTACATGCCCGTGTGCAGCCCGCGCGTGAAGGGCGGCGCGCCCGGAAAGCCTTCGGCTTCGAGAACCTTGGGGTCCACGTCGGCGGGCGTGTAGAGCGGCTTGAGTGGTTCGCCGGAGATGGTCTTGACCGGGAGCGGGCCGATCTCCGGGCGGTACTTCTTCTGCCCGGAAGGGCCGTGGTGTCGGGCCTCCCAGTCCTGGG
Source organism: Planctomycetota bacterium (assembly GCA_016200135.1). Lineage (GTDB taxonomy): Bacteria > Planctomycetota > SZUA-567 > H5-PLA8 > H5-PLA8 > JACQFI01. Next base: position 21,926 of record JACQFI010000023.1, read on the forward strand.
CGGCCTTGGCGAGTTCGTCGCTCATGGGTGTTTCCCCAAGAGCCGGTCGATGGCGTCGGGGAGGCTGATGCGGCCCGCGGCGCAGTCGTCCGCCAGCGCGGCCAGCGCGGCGCCGGGTGCAAGCTGCGCGGCCAGTTCGTCGCTCAGGCGGCGCGTGGCCCGCCAGACCATCTCGCGCGCGATCCGGTTGCGCCGCAGCGCCGTTGCAAGCGCCGGTTCGTCCAGATACGTCCGGTGCCGCGTCAGCGCCTGGACGATCTCGTCGCCGCCGGTGTGGTCCAGGCCCGAGACCAGCAGCACGGGCGGCGTCCAGACGGGCAGCTTGAGCTGCGTGGAGAGCTGCGGGCCGAGCATCCGCCGCGTGCGGCTGGTCTCGCCCGGCGATTCGTGCAGCGCCAGTTCGATCTGTTCTTTCAGCTCGCGCGCGCCCGGTCGGTCGGCCTTGTTGACCAGAAAAACGTCCGCGATCTCGAGGATGCCCATCTTCATGAGCTGGATGTCGTCGCCGAGGCCCGCCACCTGCGCGAGGCAGATCGTGTCCGCCAGGCTGATCACTTCCGTCTCCGCCTGGCCCGCGCCCACGGTTTCGATGAAGACGCACTCGAACCCCGCGCCGCCCAGCACGCGCAGGGCGTCCGAGGCCGCCGAAGCCAGGCCGCCCTGCGCGCCGCGGCTGCCCATCGAACGGATGAAGACGCCGGAGTCGCTCCGGTGGCTCGACATGCGGATGCGGTCGCCCAGCAGCGCCCCGCCGGTGAACGGGCTCGACGGGTCCACCGCCACCACGCCGACCCGCTTGCCCAGGGCGCGTTCGAGGCCCACCAGGTAATCCAGCAGCGTCGATTTGCCCGCGCCCGGCGGCCCCGTAAGTCCGATGGTCTGCTTGGGCAGCGGTAGCGTCCCCGCGGCGCGCGAGGCCGCCTGCGCGTCGCGCGCCACGGGCGATTCAAGCAGCGAGATGAGCCGCGAGGCCGCGCGGCGGTCGCCCGCGGCGCAAGCCTTGGCGAGTTCTTCAGGGGTGGCGGAGGCGCCCGGAGCCGTCATGCAACGAGCGTACAACGCGCGGCGTTTTCGGGGAAGCGGAAACGCCCTTTACTTGTCCGTCTTGCGCGTCTCGGGCTGCGTTTTGGATGAGGCCGGCTGCCGGCCGCGGGGCGAGGGAATCAGCCCGGTGAACGGCTTGATGCTCATCGGCTGCGCGGGCGTGTTCTTATCTGAGAGATCGACGATCGTGCCGGAGCTCGTTTCGATGTCCATGCGCTTCTTGCGCACCATCACTTGCGTCCCGCGGACCTCGTTCGGGAAGCTGGTGTCGCGCGAGTAGATCTTCACCTCGTCGTCGGGGTCCTTCATCTCGAGCCGCAGGCGCTCCTTCTGCAGGTCGTAGTACATGTGGTCGCAGTGGATCACTTGGTCGGACGTGATGATCTCGATGCGGCCGGTGCAGTCCATGGTCTTCAGGGAGCCCGAAAAGACGCCTCCGCCGCCCGGCGCCGCCTGGCCGCCCGGCGCGGGCGGCTGGTCGTCCACTTGCATGAGGATCAGCATCTCGTCGGAGACCATCTTCAGGCCCTCCTTGACGATGGCAACGTTGCGCGTGACTTTCACCCGCCCGGCCGCGCCCTCGTAGTACAGTTCACCGTCGCTGCTGATCAGCACCTTGCCGCCCGCCAGCGAGAGCCCCGGCAGCATGCCCATGCCGCCCGCCGGTTTCGGCGCGTCCGGGGCCGGCGTTCCGGCCGGCGGCGTGGCTTGCGCGGCGTTGAGTTCCGCGATGGGCGAGCCCAGGGCGCGGAAGGTATCCAGCCGCATGTTGATCTCGAACCGGTAGGCCTGGACTTTATCGTCCCCGGACCAGACCGTCGCGCGCCGGTTGGCTTCGCGATTCCCGTTCACCGTGATCTGGTTCTTGAGCATCTCCTGGTTCGGGCCGTACTCGGTCTCGAAGAGCAGGTTGTCGCCGCGCGCCTTGCGCTCCTTGGTGTAGATCTCCACGTTCCCGTTGGCCTCCAGCAGTTCCATCTGGCCGGTGGCCGGATCCATCGTGGATTTGACGTTCTGCCCGCGCAGGATCTGCGTCTCGTCGGGCGTCGCGCCGGTCTGCTCGATCTCCACGACTTTGTTCGGATAGCGCTTCAAATCGGTGGTGAGCGTGTACTGTTCTTTGTCCACCTTCGCGGGCTTGCCGTTGACGATCTTGTCCACCGGAACGACGGCGTGCATGAAGGGCCCGAAGCAGGAAACCTTCGTGTCGCCTCCGGCCATGTTCAGCATGCCCGAATTCTGGTTGGCATTCGGCGCGGCGGTAGGCGGCTTGACCACCGCCGGCGGGTTCACCGCGGCCTTGGCCGTCCAGGGGAAGTCCTCGCTACGCGGGACCGCAAGCCGCTTGAGATCCTCCTTGGCAATCTTGACCGCCGCAGGCTTTGGCGCGGCGGGTTCCTCCGCGCCCAGCGCTGCCGCGGTTAGGAACAGGAGCGCCGCTGTCCAGCGTAGCGTGTTCATGGCTTGGCCGCTCCGGCGCCGGACGATGAGGGCACGCTCTTGGGCAGCGGCTTCTTACCTTTAAAGGGCGTCATCTTCATGCTCGTCTCGGGCGTGTACATCCCCGTCTTGCCGTCGTAGTCCATGCGATGCTGGACCTCCAGCAGGCTGGTGGCGTCGCCCGACTGGTTCACGTACACGCGCACGTAGTCTTCCGGCGCGACCGTCTTAAGAAACGCGCGGCCGTCCGGCATGTTGTAGAACAGGTGGTCGCACTGGATCACCTGCGTATCGGTGACGACCTCCACGTGTCCCAGGCACTCCAGCGTCTTCAAGCCGCCGGAGAGCATGCCGCCGCTCGGAGGCGCGTTCTTAGGCGGCGTGGCCTGTTTGGGGTCGGCGGGCTTTTTGGCCGGATCGTCTTTCTTGGTGGGATCGTCCGGCGGCGTCGTCTCCAGGCTCAGGAAAAGCGTGTCGGTGACGATCTGCATCCCTTCCTGCTTGATGTAAACGTTCTTCACCGCCTTCACGACGCCCGAGGCGCCGTCGTAGTGCAGTTCGCCGTCGCATTGCAGCTTCATGCGCCCGCCGGTGCTGAAGTTCAGTCCGGACATTGTTCCGCTTTGCGGCTGCGCGGGCGGTGGCGTGGCCGGCGCCCGCGGCTTGGCGTTCGGGTCTTCCGGAGGCACGACCAGCACGACCGCGCCGTCCGGCGCCCACAGGCTGTTGGTGATCCCGTCCAGGATGAAGTTCCTGCTCGTGAGCGCAGTGCCTTCCTGCCACAGATACGCAAGCTCCCCGCGGTCCGGTTCGCCTTGAAGGTGCACCTCCCGTTTGCTGGGCGTCCCGTCGGGCTTGTACGCCAGATCGATGGTCAGGTGCCCGCCTTCGAGTTCCATGCCCTGCATTTTGGCCTTCACGTCCTTCTTGGCCTCGAGGTGTTCCGGCTGCAGCGCCCTATCCAGCACGGTCCGCACCGCCTGCCCGCGCACTTCCATGCCCATGCTCGGATTGACGATCTCCACGTCGCGCTCCATGTTGAGGATATTCTTGATAAGCGGCGGTTCGCTCGGCGAGACGATGATCTGTTTGACTTCACGCGTGAACGGCCCGAAGCAGGTCATGGTCAGGTATTGGGGCGGGCCTTCGGGCGCTGCGGGCTTCGGTGCCTGAGCCGCGGGTGCCGGTGCAGGAGTGGGCGCAGTTCCAGGAGCGGTTCCAGGCGCGGTTCCAGGCGTATTTCCGGGAGCAGCTCCGGTTCCGGAAAGGCTCGCGAGCGCGTCGGGTTTGACCTTCATGACCTTCTTGCCCTGGAGCGGCATCGAGATCAGGCCGGTCTTGCGCACGATCGAGCAGAGCTGCGCGTGCAGTTCGCCCATCTCGTCCACGAGCTCCATCGGGGTGCCCGGCAGGCCTTCCATATTCAGCATGTCGGTCAGTTCGTCGTAGTAGACGCGCTGGCAATCGGCGGTGAAGGGCTGCGCCGGCGCGTCCGGCGGTGTTCCGGGCAAGGGCGCTTTGGTCCCTTGCATATGCACGCCGCCCAGCGCTTCGGCGTACTCGGGCATCTTCATGGCCGTCTGTTTTCCAGGCGGCGGCTGGGGCTCGTTAACGGGTTGGGGCGGGGGATACTGCAGGCAGAGGTGGCGGCAGGTCATCTCGCCTTCCTGCAGCGAGGCCATGGCCGGGGCCGCGGCTTTGGGCGGCGCGTTCGGCCCCGCGGGCGCGGGTTTGGGCGGCGGAGGCAGCGGCTTGTTCGCCGTCGCGGCATCCACGAGCGGCTCGGTCTTCATCCGCACGCCGTTCAGGAATACGAAGCGCTGCGAGAAGATCATCGGCTGGCCGGCCTTCTCCGGATCGACCTTGCGCGGAATCGCGGCGAAGTCCATCACGCAGGGCCCGTTGCACAGCACCGTCGTGCGGCTCGGCTCCGAAGGCGGCGGCGCGGCCTTCTTCACGTCCTCGCCTTCGCCCGCGTTCTGCTGGAAGGGCATCAGCGAGGTCGAGGACGAGCCTTCGGTGATCATCTGGATGCCCGTGTGGAAGATCGCGCGCCGCTGCCGCACGTTGCTCATGCCCGCCGTCTTGCCGTCCACAATCTGCGGGACCTGGTGGTCGAGCGTGCTGCTCTCGAAGATCATGCCCCGCGCTTTCACCTTCATCGTGGAGGTGCTGCCGTCGGGGCGTTTCTCGATCAGTTCGCCCTTGATCTCCGGCCCGGGCTTCGTGGCATCGTCGTCGACGACGTACATCCCCACTTCCGTCGATCCCAGCGTCGGGTTGTGCCACATGCGCAAGCGGAAATGGTTGCTTTCCAGCCACCCCATCGGCTTGGTGAAGTCTTTCGCTTCGCTGTCGAAGAACTGGATCGTCACGCCGCCGGTCGCTTCGCACAGGCCCTGCTCCGTATCGAAGAAGCCGGCCTTGCCGCGGACCACCGTCCGGCCTTTTGGCGTCTGCTGCGTGGCCTTCTTGCCGGCGGGGCCGGCCTTGGCCTTGTTGCCGGACTGGGCCAGCATGGCCAGCGGCGATTCGCCCTCGGTGACGATGGAGATGACCACGTCGGTGAGCTGGATGCGCGTCCCGACGGTCTTCGCCTCGCCCGCCGTCAACACGAAGACCATGTTCTTGGCTTCGCTTCCGGAATCGTACGACTCGAGGCGCAGCCCTTTCGTGTACTCGAACTGGCCCGGCAGGAGCCCGCTGAAGCGCACGGGATCGCCGAGCGTGCTGAGCGGCTGCACGGCCAGCCGGTACGCGTCTTCCCAGAGCCGCTCGCCGTCGGTGACCTTAAAAATCGTGTTCAGCTTGATGCGTTCGGGAACGTCGGGCGCTTTGGCCGGCGTGTCGACGACCTCCGCGCCGGGGCCCGGCGGGAGTTCCTCCAACGCCGCGGCTCCGGCGCTTAGCGCCAGGACCGCAAGCCACGCGAAACCGAAAGCCCAACGCTTCATCAAACGTTGCCTATCCAAAGAGTTAAAGGACTGGCCAGCCGACCAAGTCCTGGATGTCCAACAGCCCGACCACCTTCATTCTTTTATCGACCACCGGGAGCGCGTTGATGTGCTTCTGCGCCATGAGTTCCTGCGCTTCAGCCACCAACGTCCGGTCCTGTATGAACTTGCACGGACTGGTCATGTGCGGCCCTATCTTATCGTGGAAGCGCCCGGGGTCATGAATCATAAGACGCCGGAAGTCGCCGTCGGTGAAGATGCCCGCAAGTTTACCGCGCTTATCCACGATCACCACCGCGCCGCCGCGCGATTGGGACATCCGTTCCAGCGCCTCGCCGACGTTGATCTCCGGACCCGCGAGCGCGAGCCGTGCGCCCGTGCGCATCAGGTCCTTCGCGCGCATTAGTTTCCGGCCCAGCGCGCCGCCGGGATGCAGCGCGGCGTAGTCTTCCATGGTGAACCCACGCGCCTTGAGCACGCACAGGGCCAGCGCGTCGCCCAGAGCGAGCATCGCCGTGGTGCTGGCGCTCGGCGCGAGGCGCAGCGGGCACGGTTCTTCGATGCGGCCGATATCGAGCGTCAGGTCCGCCGCCCGGCCCAGCGTCGAATGCGGCCGGCCAGTGATCGCGATGGTGCGCGCGCCCACTTTCTTCAGCGCCGGCAGCAGCCGCGCGATCTCCTCGGACTCGCCCGAGTTCGAGAAGACCAGCAGCAGGTCGTGGGCCGTGATCATCCCCAGGTCGCCGTGCAGCGCCTCCACGGGATGCACGAACAGGGCGGGCGTGCCGGTGGAGGCCAGCGTCGCGCAGACCTTCTGGCCCACGATCCCCGCCTTGCCGATCCCCGAACCCACCACGCGCCCGCGCCCGTGCAGGTCCAGCGCGAGGATCCACTCCGCCGCCGTCTGAAACGCCACGCCGATGTTGCCCCGCAGCCCGGCCACCGCCTGCGCTTCCGCGTCGATCACCTCGCGCGCATACGCCAGGTCCACCGCGCCGTTGGCCGAGGGCTTCGCCGTACGGGCGGCGGCCTGCGCCGTGCGCGCACGGGAGCGCTTCGCGATTCTTACCCCCTGCGGCATCGAGTTCACCTCCGGGATCTGCGGGCCTTGAAGTATGCGTCCAACTCCACGGCGTTCAGACTGGTCAGGTTGTCGGCCGCTGTCAGCCCGCCCTTGCGCGCCACCGCCACGCCGTAGCGGACGTGCTCGAGCTCCGGGATCGTGTGCGCGTCCGGGTCGATGCTGAAGCGGCACCCCAGTTCCTTGCCTTTGCGGTGCCAGCGCCAGTCCACGTCCAGCCGCACCGGATGCGCGTTGATCTCCACCGCCACGCCGTTCCCCGCGCAGGCTTCGAGCACGCGCGGCACGTCCACGTGGTACCCCGCGCGCCGCAGCAGCAGCCGGCCCGTCATGTGGCCTAAGATGGTCGTGAACGGATTCGAGACCGCCTTGACGATCCGCTGCGTCTGCGCCTTCTCGTCCAGGTCGAAACGCCCGTGCACGCTCGCGACCACGAAGTCGAAGCGCTCGAGCACCTCGTCGGGGTAATCCAGCGCGCCGTCCTCGCGGATGTCCGACTCGATTCCCTTGAAGACGCGGAACCCTTGGTCCTTGTACCGGGCATTCAGCGCTTCGATCTCCGCGTGCTGCGCCCGGATGCGGTCCTCTTTCAGGCCCCGCGCGTACGCGGCGGTCTGCGAGTGGTCGCAGACGCCGTAGTACCCGAGCCCCAGCGCGCGGACGGCTTCGCACATCGCTTCCAGGCTCGCCTGGCCGTCGGAGTACGTCGTGTGCGAGTGCAGGATGCCCTTGATGTCGCCGTCCTCGATGAGCCGCGGCAGCTTGCCCTTGCTTGCCAATTCGAGCTCGTCCTCGCCTTCGCGCAGTTCCGGCGGCACGAGCGCGATCCCGAGCGCCGCGGCAAAGTCTTGCTCACGTGGCGTCTGGACGAGCTCATTTTTCTTGAACAGGCCGCCGGCCTCGAAGCGCAGGCCCTTCTTCTCCGCGAGCTTGCAGACCTGGGCCACGTGCTCCGGCGCGCCCGTTTCCCAGTAGATCACCGCGCCGAAGCGGTCCTGCGGGCACGTCACGCGCCGGACCTGCGCGCGGATCTCCTCCGGCGCTTCGGGCAGGCCGGCCTCTTGGCCCGGCTTGAAGGCCGCCACCACGGCCGGAGCGGCGACGGTCTCGCAGCGCCGCCGCGTCTCGCCGGCCTCCTGCACCACCGCGCACGCGGGATGATCCATCAGCGACCGGATCTGTTCGGCGACCCGGTAATCGGCTTCGACCAGCAGTACCCGCTTGGCCGACGAGCGCACGAAGTCGATCGACTCCAGGATCTTCGCCTGCGTTTTGGCGGTAAAGCCCTTCAGCGTGACCAGCTTGTCGGACTGCGCGGCGCGCTCGAGCGCGTCCAGGTCCTCGATGCCCAGCACGTCGCGTAGCTGCAACACTTTCTTGGGCCCCAGGCCGGGAATGCGCATGATCTGCAGCAAGCCGTCCGGAACTTCCTCCCGCAGCCGTTCCAGGGTGGGGTGGGTGCCCTTCTTATGCAGTGAAGAGATCTTCTCGGCGATGGCCTCCCCAATGCCCGGGAGCTTCAGCAGGCGGCGCGCCGCGACGACCTCTTCGAGCGGCTCGCGCAATTCGCGCAGCACCTCGGCCGCGCCGTGGTAAGCGCGGACCTTGAACGCCGTCTCGCCGGTGAGCTCCAGGCGCTCGCCGATCTCGTCGAGCAGGTCCGCGACCGCCTGGGCATTGAGCAACGCCACGTGTTTACTGCGCCCTCCGGTTCTGTTTTGTACCGCCTGTGCCGCCGCTCACGTCTGCATCCTCGCCATGTACTGCCAGACGGCCAGCAGCAGGAAGAACGCGTGCGGGAGCACCGGCGCCCAGCTCGGCAGGATCTGTTGGTGCGCCAGTTCCGAGACCACGATCAGGAGCGCGAAGTACAGCGCGCCCAGCAGCACGCATTTCACCACGCTGACCAGGATGCTGCGAACCTCCTGCTTCACCAGCAGCGGGATCGAGACCATCAGCAGCAGGATCCCCGAGACCCACTCGAACGCGCGGCGCCAGAGTTCGCTGCGGAAATGCGGCTTGTTGTCGCGCATGGCCCACAGGTCGCCCAGCCGCACGACGCCCGGCCCCAGGCTCTCGCTATCCAGAAAGGACGGCGACATCGTGCCCCGCCAGGCGTCCAGCTTCGCGATCGCGAAGCGGTTCTCGATCTGCCCCAGCGGGTCCGGCGTACGTTCGGGGGTGATGATCTTTCCGGCGTCGGTGTACTTCACTTCGCGCACCGCCGCTTTCGAGTCCTGCTCGCCGCCGGCCTCCGGTTTCTTCTTCTTGGCCGCCTTGTTCGGGTTCGCGGCCTCCAGGATCTCCGTCTTCAGGTCCCAGCAGTCCTGCGCCTGGTTCCAGACCGCCTTGTCCGCGGAGACCCGCACCACGCGCCCATTGACCAGGTCTTCTTCGTCGGTTCGGTACACGCGCAGGAAGTTGCATTCGTGCTTGTTGCGGTTGTACGAACCCATCTCGTAGACCACGTTGCGGTTTTCCGCGTCGCGCGTCTGCCCCGCCATCGAGAGCGTCTTGGCGCTGCGGTGGTAGACGAGCGGTTTCAGGTAATCGACTTCCATCAGCAGGTTCGGCATCACGCTCTCGCGCACCGCCGTCACGCCAATGCTCAGCATCGCCGCGATGAGCAGCATCGGCATAAAGACCCGCTGCAGCCGCGTGCCCGCCGCTTTAAAGATGAGGTGCTCGTTGTTGCGCACCATCACCGCGACCGCCATCCCGCCCGCGATCAGGATCAGGATCGGCATCAGGTCGAACAGCAGGCTCAACGCCCGGATGCCGTAGTAGATGCCCACGTCCAGCAGCGCCTCGGGGATCGTGCGCGCGGGCCCCGCGAGCGGCTGGTCCGCCTTCATCACGCCCTTCACGACGTCGTTGCCGTGCTCGAACAGATCCAGCGAGACGATGAAGACGCCCACCGCCAGCGAGACCGCCAGCATCGGCGTCAGGAAGCCCTGAACCACGTGCTGGTCGGCCCGGCGCCGGAAGGGGGTCAGGCGGCCGAGGTTCAGCGCCGCGATCGGACGCCAGGCCCACAGTGCGGCGTTTACGATGAGCGGGACCACGTTGGCCATCCAGCCGAACTCCAGGCCCCGGTTGTGCAGGCGCCAGAGCCACAAACCCAGCAGCAGGACGAGCAGGTTCGGCATCCACAGCGACCAGGGCGGCAGCGCGCTCGAGTTCGCCAGTTGCTTGAACGTGATCATCAGCGGGTAGTAGACCACGAAATAGGTCAGCAGCCCGAGCACGAAGCCGACCATGCGCTGGCCCTTCTTCACCAGCAGGCCCAGCCCGATCCCCAGGAACACCATGCTGAAGGGGATCCACGAGATCGAGAGCTTGCGGTGGAACTCCACGATGCGCCGCAGCGACTTCTCGCGCAGGCTCCCGATCGTCTCAGAGCCCTGCCGCGTCTCCATCCATTCCGCCGCGATCGCCAGCGGGGCAACCGGGTCCGCGGGCGACCTCGCCGCCACCTGCGCCGCCGTCTCCGCGGCGCGGTCCAGCGTCCCGAGCTGCATCGTGCGGATCTGCTTGCGCATCTCTTCGGCCATGCGCAGGTTCGTCATGTAGCCTTCGGTGCCCGCGGTGTTCCCCAGGCTGAAGGTCGTGTCCAGCGGCGGCAGGTCCATCACCAGCGCGATCTCTTTCGAGATGTTCGCCGCCGCGTCCGAGTTCGTCGACTGGCAGTCGAGCAGCGTGATCTTCATGCTCACGCCGCCGTGGTCGTTGGCGGAGGGCTGCCCGTTGACGTGGTCCTTCGCGAAGAAGCTCTGCACCGTCCGGTCGTTGCTGAAGTACGCCACATGCACCGGCCGCAGCTCGCGGCCCGTGGCCTCGTCCTTGCGGCGCGGCAGGAGGTTGATGGTCACGCTCGTGCCCTGTTCGAGCTGCATGCTCAGGCTCGATCCGGGCTTCTCGAGGTTCTCGCGGAACGCCGGGTTGCTGTAGTTGATGATGTTGTCGCGGATGCAGCCGAAGCCCCACTCGATGCCCTGGTCGTTGCACCACAGCACCGCGAAGCAGAGGAACACGGAGACGACGACGACCCAGACCGAGACTTTGCCGATCGACGCCCCGCCGCTCTGCGCCGCCAGGATCTCGTTCTCCGCCGCCATGCGCCCGAAGGCCATGATCGCCGCGATCATCACCGCCAGCGGAATCGCGTACGCCATCGCCTGCGGCAGGAAGTACGGCGCCAGCCACGCCACCTGCCCGGAGCTGATCCCGTAGTTCTCGTACTCGGACGCCTGCCGCACCACCGTGCCGAGCAGCATCAGCAGCCCGCAGACAAGGATCGCGATCCCGAAGTTCTTCAGGAACTCGACCAGCACGTACCGCTGGAGCACGTAGGCCCGGAAGAACCTCAGCACGCGGGGGCCTCCCGCACTTGCGCCAGCAGCCGCCCGCAGGACTCGATCACTTTCTCCGGCGCGACCCACGCCAAGCAGGCCAGGTCGTGGCGCGCGCAGGTCGTCTTCCAGCACGGCTGGCACTCGGGCCCGCCCGCCTGGATGCGGTGCTGCCGCCCGAACGGCCCGTTGCGCAGCGGGTCCGTCGCGCCGAAGACCGCCACGCAGCGCACGCCCATCGCCACCGCCAGATGCAGCGGGCCGGTGTCGTTGCCCACGAACAGGTCCGCCTTTGCCGTCAGCGCCGCGAGCTGCCGCAGGTTCGTGTCCGGCGCGAGATGCGCGTCGCGCCCCGCCGCCTGCACGATCGTCTCCGCCGCCGCCTTCTCCTCGGCGCCGGCCCACGTCGCGACCACCGCCACGCCGAACTGTTCCACCAATCCCTTCGCCACCGCGCCGAACCGTTCCGGCGGCCAGCGCTTCGTCAGCCACGTCGCGCCGGGGTTCACCACCGCGAACGGCTTGCGCCCCGGCCCGCGGCCCAGCTTCAGCGGTTCGAGATAGCCTTCCATCTGCGTGGCTTCTTCCGCGTACGCCGGCATCGTCCACGCAGGCTTCGCGGGCGGCTCGATGCCCAGTTCCAGCAGCAGCGAGAGGTTCTTATCCACGATGTGGATCGCCTCTTCCGGCGCGCTCACGCGGCGGTTCACGAAGAGCCGGTTGATCTCGCGGCTCTCCTTGCCGCGGAACCCAACCCGGTGCGGCGCGCCGCTCCACCACGCCACCAGCCCGCTCTTGGTGAGCCCCTGAATGTCGATCGCGACTTCGTACTTCGCCGCCTTCAGTTCCTTGCGGAACTTTTTCAGCAGCCGCATCCGCTCGATCAGCGTGCCTTCCTTGCGCTTGAACGCCCGCCGCGGAAAGACGTGGAACGCGTTCACCTGCGGATGGCCTTGCAGCAGCGCCAGCGGGCCGTCCTCCACCGCCCAGCCGATGTGCGCCTTGGGGAAGCGCTCGCGCAACGCCGTCACCACCGGCACCGCATGCAGGCAGTCGCCCACGGCGGAAAGCCGCACCAGCAGGATGCGCGGGGCATCGGAGGAGAGGCTGATCATTTCGGCCTGATGCAATCCTTTCGCACTGCATGGTTGATCAAAACGTAAAACGTAATAAAAGCACAGGCGGTTCGTTCCAACACCTCGAAGCCATCGCACCTAAGCTTTTATTACGTTTTACGTTTTACGTTTTACGCAAATCCTTCGCCGCGCCCGCCTCCCGGTAAAGCCCCAGTATCCTATCGGCCATCGCGTCCGCTGAGAAGAGCGTTCGGGCCCGCTCGCGCGCCGCCTGGCCCTGCCGCTCGCGCAACTGCGGGTTCGCCGCCAGCCGTCCGAGCGCCTCCGCCAGCGCCGCCACGTCTCCAATCGGCACGAGCGCGCCGGTCTTGCCGTCCGCGACGACCTCCGCCATGCCCCCCGCGCGCGTCACCACCGCCGGCAGCCCCGCGCCCTGCGCTTCCACCAGCGCCGTGCACAGCCCCTCGGCCTCGCTCGCGAAGACCGCCAGGTCCGCCGCGGCCCAGAGCGGGCGCAAGTCGCGCCGGAACCCGAGGAAATGGATCTTCGAATCCAGTCCCTCGCGCTGCACCTGCTGCTTCAGCGCCTGCTCCAATTCACCCGTTCCCGCGATTGCCAGATGGACGCCCGCCGCAGGCCCATCCTTCACGCCTTTGCCTTCTTTAATTCCATGGTGCAAACGAGATACAGCCGCGATCAGGTCCACGTGGCGCTTCTCGCTGGTCAACGCCGCCGCATGCGCCGCGAGCACCGCCTGCGGCCCGAGATGCAGCTCCGCGCGCAGCGCCTGGGCCTCGGGGCTGTCCTTCGCGAGCACCTCCGGAAAATCGAGCCCGCTGTAGACGACCGCGACCTTCTCCGCCGCCACGCCCGCCGCGAGCACCTGCTCCTTCACGGCCTCGCTGATCGCAACGACCTTGTCCACGCGCCCGCCGTACTTCCAGCGCCCGCGCACCTTGAACGCCGTCCTCCGGTGCGCGAAGACGCTCAGCTTCTTCGCCGCGAGCGCCCGCGCGGCCAACTGTCCCGGCAGCACCGCATGGCCGTCATGGAGATGCAGGACATCCGGGCGCAGCTTTCTTAGCAGCCGTGCCAGCCGATACGTGCCCGCCGGATCGACCTCGCGCAGGCCCAGCACGTGCGTCTCGAGGCCCGCCTCATGCGCCCGTTCGTGCAATGGGGCATCTTTGGGCGCAATGATAAGCACCTTCTGGCCTCGGGACTTAAGTCCCTTGCACAGCAACAGGATCTGGTTCTCGCCGCCGCGCCACGTATGCGCGGTGGAAAGATGCACGCTGAAGCTTCTGAAACCTTCCGGCATGTTTCTTGTATATAAGATTTTAGAGAACGCGTCCAATGAGCGTGCAAGGCATTCTGTTTCTGGCTCTAGTGGCCGTCACCGCCGCCGCCGCGCCCTCGGGCTGGCGGGTGGGCGGCCTATCGAAGCGCGCGGCCACGTTCGCGGGCGGATGCGTCTGCCTGCTGCTCGGGGCGGGGGTCTTCCTCGACTACCACCCGGCCTTGATCCCGGAATGGCTCCTCGAACGCGTGGTCGTGCTCCTCCAGCAGAGCTGGTTCGCCCCGCCGGCGGTCTTCCTCTTCGCGCTCTCGATCCGCCAGGCCAGGGATCGCGAACGCGGCGGAGCCGCCCCGGGGCCTTTTCGCTGGCGTCGCAAGGCCGCGCTCTTAAGCGCCATCGGCTTTATCGTCTGCGCCAACGCCGCCTACAGCCTGCTCTCCAGTTACGGCTGGAAAGCGTGGGTGCGCGACGTCCCCGCGGTCCAGCGCGACGCCGCCGGCCGGCCCCAGGCGCGCGTCACCGCGGACAACGTGGTCCTGCAGAGCACCGGGTACACCTGCGGCGCGTCTTCCTGCGCCACGCTCCTGCGCAAGACCGGTATCGACCCCAACGCCACCGAAGCCGAACTCGTCCCGCGCGTGCTCACCCGCCGCGGGGACGGCGCGACGGTGCTCGGCATGGCCGCGGGTCTGCGCGAATCCGCCCAGCCCGCCGGCTGGCGCGTGAAGGTCTTCGAGCCCGACTGGGATACTTTCAAGACCCTGCGCAAGCCGGTCCTCTGCTCGGTGCGTCTCTCGAACGCCATCACCCACGCCGTGGTGGTCACGGAGATCGACCCGCGCAAAGGCGTGCAGGTCGCCGACCCTCTGCGCGGCCTCTCGTGGTGGACCGAGTCCAACTTCCGCGCCCGCTTCCTCAACGACGCCGTGGTGGTCTACAAACAAGACCCCTTCGAACCCGTCGCCGCCCGCACATCCCCCCTCGACCCCTTCCGCACGCCGAAGCAAATCGTGTGGTAACTGTTCTGTTAGCGCCGCAGGCGCGCGCTGAAATAGCCAGGGGTGGAGTCCCGATTCATCGGGACGGAGCCCCTGGTACGCGGCCCACCCAATGGAAAAGCCCTGCAAGGGCGCGCTAAATCCTCTCGCACGCCCCGTCGCTTATCGCGCTCTTTCAGAGCTTGGAATTCCAATCGACCATCCCCAGGGGCTCCGCTTCGCCGCACCCCTGGCTACATGATCGCGGCCTTTCAGGCCCTAATGATGCATTTTGGCGGGTGGCCCACACGAAGCGTAGATTTGTGTGGGCCACCCTCGCGAGCGTGAGCGGCGAACAACGCCGCCAGCCATTCATATAGATTCGCCCCACCATTCCTCAAAGCGTTTTCTCAGGTCCCCTTGAAGTACGCCTCGAGGGCTGCCCTTTCCCTCCAATTGATACAACGGAATGATGGGCGAGACTCTTACGGCGTATGTGGAATGGTCGAGTTTGGTGGCGTCGAAATCTTCGTGATTTTCGTCAAGCATGAAATGCTCGCTTGCATCGTACAGGTCCATGCTTGAGGACAAAAGATTTACTTGAACGCCCTTTTTGTCCATGCCGATTACGATGCAGAAATGGCCGTGCTGGCTTCTGCCCAGACGATAAACTTCGGCTGGGAGATGATAAATATCGCCGGGTTTGGGCATGGATCGTTATTCAGGCAGACAGACGTTTTCCCGCTTGAGCAGCGCTTCTATATCTTCGATCCTGTAGGCAGGAATCCCCTTGGGGGACTTACTAATTGGAGTTAGATGTTTCGCCAGGAACTTCTCGGCTTCAGCCCAACTCTTGAATACGGTTGGCTTCCGATGTGCTCCGCTCTGGCTTGGCTTGCTTGGTGCTTGGGTTGACATCGGTGTTCTCGCAGTTCGACCGCCAATAAAAGGGATATCCGCTAGAGAATCCCACATCTTACAATTAATTATCGAATCTTTCCCTGGCGCAGTCAACCACAATGTGGTTGAGCGCCACGCTGAAAATTCTTGGCGTTTGAGCCGGTCAAAGTTATGTTTCCATCCGATCTGACAGACCTTACGTATGCGGTCGAATATATGTTAAGGGGGTAAAAATCCCATGGCCGAAGTCGCTTATTGGGAAAAACTTTTCGTTGAGGCGTACATCGTCAAGTCGAAGCGCGAACGTTATCTAGCATTTCTGAAGGGGCGCAAGCACCGCAAGAAAATACTAGAACGCCTTAATCACTCCCTTGACTACGATGAATCGAAAGCGTGCCTGCTCGACGCGCCTTATCGAGCGGTCGATTCACTTATATCCCTCTTGCGACGCCACTACGTAGCAGACACTTGTTACCTAGTGGCCGACGGCAACAGATTCGATGGCCGCGAACTTCGTCTTGAACTTGCAGTTCCAGAATTGTTACAGAACAGTTGGGGTGCGTTGATTATTTGTCCGCTACAAGGTAAACAGCTTTTGGGGACGCCGATCGCTGTCTACAAGGAAGAGGATCCGGGAGATGTCATTCTTCTGTCTGGCGGCAGCGCCAGATAAGAACGCTCTTATTTCCTGTCAATCTGCAGGTGGCCCACAAAATCGTTGAATTGTGTGGGAAGCGCGGACAAATACAGGATAGGTATTCTTTATGGCCACTACCGCATGGGTTTGTTTTGATTGCCGGGTAGCTCTTCGGCGCCCATGCGGATATTATAGAAGAGAAGTGCTTTGTACTCTATGCCGTCAGCCATGCATTAATATCAGCTACAAAATCCCCATTCCTCCAAAGCAGAAGAAGCGCCAGTGGGCGGCACTCTTTGAGCAGTTGATGCGCCAAAAGCGAGAGCAAATTGTATCTACTCAGCAGGCTAAAATGCGTCGCAAGCGTGCGCTGATTCAAGAGATTGCTCGCTTGGAGTCCATGCCAGCCAATGAAGGGCGCAAGAAAGCCATTCGTTTGTTGCACAAAAACTAGAGCGCGAATAAATCGAACGAGGCTGGCGGCGTGCGCCTCGGACCAGCGTCGTTCCGGGCCGATAGTCATTGTCGCGGACCAGATACGGCCCTGGTCCGCGGCACCCGCTTGCAACCTCCCTACTTCTTCAGCGTCTTCATATCGATCACAAACCGGTACTTCACGTCGCTCTTCAAGAGCCGCTCGAAAGCCGCGTTGATCTCCTGCATCCGGATCGTCTCGATGTCGCTTACGATCCCGCGCGCGCCGCAGAAATCGAGCATCTCCTGCGTCTCCTGAATCCCGCCGATCAGCGAGCCCGAGAAACTCCCGCGCTTGCCGATCAACTGGAAGCCCGTTACGGAGATCGGTTCGGGCGGCGCGCCCACCAGCGTGAGCGTCCCGTCGCGCTTCAGCAGCGCCAGGTACGCGTTGATGTCGTGGTTCGCCGCGACCGTGTCGAGAATGAAGTCGAAGCGCCCGGCCTGCGCTTTCATCTCGTCCGCGTTCTTCGAGACCACCGCCTCATGCGCGCCGAGCCGCAGCGCGTCGGCCTTCTTGCCCGGCGACGTGGTGAAGACGACGACCTCGGCCCCGAACGCCGCCGCGAACTTCACGCCCATGTGCCCAAGTCCCCCCAGGCCCACGACGCCCACGCGCTGTCCTTCGCCGACTTTCCAGTGGCGCAGCGGCGAGTACGTCGTGATGCCCGCGCAGAGCAGCGGCGCGGTCGCCGCGAGGTCCAGCTTTTCCGGAACCTTCAGCACGAACGCCTCGTCCACCACGATGCGTTCGGAATACCCGCCGTACGTAAGCCCGCCCGAGTGCTTGTCCGGGCTGTTGTACGTAAAGATCGAGGTCTTCTCGCAATACTGTTCCATCCCGTCCTTGCAGTTGCGGCACGCGCGGCACGAATCGACCATGCAGCCCACCGCCGCCGCGTCGCCAATCTTGACCTTCTTCACGCCGCCGCCCGTCTTCACCACGCGCCCGACGATCTCGTGCCCCGGCACGATCGGATAGTTTGAACCCTTCCAGTCGTTGCGGACCTGATGCAGGTCCGTGTGGCAGACCCCGCAGAAGAGAATCTCGATCTGCACGTCCAGCGCCCCCGGCTCGCGCCGCTCAAACGCGAACTCCCCCAACGCCGCCGTCGCACTCTTCGCCGCATATCCCAAGGTCTTGATCATGTTTGTCTCCTAGATGTATGGTGCGTTTGGCCGTTCAGTTAAATCCAAAATCGGCAATCCAAAATCCAAAATCCAAAATGATTTACTGCTCTTTCTTCTTCCCCGCCCAAACCTTCACATAATCGAAGTACATATGCTTCGGCAGATTCGGATCGAAGTTCACGTCGAATTTGTCGCCGTTCTTGTCCCAGCCGCCGGTCTGTCCGGAGAGCAGCAGGAACGACGGCGCAGAGCAGACGCGCGCGTCGGCGTAGGTCCACGTGTTCTTGCCGTTCACGTAGAACTCCAGCTTCCCCTCGGTCCAGTAGAGCCCGATCGTGGTCCACGTGTTCAAATCGCCGATCTCGCTCACCTGTTTGCCGGTGCTCTTATGCTGTTTCTCGTAGCCGTCCCAGTGCAGCGCGTGGCTCAGTTTCCCCGGGCCCCAGATGCCGAGCGTCTCGAGAATATCGATCTCCATGCCCTTCTCGAAGGTGCTCACGACGTAGCTGTAGCCGTCGAACAGCGCGAGTTCCTTCTCGGCGCCGAAGTTCTCGTCCGGCTTCGCGGCGTATACGTAGGCGTCCTCCGCCGCGAGCACCGCCTTGCCGTCCAGCTCCAGCCGCGGCCGGTCGGCCTCGTCGGCTTCGGAACTATAAAAGGAGAACGCCTTCGACTGCTGTTGCACATCCGCGAGCACGAACGTGGCCTTCTTGTCGCCCGCGCTCTGCTCCTGGACGAACTTCGTGACGTCCGCTTCGACCCACGCGCCGGCCTCGGCCTTGGTCTTCACCTGCGCGAGGAAGATCGCGTCGAAGACCGGCTTGTTCTTCCACGTCAGCTTCGCCTGGTCCCACGAATCGTCGAGGCTCCGATACACGTCGAACCAGTAGCTCGCGTTCGCGGGCGCGGCCTTCACCTTCAGCTTGAGCACCGCCTTCGTCGGCTTCTCGGCCGCCGCGAGGTCGAACTTGAGATACGCCCACTTCATCTCGTTCAGCTTGTCGGTGCCTTTCAGCACCGGCATGGTCCAGAAGGCCGGCCAGCAGCCGCGCTGGACGTCGTACTTCATGCGCGTCTCGATGTACCCGAACGCCTGGTGGAAGCGCTTGTACGTGGTCACTTCGCCCGTGCCGTACGCCGTCTGCCGGTTGCCGAAGGTGAACGGCGCTTTCTTCTTGTCCCACGTAAAGACCAGCGCGCCGTTCTCCACCTTCATGTTCTCAGGGTGCGGCTGCGCGCCGCCGTTGATCGCGTCCCAATGCTGCGCGATCTTCCACTTGGTGCTATCGAGGATCGGCCCGTCGAAGTTGTCCTCGAACGTCGCCTCCCACGTGCCCTCCAGCGGCGGCTTGTCCGGCGCTTTGATCGTTCCGCCGTTGGCTTCGCCGGCGGCCACCGAAGCGATCGTCAGAAACATGCCCAAGGCGTATTGAATTACTGATCGGCTTGCCATTCCTGCTCCTTCTTAAAAAGAAGTTCTTGGCGTCTTGGCGGCTGAAGCAGTTCAATCGTCAATCGTCAATCGTGAATCGACAATCGTCAATCGCCGATTACCTTACGCGCATGCCCACGCCCCGCGTGCTCGTCACCGGACTCGGCGCCGTCTCCCCGCACGGGGAAGGCGTGGCCAAACTCTGGGATGGGTTGCTCTCCGGCCGCCAGGGCTTCTCGACCATCTCGCTCTTCGACGCCGCGCCCTTTCGCAACGCGCTCGCGGGCGAAGTGAAAGGCTACCCCGTGCTGCCCGGCGGGCGACCGCGCGCCTTCCGCATGCTCCAGCACGCCTGCTCCGAAGCCTTCCGCGACGCGCTGGGCCTGGCCGAGCACGCTGCCGACGGCGAGATCGCCGCGGGGCTGATGAAACAGTTTGTGCTGAAGGGCTCCGCCGTCGTCACCGGGACGAACTTCGGCGGCATGTCCGCGGCCGAACGCGCGCTGGTCCAAGGCGAGACCGACGCCACCGAGGCCAGCCTCAGCGAGTACCTCTTCGGCGCGGCGAGCGAAGGCGTCGCGTCCACGTTCGGGCTCACCGGCCCGCGCCTGAACCTCTCGCTCTCCTGCGCCTCCGGCTCCGCGAGCCTCGGCGTCGCGTTCGACCTCGTGCGCCGCGGGCGCGTGCAGGCTGCGCTCGCCTGCGGCTACGACGAACTCTCGCTCTTCATCTATGCGGGCCTCTCGGCCTTGCGCGCGATCACCCCCGATACCATCCGGCCCTTCGATAAGCGCCGCCAGGGCACGCTCTTCTCCGAAGGCGCGGGCGCGATACTGATCGAGAACGCCGACTCCGCGCGCCGCCGCAAGGCCCCCAAGATTTACGCGGAGATCGTCGGCCGCGCGACGAACAACGACGCCTACCACATGACCGCGCCCGAGCAGGAAGCGCAGGGCATCCAGGCGCTCATGGGCGCGGCGCTCACCGATGCCGGCATCGGCCCGAGCAAGATCGACCACATCAACCTGCACGCCACGGGCACGCCGTACAACGACAAGATCGAGACCAAAGCGGTGCTCGGCGTCTTCGGCGAACGCGGCGCGGAGATCCCCGTGTGCTCCGTCAAGAGTTCCATCGGGCATACGATGGGCGCGGCGGGCGTGCTCGAATCCATCGCCGCCGTGCTCACGATCCGCGACGGCGCGATCCCGCCCGTCCTGGGCCTCGACCCCGGCCAGCAGGACCCCGAATGCGCACTGCGCCCCGTCACCGGCCAGCCGCTGAAAGGCGTCTTCCGCACGGTCTTGAAAACGTCCTATGGCTTCGGCGGCACCAACGCCGCGGTCGTCTTCGCGCAGGCGGAGACCTAACGGCGCATTCGTGGCTCCGCCGTCCCGGCGGAGGTCGCAGCGGCGTCTCGCCGCTGCATTTCACCCAACCGGCGAGGCGCCGGGGAGATCATCGGCGGGACGCCGATGCTACGGCGCATCAAACCCCGCTCCTCTCGTTGGCAACATTTCCTATTCCGGTATCCTATTCGCAACCGGCCGATGACGCGCGCGACCAGGAGCCCCGCATGACGCTGAACAACACCACCCAGATCACCACCATCGAACGCCACATCCTCGACCAGCAGCACCATTACCCCGACGCCAGCGGCGCGCTCACGAACCTGCTCTACGATCTGGCGCTCTGCGGCAAGATCATCGCCAGCAAGGTCATTCAGGCGGGCCTGATGGATGTGCTCGGCAAGACCGGTGGCGAGAACGTCCAGGGCGAGGAAGTCCAGAAGCTCGACGAGTTCGCCGACGAGACGATCTACAAGCTCAACGACCACACCGGCCGCCTCGCGGTGATGGGCTCCGAAGAACGCCCCGACATCATCCCCATCCCGCCCAAGTACAAGACCGGCAAGTACGTCCTCCTCTACGACCCGCTCGACGGCTCCTCGAACATCGACGTCAACGTCAGCGTCGGTTCGATCTTCGCGATCTACCGCCGCAAGACGCCCGAAGGCAGCCCCGGCACGCTCGCGGACTGCCTCCAGCCCGGCAAGGAACTCATCGCCGCCGGCTACATCATCTACGGTTCGAGCACCATGCTCGTCTACAGCACCGGCAACGGCGTCCACGGCTTCACGCTCAACCGCATGCTGGGCGAATTCCTGCTCTCGCATCCGGACATCAAGATGCCCGCCAAGCCCAAGTTCTACAGCGTCAACCAGGCGTACGAACCCTTCTGGAGCCCCGGCGTGCTGCGCTACGTCCGCTACCTCCAGACGGGCGAAGGCGAACCCGAGAAACTCGGGCTCTCGCTGCGCTACATCGGCTCGCTGGTGGCGGACTTCCACCGCAATCTGCTCGGCGGCGGACTCTTCTGCTACCCCGCCGACCGCAAGGACCCCAAGAAGACCGGCGGCAAACTGCGCCTCCTGTACGAAGCCGCGCCGCTCGCGTACCTGGCCGAACAGGCCGGCGGCTACGCCACCGACGGCCGCCAGCGCATCCTCGACATCGAACCCACGTCGCTCCACCAGCGCGTTCCGCTATTCATCGGTGATAAAAATCTCTGCCTGAAGGCCGAGCAATACATCAAGAAGTTCGACGGCCCGGGCGCGTGAACCGCAACGCATGGGCCGCCAAGACGCCAAGGACGCCAAGTAAAATAAAATGAATTAGAGCGGGTCGTCTTGGCGCTCTTGGCGTCTTGGCGGCAAAAGGTAGTGGGTTAGTTCCAGAACAGGATACGCAGAAAAGTTGACCACCGAAACCGCCGACCCCGCACTCAAAGCCAAAGACCGCAAGGCCAAGCGCATCATCCTGGCCGCGTGCGCGCTCTCGCTGGCCGTGGCCGCGGGCATCGTCGGCGGCGTCTGGGTCTCCAACCACGGCGGCTTCCGCCGCAACGCCGCTGAACAGACCCGCGCCCTGCTCGCGCGCAACGAACCGCTGCTCGCTTACGAGGCCGCCGCCGCGGGGCTCCAGGGCCGGCCCGACAATGAGGAACTCAAGACGCTGGCGCTCGAGGCCGCCGATAAGCAGATCGAGTGGCTCCAGCGCCGCCAGAGCAAAGAGGCCGCGTTGAACTGGCTCACCGAGGAACTCGCGCAGAAAGAGTTCATGCAGGCGTTCACCGGCCGCCAGGCGGAGCTGGACACGGAACTCAACGCCGCCAAAGCCGCGAGCGGCGGGCGGACGGCCGAGGACGTCATGGCCGCCGTGCGCAAGCTGCTCGCGAAGCACCCGCAGCCCGAGATTCCAGTGATCGCCGCGGGCATCGTCAAGCAGCGCTATCCGGTCGAAGGCTGCCTCTGGCTCTACAAGCTCGCCTTCGACCGCGGCTACAAGGCCACCAATCTCGAAATCTTCGACGCCTGCGGCGACGTGCTCGAACGCAACGCGCCCCAGAGCGACGACGCGCAGTTCGCGCACACCCTGATGCGTGCGCATTTCCCGAAGGAACGCGCCGCGTGGGCCGACAAGGCGCTCGATAAGGCCGACGGATATGAATGGCTCAACGCCTATGCCGTGATCGTGGAACTGAACATCCCCAAGATGAAGGACCCGCTCTACGAATCGCTGGCAAAGGTCCTGAGCGGCGAAGAGATCGACCAGTACGGCAAGATCCTCCTGCGCCTGCGCAAAGAAGAACGCCGCCGCGCCGCGTTTATCGTGAGCAAGTCCCTCGAATCCAACGTCATCCGCGGCGAAGCCCGCGACCAAGTCGAGACCCTCGCGCAGAAGCTAAGAACGGAGTGACCAAGTTCCCCGCTCCCCATTGAGGGAGAGGGGGCAGGGGCTTGCGGCGAGCGACTCGTCTGCGCTCGCCGAGGACTCAGCCGAGCGGGGAGGGGCACACATGAAAAAGAAGCGATGGTTTTCCGGAAGGACAATATTTAGACACAAGGAGAAAGAAAATGGCAATATGAAAACGGTCTATGAAGAGCGCATTGTTCTATTCACGGCCAAGAACTTCAACGAAGCAATTTCAAAGGCAGAAAAGGAAGCTAGAAAATATTGCTGCGCATACAAGGGCGTTGCGTTTCTCGGATTCGTTGATGCATACGAATTGGTTGATAGCAAAATTGGGAGTGGGACGGAAATATTTTCTTTGATGCGTGAAAGCAACTTGGCACCCAAGAAATATTTAGATCGTTTTTTTGACACTGGTAAGGAACGTGCATCGACCTGGAAGCCTTCATGATCCGTTTTCAGCCTCGAAGAGGCGCGCGGAAATAGCCAGGAGTGGCGTCCCGATTCATCGGGACGGAGCCCCTGGTTTGCGGCGCATACGCTGGGGAAAGCCCTGAAAGGGCGCGCTAAGAGCGCCTATTCGCACGCGCACAGTCGGCATGCATTGAAATCGAGAACCGCGCCCCGAGCGCCGCCCCGTTGGGGCTCGGACCGGATGGGGCCGCGTACCAGGGCCTGCGCTCCGCTACGCGGCGCTCCGACCCTGGCTATTTCCGCGCGCGTCTGTGGCGCTGACGGCCACGGATTGATTTTTGGGGACTGCGAATATCCTTCCCGAGATAATCGGCGCGCCAGATATCCGGCGCACCCTCTAATTTGTTCCGCTGTTCAATCCAAAATCTAAAATCGAAAATCCAGAATGCTGTAACCCTCTTCCGCCTTTCCTTCTCTCTACGTTGAAGCCGTTCGCCCAAACCCAAATGAGGAGGAAAAACTATGTCGCTGGATGCGAAGGCCGCCGCGGTCGAGGCGCTCAAAGAAGGCTGGGGGGATGCGGCCCCGCCGGTTCCGGCCACCGAAGACGAGAAGACCTGGGGCATGCTCGCGAACCTGTTGGGCCTCTTCTTCATCATCGGCCCGGTGATCGCCTGGTTCGTGAAGGGCGAATCCAAGTTCGTGAAGTTCCACGCGCTGCAGATGCTCCTGGTGAACCTTGTCTGCTTCGCCGTCGGCATCGTGCTCGGCGTCTGCTTTACCGTGCTCGCCGCGGTGCCGCTGGTCGGGTGGGCGGTCGTCTCGATCGTGAGCCCGCTCTTCTCGCTGGCGATGCTGGTGCTGCTCGTCTGGCTGGCTATCAAGGCCAAAGGCGGCTCGCTTTACAAACTCCCGGCCCTCGGCGCCTTCGCCTTCAAGACCGTCTACGCGGCAAAGTGAATGGTGTCGCCGCGCCGTTCGAGTACAACGATCCGGTCTTCACGAGAAGTTAACGGTAAGCAACGCAGAGTCACAACGCGGTTGCGGTCATGTATGCGCCGCCCTCTCACCGCCGAGGCCGCGGAGATCGCAGGAAACGCATGCGGTTCGTGAATCCGTAAGGTTGTTCTCTGTGCGCTCTGTGATCGCTGTGGTTAAGAATCGGTTTTACGCGAGCGGGCGCGTGCCCGCTCCTCAACAGTCCAAAGGAGATCGTCGATGAAAATCGTGTCCGGAATCTGTGCGCTCGCCCTCGTGCTGTGTGTGTCCGGTTGCGGCGGCGGCGCCGGTGGAGCAGGCGGTGCGGGCGGAACGTCCAGCGCAGGCGGCGCGAGCGCCAAGACCACCGGAGGCGACACGGGCGGCGCACCCTCGGCGCCTCAGAACCCGTACAAGAAGGCCACGGTCGGCCAGTGGACCGAGTACCGCACGGTCAGCGATTCGGCCGGGACGAAGAGCGAGTCGAAATCGAAGACCACCGTCGCCGCGAAGGACGACAAATCGATCACGCTCAAGACCGTCGTCGAAGTCGCCGGCACGAAGATGCCCGAGCAGACCAACGTCATCAAGTTCGACGAGCCGGTGAAGACGCCGGAGTACAAGACGGAGGAACTCGAGAAGGGCAGCGAGACGCTCGCCGTCGCCGGCAAGTCCTTCGCCTGCCACTGGGTGAAGAGCAAGACCGTCATCGACAACGCGCAGATGAAATCCACCACCCTCTCCAAAGACTGGCTCTGCGACGACGTGCCCCTCGGCGGCGTCGTGAAGTCCGAATCCACCAGCACCATGGTGATGAACGGCACCGAGATCAAGACCGTCATGACGATGGAACTGGTGGGCACGGGACAGTAACGGAAGTAAGCAGTAACTAAAGTGAACAGTAACTAAAGTAATCAGTAACTGCCTGCCTCGCGCAGGCAGTTTTTTTGTAGTTACTGATCACTTCCGTTACTGTTCACTTCTGTTGCTGTTCACTTCTGTTACCGGCAACCCGTCGAGCAGCGGCTCGGCCTGTAGCGGTTCGTCGAGCGTGGCGTACCAGATGCGCTGCGGCGAGGCCTTCGCGCGTTTCTTGAGGTCCGCGATCGAGCGGCTCAGCGTCTCCACCGAGCGCGCCGCCTTGGTGCGCGGCCAGTGGACCAGCGCCACGCTGGTGGTGAGCAGCGGGAACCGGCGCATCTGGCCCTCCCGGTCGGCCATGACGATGTAACCCTTCTGCCGATCCGCGGGATCGTAAAAGCTCTCGACGTCGCGCCGGAAGGCGTCCAGCACGCGCATGAGCCGCTCCACGGCCTCGTCCGGCGCCGCGCCGCGCCAGCCCGCGAAGAAATCGTCGCCGCCGATGTGCCCGAGGAAGCAGTCGTCGCTGAGCAGTTCGCGCTTGAGGATCTCCGCGAAGAGCAGGATCGCGCGGTCGCCTTCGCGGAACCCGTACTTGTCGTTGAAGGGCTTGAAGTGGTCGAAATCCAGGTAGGCCACCGCATACGCTTCCTCCAGGTCCTGCGCCGCGTCCTGGAGGTACTCGTAGACGACGAAGTTGCCTGGCAGGCGCGTGAGCGGGCTCTGGTCGCGCGCCAGTTCGAGGTTCTTGCCGTGGATCACCTTCAAGAGCTGCGCGGCGCTCAAGAACCCGAAGTACTTCATGTCGCGGACGATGATCACGCCCTCGGGGCTCTCGCCGCGCGAGAACAGTTCGAGGATCTTCTCCGTCTTCGTGTTCAGGTCCGCGATCGGGCACTTGCTCACGAAGCGCCGCACCGTGATCCCGCTGGACTTGTTCTTCAGCAGTTCCCGGCCGTACTGCGAGTACACGATCTCCTTCAGCTCCGCTTCGCGGATGACGCCCAGCGGCTCGTTCAGTTCGTTGACCACCGGAAAGAGCGCCACGTGCTTCGTGTTCTTGAAACAGTTGAGCACCTCCGCCATGGGCGCGTTCACCGAGATGCTGTCGAGCACCTCCACGCGCTCGGCCACGAAGCGCTGGTCCGAGAGGTTCCGCGTGCGGCGGTCGCGTTGGCTGGCCTCCACGACTTGCGCGTAGACCGGCTTGAGCTCGCCGATGTCGAGCGTCGGGCGCTGGACGAAATAGCCCTGCACCAGGTCGCAGCCGATCTCGCGGCAGATGAAGAACTCCCGCGCCGTCTCGATGCCTTCCGCCACCACCAGAATCCCCAGCGTGTGCGCGATGTTCACCATGCTGGCGACGAACAGGCGCTTGCGCGCATCCGCCGCGATATCCTGCACGAAGAAGCGGTCGATCTTTATGAAGTCGGGCTCCGAGTGATACAGCAGTTGCAGCCCGGAGACGCCGGTGCCGAAGTCGTCCAGCGCGAGCTTGAAGTGTTCCGAGCGGCACCCGCGCACGGCCTCGCGCACGTCCAGCGTCAGGCCCGCCTCCTCGCGCTCGGTCAGTTCCAGCACCAGCGACGCCGGATGGATGTCCATCCGCTCCAGCGCCCGCGCGATCCCGCCGAGCAGCGCGCGCCCGGCCGGCCCAAACCCCGGCGTGCCGTTCTCGAGGATGCGCTTATCGAGATTGTAGAAGAGCTTCACGTTCCCGCAGCCGGGGATCGTTTTGAATTTGGCGAAGGCCTTCTCGCGCAGGAGCGCGTCTGCGCCCTGGAGCCGGCCCTGACGATGCATCCCGTCGAAGAACTCCTGGATCGTCGGAAAGCGCGTCCGTTCCACCTGCCGCAGCAGCGCCTCGTACCCGAAGCAGACGCCCGTGTGGATGTTCACGATCGGCTGGAAGGCGTGCTCGAGCGGCTCCAGTTCCCGCGTCCAGCCTTCGCCGGAATGGCCACGGTTCTCGTCGGGCACGTTCGACTTGGACAGCAGGGCTAATGGATCGGCGGAGTTCGGCATGGGCATCGGAAGCCTCCCAACTTTGTACCTGGAGCATTCTCATAAAGGGTCATGCACATTGTTGGGTTTTCCTGTTAGGATTGATTTTCAACTGCTTGAGTTTCCCGTGAGCACGCGCGGGAATTGACGCTCATGTGCAACGCGACGTTCCCTTAACGCTTTTAATTCAATAAGGTTATGTGCTAAAGCAGTATTTGATGTTACTGATCACAGATCAGTTCGGTTGTTCTTTACACGTTGCGAACAGCCAATTCTAAATAAAACAAGCACGACGGACGGTTGACGTCGTGGCTTGGTATTAATCCTTCA
Source organism: Planctomycetota bacterium (assembly GCA_016200135.1). GTDB lineage: Bacteria > Planctomycetota > SZUA-567 > H5-PLA8 > H5-PLA8 > JACQFI01. The sequence goes on from JACQFI010000023.1 coordinate 49,063, forward strand.
TCCTCCATCCAGCGAACAGTAATACGAATCCGACGATCAACATACCAACGCCGCCAATAATTGGATTTGAAGTCCTGGGGTCGCCATAAATGAAATACAGCCAACTCAATCCAACCAATATCACGTATCCTACGGCGAACAAAATCCAAGTTATCGTGCCCTGCCTGCTCGACGCGAAGGACGGGGATTTTGACACCCAGCGGCGAGCCATGAAGCCAACCAACGCGACGGAGACAACATTGTAGGAAATGTAGGCCATGAGGTAAGCGGCGTTGGAAGAGTCTTCCCAATGCTTCCAGTTGGATTGGATCAATTGATATAGAAGGATGCCAAGGCCAAGTTGGGCACAGGCAAGGCCACATAGGAAGAGGAAGGGATTACGGATTCTCCACGGGGCTGCGCTCATGAATGCCACTTTCACAACCCATGTGTCCCAATGTCTGCCGCTCAAATTCGCGTCGTTCGCTTTTACCTCTTTGCACAGAAAACAAGAAGGAGTCCTATGAAAACCAAAATAAGGGTTCCGAATATGCCAATCAACGATAAGTGTTGAGTTCCAGAATTCCTGCGTGACGGATGATTGCGTAGGTACTCGAAAAAGAAATACCATCCGACTCCCAAAACTTCCGAAAGAATTCCCAGCACGAGGTAAATCATTGATACATATCCTCTCGATTTATATATGAGAATCAAGACCCGCAGGAACTGGAAAAAGTCAGCCGGGTAGTTTTCTGCCTTCTACTTTTTTTGCATTCTTTGTTCCATCCTCCGCCATTGCACCCGCCCGCGTCTCCGGATAC
>JACQFI010000019.1 GCA_016200135.1 Planctomycetota bacterium
AACCGCGCATTCAAAACCGAGTCGGATCTCTGGCGCGCCGTCGAAGACGCCTGGCTCAAACTCACCGCCCAACCCCAAACACTCCAATCCCTCTGTGGCTTCGCCTGGCTCCTCTCTTCGCTTGGAAACTAAAAACGGTATAAAGAAGAGGCTAAGCAGGACCAAGGCGAGCCCGCAAAGGCTCCTAAAGAGAAGTCTTCCCGCCTTGGTCCATTCATTTTGCTCCAAACCCGTAGTATGGAGAAGCCAGTCCAGCCTTCCTATCGCCGCGCCAGTGAGCTGCGCCGATCCCACCAAAATGGCCGCAGAACCGGCCGCCGCTGGACCCCACGAGCTCTGGCCGAGGCAAGCGCGAATGTATTCGGCGACCATCAGATAAGGTGGGCGCCAATCCGCACAGTACGGCCCATATTTCGAGAATGCTGAATTGGAATTTAAGCTCGATCTCTTGCGCTCGGCACTCCTTAAGCATGGCGGCGAGCGCAAAGACCTCAAATGCCAATAGCACGAGCACCCAAATCCAAAGAAAAGTTACCGGTCCCGTCATGGCAGGCCCTCCCGCAGGCCTTTTTTCGACGCCGTGGTGTATTACGCGTCAGCCAACGATCCTTTCATAGCGGAAGAGTTCCTTCGCCCGCGCGGGCAGGCGCTCGAACGCCTCGCGCGGGATCGAGATAGGCGGGTACTCGGTCTTCAGCCAGTGCCGCGCGTATATCAGCGCGATGTTCGGACGCGGCTCGCTCGAACGGTTCGGCGTGCCGCGATGCCACATTCGCAGATCCCGGAGCAAGACCGAGCCCGCGGACAGCAGCACGCATTCCGAGCGCATCGTCGGCGCAAGCGCTTTCATATCTAGGGTCATGGGCGCCAAATGCGTGCCGCCGGGCCAGATCTCCACCGGTCCGTTGTCCGTGCGAAAATCGACCAGCGGGATGTTCAGCACGAGCCCATATGCGGGTACGACCAGGTCCGTCTCAGGGAAGAGCGCGTGAATATCCGAATGCACCGCTTGGTAGTCGCTGCCCGGCATGGGTGTATCCGACGCAAAGTATTGGCACACCACTTTCGGGCCGAGCACCGCATCGATGACACTCAAGACTATTGGATGGGCGATCACGCGCAGGTCGATGAAAGGCATCTCGAACGGCAGGTGCATCTGATAGCGGTTTACGCCCCGGTTGGAATCGGTGCGCGCGACATGTTCTTGAAAACGGCGCATGAAGACCGTACGCAATTCCGCGATAAATTCCGGCGGCAGCACGCCTTCGAGCACGACATAACCATCGGCCTTGACCCGTTGTACGGCCAAGCGTATAGAAACCGGCGAGAGCGCCCCGCGCTCGCTTTCCTCTGGCGATACCTTCATTTCAAAAAGCTTAGAAACTCGACAGGCGATTGCAACAGGCGACTGGGTACGAAGGAATCAAGTTCGATTCAGGAGTTTTACGAACCCTTTCGTCCTCCTCGCGTTACTTCACTTTTGAAGTCCTGTTGGACGGATGAAATGCTGATTCTTTAAGGGAGGCACGCCCTGAGATGAATGCTAGAGGCAAGCGGAACTGTTCGATGCGGGTTGTACTCCTGGCTCTTATCCCAGTCTTCTGTTTGAGCGCAAGACTAGGCGCATCCGAGGACGACCCGCACGAGGAGAGTCGTTCGGCGACCCAAAAACCGGCCCAAGGCGCGCCGCATAAAGCGGGCGAGATCGTCCTGGAACCTGCTTCGGTCTCCCTGTCCGCCAATGAGAAAGTAGATTACGAAGCCGGCGTCTTGTACGTGCCTGAGAACCGTGCCGATCCGAAGAGCCGGATCATTGGGGTTGGTTTTGCGCGCTTTAAGGCGCCCAAGCCGACAGGCGCGCCGCCCTGTTTTCATCTTCCCGGAGGCCCGGGCAATTCCTTCCTGATGATGCTGAAGAATGTGATGCATCATATGGATCGCTACCGCACCGTCGGCGATGTGGTGCTCGTGGACCAGCGCGGTTTCAGCGAGCGCGGCGATGTCCTGAAGTACAGCTATAAGACAGCGGATGAGCCGCTCGACCAGCCGGGCAGTCTGGCGCGCAGCTCGGCTGCTTTTGTGGAGATGTCCAAGAATGCCGTCGCGGACTGTTCGAAGAAAGGCATCGACCTGCGCGGCTATACGGTGAAGGAATGCGTCGAGGATGTGAACGATCTGCGCAAGGCGCTCGGATACGAAAAGATCACGCTGGTGGGCACCAGTTTCGGCTCGCAGTGGAGCTTCGCCACGATGCGGCTGCATCCGGAGATCGTGGCGCGCGCGCTCCTTTCCGGCGTGGAGCCGCTTAACTTCGGTTACGACATGCCGTCCCAGGTCTACACGGCCATGCAGCGCTACTTCAAAGAAGCCGAACAGGACAAGACCTTGGCGCCGTACATGCCTCCCGGCGGGCTCGATGCGGCGGTGAAGGAGATCGCCAGGCGTTTCGATAAGGGTCCGCTGAAGGTGGAGGTCAAGGATTCCAAGAGCGGCCAGACGTCGACGGTGGTGCTGGGCAAGGAAGACTTCCAGCGCGATCTGCTGCATAAGGCTTCGGATGGTCCGGCCTTTATTCTCTCGCTCTACCATGAGCACTATGCTGCGTGGGCGTTGGCGGTGGCCGGCAGACGGCGAAGCCGCTCGATGGAGCAGAAACTAGTGGGACCCGCCATCGATACCAGCTTGGGCGTCACGCCGGAACGCGAGAAACAGTTGCGGACCGACCCGGCCACGGAGTTCCTGGGCCAATGGAATTGGGACGCCTATATCGCGTCCGCGGAGATCTGGCCTTCGCCCGATGTGGGCAACGATTTCAGAATTCCAGTCGAGACGTCCGTACCGGTCGTCTTTGCGCAAGGCGACTGGGACACGCAGACGCCCGTCGAGAACACCCTGTCGATCTCGAAGAGTTTTTCCAAGAGCCGCGTGCTGATCGCCGAAAGGGGCGGCCACGGGGTGCTGGAGCCAGTCGCCCAGAACTATCCGAAGGAATGGGGCGCGATCGTGGAGTTCCTGCGGACGGGCGAACTACCCAACTTGCCCGAACGGGTCAAACTGCCCGCTCCGAAATTCGCTGCGCCGGACTTTCCCGCGCCCGCAGCCAAATAAACAAGGCGGCTTGGCCTTCGAGAGCGGCTACTCGTAGCGCAACGCTTCGATTGGGTCCAGATGCGAGGCGCGACAGGCGGGATAGAAACCGAAGAAGATCCCTACGCCCACGGAGAACGTGAGCGCAAGAATCACGCTGAACGTCTCGACGACTTCCTGAAGCGCCATAACGTCGCCCACGACATGCGCCGCGCCGACGCCCACGCCCACCCCGATAACCCCGCCTACCGCGCTCATAATCATCGCCTCGATCAGGAACTGCAGCAGGATGTGGCGGTTCTTGGCGCCGATGGCTTTCCGTACGCCGATCTCGCGGGTGCGCTCCGTCACGGTGACCAGCATGATGTTCATGATCCCGATGCCGCCCACCAGCAGCGAGATCGCGCCGACGCTGCCTAACAGGATACCGAACGTTTTGGTCGCGCTGGATCGAGCCTCGAGCAATTCCGCCTGGTTCTGAATGCTGAAATCGTCGGGCGTGTCGGCCTGCAGCCGATGCCGTTTGCGAAGGAGCTGCTTCACCGACTCCTGAACGTCGGCCAGTTTCTCCTCGTCGGCGGCCTGGATGTCGATCTCGCGCAAATAGTCGAGCCCAAAGAGCTGCTTCATCGCGGTGGTGTAGGGGACGATCACCTGGTCGTCCGGGTTGAAGTAGCCTTGATCTCCTTTCGATTTCATCACCCCGATGACCTGGAAATTGATGCCCTTAACCTTGATGATTTCTCCTACGGCATCGTCTTCGCCGAACAAGTTTGTGGCGGTAACGGGACCGATTACCGCCACTCGGGCATGCCGGTCCACCTCGGCCTCCGTAAAGGTTCGGCCCTTGTCGATCTCAAACGTGCGGATGGTGAAATACGTCGTGGAAGATCCCAGCACGTTCGTGCGCGTATTGCGGCTCAGGTATTTCACCTGGCTGCTGCCGCTCACGACCGGGGCCACGGCACCGATGCCTTCGGCCTCTTTGAGCATCGCATCCGCGTCGTCAAGCTTCAGGTTCAATTGCGTCCCGGACATGACGCCGCCGCTGCCGCGCTGGCCGGGGCGAATGACGAGCAGATTCGTGCCCATGGCGGAAAACCGCGCCAACACCTGCGCCTGCGCGCCGGATCCGATGGCCATCATGGAGATCACCGCCCCGACGCCGATGATGATGCCCAACATGGCCAGGAACGAACGCAGTTTGTTCGCCGCCAGGCTCTTGAACGCCACTTTTACGATCGTCCAGAAGAGCATGGTTGCTACCCCTTCTCTTCCGTTACCGGGTTTGCGGCCGCGCCCAGCGGCTCGTTTACTACGTGTCCGTCGCGGAGGTGAATCTGACGCTTGCACCGCGAGGCCACGCCGGGATCGTGCGTGACGACGATAATGGTATGGCCCTTGGCATTCAGGTCTTCGAACAGCGCAAGAATCTCCTTGCCCGTCTTGCTATCCAGGTTTCCGGTGGGCTCGTCGGCAAGAATAATCGCGGGATTGGTCACGATCGCGCGGGCGACGGCCACGCGTTGCCGCTGGCCGCCCGAGAGCTGGTTGGGCTCGTGGTGCATGCGGTCGAACAAGCCCACGGTCTCCAGCGCGGCCTTGGCCTTGGCGCGCGCCTGGCGGTCGCCTTGATAAAGCAGCGGCAATTCGACGTTCTCAAGCGCCGACATGCGCGGAAGCAGGTTGAACGACTGGAATACGAATCCGATGCGAATGTTCCGGATTTCCGCGAGCCGGTCGGTCGAGAGTTTCGCCACGTCCTCGCCCGCGAGCTCATAGGAGCCCGAATCGGGGCGGTCGAGGCAACCGAGGATATTCATCAGCGTGGATTTGCCGCTGCCCGACGAACCCGTAATCGCAACCATCTCGCCGTCGCGAATCTCGATACTGACGTCGTCCAAGGCCCGCACGATGACGCCGCCGAGCGTGTATTCCTTGACGAGGGCTTTGGCGAGGATCATCGTCTTCCGCCGCCAAAGCCGAGGCCGCCGGGCGGAGCAGCTTTCTTGCCCGCATCGCCGCCGCTCCAGCGGCTATCGGCGGCTCCGCGCCGCAGTTGCACCGTATCGCCTTCCTGGAGCCCGCTCACGATCTCCATCCGGTTGCCGTCGTTAATCCCAGTCTCTACCGTGCGCTCTTCGGTCGAACGATCTTCTTTAACCACGGTCACCGTCCGCTTGCCTTTCTGCCGGCCCACCGCTTCCACCGGAACCACTAGCGCATCGTCCTTCTCCGCGGCAATGATCTCGATGTTCGTGGTCATTTCCGGTTTGAGCAGCTTCTTATTTTCGCTGATGATCTCGATCTTGACCTCGAACGTCACGACGTTGGACGCGTTGACGCCGCGGGTCGCCACGCGCACGACCTTGCCCGTGAATTTCCTATTGGGAAACGCATCGGCCGTAATCGCCGTAGCCTGGCCCACGTACACCTTGCCGATATCGCTCTCGTCCACGGAAGCCAGAACGAAAAGAGAGGAGAGATCGGACAGCGTAACCACCGTCGTTCCGCCTCCCACGTTGCTGACGCCCGAAGAAATGATGGTCCCCACTTCGACGTTCTTCACGGACACGACGCCGTCAATCGGCGCCAGTACCTTCGTATCGGAGAGCCGCTGCCGCGCATCGTCCAGCCGGCTTTGGTCGCCGGCCATGCCGGCTTCCGCAAGTTTGATGTCCTGCCGCTTGAGCTCCAACGACTGCTCCTCGGCCTTGAGTTCCTCGACTTTCACCTGGGCGTTGGCAAGCGCCGCGTCGGCGGAGATCATGGACGCTTGGGCCTGGTCGGCGTCTTCCTGCGACCCGAATTTTTGCGCCGCTAGATCGGTCATCCGGTCGAAGCGCATGTGCGTGTATTTGACCTGCGCTTCGGCGGACATGACGTCGGCCTCGGCCTTCAAGCGGTCGGTCTTCAGATTGATCTCGGCCAGCTTCAGGTTCTGTTTGGCCTTTTCAAGCGATGCTTTCGAGGCCATGAGCGTGGCGTCCGCCACATTCACCTGGCGCTGCATGTCGACCGGATCGAGTTCCAGGATCAACGCGTCTTTGGGCACTTTGTCGCTGATATCGAACGGCAATTTGACGACCTGCCCGCTGGCCTTGCATTTGATATCCACGTCCTGCTTGGCCACGATGCGGCCCGTGGTCGCAACCACGAGCGCGATCTTATCCTTGAGCACCTTGGCCGTTTGAATCTGCGGCGCCTCAGCGGCCGCGGTCTTTTCTCTACGCTGCTTTATGAACCAGAAGCCGCCCCCCGCAATACCTAAGACCGCTATTAAGAGAATAATCTTGTACACTCAGCACCTCCGGCGATTCGTTCATGGATGGGCGTTTCGAGGGGCGTAAGGTTATTTCCCTGCTGCCGATGCATCCTGGATTGAGGAGGGCGATACGTGAGCCGGTTCGATATGCGCTTCTTTTGAGGGGAAAAGTCCCCGCCAAAGATAGAGCAAGCGCGCGCTCCACTCGTCGGCCAAACTGTAGAAGCAGGGCACGACAAACAGCGTGAGCAGCGTCGAAACGATCACGCCGCCGATCACGGCCACCGACATCGGGATTCTCAGTTCGCCGCCCGGGCCGAGGGACATCGCGCCGGGCATGGCGCCCGCGATCGTAGCCATCGAGGTCATCAGGATCGGCCGCAAGCGGGTCGGACAGGCTTCGAGCAGGGCGGACTCGCGGTCCTTTCCCTGCGCGCGGACCTGGTTGGTGAAATCGACGAGCAAGATCGAGTTCTTCTTCACGATGCCCATCAGCAGAATAATACCGATCATGCTGTACACATTGATCGATTGCCCCATGATATACAGCCCCAGCAGGGCGCCGGTCAGGCTGAAAGGCAGCGCCGAGAGCACCGTGATGGGATGGAGAAAGCTGTTGAACTGCGACGCCAGCACCATGTACGCGACCGCCAGGCCGAGCAACAACGCGAAATTCAAGCTGTCGATCGACTCTTTAAAGGCGAGCGAGTTCCCGCTGAACGTAATGTGATAATCCTTGGGCAATTCCGCCGCCAGATTCTGCACGATATTCAGCGCCTCGTCCTGCGAATGCCCGGGCGCCGGGTTCCCGTACATGCTGACCGCCCGCTCGCGGTTCAGGCGCGTGATCGATTGAAGCGAAGGCTTGACCGCGATATCCACGAGGTCGGACATCTTCACCAGGCTGCCGGCCGTGTTGCGCACATAAAGACCGCCGACATCTTCGGGGCGCACGCGCTCGGATTTCAGCAGTCGGATGCGCACGTCGTAGCGCCGGCCGTTATCCTTGAACTGCGCAATCTTGGCGCCGCCAATCAAGGCATTGATCACGTCGCCCACCGATTGCACGTCCACGTTATGCGAGAGCATCTTGGAGCGGTTGGGGAAGATCTGCACTTCCGGCATGCCGACGCGATAGTCCGTGTCCACGTCCACCATGACGTTGCTCGCGCGCATCTGTTCCGCGAAGTTGGTCGCCAGCGCGCCCAATTTGTCCCAGTCGGGCCCGCGGATCGAGAAGTCGATGGCCGCGCCGCCGCGTTTAGACGAGGCGAAGCCCGATTGCGAGAAGTCCACAAGCACGATGTTCGTGCCCGGAAAGACGTTGAATTCCTTCCGCAGGCTTTGCATCGTTTCCTGCTGCGTGATCGGGTGGGGTCCGTTGCGCATGGGCCAGAACCAGGTCATGGGCCACGAAAGTCCTTCCGGCATCGTGGGCTTGAAGATGGGCCGTTCCTTCGAAGGTTTCATGGTGACGAAGGACAGGCCCTCGTTGGCTTCGCCGCCGAAACCGCCGGAGATGGCAAACGAGCTGTCGATCTCCGGATGCTTGCGAATGATGTCGTCCAGTCTTTTGACGACATCATCCGTATAGGAAATCGACGATCCGACGGGGCAGACCACGCGCGCCATAAACACGCCCTGGTCCTGGGGCGGCACCATCTCGGCCGGCAGTTTGGTGAACAGGGTCATCGACGCGCCGAAAATCGCGATGGAGAGCATCAGGACCAGCAGGGCACCCAACGGGAATGCTTCCCGGCTGACGACCAAGGACAGCATGCCGATCCCCGAGTACAGCAGAAATAGGCCGACCACGAGCACCAGGGCCAGCAGCATATTGAAGTCCTGCGTCTGGCCGGACGCGAAGTACCCATAAATTCCGCTCCCGCTGTACCAGGTGAGGAAACCGCCTGCCGCCAGGGCGGCACACGCCGAAGCCGCCCCCACTATCTTTCCGACGTACATCGAGCGCAGATGGAGCATGTACCCGAGCATGCGCTTGTAGATCCCTGAGATGAAATTGAAGATAATCTCCATCGCGCGTTCGATCAGGTTGCCGCGGTGCGAGACCGTCAGGAATTGCGAGCAGCGCGCGGGCGCGAGCGTGAGCGCTTCCAGCAGCGAGATGGCCACCGCCACCGAGAGCACCACGCCGAACTGGAAGAAGAATTTTCCGATCACGCCCTTCATGAACGCGACGGGCAGGAAGATCGCGATAATCGCCAGCGTCGCGGCCAGGGCCGCGAAAGAAATCTCCTCCGCGCCCTCGCGCGCGGCGGTCACCCGGTCCTTGCGCATCTCCGCGTGGCGGTAAATGTTCTCGAGCACCATTACGGCGTCGTCCACGACAATGCCGATGGAGAGCGACAGCGCCAGGAGCGTAAACGTGTTCAGGGTGAAGCCGCAGAAGTACATCAGCGCGAACGTGCCGAAGACCGAGACCGGGATCGCCATGATCACGTTGAACGTGGACGACAGGGACCCCAGAAAGACCCAGCAGACCAGCGCGGTTAAAAACACCGAGAGCACGAGCGTGAATTCCGTCTCGTTGATCGCCTCTTCGATGTAGCGCGTGTTGTCCGCGCGAATGCTGATCTCCATGCCGGCCGGGATGGTCTTGTTGAGTTCCTTCACGCGGTCGCGCACCGCTTCGGCCAGCGCCACCGAATTCGCGCCGTGCTGCTTGACGATGCCCAGACCCTGCGCGGGAATGCCGTCGATGCGCGCGTAACGCCGTTCGTCTTCGAAACCGTCCTGCACCAGGGCCACGTCTTTAAGCAGGATCGGAGCGCCGTTGTGTTCAGCCACCAGAATCTTGCGCATCTGGTCCACATTGAGGGCCTCGCCTTCCACCCGCACGTTGGCCTCGCGGTCGCGGCTCTCGATGCGCCCGGCGGGAACTTCCACGTGCTGGCGTTGCACGGCGGTGATCACGTCGTCCACCGCGAGGCCGCGCGCCAGCAGTTTCAGTGGATCGACCCAGATGCGGACATTGCGTTCCAGGTAGCCGCCCATGCGCACGTCGCCGTTGCCTTCCACGGTCAGGAAGCGGTCGCGCAGCGAATTCTTCGCGTACTCGGCCAGCTCTTGCGGTGAACGGGTGCCCGTCACCGCCACCCACATGATCGGATTTTCTTCCGGATTGACCTTTTGAATGATCGGCGGGTCGAGGTCTTTCGGGAGCTGCCTGGTGGCGGCGGAGACGCGCGCCTGGACGTCCTGAAGCGCCAGCTCGATGTTGCGCGCGATCTCGAATTCCACCGTGACCGTGGCCTGGCCCTGCTTCGCCACGGAAGTAATCTCACGAACGCCTTCGACGGCCATCACCGCGTCTTCGAGCACGTCCACCACGGTGCTTTCCATGACTTCCGGCGCCGCGCCCTGAAGCGTCGCGGTCACGGTGACGACGGGAAAGTCGACATCCGGGTACTGCCCGACTCCCAGGCGCTTGAACCCGATCCACCCAAATACAATCAGCCCCGCCATGAGCATCCAGGCGAAGACCGGATTGCGGATCGAAACCGATGCAAGACTCATGGCACGCTCTTTCCCGCGGGCTTGCTGGTTCCTTGCTCATTCGTTTTTGCGTCGCCGGATTCTTGTGCTTGCGGCTTGACATCGCTTTTGGCATCCACCGGCACATTCGCGAGCACCTTCACCGGCACGCCATCCTGCAGCGAATTGGCGCCTTCGACCACGATGGCTTCGCCCTCCTTCAACCCCGACAGAATCTCCACCGCGCGGTCCACCACATGGAGGCCCGTCTCGACTTTGCGCCGCACGGCCTTGCCATCCTGGACGACAAACGATACGAACCCGTACTCGGTGGGCAGCAGGGCCGTCATCGGGATGACGATGGCCTGTTTCTTTTCATTCGTCACGATCCGAATGGTGGCAAAGAACCCGCCCTTCAAATTCGCATCCGATTTCTGCACCATCGCCCAGCACGTGACCAGCCGCGTCGTCTGATCGGCCAGATCGCCGACATAATAAACCGTGGCCTTTAGATCCCGGTCCGGATAGGCGGGAACCCGGAAGGAAACTTCAGCGCCGGATTTCACGTGTGGCGCCTGGTCTTCCGGAAGCGTGAACTTCAATTTAAGCGCGCCCAAGTCGACGAGCACGGCGAGCGGCGTCCCGGACTGAACAAAATTTCCGTTGGTCACCATCTTCTGTTCGATCTGGCCGTCCATGGGCGGCAGCACTGTGCTCTTGCGCAGGTCGTCCTGCGCGATCTTCATCGCGGCTTCCTTCTCTAGGATGGCGGTGCGCATCACATCGACCATGGTCTGCGCCGCATCTTTCATGTCTTTAAGCTGAATCTCGGCCAGATCGCGCTTGGCCTGATAAAGCTGAACTTCCTCTTCGGAGATCGCGCCCGCGGCCCGGACCGTACGCCTTCTCGTCACCTCGATCTCGGCTTCACGCAGGGAAACTTCGGCGTTCAAGATGCCGTTCTTGACTCTGCGCTCGGTGTCCGCCAGATCCGCGACGGCCTTCTTGTATTCGCCTTCGGCTTTCAACGCCGCGAGTTTGTAGCCGAGCGGCGCAATGCGGCAGAGCACCGTGCCTCGCTGGACGAAATCGCCTTCTTTAAAGCCAACCTCGTAAATGGTGCCGGTCACCTGCGCGTCGATTCTGTAGACGTCCTGGGCTTGGATCGTCCCGGTGGTCTCCAGTTCGTAGCGCACGCTCTGGGTCTTGACCGTGTCGGTCCGGACGATGTACTGGCGCGGCGCTTTTCCGGCGGCAGATTCCGCCGGTTTTCCGCCGCCGCAACCGGCCAGATAGACCGGCGCGAGCGCAAAAATGAACGCCCAGGCGCCAACATTCCACCCCGGTCGCGGAGATGCTTCGATCACTTGCGCGCTCCTTTAGGGTTGCCGGTCTGTGAGACCCCGTTGAAGAATATGTCCAAAATGCCCCGTGCCGTGGCCTTGGGTGACTGCGCCGGATCGCCAAACACGAGCACGCTCCGGATCATGCCCATAAGCAGATCGGCCGCGTGAGCAGGATTCAAGGGCCGCACGACGCCCTCGGCTTGGCCCTGTCGAATCGCCTTGGCATACACTTCGCGAAACGAGGCGCGCCTCGCGTGAAGTTCCGCTTTCTGCTTGAGCGCCTGCTGCGCCTCTTGGCGCTGCAGCACCTGGAAGAAATCCTGGTTCTTACGGAAGTGTTCGATGACGTGAACAAGAATTGCTTCCAGACGCGCCTCGGCTCCGACGTCTTCCGAATCCAAGTGCGGCCGGATCTCGCGGATCAGTTCGTCCATCCAGTCGAAGCAGATGGCTGCGTATAACTCCTCTTTGGTGGCGTAAAAGCGGTACAGCGTTCCTTTCGCGACCCCCACCTTGGCGGCCACGTCGTCCATCAGAACTTCGTCGAAGCGCTTGCGCGCGAACAGCCGCGCGGCCTGCCGGAGAATCTCGGGGCGGTAATCGGTGGCGATGCGCATGTTCTTCGTTTCGATCCGGCACTCGTTCTGTACTGACTGGTCAGTCATTTAAAAGATTACTCCAAGACGAGGCCTCGTCAATACGTTTACTTATCGTTTCCTATGTGAGGTAACGGGGTGGAATGCTTATTCCCTATTCGAACCTTTAGACATGCCGAAATAGCTCGACATTGAACGCGTTTACGGGCGGAAGGCTTTTCTATGCTCTTATAAATGAAGGATTAACAAATGGGCGATTTCGGCATCGTCTTGCGTCGAGATTCCGACCTCAGCCTCCAATACTTCAGGCTTGGAAATTCTCTCAACCGCTACGTTGCCTCAAAGCAAAGACTATGAACAGCAAGGAGCAGCGAAAGTCGTTCGATGCGCTCAGATCACGCCTTTGTTGTCCGCCTCGTTCTTGTTGGCTTTGCTGTAACCGTCCTCCTGGCGCTTCTGGTTGACCTCGTGCTTCTTGGTATAGAGCCGGTGGAAGTCCTCGGGGCTCAGGCCCGCCACCAAGGCCATGCTGGTCAGGAAGTGCATCAGGTCCACGATCTCGACGCGGATGTTCTGAATATCGATCCGGTCCTTGCTCCACCACTTCCAGAGCAGGTCCTGTTCGACCTCGACGGCCTCCGCCTTAAGCGCCGTGAGGTAATTGCGCAGCCACTGGTTCGGGAGCCCGTTGGGCCCAAGTTCCTCGCGCTCGAGAGCCTTGCGGATGGCCGCCATTGTGAGCACTTCGCCGTCCGGGCCGCGAATGCCCTGTTTGGCAAAAATCGCGTCGTTGAGTTCCGACTGTTTTAGAAAGATCTCTTCGAGTTTATCGGACATGGGCGCTTCTCCTGCGGCTTTGGCCTAAGATCGTGCTCAAAAGAAGGTTGTAGGGCTTCCGGACGATTTCGGCAATGGGGCGCGGGCGGAATTGCGCGTGCGGCCTAGAAGAAGTCCTTCTGTTCCACCTTCTTCATGATGCCGTCGAAGAGTTCGTGGCGCTTGCGCTTCAGCAGTTCCAGGTAGATGCGCTCCTGCGCTTCCTCGAACGTCGTCTCCTGGTCGTCCAGGCACTTGATCAGGTGCCAGCCGTAATCGCTGCGCACCGGCCCGCTGACCTCGCCCGGCTTCAAGTCCTTCGCGGCCTCGAAGATGTGCTGATCGACCGAAAGTTCGGGCAAAACGGTGTGTGCGCCCACACGCCCGATCAAACCGCCTTTGTCCTTGCTCTTCTCGTCGTCGGAAGAAGCCTTGGCGACGGCCTCAAAATCGGCCTTGGCCGGCCCGGCCAAGGCGTCGATTTGGAGCTTGCCCTTGGCGAACCGTTCCTCGCGAACCTTGGCTACAAATTCATTGAGCTTGGGATTGTTGGGGACCTCCCAGCCCGGGCCGTAGGGCTGGCCCTGCGGGTCGCGCACGCGGACGAAAACATGCGCAAGTTTCTGCTCGCGGCGCTTGTACTTGTCCTTGCTCGCGTCCCATTCGGCGCGAATCTCTTTCATCCCGATCAAGGCGCGCGCCAGCGCCGTATAGATGGCGTCGATCGTGAACGCGCGCTCGTTGATGAACTGCTCTTCGGTCACGCCCTGGTTCTGGAGCTGCTGCCGCAGCACCTGCTGGCCGCTCGGAACGTCCTGCTCGGCCTCGATGATGCGCGCCCGATAGCTCAGATGAAAGATGCGATCCTCGCGTGTGATGATCTCCTTGCCTTCATCCGCCGATTCCTTCTCCTTGATGAACGCCTGGTACTTCGCGGCCTGTTCGGACGAGGGCTTGGCGGCCTCGTAGTCCGCCTGATCCTTGAACCCCGCGACACGAGCGGCCTCGTCCTGCAGCTTTCTCTTCCGGACTTCGGTCAGCGCGCGCGCCGCGACGTACTGCAAGGTGATCTTATCGAGCACCTCGACGATCTCGCTCCGGTGGAGCGCGCCCAGGCGTTCCTTCATGTACGCGCGGACGCGGTCCTTCCCATGCCCGACGCCGCCGATCCGGATCGCCTCGCCTTCCGAAAGCCGCGCCGGGTCGACGACGACGCTGCGCTGCTTCGTCAGCTTCTCGAGTTTCTCCGTCATCAGTTCCTTCACCTTCGGATCGTTCAGGTGCTCTTCCGCCTTGATCTTCGCATCCTGCACGAGCCCTTTGAATATCCCCATGGTGTCGCGCATGGTCTCGCGCAGGAAGTTGAGCGGCGTACCTAGGGTTTTGGCCATCTGCTCAACGTTGAAGTTCTTGGGGTCTTGACCCACCTGCGCCGCAATCAGTTGCGCCTGCCGGGTCAACTCGTCGTCGATCTCTCTGTCCGTAACCACGATCCCGGCGCGCTCGGATTCCTCGCGTGCAATAACGTGGTCGCGGTACGCCTCCAGTTCGGTCTTCCAGTTCTTCTCGATCAGGACATCCGCTACCTCTTTGCCCGTGATCGGGTGACCGTCCACCTTGCGGTAGATCTTCCCTTCGTCGATAGCCCCCAAAAGAGGATCGTTGTCGCCGCCAGGACCTTCTTCTCCGTGGACCCTGGGGTTAACGAGAGAGGTTGCGAGAACGGCAAGCATGCCTGCCGCCGCCAAGGTTCTTATCTTGATGGGTAAGATCATGTTCATGGAATTCATGTTCCAGGTATCTACCAGATTCTTGGGCGCTTGGCTGCTGCAATACTTTAGACGCAAGAAACGGACGCTGCGGGACAGGAAACGCCTCGCCTAACGGGGCGGATTCTCCGCGGCTACCGCCCGGTACTGCCCGCTGGCGGAACGAAACTTGTAAATGCCGGAAGGCGGCGTGGCGAGGCCCAGGGCCTCGGAATAGAGCTGCAGCGTGTCCCCGATCATCTTCTGCAGCGAGTACTGCTCCGTGACCAGGTTCCGGCCGCTCTCGCCCATCCGCGCGCGCAGGCCGGGGTCGGCCAGGAGATCCATGATCTTGCCCGCCACGGCGCCGGGGTTCTCGACAGGAACCAGAAACCCCGTCTGGCCATCGCGCACGAGCGTGATCAGCCCGCCTACCGATGTAGCGACCACCGGCAGGCCCCACGCCATGGCCTCGAGCACCGAGATCCCGAAGCCCTCGGCCTTGGAGGTCTGCACGTACACGTCGGCATCGGCCAGAATCTGTTCGTGCGGCACGCTGGGATGCGCAAACGTCACCTGTTTCTCGAGTTTCAGTTCCCGAATCAAAGCCCGCAGGGCCGGCTCCTCCGGGCCTTCGCCCACCACCAGGAATTGGCAGGCTCCGCCGAGCACGTCCAGCACCTGCCGTGCGGCGCGCAGAAACGTCGCGATATCTTTACGCGGAGTCAGCTTCGCAAACGTGGCCACCAGCGGCAGCCGGTCTTTGCCGCCCGGCGTCGCCGGCTTGGCCGGCGGCTCGATGCCGATGTTCACGACCCGCACGAGTTCCTTCGGGATATGGGCATCGTTCACAAGGTTCTCGCGGATCGACTCGCTGCAGGCGAGCACGCCCTTGCAACGGCCGTCCACGCGCAGGGCTCCCGCGACCTGGTAGTGGTGCACGCTCAGCACGTACGGCAGGTCCAGGGTGTTGGCGAGTTTCTGGCAGATCGGCGCGGTGAACGCCGAGAGTCCGTGGATCAGCGAGGGCTTGCGTTCGCGCGCCCAGCGCCCCAGCCGCCGCAGGACAAAGGGCCGCAGCAGGCCGCCCATCATGCCGGGAAACAGTTCGAGTGCGGACTCTTCCTCTTTGCCGAAGAGTCCCGGCGGCGGCGGTTCCGGAGCAGCCAGCCGCGGCGCAAGCCCCGCGCCCAGCAGTCCGCGCATCAGCAGGCGCGCATACACCGTGGAGCCGCTGGGCCATAGCGGTTCGGCGACGAGGACGATCGAAGCCTTTTCGGGAGGGATCGGCATGGCACCCATGCTAGAGCCTTTCGGCGCCGCGGAAAGAGGCAACTCCGCGCTAGCCGGCGGGCGCAGTCGCGCCTTTCAGGCCTTAAACATCTCGCCCCATTTGCGGCCCAGGAACGCGCCCGCGGCCAGAAGGGACAACGCCATGAAGACCAGGGCGAAGAGCCCCAGCGCCGAGGCCAACTGGTCGCCGTCGCCGGGGCGCTCGAAGAGTTTCACGATGGCCTTGGTGAGCGGGAAGTTGTCGGGGTGCGTGGCCAGGATCAGCGAGTCGCTGACTTCGAGCATCGCAAAGGCAAACGCCAGGATGGCCCCGGCGACGACGTTCGCGGCGATAAGCGGCACCGTGACCCGCGCCAGGACCCTGCCCGGGCCAAGACCCAGTCCCCCGCCCGCTTCTTCCAGCGCTTTCGGCGTCTGCTCCAGTCCCGCCACGCACGCGCGCGTGGTGTAGGGCAACCTGCGTATGGAATAGCTCAAGATCAGGAACAGGCCCACCGGCAGAATCGCTTTACCCTTGTCCCAGTACGCGCCGATGTAGCCGAAGGCCAGCACGATGCCGGGGATCGCGAGCGGCGCGAGCGAGAGCCCGTCCGTGATGCGCCCCCACCAGCCCCCGCGCCGCACGATCACCCACGCGCAGGCCAGCCCGAGCACCACGTCAACGGCCGTGCTTCCGGCGGCGTAGAGCAAACTGTTGCGGACGCCGCTCTGGGCGATCGGATGCGCGAGGGCCTCGCGGACGTGCTCCGTCGTCCAACTCGAAGGCATGGCCGTCATCACCCAACGTTCGGCCAGGCCCGCCATCACCACGGACAGATGCGGCAGCAGGGCGAGCAGGATCACGAGCACGTGGAAGCCGATGCAGACAGCCGCGGCCTTCCCCACCAGCCGCCGGTCGCCGCCTCGGGACGCGCCTTTCACGCCGCCGCCGCCCGTCCCGCCGCTGCGCGCCAGCGCCAGGCGCGTGATCCCAAAGAGCGCCAGAACGATGAGCGTGACCACGGCTACGAGCGCCGGCGCCGCCGGATTGCTCGTCTGTTCGTTCGCCAGCGTGAAGATCTGCTGCGCCACCACCTCCTGGTACGAAAAGATGAGCGGCGTGCCCAGGTCTGTGAACGCGCCGATGAAGACCAGACTGCCGCCGGCGACCAGGCCCGGGATCGAGAGCGGCAGCACCACACGGCGGAAGACCTGCCAGGGCGAGAGGCCCAGGTTGCGCGCGGACTCCAGCAGGCTCGGATCGACGTTCGAGATCGCCGCCACCAGGTTCAGGTAGATCAGCGGATAAAAATGCAGGACCATGACGATGATGCAGCCCAGCATCCGGTACTCACCCAGGAAATCGATGGGGTGCGCTTCCGAGACGAGACCCAGCTTGGCGAGCAGCAGATTGACCGTCCCGTACTTCGCGAGCATGCGCCGCAGGCCGATCGCGCCGACGAACGGCGGCAGAATGAGCGGCAGGAGCAGCATGCCGCCGAGCAGCGTCTTGCCGGGGAAGATTCCACGTGCCTGCCAATACGCAAGAGGATAGGACAGGGCCGCACAACAGAACGTGACCGTGACGGCCAGGACCAGGCTGTTCAGGATCCAACGCCATTGGGGCGCGTCTTCGTGGAAGAGCCCCTCCACGTTCCCGGCGGTCCAATGGCCCGGATGGACGACGAGCGAAGCGCCGTCCGCGGGACGCTCGCCGGATGCCAGTCCATTCTGCGCCAACAGCCGCTCTTCGCTCTCCCCCACGCGGCCGGCGAACGCGGGGACGGTCTCGCCCTTGCGCAGCGTATCCCGGATCTCCGGCAACCACACCGCGCCCGCCAGGGAATTCCCCAGTGGACGCAGGAGGCCGAACCAGAAGAACGCCGCCAGCGCCAGCACCGCCACGCCGGGCAGGAACCAGTCTTCGAAACGCCGCAATCCGGGTAACCTCACGCGCCTGTAATTCTCGAACGTCGAGTCTGTATTTTGAGGCAAAAGCTTCCCGCCCGCCAGTGCATGGAGCGACGCCCAGCGGAACCAGCGTAATTTGCGGTTTTTCACTCCGCTTTAGGGATGCCCATGCTATCCTGTTGTTACAAGTATCTTCATATTTGACGAACTCGAGCTATCTATGCGAATTACCCGAATACAAATCACCTTGGCGGGCAATGCGGGCGACAAACTCCTTGCTTTTGCAGTCGTTACGTTCGAAGACTGCTTTGTCGTCCACGACATCAAGATCATCCAGGGCGCAAAGGGTATTTTCGTCGCGATGCCCAGCCACAAGATCACGGACCGCTGCCCGACCTGCGGCGGGAAGAACAGCGTCCAGTCGCAGTTCTGCAACCAATGCGGCAAACGCCTGCTGACCAACCGCTCCAAGGTGGACACACAGGGCCGCACGAAGGTCCATGCGGATATCGCCCATCCCATCACCACCGATTTCCGCCAGGAGCTTCAGGCCACGATCCTGAAGGCGTACGACGAAGAACTGACGCGCGCCAAGGAACGCGGTTACGTGAGCCAAGTGAGCGAACAGGATGCGGGGCCGGAAGAGGCCTGAAGGGCCTCGGACCAGGCGCCCGCGCGCGGCTTCCCGCAGGCGCTCAAGGCCGCGGTTCTCATCTGACATTCTTCCCTTTTCCGTGTATAGCAAGAGCGCATGGAATTTGGCCGGCGGCCGCGGGGCGCAGGACATGAATGTGCTGCTCGTGGAACCCCAGGACACCGCGGGAACGCGCCTCAGCGCTTCCTTGGACCGGCTTGGGCATCGGGCGCGTAGAGTTCAGGATGCGTCTTCGGTTCGGCGCGTGATCGAAGGCGAACGATTCCCGTTGGCCATCATCGGCGCCGGCCTGCCCGGCGCCTCCTCCATCTGTTCCGAAATCCGAACGCTCCAGAACGGCCATGCCACGGTCGTTGCCTGCCGCATCGAATCCGGCACGCCGCCGCATGAAGCCGGGTCCCTGGCCGGAGGCGCGGACGTCCTGTTCCTGGCTTCCGAGGATCCCGCGCGGCTCGACATGCAGCTTCGCGGCCTCCTGCTCCAGGCCGAATCGAACTCCACTTCCGCGCACGGCTCGGGCGCACACCTTCCCGTTTCCGACCGCATCTCCCGGCTCGAAGAGGCCATCACCGAGTTGGCCGCGGAGATCGTGGAGCGCCGCGACGCCGAAGCGGCGCTGCGCAATCAGAAACGCCTGCTGCAGATCATGGTGGAGAACGTGCCCGCTTCGGTCGCCATGTTCGACCGGAACATGTGCTACCTCGCCGTGAGCAAACGCTGGATGACCGACTACCACCTCGGCGAGCGCCACATCCTCGGCCTCTGCCACTACGATGTTTTCCCCAAGGTAGCCACCGCCTTCCGCGAACGGCATCTCCGCTGCCTTGCGGGCGCGATCGAGAAGGGCGACGAAGAACGCTTCGTGCTCGAGGACGGCGCCGAGATCTGGGAACGCTGGGAGGTCCGGCCCTGGCACGAGGCCGACGGCGGCGTCGGCGGCATCATCATCTTCACCGAGAACATCAACGCACGAAAGAAGGCCGAGCAGGAACTCAAAGAAAGCGCAATGCTCTACCGGGCGCTCTTCGACAACGTGCCCGTCGGTCTCGGTCTGGCCGACATGAACGGAAACCTGATCGCCTTCAACGATTTCATGCTCGCCCCCGGCGGCTACGCGCGGGAGGATGTTCAGACCATACGCAAAGTGGAGCAGCTCTATTACGATCCCGCGGACCGGGACGCCGCGCTGGCGCTCGCGCGCAAACAGGGCTACCTGGACCGGTTCGAAGTCCGGTTCAAGCGCAAGGACGGCGGCTACTACTGGGCGCTTATGAGCCTGAAAGCCATCGCCATCAAGGGTCAGCGCTGCTGGCAGGCCATGTGCGAAGACATCTCGGAGCGCAAGCGCGCCGAAGCCTACGTCCATGCGCTCTCCCAGCGCGTACTCACCGTTCAGGAAGACGAACGGCGGCGCGTCGCGCGGGAACTGCACGACGGTGTCAACCAGCTTCTTTCCGCGGCCAAATTTCACCTCCTTCGCATGGGCGGCGGCGGGAAGAAGGGCGCGCAGGGCCGCTCCGAACCGCGCGAGGTCCAAGACCTCCTCGAACAGGCCATCCAGGAAGTGCGCCGCATTGCCCAGAATCTCCGGCCCGCGGTCCTGGACGACCTGGGCCTGCTCGCGGCCGTGCGCAGCACCTGCGACGAGATGAGCCGCCGGACCGGCATCGAAGTAGCCTTTGAATGCGCGCGCCTGCCCAAGAAGCTCTCCCATGACCTGGAGATGGCCATCTTTCGCATCGTCCAGGAAGCCCTGGCCAACGCGGAGAAGCACTCGGGCGCCCGGCACGTGCTCGTGAAGATCGGCCGGACGGGCCAGAGGTTCGACCTGAGCGTGAAGGACGACGGCCGCGGGTTCGAGCCTCGTTCCGTCAAAGTCGTGCGCAAAGGTTCCGAACCGGGCCTGGGCCTGGAGCACATGGCCGAAAGGGCGCGGCTCGCGGGAGGCACGCTCGAAATTAGGAGCGCCAGGAGTTCAGGGACCGAGGTCCTCGCCCGGCTGCCGAACACCGCCAAAGGCGCCCGGAAAGCCGCGGCGACATGAAACGCAAAAAGCCCGCGCATAAGATCCGCCTCGTGCTGGTGGATGACCACCGCCTCGTCCGCGAGGGCCTGCGGGCCTGCCTCTCGGATCATGGCGGCATCGAGATCGCGGGTGAAGCCTCCGGCGGATACGAGGCTCTGCGCCTGCTGCCCCTATTAAAGCCGGATGTCGTGCTCCTCGATATCAATATGCCGGACTTGAGCGGGCTCGAGGTCGCCAAACAGATCCTGAAAAAATTGCCCGACCTGAAGATCCTTTTCCTGACCATGCACGAGAACAAGGAATACGTCCTGGGCGCCGCCCGTTCCGGAGGCCGCGGCTACGTGCTCAAGGACGCCTCCCCGCGCGAGCTTCTCTACGCCATCGAGGCCGTTCACAAGGGCGGCGCGTTTCTTAGCTCCCAGGTCTGCAAGGACCTGCTGGCGGATTACGCCCGCATCCCCGACCAGGCTTCCCCGCCCCCCAAGCTGGCGCTGACCGAGCGCGAATCGGGCGTGCTTGCGCTGATCGCCGAAGGCCTGAGCAACAAAGAGATCGCGCAGCAACTCAAGTTGAGCGTGCGCACGGTCGAATCCCACCGCGAGAACATCATGCGCAAGCTGGACATCCGTTCCACTGCGGGCCTCACCAAATACGCCATCACCGCCGGCATCACGCGGATCTCCTGACCGGCAACGGTTAAGTATTACTACGGATGTCGAAACTCCGTATTAGTTCACGCCCCGTTCCGTACTCTCTCAAGTGGATATGCCGCGAAGATGGGGGATAAATACATCTGTTCTTGGCGCGGTGACGGGAGAAACGCGCTGAGGCATACCACCCCCGAGCGACCTCGCTGAATATCACCGGCTTCCTAGAGTAAGACACCAGGGAATTGAACCGGGGGTGGTATTTAAATAAGTCTCGGACCCGCCTCAGCAAGTAGCTCCACGCCCTACCCTTAAATTAGCGTTCGTCTTCCGGCACAGGCTCTTGTTCGACGCCGGAAGTGTCGTCGTCGGTGGCCAACCCGAAGCGGGACATCTTGCGGTGCAGGGTCGAGCGATGCAGCCCGAGCCGCCGGGCCGCCTCGGAAATATTGCCACCCGTCACCGCCAAGGCTCGCAGCAGAATCTTCTTCTCTTCCTCGTCCATCGTGAGGATCTCGCCGTCGCCTGCTCCGGCCATGGGCAGCGGCGTGGGCGGGACTCCAATCGGCCGGTCCGCGGGGACCGGCATCACGCCGGAGATCGGACGCTGGGCATGGACGATCCCCGAGCCCGGCCGCTGGACCTCAGTAGTGCCGCCGGAATGTATCGTCTGCGGCGTCTGCGGAAGTTGCGTAAAGGCCGTCGGGCCACCGGCCGCGGCCAGCATCGCCTTAAAGGTCTCCGCGCTGTAGGTCTCCGTGATCTTGGGCGCGGGCACCGACTGTTTGCCCAGCGTCTTGCGCAGGATCTCCGGCGGCAGGCTGCCGACGGTGATCAGCGTCGAATCTTCAAAGACCACCGCGCGCTCGATGGCGTTGCGCAGTTCGCGCACGTTGCCCGCCCAATCGTAGTGCATCAGGACGTCCAGCGTTTCGGGCGAGATGCCCGTGGCGCGGGTGTGGCCATCGCGGCGGGCTTCCAGCAGGAAATACTGCGCCAACGGGCCGATGTCTTCCGGCCGCTGCCGCAGCGGGGGCATCTCCAGCACCAGGATCGCGAGCCGGTAGTACAGGTCGGCGCGGAACTTGGATGTCTCGATGCGGGCGGCGATATCCTGGTTGGTCGCGGAGATCACGCGCACGTTCACCTTGATCGTCTTGTCGCCGCCCACGCGCCGGACTTCGCGCTGCTCCAGCGCGCGCAACAGGCGCACCTGCATGTCCGGGCGCATCTCGCCGATCTCGTCGAGGAACAGCGTCCCGCCGTCGGCCTGTTCGAAGCAGCCCTCGCGCCGCGAGATCGCGCCGGTGAACGAACCTTTTTCGTGCCCGAAAAGTTCGCTCTCCAGGAGTCCTTCCGGTATCGCGCCGCAGTTGATGGCCACGAACGGACCCTTGCGCCGGTGCGAATTGAAGTGAATCGCGCGCGCGAAGACTTCCTTGCCCGAACCCGATTCGCCCAGGACCAGCACGTCCGAGTCCGATTGGGCTGCGCGGCGCGCGTGCTCCACGACCTGCCGCATGATGGGCGAATGCGCCACGATGTTGTCGAACGCGTGCTTCTGGATCAGCGCGCCTTCCAGCGCATTGACCCGCGCCTTCAGTTCGCGGATCTGAATCGCGTTCCGCATGACCGAATAGAGCCGCTCGATATCGAACGGCTTGGCCAGAAAGTCCACCGCGCCACGCTTCATGCACTCCACGGCCAGTTCCACCGAGCCCGCCGCGGTCATCATCACGATCGGCAGATCCGGATGGCCCTGGTGGATCTCCGCAAGGACCTCGCGGCCGTCCTTCCCGGGCAGCATCACGTCCAGCAGAATCACCGCCGGATCGGCCTCGACGACCTTCGCGAGGCCCTCTTCGCCGCTGCGGGTCAGGATGGGTTCGTAGCCTTCCTGCTTGAGCTGGTAGCGCAGCAGTTCACCGTAGCTCGCGTCGTCCTCCACCACGAGCACGCGGATGGGCGGATTGGGCACGGGGGCGGGAACCGCGTTCTGTGTGCCACTCATGGTTGCTAGCCGCTCTCCAACGGATTACCAGACCGTCTCTCTGCGTAGAATACCGTTCGTATCCTATTCAGCACCGCGGAATCTGTCCATACCTTACGCCACAATGCGTTTCTCAGCAGTTTCAGCCACGTCCGGACGATACTCGACCTGGTCCTGCCGTAACCGTTTTCAGGAGCCGCCGTGGACGACCCCAGCCTGCCCCTCTGCGGCGAACGCGCCACTTTTCTGGAGCACCTCTCCGTCGAGCGCGGACTCTCTCCCAATACGCTTTCCGCCTACCGCCGCGACCTGGAAAAGTTCGCTGCCTTCTGCGCCGAACGGAAGATCGCCGCGCCGCCGCAGATCGACGACGTGAGCATCGCGGCGTATCTGGGAACGCTCTCCGGCCGCCAAGGGCTCCAGGCCGTCTCCGTCGCCCGCGCGTTGGCCGCCCTGCGCGTCTTTCTGCGCTTCCTGGTCCAGGAAGGCGTGCTTCCAGCCGACCCGAGCACGCCCATCGACCGCCCGAAGCTCTGGCGCCGGCTCCCCAAAGTCCTCTCGCAGGCACAGACCGCCTCCCTGGTCGCCGCGCCCACGCAGGAAGTCGCGCCCGAACTGCGCGCAACTCCGCTCGAAAATGCAGCCGGGAGCGCAGCCGCGCCCTCTCCTTCTCGCCGCAGGTGGAAACGCCTGCCCATCCGCGACCGCGCCATTCTCGAACTCCTGTACGCCTCGGGCCTGCGCGTCAGCGAACTCTGCGACCTCACCCTCGAAGCCTTGGACCAGACGCTGGGCGTGGTGCGCGTCACGGGCAAAGGCAGCAAGACCCGTATTGTCCCCGTAGGCCGGGAGGCCTGCCAGGCGATCCGCCGCTATACGGTTCACGTGCGGCCCAAGCATACCGGTACGAAAGATGGCCAACGGCTTTTCTTGAGCAAAGGCGGACAGCCCATGACGCGCCAGGCCGTCTGGGCCT
Source organism: Planctomycetota bacterium (assembly GCA_016200135.1). Taxonomy (GTDB): domain Bacteria; phylum Planctomycetota; class SZUA-567; order H5-PLA8; family H5-PLA8; genus JACQFI01. The sequence continues at coordinate 23,831 of JACQFI010000019.1, forward strand.
TGGTCAAGCGCAATGCCGCCCGCGCCGGGTTAAACGCTAAAGTCAGTCCGCACGCGCTGCGGCACTCTTTTGCAACCCATCTTCTGGAAGGCGGCGCCAATTTGCGCGCCGTTCAGGAACTGCTCGGACACGCGGACATTTCCACAACCGAGATCTACACGCACGTCGATGCGCAGCGCCTGCTATCCGTGCATAAGCAATTCCATCCCCGCGCGTAGTCCTCATATCAACCAAGATTCTGTTATCTAGAGGCAGCAGCTCCAAATCTCCGGCGTCCTACCCTTGCCTACGACTCCTATCTCTTTTGATTGACAACACCACATTGTGCGTTAATCTCGATCTTTCTGGAATTGGCCGTGTAACCTATTGGTGGTTAAAGTGCTATGAAGATATTCTTCTGTGAAGGCTGCGGAATACGGCTCACCGATTCCGACCTGGAAAAGGGCTCTGCCGTAGACAAAAAGCCGCCGAGCCCCCTCCGGACCTCGCCGGGGCATGGGACGCAAAAATCCAAGGAAGAGGCCCAGTCGGCCAATACCGGGCTCTTTGTCGCGGCCGGCGTTCTCGCGGTCGTGCTGCTGGGCATCTTTGCGTGGGGCATGCGCGACAACGGAACGCCCAAATCCGCTCAAGCGCCCAAGCCCAAGGCGCCGGCCGAAAATCCCGCTTCCGGCTCGCCCAATCCGGCCACCACCACGTTCGGCAGCACGAAGCCCGACTCCCCCCCAAAGCTCGATCGCCCGGCAACGCCCGCAGCCAGGACGGCGCCCACCTCGGATGAGCCGCCTTCGCGCGACAGCCTCGCGCAGAAAGCCTTCGATGCGGTGACCGCGTTCAAAGGGCTCGCGGCCAACGACAAGGCTGGGCGCATCAAGGCGCTCGAAGATTTCCTCAACTCGTATGGAGACACGATTCCGGCCGCCCGCGCGAAGCGCATGCTCGATCAGCTCAAAGTTCCCGCGGAAAAGCCGGTAGCCGGAGACCCTGCGGCAAAGCAGATCAACGACGCCAACGTCGCTTTCGCGAAAGGCGTGGAGAGCACCAACAAGGGCGATCTGGAAGCCGCCTTAAGCTTCTACAACCGCGCCCTCGAACTGTTCCAGACGTCGGAGGCTTATTGCAATCGCGCCAACGTCAAGCGCGGCATGGCCGACTTCGACGGGGCCCTGGCCGATATCGACAAATCCATTGAATTGAACGCGAATTTATGGCAGTCGCACGCGAATCGCGCCATCATCCTTCTGGGCATGGGCCGGCCGGACGATGCCGCCCCTTCCATCCAAAAAGCGCGCACGCTGATCGCGCAGCCCGACGCGCTTGAGACCTGGATCCGCCAGAACGGCCAGGCCTCAGCCGTGCTCTTCCTGGGCAAGAGCCTCGAAGGCAAGACGCCCGCGCTCGCGTCGGACTTCGAGGCCCGCGCGCAGTACCGCATGGCTGTGAAGAAATACGACGATGCCAAGAGCGACCTTGAGGAAGCCCTGCGCCTCCAGCCGGACGACGGCCCCAAAGGTCTTTTCAATCTGCTCATCCAGGTGGCCGACAAGCGCCAGGATTGGAAGGGGAAGGTGGAATACGCGCGCCGCTGGGCCGATGCCGCGCCCAAGGCGCCCGAAGCCAGCAACGCGCTCGCCTGGGAACTGCTGACCGCGAAGGACGCCGCGCTGCGCGATCCCAAGGCCGCGCTGCCGTTCGCGCAGAAGGCCGCGGACCTGGCCAACAACGCCAGCGCGCCCATTCTGGATACGCTCGCGCTCGCCCTGTTCCAGAACGGGAAGAAGCAGGAGGCGCTTGAGGCCGAGCGCAAAGCCATTGGCCTGCTGCCCGCGAACACCACGCCCGAAATCAAAAAGGATTACGAGAAACGGCTCAGAGAGATGGAATCTACTCAGTAGATTTCTTGGCGTCCGATTTATCCGCGCCGAAGCGGTAATCGTGCTTCCACGCTTTGGGCACCTCACTCCCCGGAATCGCATCCGCCCGTTCGGCCAGCACCTTCGCCTCGTCCATACGCGCGGGATCTTTCGCGAGCACCTCGACCAGCGCCATCAGCGCATCCGCCACCACGGCGTCCTGGCCCCCCAAGGCGCTCTCCCGGATACGCAGGCCGTCGCGCAGACAACGCTCCGCTTCCTCATTCTTCTCCAAAATGCTCAGGGTCTTGCCCAATCCCACCAGGGAATCGGCGCGGCGCGGGTCGTCCTTGCCGAACCCAGCGGCGAGTTTGAGCGCCTGCCGGTAGGCAGACTCCGCCTCCAGGTAACGCCCGCCCTGGTACGCTCGCGCGCCGTGGTCCATCTTCCCATCCCAACTGCGCTCGCTCGCGGCAACAAACACGAACAGAGCGATGAGCAGCATGACGATGGTGCCCGCATAAAATCCTACGAGCGCAATCGTCGCGCCCAGCCCGGGCGGCCGGGCGTTGATCTTCTCCCAGACCGCCTTGGCGTGCGTCGCCAGGCTCTTGGCGTCGACGGCGTGCGGGAAGATCCTGCGCAGGTCCGCGAAGAGGACGTACGCGACCTCGACCGGCATCTTCTCCACGAGATGGCCCTCATCGAGCAGCCCGAAGCCTTTGATCTCATGAGCCAGCAGGCCCACCTTCCAGGCGTAGGGCGCGGACGTCATCACGAAGAAGCCGATGACGCCAAGCACCCAGCTTCCCAGCACCCAGCCGCCTGCCATTAAAGCGCAGCCCGCCAGCGCTCGAAAGACCGACTCCACGTGATAGCTGCGCACGAAAAGGACATCGTTGAGGAAACGCCCGCCGTCCAAGGGGTAGATCGGCAACAACTGGCTCGCGTTCAGCAGAATGAAGATGGAGGCGAACTTCCAGAGCAGTGCATGCGGCTGAAACACATAGACCGCCGCCAAGGAAAATCCGAGGAAGATGCCCGGGAAAGGCCCGAGCAAGCTCACGACCGCCTGCTTCCAGCCCTCGACATGCGTCTTCTGCCCCGAAACCGCCGCGCCCACGAACGGGATGAAGAACATGGTCACGTTCCGGTAGTCGAACATGCGCATGCCGATGTAGTGGCCGAGTTCGTGGATGAAGAGCACGCCGATCAAGATGAGCACGTCCGCGATCGCGCTGTCCATCAGCCGCCAGACGAAGAAGAACCCCAGCGTGACGACCAGCGTGGTCAGCTTCGAGACCCAGCTCTTCTCGCGCTCTTCGAGCTGCTCCATCGCTGCCAGCATGGCCTCCGGCGTGACCTCGGGCGGCGGAGGCGCCGCGGGCGGGCGGCGCAACGGTTTTGCTGGGGCTTGATTTGAACCAGGGGCTGAGGAGGGTGCGGTTTCACCGGTTGGCTGGGCAGAAGCGGGTTCCAATGGCTCGCTGTTCATCGCTCAACCCCATAGGACCGCGCTACACGGACGCCTCGAAGCCTACCTGTACTCAGACCTGCCGCAAGCGGGCAGGGCCGCTCTCACTTGTCCCCGCTCCCGGGTCCGTTAAACTTCTTTCCAGGCCACCTCGGAGGAACGCACTGCATGGGTTCGCATCGCATCGCCGTCATGCCCGGCGACGGAATCGGCAAAGAGACCATCCGCGAAGCGCTGAAGGCGCTCCGCGCGGCCGAGAAGCTCTCAAAGGGCGCGCTCAAGCTGGAGACCACGGAACTCGACTGGAACAGCGACTACTACGTCAAGCACGGGCGCATGATGCCCGAGGACGGTATCCAGATCCTGCGCGGCTACGACGCGATTCTCTTCGGGGCGGTGGGCGATGCGCGCGTGCCCGAACACGTCAGCGTCGCGCAGACGATCCTGGCCATGCGCCGCGGGCTGGACCAGTGGGCCAACATTCGCCCCGCGCGGCTGCTGGCCGGCGCGCCCTGCCCTCTTAAGGACAAGCAGCCAGGCAGCATCGACTTCGTAGTCGTGCGCGAGAACACCGAGGGCGAGTACGCCGACGTCGGCGGCAGCATCTTCGCCAACACGCCCAACGAGGTTGCCGTGCAGAGCGCGGTCTTCACGCGCCGCGGCACCGAACGCATCCTGCGCTACGGGTTCGAGATGGCCCGCAAGCGCAAGAAGCAGGGCCTCGGCAAGGGCAAGCTCACCAGCGTCAGCAAGCACAACGCCCAGCGCCACTCGCAGGTTTTTTGGCATAAGGTCTTCGAGGAAGTCCGCAAAGACTATCCCGACATCGAGTCGCATTTCCTGTACGTCGACGCCGCGTGCATGGACATGGTCCGCAAGCCCGAGACCTTCGACGTGCTGGTGGCCTCGAATCTCTTCGGCGACATCCTCACAGACCTCGCCGGCGTGGTCGTCGGCGGCCTCGGCATCGCGCCGAGCGCCAACCTGAACCCCGACCGCGCCGCGCCCAGCATGTTCGAGCCCGTGCACGGTTCGGCGCCGGACATCGCAGGCAAGAACATCGCCAATCCGCTCGCCGCCGTCATGGCCGGCGCGATGATGCTCGACTTCTTCGGCGAAGTCGTTCCCGCGAAACAGATCGTCAAGGCCGTCGAGTCGGTCCTCGCCGACCCGCAAGCGCCCAAGACGAAAGACTTCGGCGGCAAAGCCCTATGCAGCGAAGTGGGCGACGAAATTGCCGCGCGGTTGGGATGATTTGCGTTGCCCAAGCCGTTCTTACGTTTTACGAATAACGTTTTACGTGTTTTCGTTGGCCTCAAAGGATAGGAGCCCAGCATGCCCATCACGGACGTCGTCGTCTGCACCAAGAACGCGGACCTAACCGGATCGGTCAAGGCCGCCCTCGAGAAGGACCTCGCGGGCAGGGAGATCAAGGTCGTCGAGCACAACGCGGTCCGCCTCGGCTTCCTCAAGACGCCCTGCCAGCGTTACGGCGCGTACGTCTGCGAGAACGGCGACGACGCGCACGTGATCGAGGTCTACACGAAGGCCTTCCATCGCCAGGCCTGGCTCGACAAACTCATCTGCATCGTCAGCAAGGACGCCGCCGTAAAGAAGTACGCGCAGAAGGACGGCTTCCCCTGCTTCGACGAACCGAGCCAGCTTGCCGATTACCTCAAGAGCAAGAACTAGCCGGACGAAAGCCTAGGAGTCTGAGCGGTTGCGAGTCCGAGCGTCTTGGGTAGGGCATTGGGATGAATGTCGTTTTGATTGGCCTTCGCGGAACCGGGAAGTCCACCTGCGGGAAGATGCTCGCGGTGCGCCTGGGCTGGCTCTTCATCGATACGGATGAGGTCGTCCAGGAGCGCGCGGGCAAGTCCATCCGCGAGATCTTCGACGAGGGCGGCGAGCCGCTCTTTAGGCAACTCGAATCCGAGGCGGTTCGTCAAGCCGCACGGCACGACCAGGCCGTGATTGCCTCGGGAGGCGGCGCGATCCTCGATCCCGAGAACGTCGCGGATCTGCGCCGCCAGGGCTTCCTCATCCACCTCACCGCCGCGCCGCATGAACTCTGGAAGCGCATCGAGACGGACGTAAAGAGCGCCGCACAGAGACCCAAGCTCACCGCGGGGGCCGTAAACGGCGAACAGGAACTGGAGAAGCTGATGCTCGCGCGTTCGGGCGCCTACGGCCGCGCGCGGGACGTCGAACTGAGCGTCGAAGGCCGCACGCCCGAACAGGTCGTGGAGGCCATCTCCTTACTCCTACGTGCGCATGGCGTGCTCAAATAAGTGTTGGTTGGGCCGCTTTCCACCACCTTGACTCTCCCCTACCCTGTGTTACCGTCCGCTCCAACCGCGCTGGAATAAAGCTCGCGGGCAATGCGATTTAGAAGGCGAGAATGCCGCCATCCACTTTGGATCGCGGCGCGGATTGCAAAGGAGCGCTGATTATCATGGGTGCCGGAACGATTCCCGTAACGGACAACTCGTTCGAGACCGAAGTCGAGAAGCACAACGGCTTCGCGCTTGTGGATTTCTGGGCTGAATGGTGCGGTCCCTGCCGCATGATCGGACCCGCGCTGGAGGAACTCGCCGGCGAGTACGGCGAGAAGCTGAAAGTCGCTAAAGTGGATGTGGACGCCAGCCCCGACACGGCCGGCAAGTTCGGGATCCGCTCGATCCCCTGCCTGATCCTCTTCAAGGATGGCAAGCAGGTCGACCAGCGGGTGGGCGCGCAGAGCAAGGCCCAGCTCAAAGCCTGGCTAGACGGCAAAATGGCCAGCTAATCTTCACAAGACTTGGGTTTGAAACGGCTTCCCCTCGGGAAGCCGTTTTCTTTTGGCTTAAGCCCTACCAACATGTGCATCTTTTTACGTGAGCGTTAAAAGGGACCCCAATAAAGGCGTAATCTATTGATTAAGAGCAGCCCTGGAGCTACGTTACTAAGTCAAATATAAGGAGTGGCGGTCCAAGTTCTTACGGGCAGCCATCCTACGGAGACGCACAATGTCCACCGCCACCCTAAGTCTGGATACCCGCTCCGCCCAGCGCAGACTTCACAGCTTGGTCGACCAGGCGATGACCCGCCTGCGCCTGCAGGAAGCTCTTAAAGCTACGGTGCTCTCCTTTACTGTGGTGGCGTGGCTGCTTGTGCCGTTGCTGCTCGCGGACAAGCTCTTCAGTTTGAGCGCCATCGGGTTCAGCGTCTGGATCGTCTGGTGCGGGCTGCTCGCGCTGACCGTTCCCTACATCCTCTGGCGCGCTTTCTCGAACCGCATCCACGAACAGTTCGCGGCGATCCTGGCGGACGAACGCCTGGGTCTGCACTCGCGGCTGGCCACGGCGCTCTCGCTCGATCCGGACGACGCCTCGGGCTTCAGCGAAGCGTTTTATCATGAAGCCGCGGACCGCTTGGCGGCACTCGACCCGACCCGCGCCTTCCCCATTCAAGTGCCCCGAATGGCGTACTTGATCCTCCCCGCGGCGGGCATCTCGGCCGCGATCTTCTTCCTCGTGCCGCAGCGCGACCTCGCCGGCTTCATCGCCAAGGCGCAGGAGAAGCGCCGCGCCGAAGACCTGAAGCAGGACACCGCTAAGAAGCTCACCGCGACGCTCGACGACCTGAAGAAGGACATGGAGCAGACCCCGCCCGAGGACTCCGCCCAGTTCAAGGTCAACCAGCTCGTGAAGAAGGCGGACGCCATCGCGAAGGAACTGAAGGAAGGCAAGCGCGACCCGAACGAGGCCGTCATCGCGCTGGCGGAACTCAAGCGCGAGATCGGCGAGCAGAAGGACAAAATCGACAGCGAGGGCAAGGACCTCGCCGAGCGGCTCAAGAACCTCAGCGAGAAGAACCTCAATCTGGAAGAGAACGACTTCACCAAGGCTGTCTCGGAGGCGCTCAAGGAAGGCGACGCGGAGCTGGCCGCGAAGGAGATGCGCAAGCTCGCGCGGCAAGTGAAGAACGAGATCCTCGAAGATCCGAACAAATCACCGGAGCAGAAGGCGGAGGAGCTCAAGAAGCTCCAGAACGAGATCGAGAAACTCGCCGGCGCTTTGGAACAGGAAGGCGAGATGGGCAAGGACCTGATGGAAGCGGCCAAGAAGTCGATGGAGGCCAGCGAGTACCAGCAGCTCCAGGAGGACATCAAGAAGCAGCTCAACCAGCAGCAGGGGAAGAACAACGAGTCCCTCGGCGAGGAGATCGAGAAGGAGCTCAACGAAGCCGCCGAAGATATGGACAAGAAGGCGAATGAGGACGACAACGAACTCTCCGAGGACGACCAGAAGGCCGAAGAGGAACTCGAGAAGCTGGAAGGCGGCACCGACGAAGCGATGGAAGGTCTGACGCAGCAGGAGGACGGCCAGAAACAAGCCGGAGGCCAGGAAGGCGATAAGAAAGGCCAGCCGGGCGGTAAGAAGGCGGGGAACACGGGCGGCAAGTCCGGGAAGTCCGGCAAGAGCAGCAAGAAAATGGCCAGTCAGAAGAGCGGCAATCAGGGCCAGGCGGGGCAGCAGGGCGGCAAGGAAGGCCGGCAGCAGTCCTCCGGCGGCGACAACGAGGGCGGCGACAAGAACAACGGCAACCCGAAGCCCGGATTCAGCGGGCCCAACCAGGGCGGACCCGGTATGGGCAAGCGCGCTTACCGCGACGGGGACGCGCTCTTCAAGCCCGAGATGGTCCGCGGCAAGATGCAAAGCGGCGCGATCAGCGGGCTCTCGCATTTCCGCGGCCAGGGCGCGAAGGGCGACGCGCCGACGCAGTACGTCCAGGCGCTCACCGCCGCCGAGCAGGACGCGACGAGCTCGCTGGAACTCGACCGCATCCCCGCCGACGCACGCGAGCTGGTGAAGGATTACTTCACCAAGCTCAAGCAGGATGAAGGCAGCAACATCAAGCCCGCCGTCGCGCCCACGCCCGGTGGCGCGCCTGAAAAGGCGCCCGAAAGCGGGCCCACGCCTAAGCCCGAAGGTGAAGCGCTGAAGGAATAGCCGGCTTACGGCGGTTAGCTCGCGGCTCCTGGATCGCGGCAAAACCTCGTTTTCTTGAGAGCGCCTTTCTGCTGCGGCCATTTCTCCCGCGAGCTACGAGCGGTGTGCTGCGAGCCACGAATTGCGAGCCAACTACCAGGAGTTCCGTTTGTCCAAGGGCCTGCTTGCCATCCTGCTGCTCCTGATCGCGGCGGCCGTCGCGTTGGCGTGGATCGCGCCGCCGCGGCACGGCGTGGTTGTGTACACCTCGGTCGATTCAGAGTTCGCCCAGCCGCTCGCCGAACGCTTCGAGAAAGAGACGGGCCTCAAGGTCGTCCTGCGCACCGACAGCGAGGTGAGCAAGACCACGGGCCTGCTCGGCCGCCTGCGCGAACTCAAGAGCCGCCCCGACGCCGACGTCTTCTGGAACAGCGAGCTCTCCGGAACGCTGCTGCTCGCGCGCGACGGCATCCTCGCGCCGTATGTCTCGCCCAATGCCGCGTCGATTCCCGAAGGCTTCAAGGATGCGCAGGGAATGTGGACCGGCTTCGGCTGCCGCGCGCGCGTGCTGATCTTCAACACGAACCGGCTCAAGAAGGAGGACGCGCCGCAGACCGTCGAGGCCCTCTGCGATCCGCAGTGGCGCGGGCGCATCTGCATCGCGCGGCCGCTGTTCGGGACCACGCGCAGCCATCTGGTCTCGCTGGTGCTGGCGCTGGGCGAAGAGAAGGGCCTCGCGCTGCTGCGCAAGCTGCGCGAGAACGCCACCGCAGGCGATCCCGCCAAGCCCTGGGTCGTGGACGGCAACGCCGCCGTGCGCGACCGGGTGGCCGAAGGCGTCTTCGACCTGGGCCTCACCGACACCGACGATGCCTATGTGGCTCAGGACCGCGGCAAGCCCGTGGACCTGCTCTTTATCGAACAAGCCGCCGCATGGCCGGGTGTGTACCTGATTCCCAACACGGTCTCGTTGGTTGCCAACGGGCCAAACCCCGATGGTGCGAAGAAGTTCATCGATTACCTGCTGCGCCCAGAGACCGAGGCGTGGCTCGCCGCGCAAGGCGCGCGGCAGATTCCGGTTCGTGCGGCGGTGCCGGTGCCCGCGGGCCGTCCCAAACTTTCAGCCCTGCCCGTCGCCGCCGTGGACCTCGGTAAGTTACAGAACGAGATCGAACGCCTTAGCGACAAGATCGACAAACTCGTGCGCGGCGAGATTCCCTAGCTTCACTTTCACCGCAGAGACGCGGAGGCACGGAGAACGGCGCTTCCACGAATCTTCACGAATGAACGCGAATTCGCACCGTCGTATAATCGAAGGATTTCGATAGCATCCCTACTCTAACTCTTTGCCGCTCCAACGATCAAAAAAGGAGCCCTTACATGCCCAACATCCCCAGCAAACTCATCGTCGGCGTCTGGCAGGGGTATTGCGCGGACGGCGAACTGGAGCAGAACATCGCCCGCGTGGCTCAGGTCATCGACGAGGCCGGAGCCGCAGGATGCGACTTCGTCTGCTTCCCGGAGACGTTCTTAAGCGGCTGCGGTTCGCCCGGATTGGCGGCGCGATGCGCTTTGTCGCTCGACGATCCGCGCCTGCTGGATCTCGCGGCGCGCGCGGAGAAGTTCAAGATGGTGGCGCTCGTCGGCATGAGCGAGAAGCGCTCCAACGGCACGCACGCCAACAGCGTGGCGGTGCTCAGCGGGGGGCGCGTGATCGGAAGCTACGCCAAGACGCAGCGCACGGGAGGCGACATCGAGGACGACGGCTTCTGCCTCGACGAGGAACTCCCCACGTTTGAAGTGAAAGGCGTCCGCTTCGCCGTGCAGATCTGTCACGACTCCTCGTTCCCGGAGATCGCGTCGACCTACGCGTGGAAGGGCGTGCAACTGCTCTTCTCGCCGCACTACAACTGGATCCCCAAAGACCACATGGATGGGCACCGCATCCGCGTGCGCAACAACCACATCGGCGTCGCCGCGCAGTTCAATCTCGTCGTGGCACGATCAAATACGGTGGTCGTCAACCGCAAGGGCCATCCCGAGCACCTGGGCTACGGCGACAGCGCGATCTTCTCATCGATGGGGACGCCGCTGGCCGAAGCGGGGCTCTTCACCGAGCGCCTGGTCTACGCCGACGTCGCGAAGTGGCTCAAGCCGCAGGACGATTGGGGATTCCGCACCAACCTGCGCCCCGCGGTGGTGGAGCAGTGGACCGCGGCGGCCAAAGCAGCGATCAAAAAAGCGAATTCTTGAGTTATGTGAATATTGACGTGGTCGGTTCTTAACTTTTCCATGTAATTGCAATAGAATACCTGCATGAAAGAAAAAGGATGCGCATCCAATTCCCGTTGGCAGTCAATAGTAGATTTGCCCACACCCAATCAGCGTGTTCACCAAATCGGGAAAGCTATAGAGTTAAAGAGTAAGGCTGCGATTCCATTTCTTATTCTCGCCCTCGCAGACAACTCAAAGTTTACTGGCGATGACAACGAACCAGAAACACACGGGACACCAATCTGCGTTGCCGCCATTGAGGCGCTCACAGAAATCGAGGCGATTGAAGCTGCAACCGAATTACGCAAGCTTAATCTTGCAACCAATAATCGTGAGATCAGGGAGAAGACCTACATTGCGCTTCTGAAGATGAATGCAATTTCACTTGTTCAAGCTAAACAAGAGTTGTTTGCAACACAGGCTGGCCAATGGTCTTTCATATACATTTGTTTCAGACTTGGACTGGTCGATGAACTTTGCGAAATGTCAAAGAATAAGAAACTAATAAACCATATCAGAGAAGGTGCGAAAAATGCGCTTAAGGCATCCCTATTGCAGATATTAAACCACTCAAATCCCACTCCTGGCAGAAGGGAATGGGCACTGGCTTACCTTAAACGCACCGGCATAAAGTTTCGAAAGAGGTTTCTTGAAAGCTATTTCGAGTAAGCTTGATTGCTTTTTAGCCCAATAAATTCCTTCGTGAATCACTTGTCCGGTCCGGTTTTTGCCTCGCGCAGCTTGCGCCAGTACTCCAGCGCCTTGGCGCGTTCGGCCTCGTTGAGCTTCCCGTCGCCGTCTTCGTCGAATTTCTTGATCGCGTCCTTGATGATGTCGCGCAGGTTCCCGCCTTCGCCTCCTCCAAAAACACTGCGGCCCGCCGCGAGTTTCAGCGCAAACGCGTCGGACTCGTTCGCCGGCATCACCTGCACCCAGCAGATGGCCATCTCGTCGGTGGTCTGCTCGCCCCACGTCACGCGCTTGGGCGGCTTGCTGGGGTTGCGCGGGTTCGCCGCCGAGTTATCGTAGGTGAATTCCATCTCGATCTTCGTGCCTTTGGGCAGCTTCACGGGCTTCGCGTACTGATACGAGCCCTGCCAGTTGAAGTCCCAATCTTTGATCCAGATGAGCGGCTGCACCGTCCCGCCGGGCAGCGTCGCGTTGCATTTGATGTCCTTCGCCAGCAGATGCGCGTGCGGGATGATGCCGACCGCTTCCATATCGATGGTGGTAGTCGTGGAATCCTTGACCTTGTAGGCCGCGTCACCGGGCGCGATGTTCATCTGCCGCGAGCGCAGCGTGAGCGCGCCGAGCGTGCGCTTGGGCGCTTCCTTGCTGAAGTAGAGCCCCACCTGCGACTGCTCGCTCTCTTCCTTGCCCGTCGGATGGAAGTGGACCTGAATCACCAGGTCGGAGCCCTTCTTGACCATCTTCGCGGTGCCTTCGGGCATCGGGCGCGGCATCGAACCGGGCGCCCAGCCGCCAAGGCCGCCGGTGGGGATGAACCCCAGCCCGCCGAAACTCGCGAAACCCGGCCCGGGGTCGGCCTCGTCTTTCTTGCGGGCCTGGCCGAGCGAGTCCAGAAAGAGCAGCGCGTGGTGGACGACCTTGCGGTTGCCCGGGCGGTACTCGACCGCGCTCACGTACTTGTCCTCGGTGATGGGAATCGGAATCACGAAGCAGCGGTACACGTCGCGGCCTTCGGCGACCACGGTGTAGGCCTCGGGCATCTTCAGGAGCATGTCCGGCGGCCCAAGCTGCCAGCCCTCGGTGAACTTGGGCGCATCGGGCATGTCCTTGGGATCGCCTTCCGGAGAACCGTCGTCCACCCACTGCTGGATGAGCCCGATCTGCTCGTTGGTCAGCCGCCGCGCGTCGCAGAAATCCCCGTAGCCGGGCTCGGCCTTCCACGGCGGCATGACGCGGTCTTTCGTGACCATGGCGACCTGAACGTCGCGCTTCTGGACGTCGCGGAAGCTCAGCAGCGGAAACGGCGCGACCTCGCCCGCCCGGTGGCAGGCCGCGCAGTTGGCAAAGACGATGGGCGCGATCTGCTTGTTGAACGTCACCGCGCCTTTCGGCTTGGCCGCATACGGCGGGTCCGCCGGTACGGAGACTTTCGCCCCCGCCGGCTTGGCCGCGGGATCTTCGGCGCGCACCCAAGCCGGAGCCATCAAGAGAGCCAGCAGGAGAGACGCCGTCCGCATCACACTTTTCATGGTTTGCGTTCCTTCATGGTTTGGATGATGCACCCAACCGCCTTGGTCTCGGCTACGGGCACGGGCTTGCCTGCGCAGAGCGCGTCGAGCGCGGCGCGGAGATCGCGGGACTCCGGTTCCGCGCGCTGCTTCGTGTAGCTGATATAGCGGTCGTCGATCCGGCCGCGATAGAGCGTCTTGCCTTCCGGCGAGACCACGACCGCCTCCGGCGTCACCGCGGCCTTCACGCGCACGGCCAGGGCCTGCTGCGGATCGAGCAGCACCGGACAGGTGTAGCCGAATTCTTTGGCGTGCTTGCGCGCGGTCTCGGGTTTCAAGTCCGGATCGACATGCACGAGATAAAACGCGACGCCCTGCTTCGCGTACGCCGCGCAGATGCGGTTGATCTCCGGCGCGTAGGCGTTGGAGATGGGGCAGTCGTTCGTGATGAAGACGAAGACCACGGCCTTTTGATCCTTCTCGAACTTGAGCGGCTCCCTGGATGCGCCGTCGAGGTCCTTCAGCGCCAGCGCAGGGTCTTCGGCGCCGAGCGCTACCCCAAGCGCAAAGCCCGCCAGCAGGCCGAGCATTCGCAGAAGTCTTGCCGTTCGCATCGTAGTGCGCTCCATCTTTATGCAACCGTCCCCGGGATTAGACACACGGCTGCACCCGGGTTGTTACAGCGCATTCGAGCAGAAAAATAAATCCCCCTTTGCAGGGGGAGCTAAAAGAGGGTGCGCCGCGCATGCGCTCGGAGCACGCGCTTATTTCTCGTTGAGGATCTTATCGAGTTCCGCCTGCGCCTTCGCGCGCTCGGCGTCGTTCATCGTATTGATGCCGTCGTCGCTCTTGGTCTCGGTCTCCTTCTTCCCTTCGCCCTTGCCGCCGGGGCCGCGTTTGCCCTGCCGGGCCAGCATCGCCTCCTTCGCCTTGGCCATCTCTTTCTCGTCCAGCTTCCCGTCGTGGTTCTCGTCGAACTTTTCCATCAGCTTCTTGCGCAGTTCGAGACCTTCCGGACTGTTCATCTTCTCCATCTGTTCGAGCATCTTGGCCGCTTCTTTCGCGTCGATCTTGCCGTCCTTGTTCTCGTCGGCGCGCTCCATCATCTGCTTGCGCATGTTCTTGATCTTGTTGGCCTGCTCCTCGTCCACCTGCGGCGGGAGATCGATGTCCTTCTCGTTGGACGTCTTCATCAGAAAGTCGATGGCGTCGGTGCGCTCCTTGCCGGTGAGTTTCTTATCGTGGTCCGCGTCGAACTGTTCGAGCAGGCGCCCGTACATCCCGCCGCCTTCGCCCATCTTGCCTGCGCCCTTCTCACCCTTCTCTCCCTTCGCGCCTTTCTTGCCGCTCTTCCCGGTGGGCGCGGTGGGATTGTCGGCCTCGGCTTTAAGACGGGCCTCGAGTTCATTCTTCGCCGCGTCGTCCCCTTGCGGAGCATCCGAACTGCGTGCCGCGGCATGCGAGAGCCCCATAAGCGCCACCGCCAGGACCGCCACCAGGTTCGCTCGCGACATGATTCGCCTCCTCTTATTGGACGACTCAACTCTACCACCATTATAGATAAGAACATGCCATACCAAACTGCTGTAAAAATTATCTTATTGATCAAACGACACTTACAAGAAAGCGGCGTCACGGGTTGTTGAAGGGAATCACCGCACACGACGCAGGCTGGCGAAAGTTCCCACACGCGAGCCACGAGCGGCAACGGCGAAGATTCCTACGCTTGAATGGAGAATCCCACATGTGCAATGGACGAACGTTACGCGTAAACGCTTGTGGGTAGGGAGTTACGCATTTCGGCGTCTTGGCACAGCACTTGTTCATTACCGCGCACCTGGATCCATGCAAACGCGCCCAAGCAAAGGGCAAGGAGGAGTCGATGTTGAGGCACTCTATTCTGTTGAGTGGGATCGTGTTTGGAATCGCGCTGCTCGCCGGCCAGGTTCGCGCCGCGGACGACGGCCCGGGCGACCGGCGGGAAGACAACAAGGATATCCGAGAAGACCGCCGCGATATTCGGCAGGACACGCGGGACATCAAGGAAGACAGGAAGGACCTCCACGAAGACCGCAGCGATGTCCGTGAAGACCGCAAGGACGTTCGCAACGACGACACCAAACAGGAGAAGGCCGAGGACCGCAAGGACCTGCGCGAAGACAAGCGCGACGTAAGGCAGGATGGGCGCGACCTGAAGGACGACAAGCAGGATCGGCGCGGTGACGTTCACGACAAGCGCGCGGACAAGCGCGACCGGCGTGAAGACCACCGGGATCGCCGGGGCAACCGGCAAGGTCGCAAATAAGAAGCATGCGATCCAGGTCTCCCGGGTCTTCGATCGGGGCGGGGCCATGTGGCCCCGCTCCTTTCAAGCCCGGAGTCCTTGGCTGCGATACCCGCACCAGAAAAAGAAAAGGCCCGCCGAAGCGAGCCCTTTCCCTGATAACTGAACATCCGGCCGGGCTTACTTCTTCAGCTTGCTCGCCGAGTCGGTGTCGAGAATGAACGTACAGTCCGGATGATCCTGCAGCAGGCTCGCCGGAACGTCGGGCGAGAACGCGCCTTCCACGGCCTTCGCGACGGCGTCGGCCTTTTTGGCGCCGGTGGCGAGGAGGACGAGCTTCTTCGCGTCGCGGATCGTGCCGATGCCGGTCGAGAGCGCGCACCGCGGAACCTCGTTGGCGTTCTTGAAGAAGCGCCCGTCGGAGTTCGACTCGATGGTGCTCTGGGTCAGGCTGACCAAGCGCGTGCGGCTGTCCACGGGCGAGCCGGGCTCGTTGAAGGCGATGTGCCCGTTGTTGCCGATGCCCAGGATCCAGAGGTCCACGCCGCCGACGGAGACGATCTTGTCTTCGTAGGCCTGGCATTCGACCGCGGGGAAGCGCGCCTTGCCGTTGAGCACGTTCGTGTTCCAGGTGCGGATGTCGATGTGGTTGAAGAGCTTGTCGTTCATGAAGTAGCGGTAGCTCTGGTCATGGTCGCCGTCCAGGCCCCAGTACTCGTCGAGATTGAAGCTGGTGACCTTGGCAAAGCTGACTTTCTCGGCCTTGCTGAGGCGCGCGATCTCGGCGTAGGTCTTTTCCGGGGTCGAACCGGTCGCGAAGCCCAGCACGGACGCGGGCTTGTTGCGGACCTGCTCGATGAACATGCCGGCGCACTTCTTGGCCACTTCCTCGGACGTCTTGCACACCACAATCTTGATGTTACCTGCCATTGCTGCGGCTCCTTTCACGGCCATTCGGTTCGGGCGATGTCTTCCCGCCGGCGCGCCACATGCGCGCCGGCGTACTCTCGGGACCTACTTCTCCTTCGCGGCGGGCCGGCCGACCGCCCAACGCCGCCACCGCGAGATCCGTTGTTCGCTTTCACGCATGATGCGGTCCTTCTCCGGCGACTTGCGCCCCCGCGCGCGCGCTTTTTCGCCTCCGCGCCCGCGGGCCTCCTCGTCCGAACCCAGCGGGAGCGCGCGGCCTTCGGAGACGGCAAAGAGCTTGTCCGGCTCGTCGAAGAGGCTCTCGAAGATCAGCATCGAGCCGCCCACGGCCGCGGCGTCGCGCCCCAGCGCCGAAGGGATGATGCGCGTCGGCTGCTGTAAGATCGGGAGGACGCGCGCGCGAAACGTGCGCTCGATCGCCTCGTTGAAGACGCGATAGCCGTGCACGAGCACTTCGCCGCCGAAGACGATCAATTCGGGATTAAAGAAGTTTACGAGATTGGCGAGGCCCAGCCCGATGTATTCGCCCGCGCGCGTGACCACGTTCGTCGCCAGGCGGTCGCCGTCGTCGGCCGCG
Source organism: Planctomycetota bacterium (assembly GCA_016200135.1). Taxonomy (GTDB): domain Bacteria; phylum Planctomycetota; class SZUA-567; order H5-PLA8; family H5-PLA8; genus JACQFI01. The sequence continues at coordinate 40,394 of JACQFI010000019.1, forward strand.
CGGAAGACGGCCTCCGTGTTGACCGTCTTGCCGTTCACGTTCGCCGCGTTGGCCACGGACGACTGCACGCCCTTGCGGATGGCCTGCAGGGCCTGGTCGAGCACCGCGGAGGGCGAGGCCAGGCTTTCCAGGCAGCCGTAATTGCCGCAATAGCAGATCGGTCCCGACGGGTCGACGATCGTGTGTCCGAACTCGCCCGCGTTGCGCGTCGCGCCGACATAGAGCCGGCCGTCCACCACGATCCCGCACGCGATGCCCTGGTTGATGCTGAGGAAGAGCATGTCCCGCATCCCTCGCGCTCCGCCGTGCCGGCGTTCGGCCAGGGTCGCGGCTTGAACGTCGTTACCGATCTGCGCCGGAATCCCGAGGCGCTGTTCAAGCTGTTGCGCGAGCGGGATGTCTTTCCAGTCTTCGCGGTGCGGAAACTCGCGGGAGATCCGGCCGTTCTCGTCGGTCAGCCCCGAGATCGCCAGCCCCACGCCGATGGGCTTGCGTTGCGCGGGCGCGCGCGCCTTGAGCGACTCGGCGACCTGCAAGAGCGCCTCGACCATCGGATCCTTGCCTGCGGGCATCTCGTCGGGGCCCTGCACCCGGTCGAGCACATTGCCGCCGAGGTCTGCGAGCACGCCGCGGATGCCGGTCAGGCCCATCTCGAGCCCGATCACGGTCGCAAAGCCGGGGTTCAAAATCAGGAGCTCGGCGCGCCGGCCGCCCTCGGACTTCTCAAAGCCGTCGCCCGTGATCAGCTTGGCGTCGATCAGTTCCTTGGTCAGGTTGGAGATCGTGGGCAAGTTGATGTCGAGGGACTCGGAGAGCATGGGACGGGAGGCCCGGCCGAGTTCGCGGATCATATCCAGAATGCGGACTTTATTCTCAAATCGGTTGGCCATGGTTTTCCGTCTTCGGCTTGTGCCTGTAAACCCACTAATCGCTACGAAATCTTTATTATGTCCACATAGTCATAGCAAGTAGATTTTGATGAATTCGGCCAACTTAAGTATAATAATGTAATTATCTATTGTGCAGGATGCGCCTTATTTCTCGCGTAACGCCCTGCCCTATCAATTGTTAAAAGCTGAGATTCCAAACTGATTGTGCTCGTATAGACTGTTCCCTAAATTCACCTCTGGAGGCGCGCATGGCCACGCAAGGTCCGGTCGGTTGGGGCATCCTCGGCACCGGAATGATCGCCAAGAAGGTCGCGGCAGCCGTCAAACCCAGCCGCGAATACCGGCTCGCCGCGGTCGCCAGCCGTGAACTGCCCAAGGCCGAGGCGTTCGCAAAAGAGTTCGGTTCGCCCGAAACCAAAGCGTATGGCAGTTACGACGAACTGCTCGCCGACAAGAGCGTCGAGGCGGTTTACATCAGTTTCCCGAACGCGCTGCATCACGAATGGACGATCAGATGCGCGCAGGCCAAGAAGCACGTCCTCTGCGAGAAGCCACTCGCGGTGACGGGCCTGCAGGCGCAGGAGATGATCAACGCGTGCCGCGAGAACGGCGTCCTGCTGATGGAAGCCTTCATGTACCGCTGCCACCCGGCGGCGGAGCTCATGAAAGCGACCGCACATTCGGGCATCATAGGTGAGATCCGCTATGTCCGCTCCAGCTTCTGCTTCGGGATGAAGGACCTGGCGAACGTGCGCCTCAGTGCTTCGCTGCACGGCGGCGTGCTAATGGACGTTGGGTGCTACTGCGTGAACTTCTCGCGCTTCATCGCCGGCGGCGAACCGGTCGAGGTCTCGGCCGTCGCCGAGTTCGGCCAGGAGAGCAAGGTCGACGAGGTCTTCAGTGGGACGCTGCGCTTCGCAAACAACATCCATGCGCAGTTCCACGTCTCGTTTCGCGGCAGCGGCTACCGCAGCACGGAGATCATGGGCACGAAGGGTTTCTTGCGCATCGAGAACCCCTGGTTTGCGGCGGACACGGACGTCCTGGAGGTCGTCGCGGGCAAGGACTCGAAGAAGATCCCCTTCCCGCCCGGCGACCGCTACCAGTTCCAGTTCGAACGCTTCGGCCGGGCGCTGCGCGGCCAGGGCAAGTTACCGTTCGAACCCGAAGACGGCCTGCGCAACACGCTCGCCATCGATGCCTTGCTCCAGAGCGCGCGAACAGGCTCGGCGGTACGCTTGAAGTAATCCTACAGCGATATTTTTCTTCACATGCCATTGTATCTTCTTTAATATCCAAGTGTTGCGCGATTTAATGCACATATATGTTTAATTTGAATTACATATATGTGGTGGTGTATACCATGAGCATGAGCATCCGCGCCGGACAGGCTTCCGCCACACGCGCACCCGCGACCAAGCATGAACGCGTCCGCGAATCCTTGCGCCGCATGATCCACGACGGCACCTTTGCGCCGGGTTCGCAGTTGCCCCCGGAGAAAGATCTGCCCAAGCGCCTGCGCGCCAGCAAGATCACGGTCGTCCGCGCGTTGAACGATCTCGCCCGAGAGGGCCTGATCGTGCGCCGGCGCGGCAGCGGGTCGTACGTGGCCGATCCCACGCAACGGCCGCTGATGCCAGGCCGCTTCTTGCGCCTTGGACTGCTGCTCCCGTTCTCCGTCTTCCCCGACTTCCGTTACGGTCCGCAGCAGAGCGAGATCATCCGCAGCGCCCTGCAGGCTTGGGGGCTAGCGCACGTAATTCCCGAATTCCCAAGGGTAAGCGACGACGAGGCGACGCGCGGGCGCTGGGTCGGCGAGTCGCGCGGCTGCTGCATCGAGATGCTTGGCGAAGAGATCAGCGTGCGGCTCAAACATCCGCCGCTGGCCGCAATTCGCGAGGGCCGCTTCGACGGGCTTCTGTCGATCAGCGTAGTGGAAGAAGCGTGGACGGCCGAGTTGCTGAACCTGGGGATTCCCACGGTGCTGGTGGACTATCCCAACGAGCGCTTCACGTTCCAGGCGGATCAGGTCTTCTTCGATCCGTTCCCCGGCTACCGCGCGGCCGTGCGCGCCTTCGCGGAAAGGGGCCTGCGGCGGATTCACTTCGTGGGCGCGTGGATTCACGCACCGTACGCCCGGTTCGCCGACGCTGCGAAGGATAAGGACTTCTTTTCGTTAGAGAAGGCCCGACCCGACCCCGACAGCTTCATGCGCCAGAGCGCGTGGCGGCAGGCCATGTCCGAACTGGGCCTGCGGGCTCCCGACGAATGGTCGCAATTCGGATGGCACGACGAGACTCACCTCCGTCCGCTGGCCGAACGGCTGGCGTCCCTGCCCGGAGACGAGCGCCCGGAGGCCGTAATCTGCCACGGTGTACACCAGGCGGAGTTCATCGCAAAGGTCTTCGCGGAGCGCGGCCTGCCGCTGCTCGCCGCGGGCGCGGCGGGCGCGCCTTATCATGGCAGAGCCTGGGGCATCTACGCCAACAGCGGACAACTCGGCAGCACCGCCGCTGCGCTCCTGCTCTGGAAACTGCAGCAACCGCAGCGCCCGAGCCTGCGCGTGGGCGTGCCGATGTCCCTAAATGCGGGCGCCACGGAAGGCGTCGTTTCCATGTCAAAGGAGTCCGCCCATGCGTGAACTCAGGTTGGCTTCAGCCGCCCTGCTGCTGGCGGTCTCATCCTGGGCCCTGGCGGGAGAGTCCGTTTTCACGGCGGCGCCCTCGGCCAGCAAGAACGGCGATAGCTGGACGATCGCGTTTGCGGTCGCGCAGAAGACGGACGTCGAAGTGGCCGTGCTCAATGCCAAAGGCGATGTCGTGCGGCACCTGGCCGCGGGCGTGCTGGGCGGCGAGAAGGATCCGCCGGAGCCGCTCGCCGCCGGTCTCGCGCAGAAGATCGCGTGGGACGGCAAAGACAACTTCGGCAAACTCGCGGCGGGCGGACCGTTCAAGGCGCGCGTGCGCGCGGGGCTGGGGGTCAAGTTCGGCCAGTTGATCGGCGCGGACCCGTACAACTTCGGTTCCATCGACAGCCTCGTGTCCGACGAGGACGGCAACGTCTACATCTCCGGCGCGCGCGGCGAGAGCAACCAGATGGCGATGTGCGTCCGCGAGTTCGATCCCGAAGGCCGGTACTTGCGGGAACTGGTCCCCTTCCCCGCCGATCTGCCGCCCGACGCCATGAAGGAGATCGCGCGCTGGGACGCGGAGCGGAAGACGTTCTGCCCGCGCAATCTGCGCAATCTGAACCCCGACTTTTACGGCCAGGCGGGCGGCTACTGGGGCAATGCCGCGCTGACGCTCCTCAGCGTCTCCAAGAAGAACGGCGTGATCATGACCGACGGGACGCGGCTGTACACGCTTGATCCCAGCGGCGCGGTGCGCGGGTCCAAGTTCGTCTCGCGCGACTTGGGCGGCGCCAAGAACTCCGGCGGCGGGCCGAACTTCGTGGCCATCTCGCCCGACGGCAAATGGGTCTACCTGTCCGGGCCTTACAGCAACACCAACAGCTACGGCTACAAATTTGACCCCAACTTCCCGCCCGGCCGGGTCTACCGCGCGCCGCTCGAGGGAACCGAGAAGTTCAAGGAATTCACGACCGTCGCGGTCGAGCACAAGGATGGCAACGGCGGCGCCTGGTTCAAAGCCTGCACCAACACGGGCAACTTCACTTGCCCCAAAGGGTCCGTTCACGGTGTAGCGGTGGACGCGAAGGGCAACGTCTACGTCGCCGACCGCGAGCGCGGTTGCGTGGCGGTCTTCGACGAGGCCGGGAAAGAGCTCGGAAAAGTCGCCATCAAGAACCCGCACCTGGTTGCGGTCCACCCCAAGACCGGCGCCATCTACGTGACCCAGTTCGACTGCCTCTCGTATGGAAACTTCCAGTGCGTGCTCAGCAAGTTCGAGAACTTCAAAGAGGGCGCGCAAGTGGTCGCAAAAATTGAATTTCTGCCCGGAAACGGGGCCAACAGCAATACCAGCATGGTGCTCTCCGTCGGCAAAGACAAAACCATCGTCTGGATGGGCGGCGTGAAGGGCGGCCTCGTGCCGATCGAGGATAAAGGCAGCGCCTTTGAACAACTCCCGAGCCAGTTCGCGGAGAAGGAGAATATCCCCCGCGACTGGTACCGCCTCGCCGTCGATTACGACCGGGACGAGCTCTACATCTCGAACGGAACCAACCGCTTCTGGCGCTACAACGGACTCACAGGCGAAGGCGACTTGCTCAAGAAGGACGGAAAACTGTTCAACGGCACCGATCTGGCCGTTGGATACGACGGGTTGCTCTACGTCCGCACCGGCAACGGCTACTCGGGCCCGCTGGAACGCTTGAACCACGAACTGGCGCCCGCGCCTTACGCGAATTCCGGAAGCCACGTGCTCAGCCCGTACATCTACAGCCGCATGGGCTGCGGCTACGCGGAACGCGGGCTGGGCGTGGGACCGGACGGCAAGTGTTACATCACCTTCATGTACGATTGGGTGGCGTACGCCGTCGGCGGCTTCGGTTCCGACGGGAAGCCGCTCAAGGGCAAATACCTGGACGGCATCTTCCCCGCCAAGAAGCCCGAGGGCAAGAAGTCGTATCCGGCCGGACTGGACAGCGCGATCATCGGCCCGGTGCCGCAGATGACGGCCAACATCCGCGTGGACCTGAAAGGCAACCTTTACCTCGGCATGATGTATCGCTCCAAAGACTTTGCGGCGCCCAAGGGCTTCGAGAAGGATCAGGGCTATCGCGTCTCCGTGGGGAGCGTGGTCAAGTTCGGACCCGAGGGCGGAACGATGCCCGGCCCGGAAGGTTCGACTTCCGCCGCGAAACTGGAAGGCGTCTTGAACGCGTACCCGGGCATCGCGCCGTTCAGTAGCTCGGCCGAAGCCTTCGGCGGCAATACCTGCTGCGTCTGCCGCGTGCCGCGCTTCGACCTCGACCGCTACGGCCGCCTCGCGATTCCCAACGCCATGACCAACACGGTGCTGCTGTACGACAATGCCGGGAACCTGATCCTGGAATTCGGAAAGTACGGGAACTTCGATTCCCAGTTCGTGAATCCCAACACGGACACGGGCAAGCAGAAGAAGCCCACGGTCGCCGCGCCGGAGATTCCCATGGGCTGGCCGACGGGCGCGGGCTTCTCCGAGAACCACGTCTACGTAAACGACACGTACAACCGGCGCGCCATGCGCCTGGACAAAACTTTTTCCGCCGAACAGAACGTGGACCTGAAATAGGAGCTCCCATGAGGCATACGATCTTGGTTCTCGCGTGGTGGGTGGGCGCAGCCGCGGCAGGTGAAGCCGTGCTGGCCAACGGACCCACGGCCACGAAATCCGGGGAGGGCGCGACGATCGCCTTCTCGGTCGCGAAGCAGACCGACGTCGAGGTTGCGATACTGGATTCCAAGGGCGAGCCGGTCCGGCACCTGGCCGCGGGCGTGCTGGGCGGCGAGAAGCCGCCGCCGGAGCCGCTCAAGGCGGGGCTCGCGCAGTCGCTCGCTTGGGACGGCAAGGACGACTTCGGCAAGCCGGCAAAGGGCGGGCCGTTCAAGGTACGCGTACGCGCGGGTTCGGGGTTCAAATTCGGGCGCTTCATCGGCGAAGACCCGTACACGTTCGGCTCCGTGGACGGCCTGGCCAGCGACGAAGACGGCAACCTGTACATCAGTTCGTATGCGGGCACGCACAACCAGGGCGCCCGCACGCTCCGCGTCTACGACGGCCAGGGGCGGTACCTCCGGGAAATCGCGCCCTTCCCCGCAAGCCTGAAGCCGGAGACAATGAAAGGCGTGGCGCGTTGGGACGCGGCTGCGAACGTCTGGCGCCCGACGAACTATTCGTGCCTGAATCCGGACTTTTACGGCAGCCCAGGCGCCTCGCTCGTCTCCGCGTCGCTCTCCAGCGGAATTTTTTTTGCCGACCACGGCGACGTGTACGCGCTGAACGCCGACGGCAGCGTCAAAGGCGCAGCCTTCGGAACCAAACAGATCCCGTGGCCGGTCTTCGACGCCAAGAACGGAGAGAACAACCACTACGGCCACCCCTGGCACTACCACGAAGGCGTGGAATGCTTCGCCGCGTCGCCCGACGGCAAGTGGCTGTACCTCACGGGCCCCGTGCCCAACGCCGAGAAGCGTAAGAAGGAAGACCCGCGCTTCCCGCTTGGCGGCGTGTACCGCATGCGCCTGGACGGCAAGGACGAGATGAAACTCTTCGTCTCCCTGTCGATGACGTACGACGGCGCCTGGGCGAAGGACGGCGGAAAGAACTACGGCCGCTCGGGCCCGCTCCATTTCGTCGGCTGCGATGCGAAGAACAACGTCTACGTCCCGGATCGAAGCGCGAACCGCGTGGTGGTCTTCGGCGAGGACGGCAAGCAGGTGGGCGAGGTCGCCGTCAAGAACCCGCACCAGGTCGTCGCGCACCCGAAGTCCGCTTCCTTTTACGTGCTGCGCATGGTCTGCAACGGCTGGAATACGCATGCGATGGCTGTGGAGAAGTTCGACGGGTTCGCATCGGGCGCCAAGCCCGTGGCCGTGTACGACAAGTTCCCCAACAAGGTCTCGCCGCGCATCGCCGTCACAACCAGCGGCGGCAAGACGATGGTCTGGATCGCCGGCCTGCCCGAAGGCCTGATAGCCCTCGAGGACAAAGGCACTGCCCTCGTCCCTGCCGAGACCGCTTTCAAGCGCCGGCCTGAAGCGCAGATCGACTGGAACCGCCTGGCGGTGGATTACAACCGCGACGAACTGTACGTGGCCGATGGCGGCAATCTGATCTGGCGCTACGACGGCAAGACCGGGACCGGCGGCATCCTGAAACGCAAGAACGGGCAGACGCTCGCGGGCGTGGACCTCTCGGTGGGCTACGACGGCATGCTGTACGTCCGAACCGGCGAGAGCTTCAGCGGGCCGTTGGAACGGTTCAATCACGAACTCGAACCGGCCCCCTACCCCAGCGGCACGCACGTCATCAGCCCTTCGATCTACAGTCGCTTCGGAATCGGCAATTGCGAGAAGGGCCTGGGCTGCGGACCCAACGGGGAGGTCTACATCTCCTTTATGTACGACTGGACGCTGTACGCGGTCGGCGGCTTTGGCGGCGACGGCAAGGCCCTGAAAGGCTTGTATCTGGAGGGGAAATTCCCGGCCACAAAGCCCGAGAACCTGAAAGGCTATCCGCCCGAACTGCGCACCGCGGCCATCGGGCCCATCACCAGCGCGGGCGGCGGCGTGCGCGTGGATCTGCACGGCAATATCTACCTGGGCCTGGACGTGAAACCCGCTGGCTTCGCCATGCCCGCTTTCCTGGGCGGCGATGAAGTCGGCAAACGCTGGTACACCAGCGTCGTCAAATTCGGTTCCAAGGGCGGCGCGATCCTGGGAATTAAAGACAGCGAGAGCAAGATGGCGGGCGCGCCCAAGCTCGAACTCGAAGGCAAACTCAGCGCCGAGAACGCCCTCAACATTTATCCCGGCCTGGGTCCCATCAGCGGTCCCGGCGCGGGCGGGAACTCCTCCTGCTGCGTCTGCCGCGTACCGCGCTTCGACGTCGACCGCTACGGGCGGCTCGCCATGCCGAGCGCGTTCGCGGCCAACGTGCTGCTCTACGACAATGCCGGCAACAAGATCTCGGAGCTTGGCAGCTACGGGAACTTCGATTCACAATACGTGAATCCGAATAATGAGGCCGGCAAGCAGAACAAAGCCGCCGTGGCGCAGCCGGAGATCCCACTGGCCTGGCCGAGCGGCGCGGGCTTCAGCGAGAATCACCTGTATCTGAACGACACCTACAACCGCCGCGTCGTGCGCGTGGATAAGACGTTCGCCGCCGAGGTGCTGGCGGACGTGAAATAGGGAGACACGCGATGCTTCGTTACGCCCTCATTCTTATTCTCACCGGTTCATGCGCCTGGTCGGCGGAGGTCACCTTCGCCACGCCGCCCAGCGCCAAGAAGGACGGCGACAAGGTCGTCGTCACCTTCGTGATCTCGGCAAAGAGCGACGTCGAAGTCGCGGTTCTGGACACCAAAGGCGAGCCCGTGCGGCACCTGGCGGCAGGTATGCTCGGGGGCGAGAAGCCGCCGCCGGAGCCGCTCAAGGCGGGACTCTCGCAGTCCATCACCTGGGACGGCAAAGACGACTTCGGCAAGCCGGCGGAAGGCGGGCCGCTTACAGTTCGCGTGCGCGCGGGGATGCAGGTGGAATTCGGGCGCTTCCTAGGCGGGGATCCCTACCGGTTCGGAACGATTAACGGCCTGGCCACCGATGCGTCCGGCAATCTTTACGTCTCCGCATTCCGCGGCGAGACCAACCAGAACATGATCGTGGTGCGGAAGTACAACTCCGACGGCAGTTATGCCCGCACGCTGCTGCCGTTCTCGGCGGAATGCAAGCCCGACGCGCTGCCGAATGTGGGCCGCTGGGACGATAAACGCAAAGCGTTCGCGCCGAAGAACCAGAGCAGCCTCAACCCCGCCTTCTATCCCTGGGGCACCGAAGACGCGAACATCGTGAGCGCCACGCCCGATGGCATCGTGATGGTCAGCGGACGGACCACTTACCGCTTAGGCCCCAACGGCGAGATGCTCGGCGGGCCGACTCCCATGTGGTCCGCTGCGGCCAAGCTCGAATGCCCCGGCTGGCTGATCGTGCAGGTCGCGGCCTCACCCGACGGCAAATACCTCTACTATTCCAACGTTGCCGGCACAAAGTACCAGCCCAAGCACTTCAATGAGACAAACCCCGCCTGGCCGCAGGGCCGCGTATACCGCCAGGATGTCACCAAGCCCGGAAGCGATCCCGAGAAGTTTTACGACCTCGAACTGCCCAACTGGGAGCAGCAGAAGTACTGGCTCCCCGACGCCTGGAACAAGCGCTCCGCCGCCGCCGGCATCACCACCGATGCGAAAGGCAACCTGTACGTCTGCGACCTGGTGAACCAGGAAGTCGTCGAAGTCGATCCGTCCGGCAAAAAGGTTTCTGCGACCAAGGCGCCGTGGCCCGAACGCGTTCACGTGGACGCCAAGTCGGGCAGTTACTACGTCATCTGCCGGACAGCGCTGCCCAAGGACGGCATGGTGCTGAAGAAGCTCGTGAAGATCAGCGGCCGCGGCGCGGACGGGAAGGTCGTGGCGGAACTGCCATTCAAGGAAGGCGGCCTGGGCGAAGCCAGCGCCCTCGGCGTAATGAACGGCCAGCCGGTGCTCTGGATCGCCGGCGGGCTCACCATGATCTGCGTCAAGGATGCTGGCAATGCCCTGGAAGTCGTCCAGACGGCGTTCAAGCCCGAGCCCGAGTCGCAGACCGACTACAACCGCCTGTCCGTGGACTGGGCCCGCGAGCAAGTCTATGTGAACACGGGCACCAACCGCATCTGGCGGTACGACGGGATCACGGGCCAAGACGAATTGCTGAAGGAGAAGGGCAAAGTTTTCTATGGGACCGATCTGACCGTCGGTTACGACGGTCTGCTCTACATCCGCAGCGGCGAAGGGTACAGCGGGCCGTTTGAACGCCGCACGCCCGCGCTGGAGCCCGCTCCATTTTCGGGCACCAAATCGCACCTGCTGACTCCGTACGTCTACAGCCGCATGGGCATCGGGTTCAGCGAACACGGCATCGGCGTCGGTCCCGACGGCCGGGCATTCTTCACCTATATGTACGACTGGAACAAGTACTGCATCAGCGGCTTCGACGGCCAGGGCAACGCGATCAAGGGCAAGTATCTGAAGGGCAAGGTCAACAAGCCCGACAAGGATGGCAAGCACCCGATGCCGGAAGCCATCGACAGCGCGGTGGTCGGGCCGCTGCCGATGTCCAACGGCGGCGTGCGCGTGGACCTGCAGAACAACATTTACGTCGGGATGCGACTGCTCCCCGACGGGCATATCGTACCGCCGGGCTTTGAGAAGGACGCGGCATACGAGCATTGGACCGGATGCGTCGTGAAGTATCCGCCCGATGGCGGCACGGTCTTGAACACCGAGAGCAAAGACGACGAACCGGCCGGCGACGCCCCGAAGACCTCGCTCGCCTGGGCGGGCCAGAAGATGGCCGTCGTCGGCGTGCTGCAGATTTATTCGGGCGTGGGCTCGTTCAGCGGCAACGGCTGGGGCGGGAACGGTTCGTGCTGCGTCTGCCGCGTGCCGCGCTTCGACCTCGACCGGTACGGCCGGCTGATCATTCCCAACGTGGTGACCAATTCGGTGACGATACTTGATAACGCGGGTAACGAACTGCTCACCTTCGGCTCGTACGGCAATTTCGACTCGCAGTACGTGCCGCCGGGGTCCCAAGAGCCCAAGCCGCTCTTGAGCACGCCTGCCATCCCGCTCACCTGGCCGACGGGCGCGGGCTTCAGCAAGAAGCATCTGTACGTGAACGATACCTACAGCCGCCGCGTCGTACGCGTGGACATGAAGTACAAGGCCGAGACCGTCTGCGAGATCAAGTAACGGGCAGCATGTCCTCTTCGCCGGGCAGCGCGCGACTGCTCTCGCCTGGAATAAATGTCATGGGAATCGTTACCCGGACGGGAGGCATCGCCCGGCAGGCGAGTCGCGACGCGATGAGTTGGATCGCCGTGCGGCCCGCCAGATCGTAATCGGCCCGCGAATAGGAAAACGCCAGCCCGCCGTCCCGGACGCGGGAATTGTCGCAGCACGCCAGGCTCACGTCGCGCGGGCACTCCACGTCGATCAATTGAAGCACGCGCAGGACCTCGGGCGCCAAGCCGCCGGAAGCCAGCACATACGCCGTGGGCCGGTGGCGCTTGTGAAACGGCGGCAGGTCCCGCTCCAGGTTCGTCGGGTCGCGCGGGCCGCCCAGCACGAGCGGGCGTGGGGTCTCGCCGCCCGACCATGCCACGCCACGCAAGTATCCGGTCATGCGCTGCTGCCAGGTGGGATCGGAACTGCGCGGATTGCAGCGTTCCCCGATAAACACGATACGGCGATGCCCGAGCGCCAGCAGGTGAACCGTGGCCTGGAATCCGGCGTCCTCGTGATCCGCGTAGACCGAATCGAAGGCCGCATCCTGGGTATGAAAATCGATGGCCACCACCGGCAGCCCCGCGCGCGCCATCGTGTTGAGCCTGCCGGCGTGGTTGGCCTCGATGCCGACCACGCCCTGAACCAATCCCTTGAGCATCTCGGCGTCCACTGCGGGCAGCATATCGATTGAGCGCGTCTCCACATCCGTGGGCGTAAAGTACTCAATGCGTAGCGGTTTGGCGGACGCAAAGGCCATCCCTTCGAAGATATCGCGCGTGAAGGCCAGCCTGCCCAACGCCTCGCGGCTTAACGTGCTGAGCACCGCTATCGACCGGACGATGGGAAGCGGCGAGGTCCCCGCACGCGCGACCCCTTGGGCGACAAACGTACCTAGACGCTGCCGGCGCGTCAGCAGCCCCTCTTGCGCGAGCTCGTTCAGCGCACGGCGTACGGCGCGCACGGTTGCGCCCGTGGCGTGCCGCAGGTCCTCGTCGTCCAGGCGCGAGCCTTCGGCGAGTTCCGCGCGAATGATGCGCGCGCGGACATGGTCCTTGATAAATTGAACCTGTGCATCGCTGTCTTGCATGGAGTCGCCCATAAAGTTACAAAAATGACAGTGAAACCATGGCCTGCTTTCAATCACAGTATATTACATAACTATAATTTAAATAAAGTATTAAATACATTAAAAGTATTTAATACTGCAAAAATAATAGTTATTTAATACAAAAGCGACGGTTTATAATAACCACCATGTTGGGCAAAGCCTCTTTGGAGAGAAACGCTATGACGCGCGCGCTGTGCTTCCTATGCTTGCTGTCGAGTCCCGCTTTCGCCGCGGACACCGCCCTGTCTCCGGCGCCGAGTTCAAAAAAGGAGAGCGGCAAGACCGTCATCACCTTCGGGGTCACGCAATCCACGGATGTCGAGGTCGCGATTCTCGACGCCAAGGGCGCAGTCGTCCGCCACCTGGTCGCGGGCGTCCTGGGCGCGAAAAACGCTCCGCCCGAGCCCCTGAAGCCGGGCCTCACGCAAAGCGTGGAGTGGGACGAGAAGGACGATTGCGGCAAGCCGGCGCAAGGCGGGCCGTTCAAAGTTCGCGTGCGCGCGGGTATGTCCGTAAAGTTTGGGAAGATCATCGGCACCAGTCCGTACACCGGGTACCTGAGTTCCGGCGCGCCTTGCGACAGTGTGGCCGTCGCCAAAGACGGAACGCTGTTTGTGAAGATGGCGTCGCTCGTGCCGCAGTTGCACGAGGCCATGCCATGGCAAGTGCGCCGCTTCGACAAGTCCGGCAAGTATCAGAAGACTCTCCTGCCCTACGCGCCGTCGACCGAGCCCTCGAAGACTCCGGGTTTCCGGCTGATCGACACCGGGGATGGGAAATTGACGCCGGCGCACTGCACGCCCCTGGATGTCGTTCTGTTCCGCTTCGGGGACAACATCTACAACCGGATCGTCGATGGGAATCTGGTCTTCATCGACAACCATTCCGCAAATCTGACCTTCTTCAAGGTGGACGGTTCGAACAGCGTCAAGACGGTGCCCATGCGTACGGCGCCGGACAAACTCAAGTGGGCGAGCTGGCTCGCGCCGCAGGTGGCGTTCTCGCCCGACGGCAAATACGCATACTACTCGAACGTAGCCAACTCGCCCTACGACGGCAAGAAGCCCGCGGACATCGACCCCAAGTTTCCGCAGGGCCGCATCTACCGGCAAGACCTGACCAAGGCGGGCAGCGATCCCGAAGAGTTCTACGATCTCGAACTGCCCGACTTCGAGAAGACCCCGTACTGGATGCCCAGCGCCTGGGACAAGAAGACCGCGGCGGCCGGCATCACGGTGGATGCCAAGGGTAACGTCTTCGTCTGCGATCTCGTCAACCAAGAAGTCGTGGAACTAAGCCCCGAGGGCAAGAAGCTCAGCGCCACGAAAGCGCCTTGGCCGGATAAAGTCCTCGTGAATTCCAAGACGGGAACGCTCTACGTCGTCTCTTCGCAGGTATCACGCGGCAACCGTCCGCCTTCCGAACTGCTCAAGATTGCGGGCCGCGGTCCGGAGGCCAAGGTGGCCGCCAAATTGGCGCTCAAGGGTTCGCAGGGGCACTCCTTCGCGCTCGATGAGTCCGGTGATACGCCGGTCCTGTGGCTCGGTGGCGGCAGCGAACTCGTCCGGGTCGAAGACCAGGGCGCGGCCCTTACCGTCGTGGGCGGCAGCATCGTGAATCGGGATCCGAACGCGATCTCCTTCGTCTGCTTCGGCGATGTGGATACCGAGGCCGACCTTGTCTACATCACCGAAGGCATGGGCCGCGTCTGGCGTTACAACGGCGAGACCGGCGAAGGAACGCTACAGCCCTATAAGACCTGCGATCTGGCTATTGGTCCGACCGGCATGATCTACTGCTGGGGCAATACGGGCAGCTACGCCGGGCCGGTGACGCGCTTCACCCGCGACGGCAAGCCCGCGCCTATTGCCGCCGGCAAAAACACCTACGGCAGCGTTTTCGGGCGCTTCGGGCGCGGCAACAACGCGCCAGGCATCGATGTCGATTGGCAAGGCCGGGTCTACGCCACCTGCGGTTTCAACGACTGCCATATCCGCGTCTACGATGCCGACGGCGCGCTCGTGCCATACGAACGCAAGGCCCTCACTGGCGAAGCGAAAAAAGAAGAAGTTCCGGCCTTCATCTCGTACGTGCTCGACCAGGGCGGAAGCATCCGCCTCGATCCGGCCGGCAACGCCTATGTCCTTGAAGTCGGCCTGCCCAAGGGCTTGCCCAATCCCAAGGGCTTCGAGAAAGAGCCCAGCTTCTCGCAATGCTCGGGATCCATCTACAAATTCACGCCCAAGGGCGGCGAGTTTAAAAAACTCCCGGGCGGGGGCTGGGACGCGATCGGTTCCGTGAAAACGTACTCGTATCCCTGCGGACCGATCTCGGGCTCGTGGAACTCGACGCAGTCCGTCTGCCACTGCACGCGCCCGCGCTTCGACGTGGACGCCTATGGGCGGCTCTACATTCCGCATGGCGTGACGTATAAGGTGACGCTCTGCGACAACGCCGACAACGAGATCCTGAATTTCGGCGGCTACGGCAACTGGGATACGCAAGGTCCAGCGAGTGCGGAACCGAAACCGGAGATCCCGCTGGGCTGGCCGATCTTCGCCGGCGCGAGCGACAAGTATGTCTACGTCGGCGACGGATTGAATCATCGCGTCGTCCGCGCGGACAAGAAATTCGCCGCCGAGGCGACCTGCGAGATTAAATAGCCGTACTCAGCGCGGAGAGACGGCCTTGTGCGTCGCGGCGCTCTCGTAGGCGGCAACGGCGACGGCCAGGCTCTTGCGCGCTTCTTCGCCGGGGACATCGCACGTTGAAGAGCCTTTCAGAATCTCGCGGGCGAAGCGCGCGAAGTACTCCGCGCGGCCCTCGGGCCCCCACTGCTTGCCGGGCGCCTCAACGGTGGTCCATTCCTTCTTCTTAAGGCCGGGCACGTCTTTCGTGGTGAAGACGCGCAGCGGCCACGAGAGCACCAGTTGCCCGTCGGTGCCGTAGAGCCGGTTGCCGAAGGATTCGGTCCCGCGCGCGCAGGACATGGCGTCGATGCTGCCGATCGCGCCGTTCTCGTAGCGGATCGTCACCGAGATGTTGTCTTCGACCTCGACCGGCGTGCAGTGCGTGTCGCATTCGGCGAAGACTCGGATTGGTTTGAGCCCCGCGATCTGGTGCACCCGGTCGATATCGTGGATCAGGTTCATGATCAGCACGCCGCCACCGGACTTCTCCTTGCTCTGCCGCCAGTCGCTCTTGTTGCGCCCCGTGTAGCCGCCCGACCAGTAGCTCTCCGGCTTGTCCGCGGCGACGTGCGCCTGGAAGCGGATCACCTTGCCGATGGCGCCGGAGGCGAGCAGCTCCGCGGCCATTTTCACCGGCGCGTCGTAGCGCGTGACGTAGTTGATTGAGAGCAGCACGCCCGTGGCCTTGCAGGCGGCGATCATCGCGTCGGCCTCTTCGAGCGTGCAGGCGATGGGCTTCTCGCAGGCGACATGCTTGCCGGCCTTGGCGGCCTGAATGGTGAGCGGCGCGTGCAGGAAGTGCGGCGTGCTGATCACCACCGCGTCCACGTCGTCCCGTTCGAGCAATTTCGCCACGTCGGTAAAGTGCGGCGCACCCGCCTTCTGGCCCGCATCCTTGGCGAGCGGCTCGTTCACGTCCTGCACGGCGGTGATGACGCTGCACTCCTTGTCTATGAGGATCGCTTCCAGCGAGCGCACGGCAATCTCGCCGCAGCCGATGAGCCCGAAGCGAACCTTGCCGTCTTTGCCGGTCTTGGCCATGGGTGCTCCCTCAAAGGGGTGATGACTTAGTTTTATGGAGATAAACGCGGGGAGCAAGTAGAGCGCGGGCCCAAACAGAACGGCTCCGGTTCAACCGGAGCCGTCCCTGGACCGTCAAATCTTTGAGTGGAATTACTTCCCGGCTTTGATCAGCACCAGTCCGCGCGGTTCCCAGAAGTCACCCGGCCCAGCCGCCATCCGCATCCCTTGCAGATTCATGGCCAGAAGGCCGGCTTGAGCGTTATAGGCGCTCTTGACGCCTTCCCAACGCCCCCCCGGCGCGCCCGGCAGGCCAACGATATTTTCGAGTTCGCCGATGGCCTCGCCGAATTCCGGCGTCACGGCTTTCATCGCTTGGTGTGCCGCGTCGATTTCCCAGAGTTGCCACGTCGAGAAGGTCAGGACCACGTTGGCGCCGTCCTCCCTGCCGCCCGCGCGCTCGTACTTGCGGAAAAGCAGCATGCCCGCGAGCATCTCCATCATCGCGTCCTGGCCATCGCGATGCGCGGCGGTGATTTTCTGGGACTTAAGATCCTCCTCCAGTTTCTTCTTCATCGCCTCGTCGAGTTTCCGCGGAACCCGCTTGATGCGGTTGGCGTGCATGAGAACCAGCGCCTTCGATGCGTCCGGCGCGAGGTCCAGCAGATCGAACTGCGGCGCGTCCACCGTCTTCGCGAAGGGATTGCCGAGATCCTTCTCGGTGCGCTTGCCCGCCGCGTCGAGTTGCCCGAGCCAGGCGTGCGGCACCCCTTCGCCCGCGCCGCCGTCGTTGGCGACCTGGAAGTAGAGGTACTTGTCCGCCTTCGCCGAGGACTCGACGAAAAGCGTATCGAGGGTGCGCGCGGTGGAGGCCATCCAAATCTTCGAATGATTCGCGCCATCGTACAGATAGATGTAGCGCGGCATGCCGGGACCGGGCTCGGCCGAGCCCGGATTCCTGCCGCGCTCCGGCGCTTCGTCGCCCGCGGGCACGAACGTTCCTTGCATGCCGCGCATCTCGGACGGGTACTGCCGTACGCCTTCGACGACCACTTTTCCGTCGGGCGTCATTGCGAGCACTTCCGCCGCCTCGAGCCGCTTGCCAACGGTCTTCTCGAAACCCTGGATGTCCAGCGTCTTGGTCACCTTCGCGCTGAACAAATTGATCACTGCCGCGCTGCCGTCTTCCAGCGTGGCCAACACGTCGTTTCCGCCGGGGGCCCACTTCAAACTTCCGGCGCGCACCTTCGGGCCGTTCATGCGCGGCTCGTCGCCCTGGACGCTAAAACGGTACGTGACCAGTTGAACCTCGGCGGCATGGCCCTCGTCCGGCCCTTTTTGGGGCTGCGCCGCTTTAAGAACCTTGAACAACGGGAAGGTCTCTTCGCGAATATCCGCCTGGCCTTCGATCTTGATGACCTTCAGGATTCCGCCATTAAAGGCGGGCAGATACTCATTGCCCAACTTCTCGTCCTTCGCGCCGGTCAGTGGTTCGGGCGGCGCCTTGGGCGGAAGTTTGAGACTCATCAGGCCATCCTTGCCCGCAAAGAGCATGCGCATGCCATCGGCGGAAAAAGCAGCGGCCTGCCCGAGCGCGTTATCGCCCCACGCGCCGGCCTTTACCGGAGCAGCCAGGTCGTAGCGCGCCGGCTGGGCTTTGGGATCTTTGAGCGCAGTGGCAATCTCGATCAACGCGAGCTTGTTGCCGTTCTCGCGTACCGCCAGCCAGCGTCCATCAGCCGAGAAGACCGGCGTCCCGATTCCTTTCACCTGGTCGAGCACCACGTGGCTCGCGGCAAGCACATCGCCCGCAACGGCGGCCTTGGGCGTCTCAGCGGGCTTGGGTTGCGCTACCGTCTGGGCCGAAGTTGCAGGTTTCGCATCCGCGGCCAGCAGCGCCGAGGCCACTCCCAGCAGGGCCAGCGCGGCGATTCCCGAGATCAAGAGCAGCGTCTTCTGAAACATGTTCTTCAAGACTCCTTTCACAATCGCTTGAACGGCGGCGGAGGCCGCCGCTTTACCCACTACACAGTTCGTACAGACCGCATGAAGTCCAGCGCCGGCCGCGGCATCCGCCTGGCCGATGGAGAGCAGCGCCGCGCCGAGCGCGCTCACGCTCAAGACCGTTCCTTGCGCGCCGAAGTATCCGCGCAGGCGCTCCAGCGCCCGCGAGAGCCGCTGGCGGTACGCGGGGTAACTCACGCCCTGCCGCTCCGCGGCCTGCTGCTGCGAGAGCCCTTCGAGGTAGTGCGCCAGCACTGCCTCGCGCTCGGACGATCCCAATTGCAGCAGCGCCTCGTCGAGCCGGCCGCGCAGGCTCGCGAGTGCTTCGGAATCGGCTTGGGCTTCAGGTGCAGCGCTTTCTGGTGAGGACATGCGTGCGGCCTCTTCGTGCCGGGTTCGCGTGCGGCGGTCTCTTTTCATGCTTCGCGTCACCAGGTCAGCCGTCCGGTAGAGCCAGCCCGCGAGCGAGCCTTCCTTCTTCAAGCGGCCGCTCTTTCGGGCCAGGATCAGAAAGACCGCCTGCATCGCGTCCTCGGCCAGGCTTGCGTCGCCCAACTTTCTCCGGCAGAGGCCGAAGACCAGGCCGCCGTGCCGCCGCACAAGCTCCGCAAAAGCACTCTCGCGCGGCTCGCCTTTCGCCGAGAGAAAGCGCCTCAACAACGCTCCGTCGTCGGCGTGGACGAAGCGGTCGCCTGAGTTTTCCGGCTCGGTCATCAGGTGCCTCGCTGGCGCAAACACCTTCTTTTGCATCGTCGCGGACGGCATGCGTTCATCTCCACAAGCATACTGGCGGCTCGAAAGAAACTGTGACAAAGACGCCGCAGGAATCTTGTAACTGATTCAGCCATTGGGGGTTTAGCTGCAGTAGATTCCCGCGCCATGGGACCTTGGACGCAAGAGTAACAAGGTGAGTTCCAGCCAAAGGTGCGGTGATCTGAAGTTTTCTAATCGAGGTGCCAAACAAAAGAGCCACGAGCGATTTGCCGCCCGTGGCCCTTGTCGTTCAATCGGAAATCGAAAATCCAAAATCGAAAATATAGTTAGAATCCCCAGCCCCAGTTGATGAAGAGCACGCCCTTGTCGATGGCCTTCTTCATCAAACGGTCGTGTTCCTTCTTGTTGCCGCGGAACTCGGCCACAATGGCGAGCAGATGCAGGTAAGAGGCGTGCCAGGGGTGCGGCTGCTTGAGCCGCGCCTTTGCGAGCGCCTCGATGCGCGCAATCGTCTTCTCGCCTTCATCCACGTGGCCCAATTTGATCAGGGCCAGCGCACTATAGAGCCGCAGCGGGCTGCGCAAGTCGTGCTCTTCCGCCACGGACGCCTCGTAAGCCTTGCGCGCCGCCTCTTTGTTGCCGCTCAATTCTTCCAGCTTCGCCCGGGTGATGTTCAGCGCCGCGAGGCAGTGGAGCTGCTGCACGTCTTCCTGGAAGTGATGCTGAATCTTCTCGGCTGCCTCGAGTTCCTTGCGAGCAAGGGCCAGGTCGCCGGCGGCGATGGCGCGTTCGGCGCGCAGGCGGCGCAGGCGCACGTGCGAGTAGCTCAGCAAGCCGCCGCCGTGCGCGGGCGGGAACTTATTATTGAGCAGATACGCGAGCGCCGTGTCAACGTCCTCAACCACACAGGCCTCCACGGCGCATAGGACCGGGATGCGCTCGTGATGATCGGGCAGGCTCGCGAGGCGCTGGAGTTCCGCGTAGCGTTCGCGGCGCCGGCCGGAGAGCCGCAGCGCATCGAGGTACGGCGCGGCGTACTCCCATTTGTTCTCGGCCGCGGCGATCTTCTGCATGCGCGCGAGCTGCTCGTCGCTGGCGCCGCCGAGCTCGCTCTGGAGCATAGCCACGAGGAAGTGCAGTTGCGGCCACTCGCCGCCCAGTTCGGCGGACTTCTTCCACGCCTCCAGCGCCTCTTCCTGCCGGCCCGCATGCGCGAGCAGGTTGCCCCAGATGAAGTGCAGGCGCGCGTCGCCTGGGCGGTGCTCCAAGGCCCACGGGACGGCGCGGTAGAAGAGCTCCTGCCACGGCCGGTCGGTCACGCCGTCGAAGGCTGCGAACTCTTCGAGCAGATCGACGCTCTCCTTCTTCGCGCCATCCAGATGCGCGAGGTACGCGGCGAGCACGCGGCGGCTCAGGCTCCAGCCGCCCGCCTGGGCGGCCTGTTCGAGGGCCGAGCGCGCCTTCGCGTAATCGAAGAGCTTGGCGTACTCGCACGCGGCGGTGACGCCCATGTCCGGGTCGATCTCGAGCAACTTCGCGAGCACGTCCGTGCCGGCCTCGGCGGCGATTAAGGGGTCCGTCGGGAAGCTGCGGCGCATCTCCGTGAGCAGTTTCGCGTCGGCCTCGCCGGACTTCCGCGCGGCCACGAGCTTCATTGCGGCGAGATCGCGGTTGCCGATGAGTTGGTTCAGAGGGCGCCCTGCATACTCGATGAGCACGTCCTGCGGCCGGCCGGAGCCCAGCGCGAGCAGGCTCGCGGCGTAGGCGTGCAGGTCTTCCTCATGCTTGAGCAATTCCGCGGCGAGCACGGCCAGCGCGCGCGGCGAGCGCTTCTTCGCGGCGTTGTACTTCGCCCACCACAAACCCCAGCGCAGCGCCCGGTCCGCAATCTGCTCGCTCTCGCCGCCCAGCTTGAGCGCCTTCGAGAGCGCGCGAACGGCCGATGCGTATTCAAAGCGCCGCAGCCGGAAGAGGCCGACCTCGCGCAGGGTCGAAGGGTCGTTGGGCGCGAGCTTCAGCGCGGCCTCGAAGTACGTCCGCGCCAGCGACCAGTTCATGTTCTGCGCGGCTTCCAACGCGACATGCCGGTACGCCTGCGCGGAGATCTCGCCGAAGTCCGTCTTCTCCTCGCGGCTTGCGGGCCGCTCAGGCAGCGGCAGCCGCTCGTGCGCCACGAGCACGCTCGCGCGGTCCGCAGGCTGGGCCTCGACGCGCAGCGGCTGCTTCTCGTCGAAGGCCGCCTTGAGCGCATACGTGTGAATCTGGTCCGGCGTCAGGTTCGCGTTCCAGCGTTCGAGCACCTTCTCGCCCAGATACGCGGTGAACTCCACGCCGCGCAGCGGCTCCGCAGGCTGCGCACGCAGCGTGACCTCCTCGCTGTCTCGCTTGCGGTCGAGATAAACGGTGAGCGACTCGTCGGCCGCGGTGATGCCGCCCAGGGCGTCGATGGGCTGCCAGCACTCGGCGATGCGGAACGTGCTGTGCGGCTTGAGCACGTTCCAGAACTCCTGGTCGTTGCGGCTCCCGGACTGGATCTCCACGTAGCCCGTGTGGTTGTCGCTCAGCAGGTCCGCCCAGCGTTTGCCGGCCTCGCCCGTGCCCCAGGCGAAGTACTTCTTGCCCGGAACCGTGCGCGGATCGGAGGTGTGGACCACGCCCCGGCCGAAGTCGTCGTAGTACGCGCCGAACCAGCGGGCCTCGCCGGTCTGGCCGAAGATGCTCACGGGCTCAGGGCAGTCGCGCCAATAGCTCAGGTCCTTGCCGCGTTCCAGCGGCCACTGGAACTGCAGGCCGCCGTGGTGCTCCGCCCAGGTGAACGGATAGTAGAGCCGCAGCGACGGGTGCGTCGTGACACCCGCGTTGCCCCAGTAGCACCAGGGGTGCTCCTGCTCGGTGGGATTGTGGAGCCAGCCGTAGATCTGGAGCTTACGGACGCCGGGCGAGAGCCGCAGATGCATCTGCCAGCGCAGACCGAAGAGCTTGTCCGACGCGCCAATGCAGACCCACGCCGATCCGTCTGGATCGACGCCGTGCGTCTCGACGATGGGTTCGACGGTGAGGATCGAGTGCGTGACCGGAAAGTTGAACTCGATGCCCGTCGCGAGCCACGCGCCCGCGACGCCCAGGTCCTGCAGCTTGATCGCGTCCACGCGGTGAAAGACCTCCGCGTTGTTCTTCTTGTCCTTCGCGCCCCAGACGTGCCCGCCCAATTCCGGCAGAACGTCGACCTCAAGATACTCGTTGGCCAGCCGGACCACGCGGTAGGTCTTCGGCACCGGCTGCCCGACGGTGTGGCTCTCGCGCCGTGCATACGGATAGATGTTCCGCGGCCAGCCGTGGTTCAACAGGCTCGGGAGCGACTCCGCCGGCTGCGGCAGCCAAGTCTTAAGTGAAACAGTATGTTCCGTTACTGAGGCAGGCGTATGAGGGACGGTCTTGCCGGCAGCGGGAGGCGTAGTGCCCACTTTGCCCATGAGGTCGCTCCTGATGTTAGAAAAGTAGGACAAGAACGGCTCGCACGGGATTTCATGTTGACCTGTTTTACGTTCAATAGCAAGAAACTTGATGAAGAATCCTTCGAAGATTCAAAATCAGCACTACTTCACCTTATAAAATTAGGAAAAAATGGCTCGCATGAATTTTCGCCTATTCCTAAGAAGGATGTGGGGTTGCAGAGAATAATGTCCAATAGAGCACCTTGGGCCGCTGTCGTTATTAATGGAGAGGAAGCCTTAGATTCGAAGCGCGACGCTTAACTATATGGTCAGCTCCCAGTTGACGTGTAATGCCCTACCCCGAATTGGAAGGCACGGAGCGCTACCGCCAGGAACACAAACGCGACGCCTGGCGCGAACAAGAGCGCGGCGTCCGGCAGGCCCGCCGGCGCCGGGCGGTCCAGCACGGCGAGCACCGGCAGGTACGTCACACAACCCAGCGGCACCACAAAGATGAAGAACGTCCGGAGCCAGGCCGGATAGATCGACAACGGAAACTGCGCGGTCTCGGCGCCGCCGTAGGTCATCGTGTTCATCACTTCTAGGGACTCCGTGGTCCAGAAGGCCAGGGTCGCCTGGAGCACGATCAAGCCGAAGAAGAGCGCTACGCCGCCCACCAACGCAAGCAAGATCAGGAGGACTTTTGCGGCCGACCAGTCGAAACTAAGACCCGAGAGCGCGAAACTCAGGACCGCGAGCCCCTGAAGGAACCGGCCCACATTCTTGAGCGCCAGCCGCTGGCCGATGAGTTGCAGTACCAGGCTGCGCGGGCGCAGCAGCACCCGGTCGAACTCGCCGGCCTTGACCGTGGACCCAAACGCATCGAAGCCGTAGGAGAGCACCTCGGCGATCGGGAAGGACGTGTTCACCAGGCCATAAAGGAGCGCGACTTCCGCGAGGCTCCAGCCCGGCACTTGCCCGAAGCGATCGTAGAGCGCCCAGATGAGGAGGAACTCGACGCCCGTGATCAGGAAGTTCCCGAGAGACTGCATCAGGAACGAGGCGCGGTACTCCATCTGCGCCCGCAGCGAGATGCCCAGAAACCTCCGATACAGCCGCAACGCGTTCGACATCTTCAGCCTCCTTGAACCACCAGGCGTCGCATGCCGCGCGAGAGCAGCCAACGGCCGAGCGCGACCAGGGCCAGCGTCCACGCGAGCTGGTGCAGAAAGAACGGCAGGGCCTCGCCCGGCGGAATATGGCCCAGGTACAACCGGAACGGCGTATCCATCAGCCCGCGGAAGGGCAGGATCTTCAGCACGGGCTGTAACCATTCCGGAAACAGCGGCAACGGCATCACGATGCCTGAAAAGGTCCAGACGGTGATCAGCGCCAGCCGCGTGATGCCGTCGCCGGCCACGGTCCAGAGCAGCGTGATCGTCAGCAGCGTGACCATCGCGGCGCTCAGCAGCAGTCCGCAGCACGTGGCCGCGGCGCAGGCGAGCGCCGCTTCCCACGAGGACGGCGGCTGCATGCCCATGAAGATGCCCGCGAAAAGAAAGAGCGGCAGGCAGCGCAGCAGCACCGGCGCCGAAAGCCCCGCGACGGAACGCGTAAACCAGAGTCCGTACAGGTCCAGCGGCCGCGTCAGCTCGTACGCCACCGAGCCGCTCTGGATCATGGCGCGAACTTCGCCGTCCACGCTCATCGGAATCATGCGCAGCAGCCCCTGCCCCAGCCAGATGTACGTGACCACTTCGGCAAAGCACATCGGCTGTGGCCCGCTCGAAAGCGCGTAGAACGCGCCGTAGATCGCCACGCGCACGAGGCCAAAGAAGACCTGGCAGGCCAGCCCCGCCAAAGCGGCGGCGCGGTACTGCAGGAGCGTGCGGAAGCGGGCGCTGAGAATCGCGGCGTAGGCCTTCATGCGGGGATCCTCTCGTACAGGCGGCGGATGATCTCTTCGATGGGCAGGTTTTCGACGAACAGGTCGCGCACGGCATGGCGGCTCGCGATGCGGCCGATCAGTTCCGCGGCAGGCACCTTGCGCGGGTCGAAGCGCAGGAAGACGCGGTGGCCCTCGCGGCGTTCCACCGTGACGCCGTCCTGCTCGAACGAGCCGTTCTCGCGCTCCAGGTCCACAATCAGCCGCCGCTCGGAGCTCACCTGCGCGCGCAGGCCGTCGAGCGTCCCATCGGAGAGGATGCGCCCTTCGCCGATCACCATCACGCGCGAGCAGAGGGCCTCGATGTCGTCCATGTCGTGCGTCGTGAGCAGCACCGTCACGCCGTGGGCGTGGTTGAGCTCGCGCAGGAAGTCGCGCACCGCGAGCTTCGCGACGGCATCGAGGCCGATGGTGGGTTCGTCGAGAAAGAGCAGTTCCGGCGCATGCAGCAGTGAGGCCGCCAGGTCGCAGCGCATGCGCTGGCCCAGGCTGAGCTGCCGCACGGGCGTATCGAGGATGGCGCCGAGGTTCAATCGCGTCACGAGCTCGTCCAGCGTCTTGCGGTACGCGGCTTCTTCGACTCGGTAGATATCGCGCAGCAGTTCGAACGACTCGATCACCGGCAGATCCCACCAGAGCTGCGTGCGCTGGCCGAAGACGACCCCGATCCGCCGCACGTGCTCGATGCGCTCGCGCCACGGCACGCGGCCATTCACTTCGCAGCGGCCGGCATCGGGTACGAGAATCCCGGCCAGCACTTTCACCGTCGTCGATTTGCCTGCGCCGTTCGGCCCGATGTACCCGACGACCTCGCCGCGCTCAATGTTGAAGCTCACACCCTTCAGCGCGTCCACCATGCAATAGTTGCGGCGGAAGAGCCCGCCCAGCGCGCCCAACGTCCCCGCCTTGCGCTCGGCCACGCGGTACTGTTTGCCAAGCCCTTCGACGACGATCTGCGGCATGCGTGATTCCTCCGAAGAATTGAAGACCGCCAAAGCGCCAAGAGTGGAACTACTTGAATTCATACCTTGGCTTTCTTGGCGCCTTGGCGGTTCAACATTCAGTCCCTATCGGTTTCCTAAAAGTTCGCGTGAAAACAGAGTATCCCCTGAGCCGAATCTTACTCCGGCCCCGTCGACATTTGGTGCAGCTCTCGATCGCGCGGCCCGCGCATATCACCGCCACCCGCGAGCCGCGGGCTTGACCCTTGAACAGACAGAGGCAAGGTATCCAATTAACACCGAATTTTCGCGCGGCGCAAGAATTTCGCCGCAAGAATTGCGCGCCATCGGCGAAGATTCAAAGAACGACGCCGCGCATCATTTCGAGACTCGAGAATCGAGAATCAGCATTCCCTCTTTTCGTCGCAGGATTTACGAAGGACTCGCCAGAGCTTGGAGAACGGACCGGGAATCGATCGACACTAATAATAAATTCTTCTCACGGATGGGTACCCCCGACGTATCACGTCGGGGCCGCGAAGCGGTAAGAAAATCCCAGTCGGCTTTCACCTCCCAGGAAACTGCGGCTTCGATTGGATTCCTTGCCTGCTCGTTCCCAAAAAGATAGGCTACCTCAATGCCCAAACGCGGAATGTTTAAGCTTCAAATGGCCACGCAAAAGGGATAAGTTCTCTACCAAAGAATTTGGGCTGGTTAACACGCGCTGCGAGAGGCGTCTGTAGTGTAAGATAGTCAGCGCGACCGTTTGGGCTTTGAGCACGGGAGAGATCGCATTGAAGCGGTCGAATACGTATTATGTGTAAGTATAAAGGCGAACCTGTTGACGGTAAGAAGTTTTTTGCGCTCCTACAAGCAGATAGCGGTTTTTGTGAACAACTCGGACGTGCGATGTTGGCAGCAGGCAGGCTGGAATCTGAATTGAAGCGTTATCTGAGTACCAATTCAGTACCAGACAACACCAAGCGTGCAACACTCGGACACCTTCTTAAACTGCTAGCGAAGTACAATCTCCTTAAGAAAATGCAGCCAACACTCGAGATTATTAGGGATCAGCGCAACTATCTGGCACACAGCATTCATGCACTTCTATCAGACATGATCGAAGAAACCATCCTGGAGAGATCGAATCTACTTGACTCCGATGTCGTGACTTATTGTGAGCGTGCTTGGCAGTTGGCGGAAAACTTAAACGGGTTTGCAGACATTATGGAGAAGGAGTATTTTCAATCAATACAATCGATGCGCGCAGAATAGGAAAAAAGTCCAAATTGCCTCTAATCGCAGGTGATTGCTATAGGAGATAGGGGAAATGCGAAACGCAAAGTGGATTCATGGCTTCATCATCTGCGCAGGAATGACAGCAGCGGCAGAGGATGTGAGTAGCCTGCTCATCCAAAGTATCGAAAAGGGTGAGGCAGAAAGACTATCGCGATTAAATATGGTCGTGAAGGCATTGGCAAAAGACAAGACATACACTAAGGAATTGGAGCCCGTTAAAAAAGAGCTTCAAGATGCGAAGGGGCTCTATCTGTCTAGCTTGAGGTTTGAGGAAGGTTCAGTAGGCGTCTATAGAAACCCGATGTCTATGTCTGACCTCATGGAGCATGTGGCGGACGTTTTGAACGGACGATTAGAGTCGGGAGACAGGGTGAATAGCGCCTATGGAAATGTCAAATCATACGAAGGTGGAAATGTACTCCAAGTTATCGATGGGAAAAATCTATTGATGACTGTAAGCGAAAAGCGGATTATTTGGGTCTCCAATTTCGATACATCAAAACTGGTTGATGGCAATGGCTTGCTTCTTGAGGGGATATTTTTGTATAAGGGAACCAAGAAATACGATACAGCCATTGCGTCCAAGACTGTCCATTGGGTTGAATATATATGTAAAATCGATGATGCATTCAAACTTGCTGCTAAGAAGGAATCAGACCAAAAGGCGACGGAAGCAGAAAGGCTCGCAGTAGAGGAAAAAAAGAAGCAGGAAGAACAAATTCGTAACGCGCCAGTTTACGTAATGAAGGACGGGCGGAAGATAAAAGCTGTTAAGGTCGAAGATATCGGCAAAGGCAAGCTGATACTCCGTGACGAAAACAACAAGGCTTAAGGCATAGATCAAGCTGACGTTGTTGAAGTGCAGCAGCCCAAGAAATAGGGCGATTTTTCATGTACGCCAGCGACTGGTACGCTTTCTAAACTTCAGATTGAGACTACAGCGCTAAAGTATCCGGCGTGCCTCGTGACCCGCTGCTTTCCGTCGCTGTTACTCTCCTACCGCTCTACGCTTTCCCTCACCGCGCGATAAGGATAGGCTCCCCGCATGGGCTTTTTGCAAGCGGTCTTCCTGGCCGGCGCCGCGTCTTTCGCCATTCCGGTGGTGATCCACCTCATTTTCAAACTGCGCAAGAAGCGGCTCGTCTTCTCGTCGCTCTTCTTCATCCGCGAATCCGTGCTGCGCGAGACCAAGCGCCTGCGCTTGCGCGACCTGATCCTGCTGCTGCTGCGCGCGGCGACCTGCATCCTGGTCGCGCTGGCCTTCGCGCGGCCGTATCGGATCGGCCAGGTGCTGGCGGATGCTTCCGGCGAGGCGCGCCAAGCCGTCGTGATCGTTCTCGACGACTCGCCTTCGATGAACGCGCAGGACGGATCGAGTTCGCGCTGGCAGTACGCAATCGAGAAGGCCGTCGCGCTGTGCGAGGCGCGCAAGCCCGGCGACCGCGTCGGCCTGATCCTCGCCAGCGATCCCGGCAAACCCACGGTGGAACTCTCCGGGAATTTCGGAGCCACCGTCTCGGAACTTAAAAGCGAGCACGCGCTGTTGCGGCGCGGCGATCTCTCGCAAGGGCTGCGCTCGGGATTGGACCTCCTGGCCGACGCCCGCGAGCCGCTCCGCCGCGTAGTGCTCATCAGCGACCTGCAATCCAGCCAAGTCGACCGTGGGGCCTGGGTGGAGATCGCCCAGCGCGCGGCCGTCGCGTCGCATCCGGTAAAGATCGAGATCGAGAGCCCGTTTTCGGACAACCGCGCGCCGGGCAGGCTCGGCAACCTGGCGCTCACCGACGTCCACGCCAAGAGCGACGTGTGGATCGAGGGCCAGCCGCTGCGCTTCGGCGCGCGCATCGAGAACTTCTCCGACGGCGAAGCCGCCAACATCTCCGTGCGCCTGCTCGCCGACGGCAAAGAACTCTGCAAGCGCACCTTCGGCTTGGGTCCGCGCGGCGGCACCGAGATCGAACTCGAGGCCGTCTTGCCGCGCGCGGGGGAACTTGGTGGAAAAGTGGAGATCGAGGCCCACGACGCGCTGCCCGACGACGACCGCCGCTGGTTCGCCGTGCGCCTGCGGGACAGCGTCAAGGCCATCGTCTGCGAAGACAAATTCCGCGAGCAAGACACCTACCTCGACCAGTCGTACTACCTGCGCCTGGCGCTCGACCCCACGCCCCGCAACGCCGATACGGGCCTCACGATCTCCGCCACGCAGGCGCATGGTTACGTGCGCGTCGTTCCCGTTGATGCCGCCCGGCTCAACGCCGACGTCCTGGGCGACGCCGACGCAATCTTCCTCTGCGGCGTCACGGAACTTCCTCCCCATGCGCTGGCGGCGCTCGAAGACGCGGTCAAGAACGGCCGCAACCTCGTGATCTTCATGGGCCGTTCCGAAGGCAAGATCAACGAAGGCTTCTACAACGGGGCGTTCTTTAAAGAGGGCAAGGGCTTGCTGCCCGCCCGGCCGGGCACCCTCTACGAAGGCAACCTGCTCGAAGGCCGCTACAACAACCTCGACGCCTTCAAGACCGATCACCCGATCTTCAAAGTCTTCGCGCCGCCGAACGACGCCTCGCTCCGCTTCCCCAAGTACCTGCGCAACTACGTGGTCAACAAGGCCGACCTGGTAAAGGGCGCGCCGGATCATCCCGAAGGCCAGGTCCTCGCGAGCTTCATCTACGAAGGCAGTCCTTTCCTGGTTGAACGCCCATACGGCAAGGGAAAGGTTTTGCTCTTCCCCTTCCTGCCCCGCCCTTCGCCCGATACGGACCTGCCGATCACCAAGGTCTTCGCGCCACTGATCCATCAAGTGGTGCGGTACCTGGCCGGCGTGGAGTCCTCATCCAAGCGCAACCTGATCGTGGGCGAGTCCATCGAGCCCGCCGATGCCAACCTTCCAACCGACACCGTTATCAACATCGAGACCCCGTCGCCGCAGCCCGAGAAGAAGGACCTCCCGGCCGACCAGGCCCTGCCGACCTTGAAGCCCGGGATCTACACAGGCATCTACAAGCGCGGCGAGATATCCGATAAGATCTTGTGGGCAGCCAACTTGGATCCGCATGAGTCCGACCTTAAATCGGAAGATTTGGCCGCCCTTCGGGCGCTGTTCGCGTCTAACTCAACAGATAATTCGGGCAAGGCTGAAGATGGCGTCAAACTAGGCAACCAGTCCAACGACGAACTAAAGGCGCAAGCCCCGGATTGGCGCTACTTTCTGATAGCCGCGTTGGTCTGTCTGCTGTTAGAAGTAATAGCCCGGGATTTTTGGGAAGGCTAGGCCGCACAGGAGTTCAATATGCCATCCACCCTGGAACGCCCCGAGACTCAAAAAGCCGCCCTTCCAGAGCACGCGCAAGCGGCCTGGCAGACGCTCGAGACCCGCGTCGAAGGCGTCCGGCGCCGCCACCGGACCAAATTCGTGGTCTCCGGCGTCTGCATCGCCTTGGCTATCTTTGCCGCGGCGTTCCTCGGCTTCAGCTTCGTCGATGTGCTCTTCAAGCTCTCGGTCGGTTCGCGCATCTTCTGGCTGGCGCTCACTGCGGGCGGCGTCCTGGCGGCGCTCTTCCTGGCCGTAATCCGGCCGCTCTCGCGGCTTGGCGGGCAGGTACCGATGGCCCGCGAGGTCGAACGCAAGTACCCGGAACTCGAAGAACAGCTCTCGACGGCCATCGAGTACGGCCGCGACCCGGCGCTCGGCGCGAACGGCTCCAGCCCTGAATTGGTCGGCGCGCTGATCGCGCAGGCCAAGAACCGCAGCGACGCCCTCGACTTCAAGCGCACCGTCAACTGGCGCCGCGCGGCGCTGGCGGCGCTCTGCGCGTTTCTGGTTTCCGCTGGCGTGGCGCTGTATGCGGGCCTGAACCCGCGCCTCTTCAGCTCGACGTGGCAGCGCTTCATGCATCCCACTGCGGCCATCGCTCCGCCGACGATGACGCTCATCAAGAGCGTCGAACGCATCGACGACGGCAAAGCCGTGGCCGTGGAAGGCGAAGTCCCCGTCGAGACCAGCGTGCCGATTCTGGTGACGCTCGATGGGCGTGTCCCCGACACCGTCACCCTCTCGGTTCTTACCGGTGAAGGCAAGGACGCGCGCTGGGAAGACCGCATCATGGATCGCGGAGAAGACGGGCTGTATCGCGCGACCCTGCGCCGCTTGCTCGATACGGTGAAGTTCCGTGTCAAGGCGGGCGACGCCGAGAGCAACGAGTTCACGCTCAACGTCTTCCGCGAACCGCAAATCGACGAGTTCACCGTGCAGCTCGACTATCCCAAGTACACCGGCAAGCCGCAGGAGATCCTCCCGCCCGGCCAGGGCGACGTGAAGGCGCTGCGCGGCACGCTGGTGACCGTGCGCTTTAAGGGCAGTTCGGAGCTCGGTAGCGCGCAGTGCAACTTCGAGTCTGGCCGGCCGCCGGCAGCTGCGCGGCTCGAGGGCCGCACCGGCGCGTTCACCTTTACCGTGGACAAGGACGACCATTACCAGATCGCGCTCTCCGACAGCAAAGGCCGCGCGAGCCGCTCGTCCACGAGCTACCGCGTGCAGTCGCTTAAGGACCTTCGCCCGCGCGTGATGATCAAGAAGCCCGAGCGCGACCTGATGGTCTATCGCGAGCAGACCGTCAAGGTGGAGATCGCCGCGACCGACGACGTCGGCGTTGGCGAGATCGGCATCTTCCACAGCCTGGGCCTGGAAGAGAAGAAGACGATGGTGAAGCGCTTCGAGCCCGCGCCCACCCGCGGCGAAGGCACGCTCAAGTGGGAGCTGAGCACGCTGAACCTGAAGGGCGGCGAGGTGATCGCGTACTACGCCTACGCGCTCGACAACGACACCGTCGATGGCCCCAAGATGGCCAAGAGCGAGATCCAGTTCCTCACCATCTACGACGAAGAGAAGCTCGACGGGCCGCAGCAGCCCGGCGGACACCCGCCCACCCCGCACTCGATCAAGCAGCTCGACAAGCTCATCGAAGTCCAGAAGAAGCTGCTGCAGGAGACCTTCGCCCAAGCGCGCCTGCGCGACGAAGCGAATGCCAAGGAGCCCGACGAGCGCGCCAAGTCGGACGCGGCCAAGACCTCCAAGGCCCAGCGCTCCCTCAAGGAACAGCTCGACGGCCTGATGGCTGAAGTAAAGAAGGAGATGGAACGCATCGCCGCCGAGGCCGACAAGCCCGAGGGTGAGGGCAACACGCCTCCGCAGCCGCAGCAGCCGGCCATGGGCGAGACGGAGTTCAAGCACCTGGAGACGGCCTCCACCAAGATGGAAGGCGCCGCGAAGGAGCTCGACCAGACCCAAGTGGCGAACGCGGTGAACCCGGAAGTCGAGGCCCTGCGGCACCTCTCCGAGGCCCGTCGCCTGCTGCTCAGCGACAAGGAAGGCGATCCGCGCTTCAAGCAGGCAATGCAGAACCAGTCCAAGAAAAAGAAAAAGAGCCAGCAGGAGCAGGACCAGCAGGACCAGCAGGCCGCGCGCGAAGAGATGGCCCAGCTCCCGCCCATGATGGAGCGCGAGAAGGAGACCGAGCGCGAACTGGACCAGCTCGAAGACCTGAGCAAAAAACCGCCGCCCCCCGCGGGCACGCCCGAGGCCGCGCAGCGCAAGGAAGAGGAGCGCAAGCTCAAGCGCGAGGCCCAGGACAAGCTCGACCAGCTCGCCAAGGAGGCCAAGGAGCGCGAGAAGAACATACGCGAGCTGGCCAAGCGCAACGCCGAGATGGAGCCCGCCGCCGACAAGATGCAGCAGGCCGGCGACAAGCTCGACCAGGCCCAGAAGGAACTCGACAAGGACAAGATCGAGAAGGCGAAGGACCTCGCCCACGAAGCCCAGCGTGATATGAAGGACGCCCAGCGCAGCATGCGCGACGCGTTGGACAAGCAGTTCCGCCAGGAACTCGCCAACCTCCAGCAGGACGCGCAGGAACTCGCGCAGAAGCAGGAGCAGCTTGCGGAAGCCAGCCGCGACCAGCAGCGCCAGCAGGATCAGCAGCAGGACGATCCGAAACAGGGCGATCCCAAACAGGGCGATCCCAAACAAGGCGATCCAAAACAAGGCCAGCCGCAGCAAGGCGATCCGAAGCAAGGACAGCCGCAACAGGGGGACCCGAAGCAAGGACAGCCCCAGCAGGGTGGCAAGCCAGATGAGAAGGCTATGCGCCAGATGGGCGCGCTCGGCCAGAAGCAGCAGGAGCTCTCGCAGGACATGAAGGAGCTCTCGGAACGGCTCTCGCAGGCCGCCGAAAAGGCCCAGCACAACAACATGCCCGGCGCGGAATCGCTCAAGGAAGCCGAGGCGCACACGAAGGACCAGTCGCCCGGGCAGAAGTCCGCAGAGAAGGCCGCGAGCCAACTCAAGGAAGGCAAGGCGGGCGAGGCTGAGCACGAGCAGCACAAGTCCACCCGCGCGCTCGACGCAGCCGCCCAGGCCGTGCAGGACGCGCGCCAGAAAGCCGACGCCGCCGACATGAAGGCCCTCGCCGACGCGATGCAGAAGGCGCAGGCGCTCGCGAAAGAGCAGGCCGAGATCAACAAGGGCCTGGGCGAGAAGCAAGACCCAGCCAAGCTCGCCGAGCGGCAGGACAAGGTAGGCGACGCGGCCAAGGACCTCGCTTCAGCCGCCTCAAAGCTTGAGACGCTGAACCGGCAGGGCCGCGGCAAGAACGCAAAGGAACAGCTCGAGTTCGCCGCCGAGAAGGCCAACGAAGCCGCTAAGGAAATGGCCGGCCAGGACACCGAGAAGGCCAAAGACCCCGCGGCCAAGACCGAGAAGGCGCTGCAGGGCGCAATCAATGAAATGGAACGCGCTTCGGGCAAGTCGCTCGAAGAGAAAGCGCAGGAAGCGAAGAAGCTGGCTCAGACCGCGCGCGACAAGCAGGAGAAGGCCGCGGCCGGCGCGAAGGAACTCCCTGAGCCCAAGAAGGATCAGGCGCTCGGCGCGGATGACGCGGCGAAGCGCGACGAGGCCGCCGCGCAGGAACGCAACGCCGCCCGCGATGCGCAGAAACTGGAGAAGGCGCTGGAGGGCCTCGAGGAACTCGCCAAGGACGCGAATCCCTCCGCGGCCCAGGCCGCCAAGGATGCGAAGGAGACCGTGCAGGAGAACAAGGTCCCCGACGCGATGGACGAGCTCGCAAAGGGCCTGGAGAAGATCGGCGATCCCAAGAAGAATGCCGAGAACCCCGACGTCAAGGCGCCTTCGCCCCAGGAGGCCGGCAAGAAGGGCGACGAGCTGGCGAAGACACTCAAGAAGACCGAGCGCCAAATCGACCAGGTGCTCGCCGAGGCCTCGAACCAGCTAGAAGAGAAGCTGAAGAACATGGAGGAAGCCGCGCGCGACGCCGCAAAGAAGGCCGATGAGTTGGCCGGCAAGAAGGAAGGCGAGAAGGAAGACCCGAAGAATCCCAAGAACGATCCGAAGGGCCAGACCACCGACCCAAAGCAGCCCGGCGACCAGAAGAACCCGGCCGCCGAGAAGGCCGCCAAGCTCGAGAAGGAGTTGAAGAAGCTCGAACCGCGCCTGCAGCAACTCGAGGCCAACGCGCCCGAGGCGAAGGAACTCAAGAACGCCCAGCAGTCGTTGGCGCAGGCGAAGGCGGAAGCCGAACAGATCGACCCAAAGAACCCCGCCAACACCGAGAAGAAGCAGGGCGGGCCGTCCTTCGAAAAAGTCAGCAAGTCGATGGAGAAGATCGCCTCGGGCCTGATGGAACGGCGCGAGCGCATCCTCAAGGCGCGCGAAGTCCCTTCCGACGGCCTCCAAGGCGATGCACCCAAGGAATACCGCACGCTCGTGGACCGCTACACGCAGGCGCTCAGTGAGGACACCGAAGAGAAGAAGTAGCGGAATCGGTAATTGGGATATTGAAACGCCCGCGGCTATCGCGGGCGTTTTTATTTCTGGCTGGTTTTTGCGCGGCGGCGGGAGCGTTCCGATTCCACCTTGCGCCAGTGGCGCTTCTCATCGGCCGTCTTCGCCGTGAACGGCTTCAGCAGCAGCTTGCCGACCAGTGTCGGGCGGTCCTTCTTATCCAGCGCGACGAACGTCACGTAGGCCTCGAAGATCTTCTGCTCGCTGGGCATACGCGCCACTTCGGTATGCACGGTCAGCGAGGTGCGCCCAACGTGGACGAGCAACGAGCGAAAGCGAAGCACCGAACCCTTGTGGACTTGCTCGTGGAACTCAACGTCGTCGATGGCGACCGTGACTAAATTCGCGCGATAGTCCAGCCGCGTGATCGCCGCAATGTACGCCTGCTCGTCGAGCCACTCCAGCAGCCGCCCGCCAAAAAGCGAGCCGTGGTGGTTGAGGTGTTCGGGCCGCACCAGCAGCGTCGATTCGGAAATCATATTGGCTCGTAGCTCCTGGTTCGCGACTCTTAGGTCTTGGTCACTTACTTTTGTTGCTGTTCGACCTTACGCCGTTTGGACCTTTAATCCTTCAGACTCTTGTGCTCACCCCAGGCTCATCCCGCCGTCAAGCACGATCACTTGTCCCGTGAGATAAGACGCGCCCGGCGAGCAAAGGAACGCGACCAGCGCGGCCACGTCTTCCGGCGCGCCGTAACGGCCAACCGGAATGGATGCGCGGATCGCGGCCTTGCGGTCCTCATCGTGATGCGCGGTAATCGCGGTCTCGACGTACCCTGGCGCGATCACGTTCGCCGTTGCCCTCCAGCGCGCGCACTCCAGCGCCAAGGATTTCGCAAGGCCACACAGCGCGCCTTTGCTCGCCGCGTACGCCGCCGCGTTGCCCAAGCCCACGACACCCGCCAGACTGCCGATGAATACAAAGCGCCCGCGATCCGACTTGCGCACATATCGCAGCATGGCCTGGGAGAGCGCGTGCGCGGAGAGCGCGTGCAATTCCAACTGCACCGTCCAGTCTTCGGGTTTGGAGAATGCGAGCGGCTTCTCCAGCATCGCGCCTGCGGCGTGGACCAGGCCCACCGGACCGCCCAGAGCCTCCTCCACATCCTCCACCAGCCGCGCGGCCGCGCCGGGCATCGACAGATCGGCAGCAAACGATCTCGCCGCGCCGCCGGACGCTTCAATGGCCTTCGCCGCGGCTTCTGCCTCGGTAGCATTTGATTTGTATTGAATCGCGACGGCCCAGCCATCCCGTGCGAGCGCCTCGGCGCAGGCGCGCCCGATCCCGCGCGAAGCGCCCGTCACCAGCGCGACGCGCCGGTTTTCAGAAGAGGATTCGGATTTCCCGGCCATGCCCAGAGATTACCGGGCGCGCGCCTGCTCGTCCAACAGGCTCAGGCTTCGGCATCGGCTCCTTCTATTTCCTGAAGAACGGCTACGGTGACGTCACGCCTTGCAGCTCGGGCAAATGAAGCAGGCTCTGTGCATCCCCGTAAGCCTCGTCGGCAGGAACGATGACGCGCAGCGAGCGCGCAGCTTCCATGAGCGCGGCGCGAGCCTTAGTCTCGTCCCCTTCCGTCTTCCAAAAGCTGTAGAAGAGCAGGAGCGTCCTTGCGCGATTCATGTGAATCGAATGAACCTGCGGCGCGAGGCGAATGGCCGCGTCGAATTCCGAAAGGGCGGCGTTCAGATCGTTCCGCTTCAGCGCGGCGAGCCCCAGGATCTGGTGTGCGTCGGCCCAGGCATCCGGATCGCGATCGGCGGCCAACGAATTCCGCGCCTGCTCCACCGCTTCTTCAGCAGCGCCGCGCTGTTGGAAAGCAACGGCGAGATCGGCGTGCGCCCGAGCTCGATGCAGGAAGCGGTCGAAGTCGGGGGCATGCACGCCGGCCTTCAGGCTCTCGAAGCTGAGCGCAAAGATCCGCTCGGCTTCTTGCGACTCGCCTTTTTTCAGCTTGTGGTTCGCAAGCGTCTTGTAGTCCGCTGCCAGAAAGATGCGCGCGTACGAGGAGCCCGGCTCCTTGGCCACGGCTTCTTCGAACAGCTTCGCCGCCAGCGAAAAGTTCCCGCCGCGCGTAAAGCTCGCCGCGCCTAATACCAAAGCAAGACTCCCGATGCAGATCGCGGACGCACTGTCCGGCAGACGCTCACGCAGAGCCAGACGTGTAGCGGCGCCCTCGAGCGCAAGGCCGATCGCGAGCCAGAAGCCCGGCGCGGAGAGATACACAAAGCGGTCGTGCATCAGATCGTTGATGCCGACCAGGTTCAAGTTCGTGCCCAGCGCACCGAGAAACCAGAGCCACGCGAATAGGGAGAGGCACCGCGCTTCCGCGCGCGCGGCGAAGATCGTTCCCGCCACCAGCGCAGCGAGCAGCGCGCCAAAGCCCCAAAGCCGCGGGTCCGCGAGGGAGACGATCGGCTGGACACAGTAGTATGCGCTCAAGCCAGCCGGCCAGAAAAAGTTCCGCGCGTAGCGCCACAGAATCTCGACATCCGTCAGCAGCGCCGTCCACGCCGTGCCCCCCGGCGGCTTCAACAGGTTCTCTGCATGCATGACGAACCCGAGCGCCGTTCCCGCGCCAGCGAGCACGACCCATGGCAGCAGGCGTAGCGCCACTGAGCGCCAGCGCTTCGCGAAAGGCTCCTGCGGAGCCGGACTCGAATTCGAGAGCGCCGGCCGGCCTAGCGCCTCCCAAGCGGCGACGATGGCGAAGATGCCCAGCGCTGAAGGTTTCGAGAGCAGCGCAAGGGCGAAGAGCAGCGCGGCTAGCGTGTGATGCCACAGGGCACGCGCGCTCATATAGCGCCAAAGCGCTGCGAGCCCCAGGCAGGCCGCGAGCGCGTTCTTGCGCTCCACGGCCCAGCAGACGGTCTCGCACGCGACCGGATGCAGCGCGAACGCGGCGGTACTGAAGCCTGCGAGCGCCGCGCCAGCGCCTAACCTCCGGAGGATCAGCCACACAAAAAGTGCCGCGCCGAGATGCAACAGCAGGTTGGTGGTTCGCACGCCGGCGGCCCAGGCGTTTTTCCCTGCGACCGGTTCAAGCACCGTACTCCAGACGGCGCGGTCGATGCGCCAGGAGAGCAGCGTCGCGGGATAATAAAATGGATACCCAGAGCGGTGCTGGAGCGTCTCCGCCCACGCCGCGTCCTCGCGCAGTCGCGGATCGTGTGCGATGTACGTCACATCGTCCAAGGTTAGGAACGGCGCGTTCCAACACTGGGCGAGCATAAGCGGCGCGAGAACGAGAGGAAGCAGCCAGAGCAGCGCACGACGCGAAGGCGCAACGTTTGATACGGGAGCCGAGGTCGGTAGCTCCATACGTGCTCAGCCCATGCGCGCGCCCGCGGCAAACGCGCGGCCCGCTCCATTGAGAAACTCTTCGACGCGCATCTCTCGCGCGCCTTCGGGCTGGATGCATGTAATTCGGAGCGCACCCAGGCCGCATGTGACTACGAAGGCGCTTTTCTCTGCTACGACATCGCCCTGTGCTCTGGACGAATTTTCCGATACGCTCGCGCTCGCCACGCGCAGGCGTTTCCTCGTCTTGCCGTCCGGTGTCGAGATCGCCGTCCACGCGCCCGGCCACGGCGACATTGCACGCAGAAATCGTTCGAGGTACTCCGCGCTCTTAGACCAATCGATTGTGCCGCTGTCCTTTGTAAGCTTGGGCACATGCGTGGCGCGCGCGTGGTCCTGCACTTCAAACTTCGCCTGGCCCGCCTCGATCTCACCCAGCGCCTCAACGAAACATTCCGCCGATAGCGCGCTCAACTTATCGTGCAGCGTGCCGGCGGTATCTTCGGGCTCGATGGGCAGCGCACGGCGCAGCATCACCGGGCCGCTGTCGAGGCCCTCTTCCATCTTCATGATACACACGCCGGTCTCGCGCTCGCCTTCAAGAATCGCGGCCTGAATCGGCGCCGCGCCACGGAACTTCGGCAGCAGCGAACCGTGCGCGTTGATCGGATAACGCTTCGCCAATGCGAGCGCGTCCTTCTTTAATAGCCCGCCGTACGCGACCACGCAGAGCAGGTCCGGCACGAGCGCGCGCAGAGCATCCAGCACATCGGGCTTGTTGATCGATTTCTGAAAGATGCGCTCGGCCGGGATGCCGAGTTCCAGCGCGGCAGCCTTAACCGGCGGCGGCGTGGGAACTTTGCTGCGGCCTTTGGGCCGGTCGGGTTGCGTCACCACCGCGACGATCTCGTGTCGCGGCTTGAGGCTCGCGAGCGCTCTTAAACTCGGCACGGCATAGTCTGGCGTCCCGGCGAAAACAATGCGCATGAAAGAAGTCTAGCGGCGAAACGAAATTGCGCCATGAACGCGCGTCACTTGCTAACGTATGGCTCGAACCAGAGCCCGTGGCAACCCCTCGGTTCGCCGTCGCAATCCAGCTCGAGCCGCAGTTCCTGAATGCCTTTCACCGGCACGCGGCAGACTTGCGCCTGCTTGGGCGACGTCAGCGGCTCCGACTTCCAGAGCACTTTACCGTCGCCAACAACGGTGAAGAGCATCGACGAATACGCCTCATGCAGGCCTTCGTTTTGAGTGACAAATACCGAGAAGCTCTCGAACTGCTTGCCCAATTTGAGGACGCACACGGACGGTCCGTTCGGCATCGGGTGCATGCCGATGGCGTGCGGCGAAGCTTCGCCCATGGCCCTGAAGGTAATAAAGGCGTCGGGAGGACTCATGACTTCAAACTCGTGCGACTTGCCCGTCTCCTTTGGATAATAGACGAGGCCTTCGTCCATTAGCGGCAGCGTGACGCAGAAGACTTTCTCAGGCGCATCGGCGGCTTGTTTCTTGAACTGAGCGAACAGGTCGCGTGGATTCGCCTGCGTAGTGTCGCCCGGAGTGGTTTCCCGCTCCCGCCGTGGTGGACCCGCCCCCTTGCCCGCATCATCTATGTGGCCGGACTCTGCCGCCGAGGGCGCGTCATGACGCCGATTCCACGCCCAGACCACCGCGCCCAGCAGCACCAGCCCCGCCGCCGCGCTCAGCAGCACGCGCGCGCCGCCCGCGCGCTCCAGCGGCGTTGGAGGCTGCCCGAGCCGAGCTTCGATCTTGTCCAATTTCGCCACGACGGCTTCCGCATTGGGCGGCCGGGCATTGGGTTTCTTTTCGAGCAGCCGGTCCACCAGGTTGGAAAGCGCGGGAGGAATCTCGGGGTTCCGCTCACGCACGGGTTTTTGCGCGTCGACCGCCAGGGAAGTCAGTTGCGCCACAAGCGAGTCGCCGCTGAAGGGCCGCTCGCCGGTGCACAGGCAGTACATCACGGCGCCGAGGCTGAAAAGATCGCTGCGGGGATCGAGCGTCTCGCCGCGCGCCTGTTCGGGCGACATGAACGCCGGCGTCCCCATAATCGTGCCGGCTTCGGTGAGCGTGGATTTGTTCGCGCCTTGGGTCGAACGCGCCAAGCCGAGGTCGAGAATCTTCACGCGCTGCGTAGGGCCTTCGAGCCAGATGTTGGACGGTTTGAGGTCGCGGTGCAGGAGTCCATTCTTGTGGAGGGCCGCGAGGCCCATGGCGGTCTCGCGCGCGACCCGCACGATCTCGCGCGTCTCGATCCGCTTCGTCCCGTCGCTCCGCTCTTCCAGCGTCTCGCCGTGCAGCAGTTCCATCGCGAGGAAGAACGTCTCCTTCTCGCGGCCGGCCTGATAGAGCGTCACGATGTGGTCGTGCTTGAGCGCCGCCATCGCGCGCGCTTCGCGCAAGAGGCGCTGCCAGCCTTCCTCGGCGTCGGCAAAGTCAGGGCGGATAACTTTGAGCGCGACGGGCCGCTTGAGCATCGTCTCTTCGGCCTCGAAGACCATGCCCATGCCGCCCGACCCGAGCACGCGCAGGACGCGAAAGTTCCCGATGCGTCCGATCTCGTCAGGCTCTTCCGGCGGCTGCAACAGCGAACGCGCGAGTTCCGTATCTTTCTCGCGCGCTGCCGGCCCGGACTTTGGCGGCTTTGTGCGCGCGAGATGGGGCTCCGCCGCAGGCTGCCCTGATTTCCCTTCGGGCGGTGTG
Source organism: Planctomycetota bacterium (assembly GCA_016200135.1). Taxonomy (GTDB): domain Bacteria; phylum Planctomycetota; class SZUA-567; order H5-PLA8; family H5-PLA8; genus JACQFI01. Next base: position 80,806 of record JACQFI010000019.1, read on the forward strand.
CGAAATCCGAGCTGCGTCTTGTCGTCAAGGATGCCCCGGCCGCCCAGAGTCTGAAGCGCTTCGCGGCAGGTGGCGCAGGTTTCGAGATGCCGCGTGACCCGTTCGCGCTCGGCGGAAGCCAGCGCGTCTCCGTGGTACGCGCGCAGATCGTTGAGGGGCGGACAGTCTGGCATCGGGCACCCGGGCTGGACCTCGCGATTACATCTCGACGCGGTTACGTCCGCCGGCCTTGGCAGCATAGAGTTTCTTATCGGCTGCAGCGAAAAGTTCTTCTGAAGAAAGTTCTTCCTGGCCGGACGAGTACGCAATGCCGAGGCTGATGGTCACCGGGATGACCACCTCTTCGATCTTCACCGGTTCCGCCTCAACGAGCACGCGGATGCGTTCCGCGGCCATGCCCGCCTCATCCAGCGATGCCTCCGGCAGCAGCACGACAAACTCTTCTCCCCCGTACCGCGCGAAGACCTCGTCTTTGCGCACCGTCGCGTTGATGCGCGTGCTCAGCGAACGCAGCACCACGTCGCCCGCGAGGTGCCCGTACTTATCGTTGATCTTCTTGAAGTGGTCAATGTCGAAGACGACCAGGGATAGCGGGCGCTTGTGGCGCTGGCTGCGCGTCAGTTCGCGCTGCAGGGCGTCGGTGAAGAAACGTTTGTTGGGGATCCCGGTGAGCCCATCGTTGATCATCATCGAATAGACGGTCTCATGGTACTGCCGTTCGATGTCGTTGCCGAGCAGGAATTTCAAGATCGTCTTGCCGACGCGGATGTAGTCGCCGGACTTCAGGACTTGGTTGTCGACGCGCACGTCGTTGACCAGCGTGCCGTTGGTGCTGCCCATGTCGGTCACCATGTATCCGGCCGGGCAGGGTTCGATGGCCGCATGGCGGCGCGAGACGTCCTTGTCGGAGAGCGCCAGACCGCAGTCGCCTTCACGGCCGATGACGACCTTCGAATTGGGGAGCGTGACGATGGCTTCGCCAAGCACGACCGGGTAGATGCGCACGAGGTACCCGTGCGAGCCACCGAGCTTGTTCACGAAGGAGCTCAGCAGCAGCGTCTGCTCGGAATCGAATCGTTCGGTCGGCTTCTCGTTCACGAACGAGTCCCTCAAAAGGGCGTAGCGGTTGGTTCGTAGTGAATGTACGAAATCGACGCAAAAAAGGAACTCAAAAAGGCGCCTGAGTGAAGGCGTCAGGAAGGTTTTGCCGCGCGCATTTAAGCGCCTGAAGAGCGCAACGTATACCGAGCCAATGTCCGCACGACGACCGGAACTGACTTCTCCTACATCCGGTCCTCGCAGGCGCTGAAGCGCTGGCCGCGGACGTACAGCACGTTATGGCGCTTGACCGCCACGACGAGGATCGTCACGGTGCGGCGCTCCAGATCGACGTTAAAAAGGATGCGGTACTTCCCGTGAATGCGCAGTTCGCGCTGCGCGACCGTATGGCCGCGCAAAGTCTTCATATTACGGGTCTCGACGGTGGGATCCTGTTCGAGACGCTTGAGCGCTTCCTTCAAGAGCCAGCGGCTGTTGCCACGTCCCAGCCACCGCAGATCGTCACAGGCCCCATCGGACCTGACGAGTGTGAGGTTTTCTCTGTGGGCGTAGATGGCCGGAGCCCTCCTTTCGTTATTTTTCCATCGCCTTCCCCCCACCCTCCTCTCGAGTCCCACTGATCCAACGTCCTAAGTCCTGCGACATTCACGAGACCTTCCTGTTACCGGAACCGTGTGTGTCTGGTATCGTCCCGGTTCCGCCGGCTTCTGAACCCAAATTCCCTTCACCAACGCTACTTGTCTTCCGGCGCGAAGCCGCGGCGCAGCGTGTTCTCCGTCACCGTGCGCGGTTCGACAAACTGGAGCAGGTACTCCGGCCCGCCGGCCTTGCTCCCGATGCCGGACATCTTGAATCCGCCGAACGGCTGCCGGTCAACTTTCGCGCCCGTCGTCCCGCGGTTAATGTACAGGTTCCCGACGCGGAACTCGCGCCGCGCGCGCTCGATATTGAGCGGGCTGCGCGAGAAGAGCCCGCCGGTGAGCGCGTAAGCGACATCCAGCGCGATTTTCAGCGCCTCGTCGAAGTCTTTCGCCTGCATGACGCAAAGCACGGGCCCGAAAATCTCCTCCTGCGCGATGCTTGCGTGCGGCGGCACGTCGCGGAAGACCACCGGACCGACGAAGCTGCCGCGCTTCGCCAGCTCGTCCGCGTTGGTCTCGACCGCAACCTTCGCCTCGCTCTTGCCCTTGGCGATCATTTTGAGGATGCGCTCGCGCGACTCGTCGTCGATTACCGGCGGCACGGCGCAACCGGGATCGGCCGCGGACGCGAGACGGATGCTCGCGACGGCCTCGGCCATGCGCTTGAGGAACGGTTCGTAGGCGTCGCCGACCACGATCGCGCGCGAGCAGGCGGAACACTTCTGGCCCGCGTAGCCGAAGGCGCTCTTCACGACGCCCAGCACGGCTTCGTCGAGGTCCGCGTCGCTGTCCACGATCACGGCGTTCTTGCCGCCCATCTCGCAGATGACTTTTTTCACACCTTGCATGCCCTGCCGCGTCTTGGCGGCCTCGGCGTTGATCGCCAGACCCACGGCCATGCTGCCGGTGAATGCGATCACGTTCACGTCGGGATGAACGACGAGCCGCGCGCCGACGACCTCGCCCGCGCCCGGCAGGTAGTTCACCACGCCCGCGGGGAAACCGGTCTCTTTAAAGACCTCCATCAGCTTGGCGGCGATCACCGGCGACTGTTCGGCGGGCTTCATCACCACCGTATTGCCCGCGGCGAGCGCCGCCGCGGTCATGCCGGTGAGAATCGCAAGCGGGAAGTTCCACGGCGCGATCACGGCCGCGACGCCGCGCGGCTGATGCCAGTCCTCGTCGGTCTCGCCCGGGACAGGCGAACGCTTCACGGGCTTCATGAGCCGTTCCGCTTCGGCGGCGTAGTAATCGAGAAAGTCGATGGCCTCGGCCACATCGCCGTCGGCCTCGCGCGCGGGCTTGGCGCACTCGAAGACCTCCCACGCGGAGAACTCGTGCCGCCGCGCGCGGATAATCTGCGCGGCCTTGCGCAGCAGCGCGGCGCGGTCGGCCGCCGGCATATCGCGCCATGCCGGGAATGCCTGCTTGGCGGCGAAGACGGCCGCATCGGCCTGCGCAGCACTCGCTCCGGCCACGCGCCCAACGATCGTGGCGCGCTGAGAAGGATCGCGCGAGACGCCTTCGGCGGCCTCGCCCTTCACATCTTTGCCGCCGATGACCAGTGGATACGAAGCGCCGAGTTGCTTGCGGACCTGTTCGAGCGCGCTGGAAAACGCCGCGCGGGTCGCGGCCTCGTGAAAAGCGGCGTCCGGCTCGTTCTCGAAGTAGGGTTGGGTGTGCGGCTTGGCCGGAACCGAAAGAATCTCGGCCGGGTTCTGGAGCAACTTATCTTCCGCGACGCCCTCGACGAAGCCCTGGCGCAGGAAGGACTCGTTGGCCGTGTTCTCCAGCAGCCGGCGCACGAGGTACGCCATGCCGGGCAGGAGTTCTCCGAAAGGCGTGTACACCCGCACCCGGTAGCCGTCCTCCGCAAGGGCCTCTTTCATGGGATCGGCCATTCCATACAGCGCTTGAATTTCGAAAGCGTTAGAAGGGCATGAAATCTCTTTCGCCCACGCCAAAGCATGCGCCAGGCTGCGGACATTATGGCTCGCGATGGCGGCCTCGACGTACGGATAACCCGAGAGCAGCGTGCGCGAGAGCGCCTCGAAGTTCGCGTCGGTCTCGTGCTTTTGCGTGAAGACGGGGCAGGTCCAGCCGTGCTGCTTGGCGATGATGGTCTCGTAGTCCCAGTA
>JACQFI010000024.1 GCA_016200135.1 Planctomycetota bacterium
CGTAGGCCAGCGAGACGCCCACGCGCTCGGGGAAGACCTCGCGCATGCGCAGGATCGGCGCCTGGAACTTCTCTTCGCCCGTGCCCAGGACCACAAGGCGGACATCGCGCTTGAGTACATCCTCCAAGGCTTGCGCGACCAGGTCGAAGCCCTTCTGTTCGATCAGGCGGCTCACGATCCCGATCACCGCGCCCTCGCCGTCCGCAGGCAAGTGGAAGCGTTCCAAGAGCGTCTTGCGGCAGGCCGCGCGTCCCGCAAGGTTGTCCGCTGAAAACGCCGCGGGCAGCGCGGCATCATTGCCGGGGTTCCAGGCGCGCATATCGATGCCGTTCACGACGCCAAAAAGGTCCGTCGCGCGATCCTTCAGCACGCCTTCCAGGCCGCAGCCCAGCGCGCTCGCTTGAATCTCCTCAGCGTAGGTCGGCGAAACCGTGTTCAGGATGTCTGCATAGATCAGCGCACCCTTCAGGAAATTGATCTTTCCGTAGAATTCCATCTCCTTCCAATGGAAGTGCTTCCACGGCAGATTCATGAGCGGCCAGTCCCAGTGCCAGAAGAGGCCCTGGTAGGACATGTTGTGGATCGTGAAGAGCGTCGCGGCGCCGGCGTGAAACGGATGCGAGGAGAACGAGAGCCGCAGCAGCACCGGAATGAGCGCGGTCTGCCAATCGTTGGCGTGATACACGTCCACGGGCGTCTGCAGGGCCTGCACCGCGGCCAGCACCGCGCGATTGAAGAAGATGAACCGCCGGCTGGCATCCTGGTAATCGCCCGTGGGGGTGCCGTACAGGCCCTCGCGGTCGAAGTAGGGCTCGTTGCCGATCAGATACTGGACCGCGCCGTCCTTCACGAGGCTCGACTGGTAGAGCGTCCAGGGGACCAGTTCCGCGCCCACCGGCACTGCGCCCTCTGCGACCTTTTTCGGCTTGGGATCGACCTTCTTCGCGGAGCGGTAGTACGGCGTGAAGACGCTGACCTGGTGCCCGCTCTCCGCCAACGCCGCAGGCAGCGCGCCCGCGACGTCCGCCAGCCCCCCGGTCTTCGAATACGGCACGGCTTCGGAACTGAGAAAGGCAATGTGCATGGTGTGTGCTCTTAGCTCTTAGCTCTCGGCTCTCGGCTCTCGGACGCAGCGCCTGGGTCTCGGCTTTCCTTTTCCAAGAGCCAGGAGCCGCGAGCAGGAACTGCCGTTAAAGTTTAACGTTGCGCAAGTATTCCGCGGCATCCTCCGGCGGTACGGGATTGATGTAGAACCCGGTACCCCACTCAAAGCCCGCCACTGGCGTCAGGCGGGGCGTGATCTCCAAATGCCAATGGTAGTGTTCGCTGGGCGGCGTATGGAACGGCGACGTGAAGATCATGTAGTTGTACGGCGGCGTGTTCAGGCCCTTCTCCAGCTTCAAGAGCGTGCGCTTTAAGATAAACGCGAGTTCCTCGTAGACGGTCCGGTCGTGGTGCTCGAAATGCGACGAATGGAACTTGGGCACCAGCCAAGTCTCGAAGGGAAAGCGCGGCGCGTACGGTGCGAAGGCCAGGAATTGCCCCGAGTCCATCACCACGCGCTCGTTCTGCTCGGTCTCTTGCGCGACCATATCGCAGACCAGGCAGCGCCCGCGGAAGTCGAAGTAATCTTGGCAGGCCTGCAGCTTGATCTGCATCGTCTGCGGCACGGTGGGCGTGGCGATGAGCTGGCTGTGCGAATGGTACAGCGTCGCGCCGGCCGAGCGCCCGACGTTCTTGAAGAGCATCCCGTACTTGAAGCGCCCGTCGCGCTGCAAGTCCAGCAGACGCTCGCGGTACATCCAGAGGATCTCGTGAACGTGCGCGTCCGGCAACCCCGTGAACGTGTTTATCGTCTTCGGCGTCTCAATGATCACCTCATGCGCGCCGATCCCGCGCATGCGGTCGTAGATGCCGTCGCCGCGCTTGTCCAAACCGCCCTCGATCTGGAGCGCCGGGAACTTGTTCGGTACCACCCGCACGCGCCAGCCGGGCTTGTTCGCGTACGTGCCCGCGGCTCGGAACGAGGCGATCTCGGGCGGCGTCTTGTCCTCGTTGCCTTCCGCGAACGGATCGAAGGCCGGCGCGGGAGGCGGATCGTCGGGCTTGAGGTCGCTGGGACGCGTGGCGCGTTCGCTGGCGATGATCACCCAGCGCTGGGAGATCGGATCTTTGCGCAATTCCGGCATCAGGACGCCCCAGGACGCGCCGGTAATCGAAAATCAGCCCGGCTGGAAAGCAAACTAACCGTTGCCGCGCTCATCGGCAAGGCGGCTTGCATGGGGGTGCGGCCGAGCTATCGGCAATGGATGCGCCTCGCGCGTTTACTTCTCGGCGTCGGCGTTGAACTTGTAATCGTGAAACTCCAGCGTGGACGAACCGAGCGGCTTGCCGGAGATGGTCGCCTTCATCTCGGCCTTGTTCCAGACCTTGAAGTCCCCCACCTTGCCATAGGTAAACTGGAGATCGGTCTCGAGGACCTTTTTCTCTTCGGGCGTAGCGCCCTCCAGTTCCATCACCGAGTGCTGCTTCTTGCAGAAGTACTTGCCGTCTTCCTGCTCATAGGTGAGTTGTAGGCGCAAGGTCACGGTCTGGCCTTCTCCGGCGGGCGCCTCGATGGTCATGGCATCCATTACGCCGTTCTTATCGAAACCGAGCTCCTTGCAGCCGGAAGCACTCGCGCCTTCCAATTTAATCAACGTCCGCTCGCCCTCGGCCTTGGCAGTAAGCTTCGAACCGGCCAGTGAACGCTGGAAGTAATCGGGGTCGTAGTTCTCGCTGAGCATCTGCGCCGACCAGCCATGCTGCCGCAAGAGCACTCCCAGGGCCTCGGCGTCCCATTCCAGCGAGGCCTGGCTATCCTTCTTGTCGATATCCCAGGCGTACTTCCCTTCTCCATCGACCGGCTTCGGATACACGGGGCTCACGAGCGTCGCCTTGATTCCACACTTCGCTTTCTTCACCCCTTCGCGGCCGGGGTGGTACGCAAGTTTCTCCCAGTTCTCGAGCGCCTTCTTGGCCCCCTCGTCCATCTCCGCCGGCTTAGGCGGCGCGGCCTTCGGCTCGTCTTCTTTGGGCTTTGGTGCGGGCTCTTCGGCGCGGACCAGCAGGCACAGACACCCCAACAACAGCGCAAACATGGTCGCGTGTCTCATGAATGAACTCCTGCGTGGCCCAAAGACGTTCATACACTATGCAGCGGCAGCCCCAGCGCCATCAGCGCCGCCTCCCCCACGGCCTCGGGGAAGGTCGGATGCGCGTGGATCGCGTCGGCTAGGGTCTCGATGGTTGCTTCGCTCATCCAGGCCAGCGACGCCTCGCCCAGCAGGTCCGTCGCATTGGATCCGACGGCGTGGAAGCCCAGCAATTCACCTGTCTTTGCGTCCGCGATCACCTTCACAAAGCCGTCGATCTCGCCCACCGCCTGCGCCTTGCCCAGCGCGCGGAAGGGGAACTTGCCCACCTTAATTTCGCGCCCGCCCTCGCGCGCCTTGGCCTCGGTCATGCCGATGGTGGCGGCCTCGGGCTGCGTGAAGACCGCAAAGGGCGTCTTGGACGGATCGAAAGTCAGTTCATGCCCGCCGCGCGCCTTGCCCGCGATCCGTTCGGCTGCGACGAGTCCCATGTGGCTGGCCGAATGCGCCAGCGGTGCGATGCCCGTCACGTCGCCTATGGCGTAGATGCCCTCGACGTTCGTGCGGCACTGGCCGTCCACGGGGAGCTCGCCCTTCTTGCCGGTCTTCAGGCCCGCCTTCTCCGGATTGAGTCCCTCCGTGTTCGGCTTGCGGCCCACGGCCACGACGCAGACCTGCGCGCTGAGCGTCTCGCCGTTGGAAAGCGTCAGCGACGCGCCCGCCGGACCGTAGCCCGCCTCTTCGACCTTCGTCTCGAAGTAGAACTCGACGCCCTGCTTCTTGAGCCCTCGCGCGACCTCGCGACCGACGTCCTCGTCGAAGCCCGGCAGCGCGCCGGGCAGCATCTCGAGCACGTGCACCGGAACACCCATGCGCGCGTAGAGGCTCGCGAACTCGCAGCCGATCACGCCTGCTCCGATGATTGCGATTGAGGCCGGCAGCGCCGTCCAGCGCACGACCTCGTTGCTGGTGACATACGTCGTCCCGTCGAAGGGAATGTTGGGCAGTTCCACCGGCCGGCCGCCCGTCGCCACGATGCAATGCTTGAACTCGTGCGACTCCGTCCCGCTCGAACCGCGCAGGCTCAGCGACTTCGGCCCCGTAAACGCGGCCTCGCCGCGCAG
>JACQFI010000021.1 GCA_016200135.1 Planctomycetota bacterium
GCGCCGGCGATGTTCGCGCCATTCTTCTTCCACTGGTAAGTCAGTGGCGCGGTGCCCGACGCGACCACGGTAAACGTGGCCGTCTGGCCGGCGGTGACGGTCTGGTTCGCGGGCTGAGTGGTGATCGCGGGAGCTTGGTTCGGCGCATTTACCGTTACGGTTACGTCGCCGGTTGTGGAGAGGCCGCCGTCATAGACCGTTATGCGCAGGACGTACACCCCCGCTGCGCCGAAAGTGGTCGTGCTGCTGTCGCTCGTCGTGGTTCCGTTCGGAACGAAGGTGACCGTTCCGGGGCCGGAGACTTTCGACCAGGTGTAGGTTAGAGGATTCGGTCCGTTGTCCGGATCGCTGGCGATAACGCTCGCGACCGTCGTGCTGGGCAAGGTCACGGGGTTGGGCGTGGCCCACGGAGCAGACTGGATGACGGGGGACAGATTCCGGACCGTGAGGGTTACGGGCACCATCACGTTGGGCGTGCCGGAATCGTTGGAGCTTACATTCAACGAGGCGCTGTAGACGCCTTCGCTCAGGCCCGCTGCATTGAAGGTCACTGTCACTGCACTGCTGGAGTCTCCCGCGGTGGTGCCGGCCGCCGGTGCCACGGTCAGCCAAGCCGGGAGCGGCGTTAACGCTCCGGAAACGAGCACAGCCGTGGTACGCGTAATGGACGTTCCATCACCCAGTTGGCTATTGTTATTGGCGCCCCACGCCCGCACCGTGCCGTCGGACTTGAGGGCCAGACTGTGGCTGGATCCGGTTCCGATCTTCGTAATCCCCGACAGGCCCGACACGACCACCGGCGTGGTTCGATTGGTGGTCGTGCCATCGCCCAGTTGACCGGTGCCGTTGTTGCCCCAAGCGCGCATGGTCGCGTCCGCTTCGAGGGCCAAACAGTGGTTGGCGCAGTTGCCCGAAATGGCCGTGACGCCGGTCAACCCGGAGACCTGCGAAGGCGTCGAACGGTCGGTCGTTGATCCATTCCCGAGCTGGCCGAGGTTGTTGCGGCCCCAGGCCCACACGGTTCCGTCCGCCTTGAGCGCCAGACTGTGATTCGCGCCACAGGCAACCGCGGCAACGCCGGTCAATCCGGAAACCTGCACGGGCGTCGTATGTCCCGTCGTCGTCCCAACTCCCAGTTGGCCGTTGCCATTGGCACCCCAGGCCCACACAGTCCCGTCCGACTTGATGGCGAGACTGTGGTTAAAGCCGCACGCAATCGAAACGATGCCGCTCAATCCGGAGACTTGTACGGGGGAGGTACGGCTGGTCGTCGTTCCATCGCCCAATTGGCCAGAGCCATTGCTGCCCCAGCCCCACACGGTTCCATCCGACTTGAGCGCCAGGCTGTGGCCGATGCCGCACGCGACCGCGGATACTCCGGTAAGTCCGGACACTTGCACGGGCGTTGAGCGGTTGGTCGTCGTTCCATCGCCCAATTGGCCGGAGCCATTGGCGCCCCAGGCCCACACCGATCCATCCGCGCTGACCGCCAGGTTGGAGAAGAAGCCTGCTGCAATCTTGGTGATGCCGGACAGACCCGTGACGGGCACCGCGGTCAGACGGGCAGAAGTGGTTCCGTCCCCCAGTTGGCCGCTGGCGTTTCCGCCCCATGCCAGGACCGAGCCATCGTCCCTCAGCGCCAAGCTGTAATCTCCGCCGCCGGTCAGGCTCACGACATGGGCTGGCAGCGCCCAGGCCAGCGGCAGGCCGCCTATGTTCCCGATGTTCAGAGTCTGCGTGGCCGATTGGTTCGGGCTGAGCGTCTGGGAGAGGCTGGTTGGATTTACTGAGATGGTCGCCGGCGATCCCACCGAGACGATAACCCAATTGCTGGCGGTTCCGCCTTTCATATCCGTGACCGTGCAGCGGACGACATAGTTCCCGATGCCGCTCCAGCTCTTGGTGACGCTGGGGCTGTTGGTTCCGAAGGTCTTGTCGCCAAAGTCCCAGGAATAGGCCAGGGTGTCGCCGTCGGCGTCCGAGGCGTTCGCCGTGAGGGTCACGGGCAGGTTGGGATCCACCGCTGTAGGGCTGGCGCTTACCGAAAGCGTGGGCGCATTATTGCCCGCGAAACTTCCCACGTTGACCACCACGTCCAACGATTCGGGAGATGTTCCGCCTTTACCGATGGGCGTGATGTGGATGCCCGCGACGAGGTCCGAGAACGTGTGCCCGATCACGATGGCCGAATCGTTCATGCCGTCCGGAGATCCGGGCGTGGCGTCCAGAAGCGAAGTGCCGCCGTTGCTGCTGGCCCAGGGGTCCCAGTGCAGGTCGGCGCCGTTCATCAGCCACTTATTGCCGGTGATGGCCTGGCGGAAATCCACCCAATAGTCGCGATCCGCATCTTTGGTGATCTTCAGGGCGTAGCTTGTGCCGGCGGTTAAAACAGGCTGGTCGAACGCCGTGATTCGATAGGTTCCGCTGGTGGTGACGGTGGTTACGTTCGCACCCGGCAGCCAGCCCAGCCGATTTTTATGACAGGCATTGTATGCGGCGAGCGGACCCGAGCCCATGGTATCGAATAAGTCGCCATACTCGAAGTTGCTCCCCGCTCCAATGGTGGTGCCATCCGTGGTGCTCCAGGCGTTTGCGTGCCATAGGCCGAGGTTGTGTCCGAATTCGTGCGCCGCGGTGCTCGGGGTGGCGCTTTTTAGCAATACGCCACGGCTACCCACACTTGCTATTCCGGCGAATGAACCAGGTCCGCCTACATAACAGCCCGCATCTAGGGAGTAATTGGCATAATCGTATCCGGCGTTGGTCGCTACGGTTCGAGCGTCCGCATAGAGTGCATTATAACCATTGGCGATGTAGTAGGCTTCGGTCTGCGGCAGAGTCAAAAGCGGCGTTACGGTTGGCGTCATGGAAGTCGTGCCGTACGAATTCTCCAGCATAAACGCCGCACATCCATCCGCCATGCTCTGGACTTCAGCCTGGCCAAAATAATTGTTCGTGGAATCCGAGTACTTCACGTTGATGTAGAGCACGGTCTTATTGCCCTGGGTCCAAGAAGCGGCTGCGGCCGGGCCGCTTATGCCTTGAGCCACGGAGCCAGAACCGCCTTCGGCCGCGATCAACTGCTGCGACAACGCGTCGGGGCAGGTTGAACAACAGGTGAAATAGAGGATGTCGCCGGCGTCAACGGTCACCTTCTTCGAGACCACGCCTTTGATCGGGCACTTTCCATCCGGATTGACGACAGGTTTTTGCGGGTCGGGACGTTCGCCCGGTTCCAGTACGCGTATCGGACTCTCGTGCAGCGCCATGCGATCGCCGATCGCGATTCCGTGCAGCGGGATGCCCATGCGCGTGCCCTGGCCCGAGCGGCGGCCGTAGACATGGGCGTTGTAGGTCTTGCCGTTGACCCGAACCTGGCGATACACGACCGATTGCATATCGGGGCCGCTGGCGATGGCGACCGTGTAATCGCCGCGTGCGTCGATGCGTTCTTCCAGTTCCGCCGCCACCGCTGCAGGCAAATTTTCTCGTGCAGCCGCGGGGACGGTTTTTTCCAGGGCTTGTTTGGGATCGGACTCGATGAGCTGGGCGAGCGCCTCGCGGCGCGCATGCGCGAGCTCGACGCCCTGCTGCTCTTCCCCCGCGCTCGGCTTTTTGACCGTTGCGCTCTGCACCCATGCCTCGAACGCGGCGAACACCGGATTTGATCCGGTGACAGGGGATTCAGGGGCCTTGCCGGCGGCCTCCTGCGCGGGCTCCGCACGTTTGATGGGCTGTACCTGGTGTGACGGTTCAGGAGTTCGATAGACCGTACGCTCCGGAATACGTGGTGGCGTCTGCATGGCGAGGAACGATCCAGCCACCAAAACGGCCAGCGCCAGCGCAGCGTGGAGAATTCGGTTCCGATGCATGAATGGATCTCCTGTCCCGCTCTTCCTCGTCGGACGTCTATGCAATAATGCACTTCACATGTGCCGTTCCTGGAACGGAAGGAAACTAACGCGGAATTTGAAGGGATTTTTTGAGCGTTAAATCGATGTGGGTGAAATGATGGAGGAATCAATAAACGCCGCGTCGTGCAGTCAAAGCGAGTGGGGACTTGCCCCAGCAGCTTCGACTGCACGACGTATTTTTCTTCTAATAGGATCTATAATTCGGCGAGCAGAGACTTTGAGCTACCTATCTCCGGTTGGTTGCTTCGTGGATTTCGCCTTGATCACCTTCGTTGCCACGAGCTTACCTTCTACTTCTGAGACCATGGCGTAAACCGAGTCCTTCGCCTGGAGTTCGGGCATGTCCTTCACATCTTTGGTCACCACCACGACTTCTTTTTCGTTGAGGCCTGCTTTGGTAGAAGTCATCTTGAGCACAAAGGAATCCTTATCCACGCTCACCACTTGCCCGTTCACCGTGCCCTTGAAGCCCTTCAAACCTTCCGGAAGCGCTGCCGTAGTCTCTTTGTCTTCGCCAAAGGCCCGGCTCTGTCCCATGCTTAAAGCATAGTGTGAACCGTCGAATTCCACGCTGACCGTGCCCGTAAGCACCGTAACCGCCATGATAATCGCCGCACCTTTCATGTCCGTTCCTCCTTTTGTGCTCTGTCCTTTGGGCTGGAGTTCAACCGAGAACTCCGTGCCGACCACCGTTACCGAACCCGCCGCCGTATGCACAAAAAACGCTTCATCGCCGGGTTTGACCTTCTGAACCTGGAAGCTGGCCTTCCCGGCGCTCAATTCCACGCCCCGCCGATGCATCACGGTTGAACCGGAAGGCGCGAGGTCCATCGTCGAGCCATCGGGAAAACGAATCGTGACTGAGGTGTTGCCCTCGCACACGACGACCGACTTTTCGCCAATGGGCCCATTCTTCTTCTGATCCACGAGCGCCGCGCCGGCCACGATCTCGAATCCGCGCGTGGTCTGAGCGGTTGCATAAAGATAAACGGCGCCGGCGGCCAGAAGCACCACCGCGGCGGCCGCCCAATAGCCCCACGGCCGTGACGGCAAGCGCGCCGATTTCTTGCGCTGAGAAGCACGCGGTACCTGCGGCGCTTTCGTATCGACCTTCAGCGCCTCCGCGATCGTCGCCGTCACCAGGAACTCCTCGAACAACCGTTCCCGTGAACCCGGTTCGGCGAGCAGCCGCTCGAGCTCTTTCAACTCGTCGGGGCCGATGCTTCCATCGCGCCACGCGATTAGGAGTTCGTCGAGGGGCTTCATACCGCGCGCTCCTCGGCTTGGACCCTGCGCACGACGCACTCCCGCAGGCCTTTGCGCACGCGGCTCAGCAGCATCATCACCGCCGCATACGACTGTCCCGTCTGCTTGGCCACCTCGGCCAGGGGCAGACCGCTCTCGTAGACGTGCGCAAGGAGCTGGCGCGATTTATCCGGCAGCGTGCGCAGGCACTCCAGCAGCGCGTTCTTGCGCGCCATCCAGATGCCCTGCGCGCCCGCCTGTTCGTCGAAGGCGCGTTCGATCAAGTCCAGCATGGAACTGTCCGGAATCACCCGTGCTGTCCGCTTCTCGCGCCAGTGATGCAGCACAAGATTGCGCGCGGTCCCGCGGCACCAGCGGCCCAGATCGTCGATCGGAACCCCGCTTCGGGACGCCTCGGACAGCCGCATCCAGACTTCCTGCAGGATGTCCTCAGCCGCATTGGGATCGCGGATCAGTCCGGAGATGAATGCCATCAGCACGTGCCGTTGGGCCAGGAACTGGGCGCCTAGCTGTTCAAGTTTATCGGGCATGCGCTAACGCTCCACGTTGCTTCATCTTCCCTGTTCCCCACGCGGGTAGAACCTAACAGGAATTGTGGGTAGTTTCACGGAAAGCGAGGCTGGAAGCCAACTAATGAAGGAGACGGATGGCGAGCGGAGACTATTCGCCTTTGCTCCTTTATCCCGATTGGGAAGGAAAGGCCATAGGGATAGCCTGACTACCTTGCCGCATGTGCCATATGCCAGTAAAAGAATGTGAATCCCGAAACTAAGGAGCCTCCCATGCGCCTAGTAGCCCTCTGTCTCCTTTTAGTTGGCGGCGCCGCGTGGAGCGCCGAAGAGATCCACCTGCCCGTTACCTCCGATAACTCCATCTGCTGCCACGAATCCGAAACCAAGAACAACATGGGCAAGAGTTCGCGCATCAAGATGAAGGGCATCGAGAACCTGCTCCTCTTTAACTTCGATGCCAAGCCCCTCGCAGGCAAGAAGGTGAGCAAGGCCGTGCTGCGCATTAAGGCCTGCGATAAAAACGTGATGGTGCGCAAAGTGGGCTTCTCGACGGTGGCCACGCCCTGGAACGAGGGCAGCGTGGCCGGCGACAAGCAGGCGGAGAACGGCGACTCCTGCTTCCAAGGCCCCGAATTTGGCTCGGACAAGACCTGGGCGGGGCCGAAGTCCAATTTTCTCGACGTCATCTGGGGGCGCGGCGGAACGCTCTGGACGCAGAGCTACGTCAAAAACGACGAGCAGATGTGGTTCGAGATGGAATTCGACGGCCGCCTGCTCGAGGCCTGCGCCGCCGGGCTCTCGTACGGCCTCTGCGTAAGTGATGACAACGGCCAGACCAAGAACACGCACAAGGACGTGATCGGCGACGGCAATATGTCCAACAATTTCTTCTTCTCGCGCGAGCAGAACAACGCCCAGCCCGAGTTCATCGTCACCGCGGAGCCGGTACCCGTGACCGATCCGCCCGCGGTTCAGCCGGCAGAGGTGAAGCCATGGCCGCACGGCGCGAATTTCGAGAGCGGCGGCCTGGAACTCTCGTGGCCTGGCCCGAAAGATGAAGCCGCGTTTAAGGATACGCTCGGCTACCGGGTGAAGCTTGCATTGGACGGCGGCGAGATGAAAGAACTGCCCCGCTGGATGCTGCCTGCGGTCGCGCAACTCGGCGAGCGCGCCCGCGCGCTGCTCATGGCCCTGCCCGCCGGCGCAAAGGCCAAGGCGCGCGTCGAGGTGGTCGGCCGCGGCGGCAACCTGATGGGCAGTTTTGAAGGCAGCGGCGAAGTCTCCGCGAAGTTCCCGCTCCCGCCCAAACTCGAAATCGCCAAGCTCGAACGCGCGGCCGGCGATCCGCCCGGCAACGCCGCGGGCCGCGTCTGGGCCTTGCCCGACGGGACCAAGGCCAATCCCATCACCGGCAATGTGCTTGAAGAACCCGGGGTCGGCTACGAAGCCGACGCCGCGGGCAAGTACTCGCAGGCCAACGCCGTCTGGAGCGGCAAGGACCGCTCCATTACGCTCACCGCGCTGCGCGGCGAGTGGGCCGCCTTCCAGATCGTGTGCCAGAACGCGGGCAACGCGGCCGTGAATTACAGCGTTACGCCCGGCGACCTCAAGGGTCCCAACGGCGCGGTGATTCCGGCCGCCGCCATCCAACTCTCGCGACTCTGGTACCAGAAGCTCGACAAGACGGGCGAGCGCGGCTGGTACGCCGATCCCATGCTCCCGCTGAAGGCCGGCGACATCTTCGCCGTGCCCGATCCTAAGAACAAAGTGCCCGCCCAGGCCAACCAGAGCGTGTATGTCGAGTTCTTCGTCCCCAAGGACGCCGCGGCCGGCATGTACGAAGGCTCACTCGCCGTGAAGGCCGGCGACGGCGACGCGCTGCCGGTCGCCATCAAACTGGAGGTCTTTGGCGCCAAGATTCCCGAAGAAGCGCACTTCGTCTGGTCTATGAACGCGTACAGTTCCCCGGGCTGGGGCGCGGCGGGCTCCGACGATTTCATCGCCACGGAGCGCAGCTTTTACGTGCTCTCGCACCTCCATCGCGCCCCGCTGGCCGTGCTGCACTACAGCCACGGCGGAAAATACCAGGACGGCGCGGCGCTGCCGCTTGCGGGCCAGGGCAAGGAGATGAAGGTCGGCGACTGGAGCGCCTGGGACAAACGCTTCGGCCCGCTGCTCGACGGCAGCGCGTTCAAAGGCACGCCGCGCGAGGGCACCGCGATCGACCATTTCTACCTCACGCTTGCCGAGCACTACCCGACCAAGATGGCCGAGGGCTACAAGTGGAACGAATCGTCGTGGGAAGACCATTGGAAAGTCGCCGGGCCCATCGAAGAGGGCTTCAGCCCGCAGTATCAGGAACAGTGGGTGGCCGTGGCCGCCGATTTCATGAAGCATTTTCAGGAGAAGGGCTACAAGACGCACTTCCAGATCTATTTGAACGATAAGTATTATTACAAGCAGTACGTGAACGATGGAAAGAAGAAAGGTCCGGGCAACGGCGTGAGTTTCTGGCTGCTCGACGAGCCGCAGCACATCGACGACTTTGTGGCGCTGGCTTTCTTCGGCAAACTGTTTCGCAAAGCCCAGACGCTGGTCGGCGGCGAGGCCGCCAAGACCATCCTGTATCGCGCGGACGTCTCGCGCCCGCAATGGGGCCGCGATACCCTCGACCGCATCCTGGACCTGAACGTCTCCGGCGGCTTTTCGGGCTACCGCCCCTGGCTGGAAGACTGGCGCGAGCGCTATGGCCAGCGCGTCTGGACCTACGGCGGCGCGCCCAGTTCCAAGTCCAGCGCGCTCGGCATCGTGGCGCAGGGCCTCGATCTTTACTCGCGCGGCGTGGACGGCTTCGTGCCTTGGCTCACGCTCGGCGGCGAGAAAAACTGGGAGCGCTTTGAAGACACCTGCGTCTTCTACACGGGCAAGCCGCACAACATCCAGGGCGCCTGCGCCTCGCTGCGCCTGAAGGCCTACCGGCGCGCCGAGCAGGACATCGAGTACGTGAGGCTCTTCGCCGAGAAGAACGGGCTGCTTAAGGACGACCCCGACCGCGTGCAGGTCGCCAAGCTCCTCGGCGGCGCGATCCAGTCCACGAAGAAGCTCGGCACGCTGGACGCGCAGGGCGCGGTCACCGAGTCCTTCGACGGACTGAAGGCCGAGGATTTCGAGCAACTGCGCCGCGCGCTCGGCAAGGCCCTTCAGGAGAAGTAATCGAAACGCTCAATCGGCCTAAGCGAAAAGGAAGAAAGCGGCGAATTTAAGCGCGGCGCGCGCTCATTTCAACACGCAGTACAACGCGTCTTCCGGCAGCGTGACGGTCAGGCCGCCGCCGGCAGTGGAGGTCGCCGCCTTCTTGCCGGTGTCGTAGGCGTTGCCGTCCAGGATCAGCGCTTCCTTAAGCGTGCCGGGCTTCTTGAACGTCACCTTGGCCTGGATCTTCTTCACGTTCAGCGGGTAGCCGCCCAGCGCGAGGATCTTCTCGCCCTCGCCGTCGGGCTGCGTCTTCCAGCCGTAGAGCTGGTCCTCGGTGACGGCCTGGATCAGAACCTTCTTAGATTGCGCGAGCGGCTGGTCGTCCAGCGCGACGACGAGGATGCTGCCGTACTCGTTCTCCGCTTCGATGACCACGTCGCCCAGATCGATCTTGCCCTTCTTGGCCAGGAAGCCGCACGCGCCCTGCGAGCGCGGCGTATTCACCGTGGCCACGCCGATGCCGTAGTCCCATTCGAGCTCGCCCGTAACGGACTTGATCGTCTTCTTGGCGTGGTCGATGTACTTGCTCAGGTCGATCAGCTTGTTGCGCTCCTTCTTGCCTGCGCAGTCGTAGACGACGCGGCCGACGTAAAACGCCAGCGGATCGATGGCGCCGATCTCCTTGCCCTGCATCACGCCGCCCGCGGGAATGTCCTTCTTGCGCAGCTCGTCGAAGCCCTGCTCTTCCTGCAGTGCCGTGCCCTTGAACGCGTACAGCTCTTTCAGGTCCAGCGACTGGTGCACGACCGTCTCGGCTTCCTTAACGTCGCCACGGCGGCACATCAGCGCGCAGGCCGGGAACATGCCGAAGAGCGACGGATTCATGATGCTCCAGACGCCGGGCGAAGACTCCCACTGCGCGTTGCCGGTCGCGAAGAAATTCCATCCGTCCATGCCTTGCAGGGTTCCGTACGTCGCGGCGAGGAAAGGGAACTCGCAGCGGAAGCGGTTCGGGCGCTCCCAGTTGATCTCCGTGACCATGTGCGGGCGCTGGTCAATCTGGTTGAGTTCGATGGGGATCGCGGAGGGCATGAGCATCCCGCTGCGGCTCTGGAAAGTCTCGCCCGTGTCCACGGCGTAGAAGCGCGCGCGCTTGGAGAGATACTTGGGCCCGAAGTAATTGTTGGCGCAGACTACGTCGCCGGCCAGGTAGGTGTAGCGCTCCAGCGGGTCCATCAGCCGGCCGTCGGCGGTCTTCCAGTTGCTGCAGCTTACCATGCACTTCGCGCCCAACTCCTCTTTAATGTACTTCGCGGTGCGGTCGTAGAACGCGCGCTGGGTTTCGACGAGGAACTGCAACTGGTCGCTCGCGCGCGCCTTGAACTTCGCCTGCTTGGAGAGGCCGTCGGACGTCAGGTTCCACATGCCGAGGAAGCCCGCGACGCCCGCGCCGAGGTTGTCGTCCTTGTCCTTCGCGTCGCCCCAGGCCTCGAAGGCCTTTTCCAGGCTGCCGTGCTTTTTGGCCAGCCAGTCGCCGTACTGTTTGCCGAGTTCCTTCAGGGCCTCGGGCGAGAGCGCCTTGGGGAACGTCCAGAACATGAAGCTGTCCTCGTTCTGGACCTCCATGGTGGCGAGCGTTGGGTCGTCCTTGAGCGGCACGCCCGTGTAGGGATTCTTCGTCGTCAGCAGCGTCTTCACCCAGCCGCGGTACAGCGCCTCCATCTTCGGATCGAACATGATCAGACAGTGGCCGGCCTTCTTGCCGTCGTAGCCGGGGATGCCCCACGCGCCGTTGGGGCTCCAGTTGCCCCACCAGACGTGCCCAAAGTACATGTAGATGCCGGCCTTCTTGAAGGCCGCGATGGCGCGGTGGAGCCGGTCGAGGTGCTTGGCGTTGTAGGCGGCAGAATCGGAGTTTCCGAACTCGACGATGCTGGCCTCCACGCGCACGTGGTTGACGCCGTTCTTGGCCAGCCGGCGCGCCAGGTACTCCAGCGCCGCGTCGTCCATGTCCACGCTGGTCTGCACCGACCAGAGCCGCGTGGCCTTGCCGCCGCCGAGCTTGAAGTCCAGTCCGTCGGCCTTGAGGGGGCCGTTGACGCCCGACTCCTTCTCGTTGAGTTCGCGCAGGTCGAAGACCGCGCTGCTCTCGAACGCATCGTTCGGCGGCTCGAACGCGAAGTAGCCGGGCATCGCCAGCCCCGAAGCCTCACCGGGTTTCAGCTTCCCGCGCGGCGTAAAGGCGCCGTCGATCAGCACGAACGCGTCGAAGCAGGCCGCCTTGCCTTCGCCTTCCTTCGCGAGCAGCCGCAACTCGAAGGGATGCTCGCCCTTGGTCAGCTTCACGTCGCCCAGAAAGACCCAGTTCGCGCCCAGGAACTTGCGGATATCGGTGCTGTCGGCCAGCGCGCAGTCCTTGCCGCATTCCTGCCAGGCCTGGTCGTCGAAGTGCCACTTGAACGGCCCGTGTTTCCAGAACTTCCGCGTCCAGAAGTGATACGTGCCGTCGGCCGGGACGCTGACCTTGTACTTCGCGAACGGCTCCGCCTCGCCCGCCGCGCGGTTGCCCTCGTTGCTCAGCCACTTGCCGCCGGAGAGAACCGCCGGGGCCTTGTCGGCGAAGGTGTCCTCGCCGAACGAGGTCTTGGAGGGGAAATTCGTCTCCGCCGGGTTCTCGCCTTCCCACCAGACCCAGTTCGGCTCGGCCGCGGCGGCCGTTCCAGCAAATAGAATCGCCATTGCGGCCAAGTTCATCGTTCTCATGCTTTTTCTCCCGTTCCCATTATCTGTGAACCTTTGCATGCGGCGATCGACGGCCCTTCGATCCATTTCGGCATCACCAATTCCACCGCAGGCGGACCGTCCGGATTCGCGATGCGTTCCAGCAGCATGCGCGCGCCGCGCCGCCCAACCTCAAACCCCGGCTGCTCCCATGTGGACAGGATGACTTTGTTTGCATGGGCTTCCCGCACGAGGTGGTCGTAGCCGATCACGCTCACGTCGCCGGGCACGGCGAGCCCCATGCCTTCGAGTTGGTCGATCAAGCGCATGGCTAGGTCGTCCAACACCACGAAAAACGCAGTCGGCGTCCGCCCGGCCTTGCGCAAGTCTTCCAGCGAGGCGCGCATCCGGCGCGAGCCGTCCGGATCGTCACGCGTCCATTCCAGGCGCCACAGGGCGGCGACGCTTTCGCGCGCGACGCCGCCTTCCTCGCAACCGCGCAGAAAGCCTTCGCCCCGCTCCCGAAAGGAACGATCCGGGGTATCCCAACCCAACAGGCCCATGCGCCGATGGCCCAGAGCTAGCAGCTTCCGCGCCGAACCTATTCCCGCCGCATACCCATCGACGCCCACGCTTGGCGCGCCATTCAAGGATCGTACATTCAATTGCACCACGGGACGCCCGCGGTCCAGACGTTCTTCCGCATCGGGAAAATAGATTCCCGAGAGCAGCACACCCTCATGGGTGTCGCCATCGCGCAGAAGTTGCGCTGGATCTTCGCGGCGTTCGCGTTGAAAGCGCAAATCCCAGCCCCAGCCCGCCGCGCGTAGCGCCTGCACCGCGCCGTCGTGGATGCCGCCGAGAAACGGATCGCCAAAATCGCCCCGTCCGGGTCCGGCTAGAAACAAGATCGTGCCTTTTGCGACATCAGCACGGGCCTCCTCGGCCTGCGGCCTGCGGCCGATCCGCCGTCCCCTCCCGGGCACCACCTCAAGCAGGCCTCCTTCTTCAAGCAGCTTGAGGCCCTGCCGCACGGTTGCCCGGCTCACGCGATAGAGCTTGGAGAGTTTCGCTTCACTGGGAAGGGCCCCGCCAAAGGGCAGTTCACCTGACTGAATCTGGCTCTTTAGGTCGCTGTATATTTCATGGTAACCGTTTTTTAACATATACTTACACTCACGATGTAAACATGTATAGGCATGCCTATACATGGATACACCGAAGGACTTAGATTGGTTCTCAAATTTTAGCTAGAGGCAAGGCGAGCGCTAGGTTTGAACAATGGAGGCGGACGAACAGATTACCAACCGAGATCCTTCTTGAGCGCTTCGACCAGCTTCGCGGCCATCTTCTGGTGCGTCTTGATGCTCGGGTGCCAGTCCGCTCCACCGCCGTCGGCGTTGATGTCCTGCGGCGCGAACTCAATGAAGTGGACTTTCTTGTCGCCGGCGTCGGTTAGGTCCTTCACCATCTGCTGGTGCCAGGCGCGGATCGTGGAGAGCTGTTTCTTTCCCGGCGGATAACCGTCGCTCATCATCGAACCGATCGCCAGGTAGATGTGCGCGTCCGGGTAGAGCTTGCGGACCTTGCCCACGAAGGCCTTGTACGCGTCGGTCCAGGCCTTCTCCTCGGGTCCGTTGCCGCGGAAATCGTTCGTCCCGAGATTGATCAGCACCGCGCTCGGCACGTTCTGCGTGAAGTCCCACTTGGTCCCGGCGTCGTCGGCCACGATGCGGTCGTAGATTTCGGGCATGGTGTTGTCGGGGAACATCTTCCGGCCTGAATACGCAATGCAGGAATACTCCGCGCCTACCTCCCGCGCCGCGATCGCGCCGTAGGCCATGTAGTTGTTCTCGGTCTCGGGGGTGAAGTGCTGGTTCACGTTCGTCGCGTCGTTGCCGTAGCCGCAGGTGATCGAATCGCCCACCATCTCGATGCCGCGTTTGGGCCGGGGAGGCAACGGCAGGAGCTTCTTGCCGGCTTCGAGCTGGAAGCCCAGGAACTGCGGCTTGCCGACGTACGTCTCCGTGCGCTTGAAGAGTTCCACCGTGTGCTCGCCGTTGGCCAGACCCTTCGCGAGGCTCACGGTCGCGGTGCCTTTCTCGGGCTTCACGACGTCCGTGGGCTTGCCGTCGATCACCACTTGGAAATGATCGTTCCCGTTGAACGTGATCTTCGCGCCCAGCGTGGTCCCCTGGAACTTTGCCTGCACCGCGCAGCCCGCCCAGTTGCAGCGCGGTGCGTTCTTGTCTTTAAAGTCCCAGCGGCCCATGTAGCGGATGTTCGGATCGCTCGCGGGCACGCTCACCGGCAGCGCGGCGTCTTCGGCCAGCGCGGATACGGCAAGGCCGGACGCGCAGAATACCAACGCGGCAGCCAGGATCTGGAATCGCGCGGCGATCTTCAAGGCATGCTCCTTCTATAATGACTGAACGTGTGGATGCTACGGCGTAAGCGCGGCCTTCAGCTTTTCCGCTTCCTTCGCGTCCAGCAACGCGGCGCGGGCGAGGAAATCGTCCGCCTGGTCGGCGACGCCTGCCCCGTAGAGCATTGCGGCCACGATCAGCAGGCTCTCGGCGTTGTCGTCCGCGGCCAGCGACTTCGCCAGCGAGACGCGGTCCTCCTGCGGGATCTTCTCCCACTTCACCGGCATCGCGTTGCCCTGGACGTCGATGGAGAGTTCCTTCGCGTTCGCGGCGGAGACCGGATAGTTCTGCGCGCCGCCGAAGAGCTTCAACCCGATCGTGGGCTTCTTGCCGCTCTTGATGCGCTCGGCCGCGCGCGCCACCAGCTTGTCTTGCCACGCGGCCAGCGCGGTGGCATCGAGCTTCGGCGCGGGCGGAGGCGCCTCCGCCTTCTTAGGCGCCGCCGGCGTTCCGGTTGGACCGAGCTTCGCGGTCTCGGCCGGCTTTGGCGCGGCCTGCGGCTTAAGCGGGTAGGGGCCCTTGGTGTAGTATTTGATCCCGCGCGTGCGCATGAACCCGCCGTCGTCGTCGGCGTACTCGGCCTTCTCTCCTTTATTGTTCGGAATCGGGTCGGGGTTGGTGATGCCGTCCTTGCGTCCGTCACGGCAATCCGTGCAGCCGCCCGCGCCGCCGCCGAAGAGCAGCCCGATGTAGCCGGCCTCCACCCATTCGGCGATGTGCTTGTTGTCTGGATAGTTCTCGAGGAAGTACTCCGGCCGGTTGTCCATGTAGTGGCCGTCGGTGTTGTTGCAGGTGGCCATGATCGTGTTGCCCATGGGAATCTGCCAGGCCATCAGCGGCAGGCCCGTGAGTTTGTGCAGATCGCGGCTCCAGTCGCGGAACGAGGCGAAGTCCTTGTCGGTCCACCACGCGCCGCCGACGTGATAGCCCTTGGCTACGCGCCAGGCCGAGTCCCGGTCGCTCGGGTCGGTGAAGATCAGGTCCCAGTTGCCGCACTTCTTGATCGCGTCGGCGAAGAACTTCGGGTCGGGCTTGCCCCACATCGAGGCATGCCAGGCCAGCAGCGTGTTCGGCGCGTGCTTGTCGCGCAGCGCGACTAGCGCTTTGCCGAAGCCGGCCACCGTATCCTCGAAATCCTTCACCTCGTCCAGGCCGCTCGACTTTACCTGCACCGCCGTCTTGTCCGGATCGTTGGGCGCGAACTCCTTCGCCATCAGGAAATAGCCCCACAAGTCCGGCTCGACGTGCAGGATCACGGGCTTCTTGTACTTCGCGCACATCTCGAGCAGGACCTTGAAGTCCTCGAAGTACGACTTCATCGTCGCCGCGTTGTCGCAGTTGATCTTGTTCCCCATCGGCTCGCCCTTGCCCGCGCCGGGGTTCGATTGCAGCATCTGGTAGTAATCGAAGACGGGGATGCAGCCGATCTTGTCGGAACCTTCCATATAACCGAGCGCGAACGCGCCCGCGGGCTGGTTCCAGGTCTTCCAGTTGCTGGACGTGTTCACGCCGCCGCAGATGTACTGGTAGCGCATGTCCCATTTGCAGCCCTGCTTGTTTGTCTCTTCGATCCACTTGTCGCCGGGGCCGCAGGTGAGCCCGAGCATGAAATGCGGGCGGAGTTCGACGGTCTTCTTGGCGGGCTCTTCGGTGGCCCGTGCGCCGGCAATAAGCGCCAGCGCGAGGACCGGCCAAAGCATGCGGCGTCGCGCGACCACGAGGCACCTTCTTTCGGCCAGCGGACCTAAAGGCTGAACGGCACGGCCTGCGCCGGGAGCGGGACGTCCGGCCGCAGCACTTTCTTCAGCAGCATCTGCGCGGCGATCTTACCGAGTTCGTAAAAGGGCACCACGGAAATCGAGAGGCCCAGGCACTCGTCCACTAACGGATACTCACCGAAGGTCTCGATCTCCAGGTCCTTGCCCATGGTCATCCCAAGGCTCATCGCCGCCGCCGCCACCGGCCTCGCCGACGAGACCCGGTACACCAGCGCCGCCGTGGGCCGCTCGGGCACGCTCAGCCACGAGCGGCAATGCGCCAGCCACTCCTTATGCGGGAGTGGTTCCGCGGGCTGGACCAGGCGCGGCATGAGCCCCGCCGAGGCCATCGCGTCCATGTACCCGGCCATGCGGTCGAATTCGCTGTAATGCCGGTCGTCCTCGCGCTCGCCGGTGCCCGAGCCGTAATTCGTCCAGGCGATGCGCGTATGTCCGCGTTCGATGAGCCGGCGCGTCAGCGCGCGCGCCGCCGCGCGGTCGTCGGGGTAGACGCAGTCGCTCGACATGCGCGTGTTCATCCAGATCGCGGGAATGCGCGAGGCCGTCACCGCGTCGGAGATGTGCGGCGGCAGGTGGTGCGTCAGGTTCACCAGCATCCCGTCCACCAGGCGCTCGCGCAGACTCTTGGGCAGACTCGCCTCGGTGCCGTCGAAATCTCCCGAGAGCCGCGCCAGCGCCAGATGGTTGCCGGTCTCTTCCAAGGCCGAGTCGATGCCCCACAGCAGCGCGTCGGGCGTGTACGAGTACTGCTTGTCGCTGCTGACCAGCAGGCCGATGCAGCCAAATCGCCCCGTGCGCGTGGCCCGCGCCGAAGCGTTCGGCCGGTAGCCTAACTCTTGGGCAACTTGCAGGATGCGCTCGCGTGTACCGATGCCGACGCGCCCCCTTCCGGTCAGCGCGGAAGAGACCGTCATCGGGGTAACGCCCACCTTCTCGGCGATCTGCTTGAGCGTAATCGTAGCCATGCTGAAATATCGATACACCATCTACTACTAAATGCTATGAAAATATCGTTAATTCTTGATTCCAGCCTCGGTATCGGGTAGGAATACGCACCGTACACCTTGTATCGCAGGGCCCGAAACTCTTTAAAGCCAAGGCAGAGGAGGTATAGAAATGGCACGCATCGGCGTGAAAAGAGGCGGCTTGCTCGCGGTGCTGCTTTACGCGGGCGCGCTCAACATCAGCCTGGCCGGCGAACCCGTGGAACTCGCGCCGGAGAAGGACGTCACCATCTACTCCGCAAACGCCGCCGAACAATGGAAAGGCGAAGGCGCGAAAAACTCGATTCAGTTGGGCTCCAACAAAGACGGCAAGATGCGCGTCCTCATGGCCTGGGACTTTAAAGGCGATGCCGCCAAGCCTTGCGGCGCGGCAGTGCTGAAACTCCAGACGGACGAATGTTGGCCCAACAAGGACGCGCTCACGATCCAGGTCCACCGGTTGCTGCGGCCGTTCGACGAGCCCGCGGCGTCGTGGGGCCGTTCGGTGGAAGGCGACGACTGGGTGAACGCGGGCGGCGACTTCGATCCGCTGCCCATCTGCGGCCGCCACCTGACCAAGAAGGACGAAGGCAAGGGCGGCAAGAGCATCGAGATTGACGTCACGCCGCTGGTGCAAGGCTGGCAGGCCAAGCGCATCCCCAATTACGGCCTTGCCCTCACCTTCGCGGCAGACGGCGACAGTTACGCGCGCTTCTTCTCGAAGGACTCCGCCAACGCGCCACAGTTGCAGCTCTACTACGCGTCCGCACCGCCCAAGAACCCCGATATGGCCGCCGCCGCGACGCTCAAGCCCGTCGGCGCGGCGCCCAAACTCAAGTTCGAGGTCTACGTCGCGAACCTGAATCGCGGCCTCGTCGGCACGGCGTACAAGGCGTCGCTCCGCGCGCGCGGCGGCGTGGGTCCATACAAGTGGAAGGCCGAGGGCCTCGCCGAAGGACTGGCGCTCGGTGAAGACGGCGTGCTCTCCGGCACACCGGCGAAAGCCGGCAGCTACGCCCTGACCGTGACGGTCACCGGCGCCGACGGCAAGATGGCCACTGGAAAACTCGCCCTCGAGATCGACGCACCCGGCGCGAAGCCCGGCGTGGACCTCGCCAAGGCCGATCCCGGCGCGAAGAAGCCCGATGCGACCGCGAAGGCCGCAAAGAAGTCAGGCGCGGTGGATGACGAATAGGCTGGCGTTTTTTTCAGTAACAACAGTGAATAGTAACGGCAACAGATTGTGTACCTATTTTCATTCTGTCTGTGAGTGGAAATAATTGGGTAGTCAGTCACCTTAACTCTGTGGAATTAAAGTGACAGACTACGTAACTATTTCCCCAGCAGCCTGTGCTGCTCACTTCCGTTCCAAGCTCTTCAAAAATTCCGCCAACCTCTCCAGCCCTTCTTTCGTGGTCACTTCCGGCGCGTAGCCCAGGTCGCGGCGCGCGGCGGTCAGGTCGAACCAGTGCGCGGTCGCGAGTTGCTTCGCGACGAAGCGCGTCAGCGGCGGCTCCTCGCCGGATTTGAAGAGTCCGTGCCAGCCCTCCAGCAGCAGTCCCGCCGCGTAGGCCATCGTCGGCGAAACCTTCTTCGTGACCGGCGGGAGGCCCGCGGCGGCAAGGATCCCGTTGACGATCTCGTCCATCGTCGCGGGCTCGCCGTTCGAGATGAAGTACGCCTTGCCCGCGCACGCCGCGCCCGGTGCCAGCCTGTCCGCCGCGAGCAGATGCGCGAGCGCCGCATTGTCAATGTAGGTCGTATCGACTTTCTTGCCGCTGTTCTCGATCAGGCGCAGTTTACCGGTCTTGGCGCGTTCGAGGATGCGCGGCACGAGCTGCGTGTCGCCGGGCCCCCAGATCAGGTGCGGGCGCAGCGCGACGGTGGCCAGGTCCGGGCCGTTCGCGGCGAGCACCAGGCGCTCGGCGGCGGCCTTGGTCAGCGGGTACGGCGCGAGAAAGCGGGTGGGGTAGGGCGCCGACTCGTTCACGCCCTCCTGATCGGTCCCGTCGAATGTGACGCTGGGCGAACTGGTGAAGACGAGCCGTGCGATCTTGTGTGTGCGGCACGCCGCGATCGCATGCTCGGTGCCCAGCACGTTCACGCGCGCGTACTCCTCATTGGAGCCGCTCACGCCCGCCTTCGCGGCCACATGAAAGAACACGTCGCAGCCCGCCGCCGCCTTTGTGAGCGCATCCTTATCTGTCAGGTCGCCGCGAATCTGTTCGACGCCGATCTGCGCGAGTCCCGGGTGGTCTCCGCGCGAGTACGACCGCACCGCATCCTCGCGCGCGCGCAGCCGCCGCACGATCGCGCCGCCCAAAAAACCGCCGCCGCCGGTGACCAAGGCTTTCATGATGGAGAAAGGATAATTCGTCGCGCCCGGATTTCGCGCTGCAATTGGGTAATTGTGGCCGCTGTTTGCCATGTTCCGGCGGTGGTGATCGCCTTCTATTTTGACTTTCCCCGCACCGCCATCCACAATGGTTCCGCCTGCGGTTTCCTGGAGAGCCTTCGATGCGCGTCCTCATCCTGATGCTCGTTGCATGCACCGTGGTGCAGGCTGAAGACCAGCCCGCGCCGGCAATACCCACAGCTCCCGCGCCCGAGAAGGTCAAGGGATCATACGTGCCAGACGGCTACGAACTCACGTTCTCCGACGACTTTGACGGCGATAAGCTCGACCCGAAGAAGTGGAAGACGCGTTACATCTACGCCAACGAGACCCAGGACCGGCTCAACGACGAGCAGCAGCGTTTCCGCGACAATGGCAACCATGTGGTTGAAGGCGGCACGCTGAAACTGCTCGCGAAGAAGGTTGGCAAAGAGGAAAAGACCGAGAAGACCCCGTACCCGATCAATTACGAATCGGGGATGATCCGTTCGACGCATACGCAGAAGTACGGCTATTTCGAGGCGCGCGTCAAATTCTGCGACGCCATCGGCATCTGGCCGGCGTTCTGGCTGAACTCGGATTACGGACCGGACAAGAAACTCTCCTGGCCGCCGGAGATCGATATATTTGAGTACGTGATCAACGGCAAGGAAGACACGGAGGACATGATTCATTGCGGCGTCGTCAGCAAACCGTCCACCGCCGCGGACAAGAAAGGCGAACAGGCGCAGGGCAGGAAAATCACGTATTCCGATCCGGCTTACAACAAAAAATGGACCTTCTACAAAGCGCCGGAGTCGCTCGCGAACAAATGGATCACCGCCGGCCTGGAGTGGACCGAGACCTCGGCCACGATCTTCATCGACGGCAAGAAGATTGTGAGCTACGCCACGAAATGGGTCTACAACGACGGCACCGATGCGCCGCCCGCGCACATCCTGCTCAACCTCGCTGTAGGTGGACAGTGGCCCGGGCGTCATGGAATAGACGATTCGAAACTGCCGTTCGTCTACGAGATCGACTGGGTCCGTGCGTATAAGAAGAAGTGACCGCGCGCCGGAACGTGAAGAATTTCGCGAATGTTTTAGATGGTCCCTTTCGCTTCCAAACAATAGGTCGCCCGGTAGTGGGTGCGTCGATAGACCTGTGCGCTGGACTATGTCTCTCCTTGAATCAACCAAGCGCAGGTTAAAATTCCACTCATGGATTATCATGGGTGGAATTACAACTTTTTGATTGGATGCGCCGCGGAATCCATAGATTGAAGTTCTTTGGATGATCTGAATTTTTCACGTCAGCCGCTTCTCCGCCCACGCCGCCAGCTTCTCACGAAAAATCTTCGCGTTGTGCCGGATGTCCACCGGGAACGACGGGTGGAAGAGCACGTCCTTGAGCGCGCGCGTGTGTTCGTGGCGCGTGGCCATGTCCAGCAGTTCGCGGCGCAGCAGCTCCTCCGCGGCGCTTCCGCAGCACGCGGTCGGCTCGGCCTCGACGCAGAGCACCGGACGCTGACGGCCACGCGGACCCACGCCCACCAACGCGGAACGCTTTACGCCGGGGTGCGTGTTAAAGATGGCCTCGCACGGAATGGTAAAGAGCGTGCTCGACGCGGTAACGACGCGGTGGCTCTTGCGCCCGCACATCCACAGCCGGCCGCGTGCGTCGAGGTACCCCACGTCGCCCATGCGGTGCCAGAAGCCCGCGCCGTCCGCGATCTTCGCGAGCGCAGTGGCCGCGGGCTTGTTGAAGTATTCACGCGTCGCCACCGGGCCTTGCACGCAGATCTCGCCGATCTCGCCTTCTGGCAGCAGAAATTCACGGGACCAAGCGGGAATCGGCTCGTCGCCGATCTTGATGATCGCAACCTTCATCCCTGCAACAGGCCGGCCCACGCACACGCCTTTTCCCTGTTCGGTCAGCGCGCGCGTCTCGCGCAGAATCTCTGCGCTGCCGATGCTCGCGACCGGCAATGCTTCCGTAGCCCCGTAGGGCGTGAAGACTTGGGCGCCCGGCGCGAGCAGCTTCTGCATGCGTTCGAGCACCGCCGGAGCCACCGGCGCGCCCGCCGAGAGCACGCGCTTCAGGCCCGGCAGCTTAAGGCCCTTCGCTTCGCCGTAGCGCCCGAGCACGTTCACCAGCGCGGGCGAACCGAACATGCTGGTCGCCTTGCAATCGGTGATCGCCGCGACAAGCTGCGCCGGATCGGCGCTGGCAGGCCGCGATGCATCCATCTCGGGCACGATCGCGGTCATGCCCAGCGCGGGACCGAAGAGCGCGAAGAGCGGGAACGTCGCGAGGTCGCGCTCGCCGAGTTCGATCTGGTAAAGCTCGCGCAGCATCTCCACCTGCGCCGCGAAGATGCCGTGCGTATTCACAGCGCCCTTCGGCGCTCCGGTGCTGCCGCTGGTGAAGAGAATCGCGGCGGTCTCATCCGCCATGGCGTCTTCAAACATGATCGGCTTTGCGTTCGCGCCCGCCGCGCGCAGGTCTTCGAACGAGCGGCCGCCCCAGAGCAGCCGCGGGCCGACGGTGACGAGCGTCTTGAGCGTGCGCTTGCCCCAGCCGAGCAGTACGCGCGCCGCGTGCGCCTTGGGGATGCCGATGAACGCCTGGGCTTCAGCCTCGTCAATGCAGCCGCCAAGGTTGCGTATCCCAAGCCCTGGGTCGATGAGCACCGGCACGGTGCGCGCCTTGAACAGCGCGAAGACCAGCGCGAAGAAATCCAGTCCCGGCTTGACCATCAGCACGGTGCGCGTGCCTCGAACGATGCCCAGCGCATGCAGGCCGCGCGCGAGCATCTCGCTCTCCTCATTGAGTTGCTTGAACGTGCGCTGCTCGTACGCGCCGCCGCGCTGCACGATCACCGCGGGCGCGTCAGGCGAGCGGTGCGCCATCGCGCCAAGATGCAGGGCGACGTTGACGATCTGCGGAGTCATGGCGCGGCGGATTGTAACGGATGCGCCTTGAGGAACGCTTGGATTTTCGCGATCACCTCGGCGCTCGCGTCTTCCAGAATGTAATGCCCGCAGTCTTCGAAGCGGTGGACTTCGGCCTTGGGAAAGCGCCGCGTCCACTCGTCGAGGAAGTGCTTATCGAAGACGAAGTCTTTCAATCCCCAGCAGAGCAGCAGCGGCGTGTTCGTAAAGTTCGGGAGCGTGGCCTGCACGCCGCTCACCACTTCGTAGGCGCGGTCGCCGCGTTTGAGCGGGATGTCCTGTACAAACCGCAGCGTCGCGATGCGGTTCGCCCACGAATCGTACGGCCACGTGTACGCCGCGCGCAGTTCCGGGCTCATCGGCGTGCGCTTGCAGCCTTCGCGCGCGGCCATCCACGCGAACATGTTGAAGCCGCGCACCAGCAGCGCGCCTAGCGGCGTGCGCGTGAGCCACAGCGGCCATGGAAAAGGCTTGCTCGCGGGCAGGTGGAACGCGCCGGTGTTCAGGATTACGAGCCGCTTGATGCGCTCCGGATGCCGCGCGGCGTACGCCATGCCGATCATCCCGCCCCAGTCGTGCAGCACGAGCGTCACGTTCTCGCGAATGCCGAGGTATTCGAGGAGCGCATCCAGATCGTCCACGCGGCTCTGGAGCGTGTACGGATAGCGCCGGTCGCCGGGTTTATCGGAGCGACCCATGCCGATGTGGTCGGGCGCGACGCAACGGAACTCGCCGCGCAGCGCTTTGATGAGTTCGCGAAAGTAGATCGACCAGGAAGGATTCCCGTGCACCATCACGACGGGATCGCCGCGGCCTTCGTCGAGGTAATGCAGTTTCAAGCCGCTACGCTCGAAGTACCGGCTCTCGAAAGGATAGAAGTGGCGGAAGCGTTCGGGCAGCACGATGGTTAACCGGACGCGATGAGAGCGGATAGGGAGGTTCGTGGAGCGTGGAGCGTAGAGCGTGGAGCGATTATCGGAGAGCAGTCGCTATTTGTTCGCTCTACGCTCAACGCTCTACGCTTCACGAGCGTCACCACTCCCAGCCGAGCATCAGGCAATTCAGTCCGCTGCCGATGCCGAGGAAGCCGACGCGGTCGCCGCGGCGCAGGAACTCGCGTTCCTCCGCCAGCGCGGCCGTCAGCGGCAGCGAGACCGTGCCGATATTGCCGAGATACTCGAAGGTCGAGAAGTCCTTCTCAACGGCCAGGCCCAGCGCCTTCAGGATCGTCTCGCGGTGCATGCCGCCGACCTGGTGGCAGATTACCTTGTTGATCTGTTCGGGCGAGAGGCCGAGCGTCTGCAGGAACGTGTACCACGTCCGGCGGCCCAGATCGACGCCGTGCTTCAGCACCGAGACCGAGTCCGTTACCATCATCTGGATCAGCGCCGCGGGGTCGCCGGCCAGGCTCGGTGAGAGGCCCCAGCGGCAGAGGCCGTGGTGCTGCGGGGCCGTTTGCGTCACGCCGCCCAGCAACCGGCGGCTGCGCGGACTCTTGAACGAGCCATCGGTGAGCACCAGCGCCACCGCGCCCGAGCCGCCCGTGAGCGTCGCCAGCGAGTCCTTAAAGGAGTCCATCGTCGGATTGGCGAGCATCTTGTCGATGGTCAGGTCCACGATCTCACGCGCGGTCTCGCAGGAGACCACCACGCCCGCGCGGATCTGCCCGAGTTCGATGCGGTTGGCGACGTCGATGATGCCGTTGAGCACGCCCAGGCACGCGTTGCTCACGTCGTACACGTTGCAGTTCTGCGCCACGCTCAGGCCCGAGGCCACGGAGCACGCCGTCGCGGGCTCGAAGTTCTCGCGGCAGACGCCCGCGTAGATCAGCGTTTCCACCCGGTCCGCCGGCACGCCGCTCTTGGCGAGCGCCTTGCGCGCGGCCGTGGTCGCGCCCTGCGAGAGCGGCGTTCCCGGCGCCCACCAGCGCCGTTCGGTGATGCCGGTAAGGGTCTCGAGTTGCCCGTGCGGAATGTGGAGTTTCTGGTAGAGCGGCCGGAGTCGCTCCTCAATTTCGGACGAAGTCACCACCACCGGCGCAAGCTCGTAGCCGATGGCGTCCATGAACACCTTCGTATATTTCATCGTGGTTCCCTAAGAGGTCTACGAGGGAGCGAATTCTATAGAAGTTTGGCGCGTCTACAATGATTGAATTGGGCCCCATAGGGAGCCCGGCGGGCGCTAACTTGGTGCCTGTTAGGGCATGCGCAAGGTGAAATCGTTCATCTGATAGATCACGCGCCCGTCGACGCTTAAGAAACCGTCGGCGCGGATGGTGCGCGACTTGTCGTCGATCTCTGAGATCACGGCTTGCACGGTCACCCGTTTGTCCGCGGGAATCACCTGCCCGCGATAAACCCAGCGGTGCGGCGAACCGAGCATCTGCAGTTTCGCCACGCGCCCGCCCCAGCGCGCCATCGCGGCGTGCTTGACCAGTTGCAGGAACGATTCGAGGCCCAGCGAGCCCGGGATCACCGGGTCCTGGTAGAAGTGCGCCTTGAAGAACCACGCGCTCGGATCCACCGGCAGCGTGCCCTCGATAAAGCCGAGGCCCTTCGGCCCGCCGTCCGGAACGAAGCACGTGATCCGGTCGAGCATGCGCAATTGCTCGGATGGATACGGCGACTCGCCAGGGAACAGCGCCGCCGGCAGCGACCGCGCGCGCTCGGCCTCGGGCGCGGCGTACACCTTCGCGTCGCGGATGCCGACTTGCTGCGAGAGCGCCTTCTTCGAGAAGAACCCGAAGTACGTGTCGCCCTTGTAGACCAAGCCCGCCGCGGCGTGGACCTCGTAGTCGAACGTCTGGATGATCATCCCGCTGCTGCTTGCGATCTTCTGAACTTTCACGCGCACCGTCAGCGTGCCGGAGTCCGGCCGCACGGGCAAAAACTGCGTCGCGCTCCCGCCGAGGTTGCGGAAGCTCAGGTCGTTCTCGCTGGTCAGCGCCGAACCGATGTACGCCGCAAACCAGCCGCAAGGCTGCAGCGCGACCTCCAGCAAAATAGAGAACGGCATCCCGTTGCCGCGGTTGGCCATGAAGTACCAGGCGTCCGGCGGCACGTCGTACTGCGCTTCGATCTCGCCGCCGGGGATGAGCTTCCACGGTTCGGCATGCACTGCGGTGATGCGGTCGAGGAACTGATACGGTGGCCCAGGCAACCGCGCGATCACGCGCTCGGCATCGAACACTTTGTACGGCTCACCGAAGGCCTCCGACGGCTTGCCCACCGCAAACGCGAGGATGCGTTCGTACGGATAGACCGCGCGCTTCTTCTCCGCCGAGGGCGGCGGCAAGCGGAGGAAGACGGCCTCCGCGTTCGCTGTAGCGGACGCATCCTTCTTCCACAGCGCCTCGATCTGCGCGCGCGTCACGCCGCTCATGCGCAGTGACATGTTGGTCATCTCGACGATCGGCTTGCCGTCGGCGTACATCAGCGCGTCGGCGATTACGTACGGCTCCGGGCCGTAGCCGATCTCCTTGAGCGTGATCTCGTAGAGCGCCTTCTTCGTCGTCTCGATCACCTGCCCGCGGCACTTCAGCCCGCTCGAGACGCCCGGCACGGGCTCGATGGCGACACCCGCGCGCTCGCAGACCCAGCCCATACGCAAAAGGTAGATACGCAACGTGTGCATGCAGCACTCGTACATCAGCGTGCCCGGCATCACCTTATCGTCGACGAAGTGGCACGTCAGGAACCAGTCGTCCGGATGGATGTCGGCCTCGCCGCGAATCTGCCCGAGCCCGAAGCGCCCGCCCTTGGGGTCGAGATGGGTCACGCGGTCCACGAGTTTCATGCGCCCGCCGGGGATGCGTAGCGGGTCTTGCAGGCCGAGTTTCGCGAAGGCCGCGCCGAAGCACGCGCCCAGATCGCCCGCGCGCAGCGCGGCCAGTTGCGCCTCCGAGTACGCCTCGACGGCCATCGGCGTGAGTTCGCGCCAATCGGCGGGGCGCTTGCCCGGAATCTCGCGCTTATCCAGCGCCGTGTGGACGATGCCCTGCCCTGCGGCGAGTTCGGCCGTGGTGAAGAATCCCGCGCAGCCGTTCTGCATGCTCAGCAGCGGCCGTCCGTTCACGGTCGCTTCAAAGCTGAACCGGAAGAGCCAGATATTGCCCTGGCGGAAGAAGCGCTCGATGCGGATGTCGTAGCGGATCGTTTCGCCAGGTCCAGGCAACGCACGATGGAACGTCACCACCGCGTCCAGCAGCCGGTAGCAGGCCAAACCTTTGGTTTCGAAGTCGATGCCCAGGAATCCGGAGAGGAACAGGTCCGCCTGGCCGGACTCGACCGCGATGCAGGTCGGGATGCGGCCCTGGTCGAGGTACCAGTCGCCCGGGAGAATGTCGTGCTCGGTGACGACGCGCCCATGCGTCATCGACTTCGGCTCGCCCTCGACTAAGAGGATGCGGTCCACCAGCATGAGCGGCTCGTCCGGCAGCCGCACGCGCGTGGGATGCGCGTCGATCGCCGCGAACGCCGCGCCCAGCACCTCGCCGATCTTTCCCCGCGCAAACGCCAGGCATTGCGCACGATCCAGCGCCCGCGGAATGCCTCCGGCTGCGCGCACCCGTACGTCAACGTGCGCGCCTCCGCCCGCGAGCAGTTCTCCGCTCGCGCCCTCGCCTCTGTCCGAGAGCATGTCTCCGCCCGCGCCGCTCTCCTTTATAGGAGCCATGCGCGGTTCCACAGCAGGCATGCGCGGCTCCACAGCAGGCATGCGCGCCGCCTGGGAAATCCCCCCCTTATGTAAGGGGGGGTAAGGGGGGGTCGCCGTTGCGCTCTCGCCGCGCAGCCGCTCGATGATCGCGATCTGCAGCGCAAGGTTCTCCGTCATGGATCGCGTCATGTCTTCAGAGAAGCGCAGGTACTTCCGATGCGCCTCGATCCGCGCCGCTTCCGCCGCCGTGATCTGCTGCGCGAGCTCCAGCATGGCCACGACGGCCGGCGAAGGCGTCTGTGCCGGTGCTTCCGCGACCGCCACCGCAACGTCCGGTTCCTCAAGCTGAGTGGCCGGCGCGGCCTCGCGCCGGACCACGGTGGCCGTGGCAACGCGAATAGCCGCCGGCTCCGGTTCGGGCGCCATGAGCGGTTCGGGAGGAACCGGCTTCGGTGCGCTCGGCGGCGGCGCGGGCTCGAACGCCTTCCCGCCCACCGGCACCACGATGCCCGCGCCATCGTCCAAGGGGATCTCGCGGTGGCCCACGCAAAGCGTCTCGATGCTGTACAGTGCGGCCAGGTCCACGGCCGCGCGTTCGGCGACCAGCGCCGCAAGCACGCGCAGCACGGTGGACTCTTCCGGCAGACCCGCGATGCACGCGGACCGCGCCGCATGCGGCCGGTCCGCAAGGATGCGCGCGATCATGCGCGTGCAGGATGCGCCGGGGCCCAGTTCGATAAAGATCCGCGCGCCGTCGCGGTACGCGGCCTCGATCACGTTCGGGAAGTCGATGCCCTGCTGCGCATGCGCCAGGATCGTGTCCGCGGCGTTGTCCCGCGTGAGCGCGAACGCCTTGGCCCATGCGCCGCTGTAGAACGTCAGGTTCGGCGGCGGCACGGTCTCGAAGAGGTGCAGCTCGCGGTACTCGCCCGCCACTTCGTTGACGAGGTCGCAGTGCGCGATGGTCACGCCGGGAATCTCGAGCAGCGGGATGCCCAGCGCCTTCGCGGCGGCCTCCACCTCGCGCCGCTGCCCGCCGATCACGCACTCCTGCGGCGTGTTCACGATCAGCAGGTAGACGCGGTTGCGCCCGGAGAGCGCCTCGCGCACGAACGCGGCGGGCTTCATTACGATGCCCACGGTCCAGTCGGGCGAACCGTGCACGGTCATGTTCCAGACCTTGCGCGCGGCGTTGCACGGGCCGGCCAGGTCCATGGTAAAGAGCGTCGAAGCGCGCATGCGCCGGAACATCTCGTCGCGCGCCTTCCACGCGCGCAGCCCAAAGAACCCCGCCGACTCGCCCAGGCTGTAGCCGATGCAGGCTTGCGGCGTGACGCCGAAGCTCCGCAAGAGATCGGTGAAGAGGCTCCCCGCCGCGACCTGCCCGAAGATCAGCGCGCGCGCATCGTCGAGCAGTTCCTCTTCGTCGTCGCCGTTCCAAAATAGGCTCGGGACGATCTGCCCGCGCAGGTGCTCGTTCTCCGCGTCCTGCCGCCGCGGAATCTCCGGCCATTGCGCCGTAAGCCCGCGCCCCATGCCGATGAAGTGGTTCCCCGAGCCCGGGTAGACGAACGCAACCTTTCCACCCAGCGGCTCCGGCGCGAAGAAGCAGCGCTCTCCTTTAAGGCGCTGCGGCCCCGCAGGGCCGTTGCTGCCCGCGCCGGTGCTCAGGCGTCCTTCCAGCGCGGCCTCCGCGAGCGCGATCTGTTCGAGCAGTTCCGCCGCGTGGCGCGCGACGATCGCAAGCCCCAGCTTCTTGCGCGGGTCGCCGTGGTGTTCGCGCCACCATTTCCGCGCGAGCGCCTCGATCGGCCGCGCGCCGTGCGCTGCGGCGAACTTCCGCAGCAGGCGCAGGCCGGCGCCGAGCGCTTCGGCATTCTCGGCCTCGAGCGCGAAGAGTCCTTCGCCGCGCGAACCCAGGGGCTGGCGGCGTTCCGCTTCGTGCGAAACCGGCGGCTTTAACGGGGCGGCCGACTCCTCTTGTGTCTTCGGCGCGCTTTCGTGCGCTTCGAGGATGACGTGCGCGCAATTGCCATCGACGCTGAACGACGCCACGCCCGCGCGGCGCGGACCATCGGCGCGGTCGCGCAGCCAATACTGCGGCGCGGCGGGCACGAAGAAAAGCCCTTCCGTGTCCCAGTCCTCGTGCGGCTTGCGGTGCCCGCGCAGCGGCGGCAGCACTTCCTGATACAGGCACAGGCTGGCTTTGACGAACGACGCCAGTCCTGCTGCCGCTCCCGCGTGGCCGATGTCTGCTTTTGCGCTGCCGAGCGCGCACGACTTCTTGCGCAGCGCGATCTCGGCGCTCTGCGCCAGCGCCCGCGCCTCCATCCGGTCTTCGTCCGGAATGCCGCTGCCGTGCGTCTCGAGATACCCCAGCGTGTGCAGCATCGTGCCGGACTCGCGCAACGCCCGGTCGAGCGATTCGCGGTACGCGCGTTCGTCGGGCACTGGCGACTCCGGACGCCCGCCTGTCGCCGCGCCGAGGCCGCGGATCACCGCGTAGATGCGGTCGCCGTCGCGCACGGCATCGTCGAGCCGCTTGAGCACCACCGCCGCCGCGCCTTCGCCCGCGATGCAGCCGTCGGCTCCCGCGTCGAACGGCCGCGCTTCGCCCATCTTCGAGAACGGCCGCCGCGCGTGCATGCCCAGCACGGCCCGGGGGTCGCCGGCCAGATCCACCGCGCCCGCCAGCGCCCGGTCGATCTCGCCGCGCTGCAACGCGCGCGCCGCAAGCTCCAGCGCGCGCAGCCCTGAACTCTCCTCGCTCGAGAGCGTGAAGCTCGGGCCCCCGCAGCGGAACTCCCGCGCAATGCGGCTCGCCGCGATACCGCCGAGCGCGCCCATGGTCCTATTCGCCGAGAGCGCGGGCGGCAGCGCCTCGCGCAGCCGCCGCGTCCATTCGCGCAGTTCGTCCGCGCCCAGGCCGAGTCCGTAGCGTTCGTTCCATGTCCGGCAGAGTTCCGGCAGCGCCCAGCGGAGCTGGAAGTTCGTCGTGTTCAGGTCGAGCCCCAGGCCGATGAAGATGCCCGTCCGCGTGCCCAGGTTCTCGTGGATGCCCGCGTCCTCCAGCGCCGCCGCCGCCGCGAGCAGCATCAGCGCCTGCTGCGGGAGCATCTCCTGAAGTTCCTTCGGCGGGATGCGGAAGCGCCGCGGCTGGTTCGCGGGCGCGCGCACATCGCCCGCGTAATGCCCCGCGAACGGAATCTCGCGTAAGCCCGCCGCCTCGAACCAGCGCGAAGCCTCGATGCCCCACCAATGCGCCGGTGCTTCCGGCTTGATGAACTCGCCGCCGCCCAGCACGCGCTCTTGAAACGCGCGCAACCCCTGCCACGGCCCAAACCGCGCATCCATGCCCACGACCGCAATCGGCACGGCCGGAGCCTCGCGCTTTACCGCCGCCGTCGCCGTCCGCTCCGCGTCCCCCGTCCCGCCGTCCCCAGCAGTCCCCGCGT
Organism: Planctomycetota bacterium; assembly: GCA_016200135.1. Taxonomy (GTDB): domain Bacteria; phylum Planctomycetota; class SZUA-567; order H5-PLA8; family H5-PLA8; genus JACQFI01. The sequence continues at coordinate 30,238 of JACQFI010000021.1, forward strand.
CCCCCGTCCCTCGCCCCCCGTCCCGAGCCGTTCCGTCCCATTCTTCTATAAGGAGGTGCGCGTTGATGCCGCCGAAGCCGAACGCGCTCACCGCCGCGCGGCGCATCCGGCCGGGCGCGCGCGCGTCCCACGGCGCGCTCTTGGCAAGCACGCGGAAAGCGCTGCCCTCAAGCGCAATCTTGCCCAGCGGCTGCTCGAAGTTCGCCGTCGGCGGCAGTGTCTTCTCGCGCAGCGCCAGCAGCGTCTTCGCCAGCCCCGCCGCGCCCGCTCCCGTAAGCAGGTGCCCGACGTTGCTCTTCACCGAGCCGAGCGTGCACGGCCGCGCGGGTACAGGCCGGCCTTCCCAGAGCGCGCGCAAGCTCTCAAACTCCACGGCGTCGCCCACGGGCGTGCCCGTCGCGTGGCACTCGATCAGGTCCACCTCGTCCGGCGCCCAGCCCGCCTGCGCGTACGCCGCACGCATCGCGCGCAACTGCCCTTCGCTGCTCGGCGCGAGCAGACTGCCTTCGAGGTCGTTGCTCAGGCCCGCGCCATGGATGACGCCGAGGATGCGGTCGCCCGCGGCCAGCGCGTCGTCGAGCCGCTTGAGCACGAAGAAGCACGCGCCTTCGCCCACCACTAGCCCGTCGGCCTTGGCGTCGAACGGCGCGCAGCGCCCGCTCGGCGAGAGCGCCCGGAGCTGCGCGAACCCCATCTGCGTGTAGAGGCAGTCGGGCCGCGAGGCCCCGCCCGCGAGCATCGCGTCGGCGCGGCCGGCGAGCAGTTCGTCCGCCGCGAGCTTGACCGCGTAGAGCGAGGACGCGCAGGCCGCGTCGAGCGTCACGCTGCCGCCGCCCAGACCCAGCGCCTTCGCCAGCATGCCGCCCGGCAGCCCGGTCGCGTAGCGGTTCAAGGAGTCGAACGCGTCCGCGGAATCTTTTTCTTCGGTGCGCGCATGCCCCGCCGCCGCGAGCGCCTTCTCTTCGAACGCGCGCCCGAGCCACTGCCGCGCGAGCGCGGAACTCGCTTCGGTCGGCAGCGCGATGTTGCCGATGATCAGCCCCGAGCGGCGCTTGTTGAGTTTCTCCGTCTTTGCCCCGCGCCATGCCGCGTGCCCCGCGCGCAGCACGATGCGGAAGAGCGGGTCGAGCCGCGCGAGCAACTCCGGCGGCAGTCCGAGTTCCTTATCTTTCTCGGGATCGGCTTGGAAACTCTCGTCTTCCAGGAAGCAGGCGCGCTTGGAGTACACCGTGTCGGGCGCGCCAGGCGCGGCGTTGGGATCGTACGCCTCGTCGGGCCGCAGCGTCCAGCGCCCCGGCGGAACCTCGCGCGCCGCGCTCCGCCCGTCGCGGACGAGTTCCCAGAAGCGCTCGATATCCGGCGCGCCGGGAAACACCCCGCCCATCGCGACGATGGCGACGCGGCTCACGGTGAGAGGCCCAGGACCTGCAACCACGGATGAACACGGATGAACTCAGATACGTCGAAACATTCGAGAATATCAAAACCTGTGGCAATGCCCGCGCGGCGGACATCGCATCGAACAGAGTGGCTGCGGAGCTTCATTTCATATCCGTGTGTATCTGTGTTAATCCGTGGTTGCCGTTACGCGCCGAGCAGGTTCTTCTTGAACGCCTGACGCAGCGACGAATCGATCGTGCATTCGTGTCCTTCCATCAGCGCGACCAAGCGTCCGTCGTGGTCGAGGAACTCGATCTCCGCCCCCGCCATGTGGCTGCGGTCCTTGCTGATGTGGATCACGATCCGCGTGCCGTCCTTCGGGAAGACGCGCCGGTACTGCCGGTAGCGTTTCACGTAGTTCGGCAGCGAGCCCGCGTCGTGCCGTTCGAGGCTCCACAGGATCATCATCTGGAACGCGCAATCGAGCACCAGCGGGTCGGTGACCCATGTCCCGCGCAGGGGTTCTTTCATCCATTCGCCGGGCGGCGGCGCGCCGCGCACTTCGGCGGCGATGCCCACTTCGGAGCAGCCGGTGATCTTCTGGATGCCGCGCAGCGCCGGGCCGTGGAAGAGGAATTCCGAGTACACCGCCTCGATGCTGTGCTCGTACGGCCGCGTCGGCGGATCGCCGTACAGGCGCTGGCTCTCCGGCAGCTTCGGCGCGAGCACCGCCTCGCCGCGCGCGTGCAGGCGTTCGGCGCCGCCGGCGGCCGACCCCCAGATCTCCACGGGCGTCGTAAGGAAATCGCCGTCCATCGAAGCATCGCCCGCAAGCACGCGGATGCGGTACCCTGCGCCGCCGCTCCCGCTCAGGATGATGCCCTTCATGATCCGCAGGCCGTTGAAGCCGTGGAAGAGCATGCCCGGATGCTGGTGCAGCGCGCCCTGCGCGAGCCACTCCGCGGCCATCGACATCGGCAGCACCGAGCGGCCGTCAATCACGTGCGACGTGAGGAACGGGTGCCGGTCGAGGTCCAACTCGCGCTCGAACGCCACATGCATCGAAGGCTCGGGCACGGCCGGCATCACGGCCGAGCCGCGGTTCGAGATCGTCGCCAGCCGCGACGAACTGGCGGATAACTCCGGCGCTTTCGCCGCCGGAGGTGCGGTAGGCGCGGGCAGCGCAGCCGCTTCCGGCCGCGCACCTGAGCGCGCCAGCACCGCGACCTCGACGGGCCGCTCGCCGTTGGAACAGATCTCGCGCACGAGGTACTCCGCGCCGGCCTTCAGCCCGATCAGGCCCACGCCTTCCTTCTCGAAGACCTTGCGCAGGCCCGGCGTCACCATCCCGCCTTCCCACGGACCCCAGTTGATCGCGACCACGCGGCATCCAGGGCGGGCTTTCGCTTCGGCCTGGGCGGTCTTGTTCAGCACCTCGTTGGCCGCGGCGTAATCCGCCTGGCCCTTGCGCCCGTAACGGCCGGTCGTGCTCGAGAAGAGCACCAGCAGCTTCAATTCGTTTGGCTGAAGCGCCGCCAGCAGGTTGCGCAGTCCTTCCACCTTCGTGCCGTACACCGCGTCGAACTGCTCGTCGGTCTTGTCCTCGATCAGCCGGTCGGCCAGCACGCCCGCGGCATGGATGAGGCCCTTGATCCCGCCCAGTTCCTCGCGCAGAGCCGCCAGCACCGCGCGCACGGCCTTCGCGTCGCGCACGTCCACCGACTTGTAAATCGCGCTCCCGCCCGCGACCTCGATGCGCCGCAGGTTGTAGCGGATCTCGCGGTTCGCCGCGATCTTGCGGAACTCGGCTTCGATCAGCTTCGGCGTCGCGCCGCCGTTCGCGCGCGTGGCCAGCGCCTGCTTCACCGCCGCCTCGGTCTCCGCGCCGCGCAGCCAGTCCGGTTCCTCCGCGGGCTCGGGGCTGCGCCCCAGCAGCACCAGCACGGGCTTGAACGCCTTCGCCAGCGCCAGCGAGACCTCCGCCGTCACGCCGCGCGCGCCGCCAGAGATCACCACCACGTCGCCTGCGCGGATCGGCTGTTCGGGGTCGTGCGAGCCGAACGGCGCCGGCGCGAGTTCCACCGTCCAGCGGCCTGTCGGCGAGAGCCCAATTTCGACCGGTCCCGACGAGAGCAGTTCGTTGGCGATGCCTTCCGCCGCCGCCGCCGCGTCGGTGAACTCCGGCGCGAGGTCCAGCGCCTTCACGCGCACTTCGGGCCACTCGTGCCGCGCGGTCTTCGCCAGGCCCGAGAGCCCGCCCGATTCCGGCAGCGCGCCGCCATTGAGCCCGTGCATCCCAAACCCGCCGTCCAGCCGCGCGACCGTCAGCAGCGCCGCGCCGGTCCGCGTGCCGGTCCTGCGCAAAGCCGGGCCGGCCATGCGCAGCAGCCGGAACGCCAGTTTCAGGCACGCGTCGCCTGCGTCGCCTGCGCCGCTTGCGCTCTGGCGCGGCGAGAGAATCACCAGGCCCGCGAGGTCCTCGGGGATCGCTCCCGCTTCCAGCGACCGTGCCGAGACCAGCTTGGCCGCGTAGTCGAGCTCGCGCAGGCGTTCCAGCAGCGCCGCCCCCAGTTCCGGATCGTCGTCGGTGACCCACACCTTCGCGCCCTTCGGCAGCGGCGCGGCATCGCGCGACGGACTGGCCGCGAGCGGAACTTTAGAAAGCACGAGCCGTTCCACCGCCCGCACGATCTCCTTCGTCTCGAACTCCTGCGGCCCGAGCGTGACGTGCGTCTCCAGCAACTCCGCCGGCGTCCGCGCGACCATGAGGGCCGCGGGCGCAGACCGCGCTTCCGGAGCCTTGGCCTCGACGGCCGCGACTTCTGTCGCGATGGGCCGGGAATCTGGAGAAGTGGGGCGGGCCTCGGCTCGGCCGAGCTCGCCGCGGGCCGTGCCCGCCACGGTGCTTGCCGGAGGCAGTGCCGCCGCTACGCCATGCTGCGACGCATACGCGATGATCTGCTGCAGCGTGCGCAGCGCGCCGAGCTCGTCCGACTGGAACTGCTTGGCCTGCGGGAAGCGTTCCTGCAGCGCGGAGAGGATCTCGACGCGCTTGATGGAGTCGATGCCGAGGTCGGCCTCGAGGTCCATCGTGAGGTTGAGCGTCTCCTTCGGATAGCCGGTCTTGTCCGCCACGATCTCGAGCAGCGCCGCTTCGAGCGCACCCGCAGTCGTTCCCCTCTCCCCTTGAGGGAGAGGGGTCAGGGGTGAGGGGGGCACGCGACCCTGCGCTCCAGCCGCTATCGGAGCGCTTCGCGTGCCTTCATGGACAGGCGCGACGCCTGTGCCACGAACTTCCGCATACGCCACGATCTGTTGCAGCGTGCGCAGCGCGCCGAGCTCGTCCGACTGGAACTGCTTGGCCTGCGGGAAGCGTTCCTGCAGCGCGGAGAGAATCTCGACGCGCTTGATGGAGTCGATGCCCAAATCGGCCTCGAGGTCCATCGTGAGGTTCAACGTCTCTTTCGGATAGCCCGTCTTGTCGGAGACGATCTCGAGCAGCGCGGCTTCCAGCGCACCCGCAGCCGTTCCCCGCTCCCCTTGAGGGAGAGACGTGTCGGCGAGCTCACGTCGAGCCGTGGTCAGGGGTGAGGGGGGCACGCGACCCTGCGCTCCAACTGCTCCAGGCGCGCTTCGCGTACCTTCCTGGACCGGCGCGACGCCTGTGCCACGGATGGGCAGCGCGAGCGCCTCCAGCGGCAGCCCCGCCGCCATGCGCTGCTGCTGGCCGAGCAGAAGCTGCAGCGACTGCTGCGCGTCGGTCTGGCTGTCGAGGAACTGCTGATGCAGCCGCGCGGTCTGTTCCTGCAGCAGCATCATCGCCTTCATGTTCTCTTGCGTCGCGAGCAACAGGCCCGCGAGGTCGCCGCTCGCTGCCGGCGCGAACGCGGGCAGCGAGGGGAACACGGTTCCCCTCTCCCCTTGAGGGAGAGACGTGTCGGCGAGCTCACGTCGAGCCGGGGTTAGGGGTGAGGGGCGCGGCCGCAAAGCAGGCTTGCTCTTCTCGCGCGGCTTGCGGTAATTCGCGCCGCAGATGGGAATGGTGAGCGCCGGGGCGGCCTTCGCGTCGCGCGGCGAGTGCCCTTCGTCCCACTTGCTCAGGTCGAGCGCATGCCCGCGCGCGGCCAGCACGGCCAGCACGCGCGCGAGGTCGGCCTCGCCCGAGCCCTTGCCGTTCGAACCATTCAGGTAGAGCGCGAGATAATCCGCGTCGCCGAGAATCGCCTTCACGAGACCCGTCAGCCGCGCGCCCGCGCCCACTTCCACAAAGGTCCGCATGCCCGCCGCGTGCAGCGCCTGGATGCTCGCGAGGAACTCCACCGGATTCGTGAGGTGCGTCGCGAGCAGCTCGCGCGCTTGGGCGGCGTCGGCCGGGTACGGCTGGCCCGTGCGGTTCGCATAGACGGGAATCTTCGGAGCTTCAAAGTTCGTCGCATTCAGCGCCGCGCGGAACGGCCCTTCGGCGGCGCTCATGAGCGGGCTATGGAACGCCGCCGAGACCGGCAGGCGCGTCGCGCGGAGGTTGCGCCGCCCGAACGCCGCCGCGGCCTTCTCGATCTCCGCCGTCGCGCCGCTCAACACCCACTGCTGCGGTGCGTTCTTGTTCGCCAGCACCGCGTCGATCTTTTCTTCGGCCAGCGCCTGCTGCACGGCTTCGAGCGGCGCCTGCACCGCCAGCATCGCGCCGTGGTCGCCCGCGCCCTCGCCGGCCTCGGCCATCAAGCGGCCGCGCAGGCACGCCAGCGCGTGCAGCGCCGCCTCATCAATCGCTCCCGCCGCGTGCAGCGCCATGATCTCGCCGAAACTGTGGCCCGCCAACGCCTCCGCCGCGACGCCGAAGCGCCGCAGGATCCGGTACGCGCCCAGGCTCGTCGCGCCCAGTGCCGGCTGCGCGTAACGCGTGTCGCGCAGGCGCAGCTCGTGCGCCGCGCGCGCCGCCTCGTCGAACGCCGGCAGCGGATAGATCGCGTCGCTCAGCCGGAACGGATGCGCGCCCTGCGCGCCGTTCGCTTTCTCAAACGCGGTGTCCGCCGCGCCGAGCACGTCCACGAACTCCGGGAACTGGCACGCGAGGTCGCGCAGCATGTTCGCGTACTGCGCCCCCTGGCCCGGGAAGAGCAACGCCAGCTTGCCCGCCGCCGCGCCCGCGCCCACGTACACCCCGTCCGGCGTGGACCAGAACCCTTGCGCCACGGATGCAGGTGCGGACACCGCCGAGGCCGTTCCTCCCTGCGCTTCGGAAGCCGTCGCCGCTACTCCAGGCGCCTGGGCCATCCCCCCCTTATGTAAGGAGGGGTAAGGGGAGGTCTTCCCCGCGCCTTCGACCAGCTTCGCGGCCTGCTCCAGCGCCTTCGCGAGCCCGTTCTTCTCCCGCTGCACTACGATCAGCGCGCGCCACGCATCATTTATCTTGAAGGCCGCGCGCGCACGCGCCGCCTCGTCGCGCAGGTCGTTCCACGCCAGATCCGGCTTCACCGCCGCGAGCTGCGCCTGCAGCGCCGCGGGGGACTCCGCCGAGTACCCCAGCAATTGCGTCTCGCCATCCCACGCCACGCCGGGTCGCGCGGGGGCGTACTCTTCGAGCACGCAGTGGAAGTTCGTCCCGCCGAACCCGAAGGCGCTCACGCCCGCGCGCCGCGGATGGTTCCCGCGCGGCGCCCACGGCCGCTTCTCGACGTTGAGATAGAACGGAGAATGTCCGGGGATCGCGGCTTCAAGCGGAGTCCCGGCCTTGATCGACGGCGGCAGGACCCGGTGATGCAGCGCCAGCGCCGCCTTGATCAGCCCCGCCGCGCCCGCCGCCGCCTTCGTGTGCCCGATCTGCGACTTCACCGAGCCCACCGCACACCAGGACTGCGGCACCTGCCCCGAGGGGCTGGTGGGGCGGGCCTCCGTGCCCGCCATCCTTAAATCTGTTCCCTCGAAGACCTTCTCCAGCGCCCCCAGCTCCGTCGCGTCGCCGACTTTCGTCCCGGTGCCGTGGCCCTCGATCAGTTCCACCGTCGCCGGCGCGACCCCCGCGACGCGGTAGGCCTCCTGCAGCGCGCGCGCCTGCCCGTCGCCCTTCGGCGCGTAGATCGCGTTGCCGCGCCCGTCGCTGCTCGAACCGACGCCCTTGATCACCGCGTAGATCTTGTTCCCGTCGCGCTCCGCGTCGGCCAGGCGCTTGATCACCACGATGCCGACGCCTTCGCCCAGGATCGTGCCGTCGCCCTGCGCGTCGAACGGCCGCGCGTCGCCCGTGGGGCTCAGCGCCGGCGTCTTGCTGAAGCACATGAACATGAAGATGTCGTTGAAGGTGTCCACGCCGCCGGTGATCACCATGTCGCTGCGCCCGGCGGAAAGTTCCAGCGCAGCCAGATGCAGCGCGCTCAGGCTGCTCGCGCAGGCCGCGTCCACCACGCAGTTGGTGCCGCCGAGGTCGAAGCGGTTCGCGATGCGCCCGGCCACCACGTTGCCCAGCAGGCCCGGAAAACTGTTCTCCTGCCACGGCACGTAGCCGTCGGCGATGCGCTGTACCACGTCCTCGGCCTGGTCCTGCGGCACGCCGGCCTCTTGCAACGCGCGCCGCCAGAGCGGGTGGCCCAATCGCGCGCCCAGCGGGATCACCAGTTCCAGAGTACCCGTCACGCCCAGGATCACGCTCGCGCGCGTCCGGTCCCAACTCTTGTCGTCGGGATCGTAGCCCGCGTCGCGCAACGCCTGCGCCGTGGCGTACAGGCCCAGCAACTGCGACGTGTCCGTGGCTTCGAGGTTGTTCGGAGAGATGCCGAATTCGAGCGGGTTGAAGGCGACCGGTTCGAGGAACCCGCCGCGGCGGCTGTAGGTCAGGTCGGGCGCTTTGGGATCGGCATTGAAATAGTCTTCCGCGCGCCAGTGCGTCGGCGGCACTTCGGTGATGCAGTCCCTGCCTTTGACGATGTTGGCCCAGTACGCGCCGGCTCGGTCGGCCTTGGGGAACAGCGCCCCCAGGCCGACAATGGCGAGTGGGACAAAAGACGGTCGCGCTTCGGGGTTCAATCCCGGCTCCTGGAAGGTCAGCCTTGGTTGTGTGAAATCAGTCTAGAAGGGCCGCGCCGGTCCTCAAGGCGCAATGCCGGCCCTCCCCCCGAAATCCCTTTGATCCACCTCGGAATCTATACAAACTTGAGCCCACGCCAAGCTTGTTTTGAACGGATTGCACGATGTGGCGATTTTGTGGATAAGCGTGTGCAGGAAGAACTCAAATGAGTGCGATGGGTATTGCCATCCTCGTCTTTTTCACCTTTCCTTATACGGTTCCCTTATTGTTACTGATGTTCGGCGTCGCTGGGTGCCGCCGCTTCTCGCTCAAAGCCAAACTGCCGCTCAATATCCTCGTTGGGTACTCGCTGAATGTCGGCCTGTGCATGGGAACCATACTCGCGGTGCGGACCTCGTTGAATCTACCGTTCGAGATCTTCATATACATGATTGTGGCGGTTCTGTGGAACCTGGGATTGCATTGCGCGGTCAAGTTCTTCATGGTGATGGTACATCCGGAAAGTTCGGTCGATCCGCAGGGTTTCCTCAAATTCCGGGTAGCTCTTATCTCTTACGTGCTCAGTTGGATCGGTTGTCTGGTTAGCGCCTTCCTCATTTTCACACCCGAGTAGCAAAAGAATCCGGCGCATATCCGTAAATACGGTTCGTTCTAGGGATGCATCTGCTCTCATAAGAGGAGGTACCCGCCATGATCGTCACCACTACCTTCACGCTCGAAGGCTACCACATCCGCGAATACCGCGGGCTCGTGCGCGGCATCATCGTCCGCGCTCCGACGATCTCGCAGGGCTTTCTGGGCGGCCTCAAGAGCATCATCGGCGGGCAGATCGGCGCCTACACCGAAATGTGCGAACAGGCCCGCCAGCAGGCCTTCGATCTGCTCGTGCAGCACGCCCGCGAGATCGGCGCGAACGCGATCCTCGGCATGCGCTACGACGCCGCCGAAGTCGCCGCCCAGCACTCGGCCACGGAAGTCCTCTGCTACGGCACGGCGGTGGTGGTGGAACCGCTGGCGTAACAACCAGTTGGCTGGTTATCTGGTTCACTGGTTTTCTAGTTCGCTAGTTCGCTAGTTCGCTAGTTCACTAGTTACCGGTGCCTCCCAATCTCCCAAGCAGTTAACCAACCAACCAGATAACCAGCCAACCGAAGTCCTGCCGTTCAATCCAAAATCCAAAATCCAAAAGAGGTTCCCCCTTGACGCCCGCCTCCTTATAGGTTACTGTCCCTTCAGCGTCCGCGTGATTCCCTATGGGCGATCCTAACCACGCCGCCGCAACCTGAGGCAAATCCCAACCCAATACCAAAGCAAATTAACCCGGCGATGCCGTGTCGTGGCTATACCACGGTGGGGCGGGCCTCTGTGCCCGCTCATAGTTGTCCGGCAAAGCCGCACCAATTAAGCCGTGAGTCCCGATGCAATCGGGACTTCACCGAGTCCCGCCTGAGCGGGACGAGCATAGCCCCCACCTTCAGGTGGGGGAGCGGTGGCGCATTGTGTTTGTGAATTTGACCCTCGTTTACGAGGGTTAATACACAGGAGTGAACTCCTTGAGTGCCGAAATAATCCCGATAAATCGGGATCAAATTCTTTGGAGCGCGCTGGCCCACCCCCGGCTGAAAACCGGGGGCTATGCTCGGCCCGATTCATCGGGCCTCGACGAAGCTCCGTTTCACGGGGCTATCCACAAGAACTCGTGCGTATCAAGTGAACTTTTTTACGATATTCGTTGTCTCCTGCCGTTTGTTTCGGATTTTGTGCTTCGGATTTCGGATTTGCAGTTCACCCCGTGCATCTTCCGCAGCGAAGAACCAGTCAAACAGCGAACCAGAAAACCGTCCAACCTAAGTTCATCACGTGCATCTTTTTTTCGAAAATGCCTGTCATCAGTCCCTTTGTTTTTGTTTTCGAGCTTCGAATTTCGGACTTGAAGTTCACAAAGTGCTTATTTTTACGCGAAGAATGCCATCGAAATTCGCGTGCGCTTGGCGAGCGCCCGCGCTTCATGCAGGACCTCCGGCGGCCCCGGACTTGGACCCAGGGCACAGGAGCTACCGTTCGTCGTGAACATAACGTGCAATGTTTTTTCGGTTTTCGAGGCGCTGCGTGCCGTTCCTCGGAGCTTAGCACTCAGAACTCAGCACTATAAAGGAGAACGTCAACCCAGGAATTAACCCGCAAATCCCCAACTGAATATCGCTCGTTCAACCGCGCCTGACCGCGTGCAAAAAAGAACCGCCCGCGTTTTGCGCGGGCGGCTCCGGACTGCGTGTACGACTGCTCGTGCTTAGGCGACCGTCTTGTGCGGGTCGATGACGTACTTCTTCGCCGCGCCCTTGTCGAAATCGACGTAACCCTTGGGCGCGTCGTCGAGGCCGATCACCTGCACGTTAACGTTCTTGGCGACCTGGACCTTGTTGTGGATGATCGCCTGCATGAGCGCGCGGTTGTACTTCATCACCGGACACTGGCCGGTGGTGAAGCAGCAGCTCTTGGCCCAGCCCAGGCCGATGCGGATGGACAGGCTGCCGACCTTCGCCGGCTCGTCCACCGCGCCGGGGTCGCCGGTGACGTACAGGCCGGGAATGCCGATGTTGCCGCCGGCGCGGACCACGGTCATCACCGTGTTCAGCACCGTGGCCGGCGCTTCCTTGCCCGATTCCTTGCCGTGCCCGCGCGCTTAGAAGCCGACGCAATCGACCGCCGCGTCCACTTCCGGAGCGCCCAGGATCTGTTCGATCTGGTCGCCGACCGAGGCGCTCTTGGAGACGTCCACGACTTCGCAGCCGAACTTCTTGGCCTGCGCGAGGCGCTCCTTATTGAGGTCGCCGACGATGACGACGGCCGCGCCGAGCAGCATCGCGCCGGTCGCGCATGCCAGGCCCACCGGGCCCGCGCCCGCGATGTAAACGGTGCTTCCGGGGCCGACGCCCGCGGTGTACGCGCCGTGGAAGCCCGTGGGGAAGATGTCGGAGAGGAGCGTCAGGTCCTTGATCTTCTCCATCACCACGTCCTTGCTGGGCAGGCCCTTGTCGGCCTTGCTGGACGCGGCGAGCTTGAGCAGGTTGAAGTCGGCGTAGGGCACCATGACGTACTCGGCCTGCCCGCCGACCCAGCCGCCCATGTCCACGTAGCCGTAGGCCGCGCCGGGGCGGGCCGGATTGACGCTGAGGCAGATGCCGGTCTTGCCTTCCTTGCAGTTGCGGCAGCGCCCGCAGGCGATGTTAAAGGGCACGCTGACGATGTCGCCCTTCTTGATGTACTCGCAGTCGCGTCCGGCCTCGATCACCTCGCCGGTGATCTCATGGCCCAGGATCAGGCCCTTCTCGGCCGTCGTCCGGCCGCGGACCATGTGCTGGTCGGAGCCGCAGATGTTGGTGCAGACGACCTTAAGGATCACGCCGTGCTCGCATTTGCGCTTCTGTTCTTTCAGTTCGAGCTTCGGAAAGTCGATGGACTGGATCTCGACCTTCCCCGGTCCCATGTACGCAACGCCACGATTCGAAGGCATGGCTCACCCTCCCCTGGTTGGTGGAATGTGGATAACGCTCAAATAATCCCGAAGGCCCGCGCGGAGTATCCCGCTGCACTATCGTGTGTCAATTCATTTCAGGAGGGACGGCCAGGGGAAGGCAGGGGAAGGAAGGCTTCACCCAAAACCTGCGCCGAAGGAGCCTGCTTCAGCAGGCTTCGTGAAGTTGCTTGCCACCACCTTTAGGTGGTGGGTTAGGCACACCCCAGGTTGAAGAAGCCGGACTTCAGCCGGCTTCCCAGTTTGCAAGGGGCTTAAGCCCAAGTGTTTTTCGGTAAGCTGGCTCGAAGCCGGCTGAGCAGGGGAGGGAGGGTGCTTTTACCCACCAGCTAAAGCTGGTGGCAAACAACATCTAAAATCCGGCTGAAGCCGGATAAGCGGGAGGAAGCCCGCTGCGCCGTTTTCCACTCGTTTAGGTCCCGCGAAAGTCACTTGAGGACGTGCGACCCCTTCTTACGATGCTGGCGCCTAAAGATATTTTCAGGCCCGCAGACGCAGGAACGAAGAGCATGGCGCCATGAGTCCAGCCCTGCGCGGCGAGCGGCACCATCCCTAAACTGAATAAAAGGAGAACCACGATGAGTCAGGATGGCACGACGGCGGTAGCGGGTGCGGCGCACAAGCAGGCGGCCGGCAGCGGTACGACAAACCGGGACTGGTGGCCGAACCAGTTGAAGCTCGAACTCCTGCACCAGCATTCCACCAAGTCCGATCCGATGGGCGCAGACTTCGACTACGCGAAGGAGTTCAAGAGCCTCGACTATGCGGCGTTGAAAAAGGATCTCGCCGCGGTGATGACCGACTCGCAGCCCTGGTGGCCGGCCGACTTCGGCCACTACGGCCCGTTGATGATTCGCATGGCGTGGCACGCCGCGGGCACGTACCGCATCGGCGACGGCCGCGGCGGCGGCGGCCGGGGCCAGCAGCGCTTCGCACCGCTCAATAGCTGGCCGGACAACGTCAGCCTCGACAAGGCGCGCCGCCTGCTCTGGCCGGTGAAGCAGAAGTACGGCCGCAAGATCTCGTGGGCCGACCTGCTGATCCTTGCGGGCAACGTTGCCCTCGAAACCATGGGCTTCAAGACCTTCGGCTTCGGCGGCGGCCGCGCGGACGTCTGGGAACCGGACCTGGACGTCTCGTGGGGCGTCGAGAAGAAGTGGCTGGACGACAAGCGCTACTCCGGCGAACGGGATCTCGCCAATCCGCTCGCCGCCGTGCAGATGGGGCTGATCTACGTCAACCCGCAAGGCCCCAACGCCAACCCGGACCCGGTCGCGGCGGCCAAGGACATCCGCGAGACCTTCGCGCGCATGGCCATGAACGACGAGGAGACCGTGGCGCTTATCGCCGGCGGCCATACCTTCGGCAAGACCCACGGCGCCGCCGCGGAGTCCAATTGCGGCCCGGATCCCGAAGCGGCCGGCCTCGAGGAACAGGGCTTTGGCTGGCGGAACAAGTTCGGCAAAGGCTCGGGCGCCGACACCATCACCAGCGGCCTGGAAGTCACCTGGACCACCACGCCCACGAAGTGGAGCAACAACTTCTTCTGGAACCTGTTCAGCTACGAATGGGAGCTCACGAAGAGCCCGGCCGGCGCGCATCAGTGGCAGCCGAAGAATGGCTCGGGCGCCGGCACCGTGCCGCACGCCCACGACAAGTCCAAGCGCATCGCGCCCTCCATGCTGACCACCGATCTCTCGCTGCGCTTCGACCCCGCGTACGAGAAGATCTCGCGGCGCTTCATGGAGAACCCGGACCAGTTCGCCGATGCGTTCGCCCGGGCGTGGTTCAAACTGACGCACCGCGACATGGGTCCGCGCGCGCGGTATCTCGGGCCTGAAGTGCCCGCCGAAGAACTCATCTGGCAGGACCCCGTGCCCAAGGCGAAGTATAAACTGGTTGGCCCCAAGGAAAGCGCCGCGCTCAAGAGCAAGATCCTTGCCTCCGGACTGACCGTCTCGCAACTGGTCTCGACGGCGTGGGCCGCGGCGTCCACGTTCCGCGGTTCCGACAAGCGCGGCGGTGCGAACGGCGCGCGCCTGCGTCTCGCGCCGCAGAAGGATTGGGACGTCAACCAGCCGAAACAGCTCGCGAAGGTCCTCAAGACGCTCGCGGGCATCCAGAGCGCGTTCAATAAGTCGGCGAAAGGCGGCAAGCAGGTCTCGCTCGCCGACCTCATCGTTCTGGCCGGCTGCGCGGGCATCGAGAAGGCGGCGCAGAATGCCGGCCACAAGATCACGGTTCCCTTCAAGCCGGGACGCACGGACGCCGCGCAGGAGCAGACCGACGCGGACTCCTTCGCCGTGCTCGAACCCTACGCCGACGGCTTCCGCAACTACCTCAAGGCCAAGTACAGCGTGCCGGGCGAAGTCCTGCTGCTCGATAAGGCCCAACTGCTGACCCTGACCGCGCCCGAGATGACCGTGCTCGTGGGCGGCCTGCGCGTCCTCAACACCAACGCCGGCGGATCGAAGCACGGCGTCTTCACCAAGCGCCCGGAAGCGCTGACCAACGACTTCTTCGTGAACCTGCTCGATATGGGCACGGAGTGGAAGGCGGCCGCGCCGGACGCGGAGGTGTTCGAAGGCCGCGACCGCAAGTCCGGCGCAGTCAGGTGGACCGGCACGCGCGTGGACCTGGTCTTCGGCTCGAACTCGCAGCTCCGGGCCCTGGCGGAAGTCTACGCGTGCGAGGACGGCCAGAAGAAGTTCCTGACCGACTTCGTGGCGGCGTGGAACAAGGTCATGAACCTCGATCGCTTCGATCTTAAGTGATCGCAGCAGATGGACCCGCTCCGGCCGTGGTGCGTCGGACCGGCCCAGGGCGGAAATATCGGTTGGGTACTGTACAAGGTCGTCTGCGCGGATTAATGTAACCCCGCTTGCACCACTTTTGCTTCGCGCTCCGGTTGCGCGAAGACGTTAACCATCAGGCTTTCAGCCAGGAGGATGCACTCATGCCCCAGGAACGCGCCGGCGCCACCACGCTCAAGGGTGGCCCGCTCACGCTGGTCGGCCCGGAGCTCAAGGCCGGCGACAGCGCCCCCGACTTCAAGGTCTCGAAGGGCCTCACCGAGGCCGTCTCGCTCTCCAACTTCAAGGGCAAGGTCAAGCTGCTCGTCGCGGTGCCGTCACTCGATACGCCCGTCTGCGACCAGGAGACGCGCCGCTTCAACGAGGAGGCCGCCAAGCTCGGCGACAAGGTCAAGACGATCCTCGTCAGCGTCGATCTGCCGCCCGCGCAGGGCCGCTTCTGCACGACGGCCGGCATCAAGAACCTCGAGGTCCTCTCGGACCACAAGGAAGCCAGCTTCGGCGCGAACTACGGCTGCCTGATCAAGGAGCTGCGCCTGCTCTCCCGCGCCATCTTCGTGGTCGGGACCGACGACAAGATCAAGTACGTCCAGTACGTGAAGGAAGTCGCCGATCATCCGGACTACGAGAAGGCCCTGAACGCCGCCAAGACCGCCGCGGCCTGACGCTCGAAGTACATAGGACTAATAATTGGAGCGGGGCGGACCCAGCGGTCGGCCCCGCTCTTTCTTTGGATCATGCGTGCGCAACCGAGTGAGCAGCCTATTCTACGGGCGTGCGCTCCGCCACTGCCGTGCCGGTATTCCTCCGGCTTGCCCCTGTTAAGGCGCAGTTAGGATTTCACAAACCACGTCGTATATAAGAGGGAACAGGCACACGTGCGGACTTTCTGAAGTACAATTGTGTGTGGGACTTGATACGCGTTGCCGGCAAAGGATATAGTCATTATAGGAACCTAACCAACTGGGAGCAGGCAGACGTGGTGAACCCGGAAGAGATCGTGCGCGCAGAGACCGAGCTCGTCGTCCTCGACGACGCGCCGGCCTGGCGGGAGTTCCACGAACGCGTGCTGCGGCGCGCGGGCTTCGGGCAGGTGAACTCGTACCCCGCGCAGCCCTCGCTTCTCTACGATCATATCAACCACGGCCGCGGCCGGCGCGCGGACCTCGTGGTCTTCGCCATCCAACCGCAGTCGGAGTTCTCCTGGGAGAACCTGCGGCTCGTGCGCGGGTTCTTCCAAGGGCCGGTGCTGGCCACGAGCGAACGCTTCGACCCGGCCATCCGTGAACGCGCGCACGGGCTGGGCGTGCCGGATTACATCTCCGTGGGCGACTGCGGCGAAGAAGGGCTGGAACTCAAGGTCGAGACCGCGCTCACGGCCTTCCGCATCAACTCGCTTATCGACGACAACGACCAGCGCACGCAGCGGATCTTCCTCAACATCATGACCGTGATGGTCAAGCTCCTCGAGAACAAGGACCCGTACACGCGCTTCCACAGCCACTCGGTGGCGATCTGGTCGCGCATGATCGGGCGGCGGCGGGGGCTCAGCGAAGAGGACCTCATCCGCCTGGGCTTGGCGGCGGTCTTCCACGACTTCGGCAAAATCGGCATCCCCGAGGAGATCCTCAACAAGCCCGCGAAGCTGACCGACGAAGAGTTCACGATCATGAAGCAGCATCCGACCATCGCGCGCGACCTGCTCTCGTCGCTGGACCTGATGCACGACCTGCTGCCCGCGATCACGCACCACCACGAACGCTGGGACGGCCGCGGCTATCCCGCGGGCCTGAAGACCGACCAGATCCCGCTCTGGGGGCGCATCATCTGCATCGCCGACGCCTACGACACCATGGCCAGCCGCCGCACCTATAAGGAACCCATGCCGGAGGAGAAGGTCCTGGCCGAACTGCACCGCGGCCGCGCGACGCAGTTCGATCCGGAGCTCGTCGATATCCTCGTCCAGATCCTCGCCGAGAAAGCCGCCGAAAAAGCCCATGAGAAGGGCAACGGCAACGGTAACGGCCTCAACCACACCGCGCTGTAATTTTCGGTCGCTTTTGTGGTGCGATTAGGATGTCGTCTGCCAACCGGTCAGATGGCAGGCTTTAATAGGCAGTCCAGCGATCTTTCTGAGGAGCGCCTCGTCCGCTGTAATGAAAGGCGCGTTTATGCATTCGGCCAATGCGACGTAACGTCCGTCGTACACACTTGACCCAGTTTGAAGGGCGATCTCCAAACTGCGCGGAACCAGATCGCGCAGCGGCATGTCGCATAACGGCAGGTCGCGCAGGAAGCCGGAATGCTTGAGGGCCACGTCCGCCGTCGTCTCGCCGCGCCTCACGCGTTTCCAAAGAATGTTCGAGCATTCGGCGTAGAAGAGATCGGGTACCCAGAATAAGGCCGCGGGATTGTCGGCCAGCCTTTGAAAGAGCCTGCGGGCCTGATCGGAATGAGTCTCTTCGACGACGCATTTGATGGCAACACTGGCATCGACCACATACGCGGCGGGTGCGGTCATCGGTCTCGGTCCGCCCGGAGCAACTCCACCGAATCAGGCGATCCGGGTGGCAGCTTGATGCGATGGCGGTCGATGCTGGAAAGAACGGAGCTAACATCCTCGCGGCGGCGCATCTCGTCCAACGCGCGCTGCAGGAGCAGCACGACCTCCTCTTCCAGCGTGCGGCGCTCGGTCCGTGCGCGAAGCCGGATACGTTCCAGCAATTCGTCGGGGACATTGTTGACTTGCAGCACGGACATGGGTTTTACTCCCTTGTAATTCCGAACCAAGTATAACCTGGGTTTCAGGAAAAATCGACGGCTTCCCGTAACCACTTGCGCTTCCGCCAAGCCGCGCCATCTTGAAGGCCATGCAAGGAACCGCCGAACGCCCGCTGCCCGAACCGCCGCCAGCCGAAGCCCTCGAGGTGGCCGGACGGCTGATCCTGGCGCTCGCGTTCATCGCGCTCGCCTTCGGACTGCTTGCCCCGCACTGGATCCCCAGCGACGCCGCCGCGGGCCCGGAGCTCTCCATTCTCCCCCGGCTCTCCGCCTTCCTGCTCACCGCGTTCGTTGCGGGGCTCGTGCAAGGCGCACGGACACGGGGAAAACTGCTCTTTATCGGCGCGGCCCTCGCGACGCTTGCCGGCCTGCTGCTCCTGCCCGACCACGAGGCGCCCTGGCGCGCGGCCAAGCCCCCCGACCACGCGCCGCCGTGGATCGGCGCAACGCAGGACCTCGGCCTGCTGCAGGCCTCGATCCTCTCCGCCGTGCTCTGGGGCACGCTGCTCGCACGCGGGCTGAAGAAGCCGAGCCATCTCCTGATGGTGGTGCTCTGCGCTTCGGCCGGCGACGCGTGGCTGAACCTGCTGCGCGTCCCCGAGACCGTCGCGGACGGCCACCCGCTCAAGCTGCTGCGCCTGGCCTGGCCGCCGGCGATGGCCCGCGCCGCCTACGCGCCGTCCTTCACCGACCTCCTGTTTCTGGCGCTCTATCTCGAGACCGGCCGGCGCTTCCGTTTCCACGGCCCGTCGATCCTCTTCGGCGCCGTGGCCGGGTACGCGGTCGCGACGCTGCTCTCGCTGGCGACGATGCGGGTGATGCTCGCGCTGCCGCTGGTCAGCCTCGGCGTGCTAATGGGCGCATGGCCGGACTTCCGCTGCACTGGCCGTGAAGTGATCGGCGCCTTTGCCGCCGCGCTGCTGCTCTTCGCCGTGCTCCTGGGCCTGCACTCGCTGCGGACCTCCCTGCACCCGCTCCCACAACCGAAACCGGAGACGCAGCAGCTAAGACGAGTGGCAAGGACTGCATTTCCGATTTTGGATTTTGGATTTTCGATTGACCATGGCCGCCAGGCGCAAGGTCTTGGGCGGCGGATCTTGTATAAGCCCGTTGACCCTCAGCGGGCAGGCAAGACGTCCTTGCCTACCCAATCGATCGTCTGACAACAAAAGAGCCGATGACAGCGTCATCGGCTCCAATCGAAAATCCCAAATGAGGTGTACGCCTATCCGACCTAAAGGTCGGCAGGGCGATTCAAGGTTTCTGGATGACCGCGGCTCTTGCTCCGGCTTGAATGGCGTACAAGCGGTTCTCGAGTTCCACATACATAACGCCATGGGCGACTACGGGAGTGGAGCGAATTTTTGCAGGGAAGTTGATCACCTTCGGCTCGTTGAGCTCTTTCTGCGCCTTGAAAATCAGCATCTCGCCTGCGTCGTTCCCGACGAAAACCTTGCCATCCACGGCGAACGTTCCGCCCCAGATCGGCGCTCGACCGGCGTAATTCCAGTATTCCTTACCGGTCGCGGCGTCCAGGCAATGGACGTTGCCCGAAAGATCCGCGGCCAAGACCAGATCGTTGTAAATGGAGACCGTCGAGAGCGTGCGCAGCATGCCCTTCTCGCCATCGTTGGGCGCCTTAACGCCGTCGAACGACCAGACCTTGCCGCTTGCGGTGACGTCGCCCTTCTTCGTCGCATCGATGCAATGCAGCATTCCAAGGCCGGTGCCGTGATCGGGAGCCTGCCCCACGGCGATGTAGACCTTGTTCTTGTAGAAGACTGGCGTGGCAAGAATCTCGCTGGGCCCTTCACGCGAAGGGTAGCTGCGCTTGCGGCCGTCGGCGGAGAATTTCCGCTCCTTCGGATTGCAATCGTACCACCAGATTTTCTTGAGCACGGTCTCGTTCCCGACTTTGGCCGGAGTGGGATCGAAGGCATACACGACGCCGTTGCCCGCGCCGTAGACGACTTGCTGCTGGCCATTCACCGCGAGCAGCGTCGGCGAGGACCACTGGCCTTGGAATATCGTCTCTCCGACCTTCGCGTCGTCCGTCGCCACCAGCTTGCCCGTGTTCTTATCCACAGCGATCAGGCAGGGGGCGTTCGGCGACGGGACGTTGCGGTGGGTCCAGTCATTGCCGTTCGATGTTCCCGTATAGACCAGATCGCCCAGAACAAGCACGCTGCAACTCGTGGCGGTGTGTGGATAGACGCCCAGTTCCTCCTTCATGTCGTAGATCCAGACGATATCGGCGTCGAGCGGTCCCGGAGTCATCGCCGGGTTGTCTGCGCCGGCCATGTATTGGCCTTCTTCCTTGAAAGGCCCTTCGTTCTTACCGCCGGCAAGACCCTTGGTCGTCATGCACACCAGTTCGCAGCGGTTGGTCACGACGTAAACGCGATCCCCGACAACGGTGGGCGAAGAGCAGATGCCGACCTCTTCCCAATCGTTGGCCTTGCCCGACGCCAGCTTGGGGCAAACCAGTTGCCACAGAAGCTTTCCGGTGGCCTCGTCCAGGCACATCATGACGCCGCGGTCGCCCACATGCTTCGGATCGCACACGGCTTTGTTGTTGGTTCCGAGGAAAACCATGCCACCCGCAATCGTAGGATTGCCGAAGCTCTGCGAACCCAGGCTCACGGACCACTTGATGTTCTTCATCGTGGTCGGGTCGAAATCGTCCGTGACATTCTTCTCTGCGCTGGCCATGTTTCGGTCGCTGCGCCCGCCCCACTGGCTCCAGTCGCCGGTAGCCGCACCTTTCGTCGCCTCCTGCACGGGCTCCAGCGGGTTTTCTTCGGCCTGAGCGCGTGTGGCCGGAAGCAAACCCGCGCCAAACCCAAGCAGCGCTGTCACTATGAATGCCGGCAGATGCCTCGTGATCTCGAACATGGCTTTGTCTCTCGTATCCACTGGAGCCGACAGTATATAGTACCTGTACGTATGAATCACCTTGGGCTTATACACCGCGAGGGAATGAATGGCAGGAAAATCTTTCATCGAGTTGGAATAGAGCGCCCGGCAACATAAAGAGCCGATGACAGCGTCATCGGCTCCAATCGAAAACCCAAAATCGGAAATCGAAAATGCCTTACGGCATGACCTGCTTGCCGCATTTGGCTGTCGCGGCGGGGTGCGTCGTGCTGGCCGGCGCGGGGCGCGGGGCGTCTTGCGCGACCAGCGTGGACGAACCCTTGCCGCCCATGCTCACGCGGAACGAGGCCATGTCGAAGAGCTTGCCCGGGCAGCGAGTGTCTTTACCGGGGACGTCGCCGTGGCCGATGATGTTCGCGGCCGGGATGCCCGTCTTCGCCATCAGGAACTTCACCAGCGCGTGCAGGCTCTCCAGCTGCTTCGCGGTGGGGCGGGTGTCCTCGAAGTTGCCCACCAGGCAGATGCCGATGCCGTGCTCGTTGTAGTCCATGTTGCCGGCATGCGCGCCGCGCGCCTGCTGCACCCAGCGATAGCCGACTTCCACCTGGCCGTCGCCCGAACCCTCGCCGTTGCCGATTACGAAGTCGTAGCCCAGGCCGTCCCAGCCGCGGGCCTTGTGCGCGCGGTCGAAGATCGACGCCGAACCGATGGCGCTCGCCGAGTGGTGGATCACGATGTACTTCCAGTCGCGGGCGAGCTTCACGTCCCAGCCCGCGCCGGCGGTGACCGGGCCGGAAGGCGCGTAGTTCGAGGTCCCCGACGCCGCTCCGCTATGCGCCGCGGAGTTAAAGGTCACGTTCTTGGGGAGGGCGAAGCATTCCGCCAGGTCTTCCTGCGAGCGCGGGCCGACGAGCGTCAGCGGCGCGACCGTAGGCTTGGTGGATTCCGCGACCGGCGGGGCCACGGGAGCGACCGGCTCCTGCTTGGGGATCTCCGCACCCTCGCGATTGCCCGAATGGCAGCCGCTGGCCAGGAGAAAGAGCGCCGCGCCGGCCGTAAAGCCGATTCCGCGCGCCCAACCCGTGAAATGTGCGTGTGCAGCCGCCATGTCCGCCCCCTTTTCAGGCTGCCCGCGCGGTCGCGCCGGGCGCGGGGGCGGTGCGGGCCTCCGCGCTCAGACGATCCGGTTGACGAGCTTGCCCAGTCCCTGGACCTCGAGTTCCACCGTGTCGCCGCGCTTGAGCAGCTTCGGCGGTTTGAAGAAGACGCCCACGCCCGAGGGCGTGCCCGTCGCGATCACGTCGCCCGGCTGGAGCGTGATGCCGCGGGTGATGTATTCCACGAGCTTCGGGATGCCGTGGATCAATTTGCTCGTGCTCGAATTCTGCCGCGTCTCGCCGTTCACCTTGCAGGTGATGTTCAGGTTGCCGGCATCGCCCGCCTCGTCGGGGGTGACCAGCGCCGGGCCGAAGGGCGCGAAGGTGTCGAAGGACTTTCCGCGGAACCATTGCTTGTCGCCGAACTGGGCGCAGCGGGCCGAGACGTCGTGGAAGACGCAGTACCCGGCGATGAATTTCCCGGCGTCCTCGGCCTGCACCTTCTTGGCCGTCTTGCCGATGATCACGCCGAGCTCGACCTCGTAGTCCAGTTGCTCAACGCCCTCCGGGTACACCACGTCGTCCTCGGGTCCGCAGGCGGCCATTGGCCCTTTCGAGAAGAGCAGCGGCGCCGGCGGGTACGGATGGCCCTGTTCGTCGGCATGGTCTTTGTAGTTCAGGCCGATGCAGACGATCAGGCCGGGTCGCGGGACCGGCGCGCCGAGGCGCACTCCGGCCCTCTTCACCACGGCCTGCGGGGCTAACTTGGAGGTATCGGCCAGGAGGGCCTGCGTTCTTGCCCAAAAATCGCCGCGCAGGAAGGGCAGCATCTCGGCCGGAATCGAGGCGTCAGCGCGGTTCAGGTCCACGATCCGGGCGCCGTTTTCGATCAGCGCGCCGAGGCGTTCCTGGCCCAAAGGTCCGAAACTGACCAGTCGCATGGAAGGCTCCTTCGTGTAGGTTGGAGTGGCCGTAAAACGTGCATATCCTAGTCCCTGCTGCCTTTGGGTCGAGTAGTAAACCGTCCCGCTTGCACTGGTGCCCATAATAATACCAATTTAGTTGGAAAATCGACCCGCTCCCAAGCGACGATAGGGGTGGAGACCGGGAACTATGCCTGCGACCACGTCCGCGCATCAGATCATCCATAAGGCGCGCATGTCCCCAACCCCCGACCTGCCGGACGAGCTCTGGGAAGTCATCGAGCAGTACCGCGGCGAACTGGTCAACCAGGCCCTGGCGATTCTGGGCAGCCTCGAAGACGCCGAAGACGTGGCCCAGGACACCTTCTGCGAGGCCTTCCGCAGCAGCGAACGCATCGCTGAAGCGCGCTCGCTGGGCGCGTGGCTGCGCACGATCAACCGCACCAACGCGCTCGACCGCCTGCGCAACCGGCGCCGCGGGCGCAAGGAGAGCAAGCGGCTGGGCGAGGGCGCCAAGCAGTCCACGACCGGCGGCTTCAGTTTGATCGAACTGCGCGAGAGCCTGGCCAAGGCGATCGAGTCGCTCCCCGACGACCTGCGCGCCGTGGTGATCCTGCGCTACTGGGAACACCTTTCGTACGAAGAGATCGCCGCGCGGCTCAAACTGCCCACCACGACCGTCTGGCGGCGCTTCTACGACGCCTCGATGCTGCTCTTCGGCAAGATGAAGGACAACCTGGAAGGACCCGCCGGCCCGGGAACCGGTCCGGCCGAACCACCTGCAGAAGGGAACCCACAGCCATGATGGCCATACTGGATTGCAACGAGACGGCGGCCCGTTTCCCGCCGTACGCCGAGAACACGCTGGCCGCGGGCGAGAAGGACGCGGTGAACGCGCATCTGCGCACCTGCCCGCACTGCCAGGTCGCGCTCAAGCGTTTCAACCGCCTGCAGGACTTCGCGCGCACGGCGCTCGGGCCCGGCGTCATCCCGCCCGAGTTCGGCGCGGACACCGGCCGGCGGCTCAAACAGATCACGTCGTCAAGGAGCCCGGTAATGGTGGAAGAAGAAGAACTGGAACCCGTGCCGGTCTCGGGGCTGGACCGCTTCCTGACCAACGCGGGCGGGTTGCCGTGGTGGGGCATCTCGGTCGCGATGCACGTGCTCCTGATCGCGCTGCTCGGGCTGATCACCATGGCCATCGGGCAGGTGAACGATAACGATACGGTTGTGGTCGTCGCCAACTTGGAGCGCGCGGTCCAGGTGCGTCCCGAAGAACCGAAGTCCAAAGACCAGATCCGCGACGCGCTGGCCTCGAACCACGATACGCCTGCGACCGACCCGGACTCCACGGTTGAATCCAACATCGTCGTTCCTCCGGACATCCTGGCTAAGGCGGAACTGGGCGACCACTTCGAGACCGTCAATCCCGACCGGCCCGATACGCACAGCGCCTTCGGCAACCCGGACGCGCATATGTTCCACAGCGTCACCGGCAACGACGAGCCCGAAGGAGGCGGCGGCACCGAGGGCGTGAGCCTCTCCGACGAGATGATTGGCATCGGCGGCAGCGGCAGCCCCGGCACCGGCGGCGGCTGGGGTGGCGGCACCGGAACCGGCACGGGCGTTGGCACGGGCTCGGGCCACGGCAGCTTCGGGGCGCGCACCGGCGGCGGGCGCAAACTGATGGTCCTGCGCCACGGCGGCAGCAAGGCCACCGAAGGCGCGGTCGATAAGGCGCTGGAATGGCTCGCGCGGCACCAGGAAGTGGACGGCCACTGGGATTGCTGGAAGTACGAAGGCCGCCAGGAAGGCCGCACGCAGGGCATCAACGGCGACGCCGCGGTAACCGGCTTCGCGGTGCTGGCCTTCCTCGGCGCGGGCCACACGGAGAAAGTCGGCAAGTACCACGACAACGTGAAGCGCGGCGTCTACTGGCTCATCAAGACCATGGAAGAGAACGAGAAGACCTGCGGCGAAGGCCGCTGGTGCAAGAACCACGGCAGCAACTACACGCAGGGCGTCGCGTCCCTGGCGCTGGCCGAGGCCGCCGGCATGAGCCGCAACGCCGAATGGAAGGCCGCCGCGCAGAAGGCGATCAACGGCGTCGTCTCCGGCCAGATCAAGAAGGGCAACAGCGACTACGAAGGCTGGGACTACGCGCCCGGCGGCACCACGAACGACACCTCCGTCACCGGCTGGAACGTGATGGCGCTCAAGTCCGCCAAGGTTGCGGGCATCAAGGTCGATCCCGCCTCCCTCATGGGCGCGATGAACTGGATCAACTCCGGCCAGGACCTGAAGGGCGCCCCCAAAGACGGTGACGCCGACTACTGGGAAGGCGGGATGATGACGTACCGCGGCCAGGTGGGCGCGCCGCCGAATCCTAAAAACATGGCCATGACCGCCGCGGCGGCGCTTACGCGGCTCTTCATCGGCGGCGAGAAACCCACCTCGCCGGGCGTGGCCGGACCGTGCAACCTGATGAAGAAAGAAGCGAACTTGCCCACCGAAGACAAGGCTCGCTTCAACCTCTACTACTGGTATTACGGCACGCTGGTCATGTTCCAGAAGGGCGGTGATTACTGGAAGCTCTGGAACGAGTCCATGCGCAAGTCCATCCCCAACGCGCAGCGCAAAGACGGCGATTTCGACGGCTCGTGGGACCCGTACTTCACCGAAGGCACCGGCTACATCTACGGCGGGCGCGTGATGTCCACGTCGCTCGGCGCGCTGGTCCTGGAGGTCTACTACCGCTACCTGCCGCTTTACCGCTAATCCGCTTCACGCCGCTTTATGGGTGCATAGACAAGCGGGCCGCAAGGCCCGCTTCTCTGTTTTAAATTCACCCCTTATGGTCCCCTTTAAAGAGGGCGAGAACACCGGCGCGCCTGTGCAGCGGCGTTCGCACGTGTGATTTTCAGATTCCAAAAACTTTCGCGAAGAAACTCCGGGCGCGCGGGGACAGTATAGTAGGAAGCGCGAGGAATCCGATGTCCACGACCGCAGCCGTTCAAGTCCTGATGAGGAACGCTCCGATGGATCCACGGGGCGAAGTCCCCGAAAAGTATTGGGAGTTGATCGAGCGCTACCGCGGCGAGCTCGTCAACCAGGCGCTGGCGATCTGCGGCAAACTCGAAGACGCCGAAGACGTCGTTCAGGAGACGCTCTGCGAGGCGTTCCGCGATCCCGCGAAACTCGCGCAGGCCCGTTCGCTCGGCGCGTTTCTGCGCAGCATCAACCGCGCCAACGCGCTGAACCGCACCCGCGACCGCAAGCGCGACGCGGCGAAGTCCGGCCGCAAGCAGCTCGAAGCGCCCGCACGCTTGGTTACTACCGGCGGCTTCAGCCTGCTCGAACTCCGCGACTCGGTGGCGAAGGCGATCGAGACGCTCCCGCCGCATCTGCGCACGGTCGTGGTGCTGCGCTACTGGCAGCATCTCTCGTACGAAGAGATGGCCGCGCGGCTGAACGTGCCGTCGGGCACCGTCGGCCGCCTCCTTTATGAAGCCACGCTGGCGCTCTACGACAAACTCAAGATTCACCTCGAGACTCCGGCCGCGCCGCCCGCCCAACCGAATCCGTCCGCCCCGGACGCATCCAAGGAGCCCTGTTCATGATGCTGGTCAGCGACTGCCCCAAGGCCGCCGAGCGCCTCAGCGCCTATGTGGACGGAAGCCTTCCGTCCGAAGAACGCGCCGCGATCGAGCTGCACCTGAACACCTGCGCGTCCTGCCGCGACGGCGTGAAGCGCTATCGCGCGGTCCAGAGCCTGCTCGACGGCGCGCTGGGCCCCAAGGCCCTGCGCCCGGACTTCGCCACCGAGACCGGCAAGCGCATGCACGCGGTCACTTCGGGGATGCTACCCGCGATCCTGCCGCAGGACGGCTTCGACGCCGGTCCCGAGCCACACGCGGCCACGCTGGGCGAACGCGTCCTCGCGCGCCTGGGCGGCGTGCCGTGGTGGGGCATCTCGATCAGCCTGCATCTGCTCGTGCTCGTCTTCTTCAGCCTGATCACGATGGCCATCGGCACGAAACCCGGCGACAGCGTTGTCGTGCTGACCAACCTCGAACGCGCGCCCAAGTTCGAACTGAACCTGGACGTGAAGAAGGAGCAGGAGGCGCTCCGCGATATTCTCGAATCCAAGCACGAGACCGCGGCGACCGAACTCGGCTCCGATGTGAAGTCCAAGGTCGTGGTGCCGCCGGAGGTCCTCGCCGAGGCGCAACTGAGCGACCACTTCGAGACGATCAACCCCGACCGGCCGGACACGCAGAGCGCGTTCGGCAATCCCGACGCCGAGATGTTCCATAGCGCGACGGGCAACGACGGCCCGGCGGGCGGCGGCGGACCCGGCAGCGGTGAGGGCGCGATGCTCTCCGATGAGATGATCGGCCTCGGTGGTGCGGGCGCGGCCGGCACCGGCGGCGGCTGGGGCGGCGGCAACGGGAACGGCGTCGGCATCGGGACCGGTGCGGGCCACGGCAGCTTCGGCCAGCGCACCGGCGGCGGGCGCAAGCTCCTCGTGATGAAGCACGGCGGCAGCGCGGTGACGGAGTCGGCCGTGGACAAGGCCCTGGCGTGGCTCGCGCGCAACCAGGAAGTGGACGGCCACTGGGACAGCAAAAAGCACGGCGGCGCGAACGGCTTGTATGAAGCCAAGCCCGGCGACGGCGCGAAACAGGTGGACGTGGCCATGACCGGCATGGCCCTGCTGGCCTTCCTCGGCGCGGGCCACACGGAGAAGGTCGGCAAGTACCGCGACAACGTCAAGCGCGGCATCTACTGGCTGATCCAGCAGCAGGCCGACAGCGGCTTCCTTTCCACACCCCAGTCCAATTATGCGCACGCCATCGCGGGCATGGCGCTCTCCGAGGCCGCCGGCATGGGCAAGATCGCCGAGACCGTCGTGGCGGCGCAGAAGGCCATCGACGCCACCACCGGCAAGGGCACCAAGGTCGAGAACCTGAGCGAGCGCGGCGGCTGGGCGTACGGCATTCCGGAGCACGACACCATCAGCGGCGATTTGAGCAACACCGGCTGGACGATCATGTTCCTCAAATCGGCCCGGACTGCGGGCCTGAAGGTCGATACGCAAGCCATCGCGGGCGCGATTCGCTTCCTGGATGCGTGCGAGAATAAGGACGGGAAGAACGCCAACGATCCGTACTCCCGCCACCGCTACAGCTACGCGGCCGACCCCGCCAATAAGACCACCTGGGAGACGAGCCGCGTGCAAATCAGCCTCGTCGGCATCCTCAACCGCCAGTTCCTCGGCACGCCGCGCGAAGAACTCCAGAAGGCCGTCGAATGGGCCGTCGAGAAAGGCAAGGTCCCGCAGAACGGCAAATGGAACTTTCAGGGCCTCTATCACATCTATTACGGCACGCTGGTGACGTTCCAGCAGGGCGGCGATCTCTGGAAAGACTGGAACAAGGCCCTCAAAGAGGTGCTCGTGCCGAGCCAGGTCGTGGGCGGTGCGAATGATGGCTCGTGGGAGCCCAACGGAACCTACTGCGAAAAGTGGGGCCGCGTGGGCCAGACCGCGCTCTCCGCGATGTGCCTGGAGGTCTACTACCGCTACCTGCCGCTCTATCGCTAGACTTCCTTATCTTTTCGTCATTTCGAATGCCCGGGAGCGCTGGCTCCAGGGCATTTGTGCTATTGGCCCACTCGTGCAATCTTTTTTCCCAGATTCCGCCAGCTTTTTGCCCCTCTCAAACGGACACTATAACAGGAGGCGCGTGCGCCATGGCAGGTTCCACCACCGCGGCACTGGTTCTCATGGGCGATTCAAGCCAAAAGACCGGCCAGGATCTTCCCGAGGCCTACTGGGAACTGGTCGCCCGCTACCGCGAGAAACTGCACCTCCAGGCCATGCATATCCTCGGCCGCCAGGAAGACGCCGAAGACGTGGTCCAGGAGACCTTCGTCGAAGTTCTTCGCGACACCGCCAAACTCAATCAGGTCCGTTCCATCGGCGCCTGGCTGCATACAGTCAACCGGGCCCACGCGCTCAACCGGCTGCAGGCGCGGCGCCGCGAGGCCCAGAACATCGACACGGGCCGCAAGGCCGTGACGACCGGCGGCTTCAGCGTCCTTGAACTCAGGGACTCCATCTCGAAAGCAGTGGAAGAACTCCCGGACAAGCAGCGCGACGTGATCCGCCTGCGTTTCTACGAGCACCTGCCGTTCGACCAGATCGCCCAGCGCCTGGCCATGCCGGAAGGCACGGCCAAGTGGCTGGCCTGCGAGGCCATGGTCAAGCTGCACGCGAGTCTACGGGCGTACCTGCCGGACATGGAAGGGCACGGCCCCGCGGCCGGCGCCGAATCCGCACCAGAAGGGAAGCAAGCATGACCCTGATCGAGACCTGCCGCGCCGCGGCTGAACGCCTGCCCGAGTACGCCGAGAAACGGCTCGGCACCGACGAGGCGCTTGCGCTGGAAGACCACCTGCGCGGTTGCCCCGACTGCCGCCTGCGCCTGGCGCTCTACCGCGATGTCCAAAACCTCTTTACGGGCGCGTTCGGCTCCGCTGAAAACGGAGCGGCATCACCGCGCAAGAGTTCCGCGCGCTTCCACCAGATCACCACCGGCCCGCAACTGCGGGTTTCCGCAGAGTCCGAACCGGCGCTCGAAGAAAAGGTCCCGGCCGCGGAAGGACTCCTGCTGCGCTTAGGCGGAACGCCGTGGTGGGGTATCTCGGTCGCGCTGCACCTGCTGCTGATTACGCTGCTCGGGCTGGTCACGATGGCCATCGGAAACCCTAGAGGCAACGACGACGTGGTGACCGTCGCCAATCTCGAGCGCGTGCCGCAATTGAAGGCTGCCGAGGAACCGAAGCGCCCGGAGCAGTTGCGCGAGGTCCTGGAGAACGCGAAGGATGTCCCCGCCACCGCTCCGGATTCAAAGAACACATCGAATGTGATCGTGCCGCCGGAGATCCTGGCACAGGCCGAACTGGGCGACCACTTCGAGACCGTCAACCCCGACCGGCCCGACACGCAGAGCGCCTTCGGCAATCCCGACGCGCGCATGTTCCATAGCGAATCGGGCAACGACGAATCCGAAGGCGGCGGCGGGGCGGGGGGCATTAGCCTCTCGGACGACTTGATCGGCGTGGGCGGCTCGAACAGCCCAGGCTTCGGCGGCGGCTGGGGCGGCGGAAACGGCACGGGCACTGGAATCGGGAACGGCTCGGGGCATGGCAGCTTTGGTGCCCGCAACGGCGGAGGCCGCAAACTGATGGTTATGCGGCATGGCGGCGGCAAGGCCACGGAATCGGCGGTGGACAAGGCGCTGGAATGGCTGGCGAAACATCAGGAAGCCGACGGGCACTGGGACACTAAGAAGTACGAAGCCACCCACTCCGAAGATACGCCTATAACCGGGCTGGCGCTTCTGGCGTTCCTGGGCGCGGGACACACCGACAAGGTAGGTAAGTACAAAGACAATGTCGTGCGTGCCACCAAGTGGCTGGTTTCCCAGCAGCAACCCAATGGCATGATTCAAGGCGGCCACAACCCCGGCTATGGGCATTCCATTGCGGGCTTGGCGCTGGCGGAGGCTGCCGGCATGGGCCGCGACCCGCAGGTCAAGGAAGCCGCGCAGAAGGCCGTCAAGTGGTCCATCGAGGTAATGCAGCAGGGCGAAGGCTCCGACAAACTCGGCTGGCGCTACGGCCCCAAGCACTTGGGCGACATCTCGGTTTCGGGTTGGTACACGATGCAGCTCAAGAGCGCCAAGGTTGCGGGACTGCAAGTGGAAATGGCCGGCTTCGAGGGCGCTTCCAGGTTCCTCGACACCGTCATGGTCGAAGCGCCCAAGCCCGGCGATCCCTATTCGGGGCACAAGTATGGCTACATCAAAGACGGCAATGGTCCCAATGGCATCCGCACCAAGAGTACGCATTGCAACACGGCTATCGGCTGCCTCATGCGGCAGTTCCTGGGCATGAAGCGCGACGAACTGCAGGGCGGCGTGGAGTATTTCATCAAGGAAGGCGGAGTGCCGCGCGCCGAGCACCCCGAATTCTACTATTGGTACTACGCGACGCTGTGCTGCTTTCAGCAAGGCGGAGACATCTGGAAGAAGTGGAACGAGGGCCTCAAGGCCGCGCTGGTGCCCACGCAGCGCAAAGACGGCGACCACGACGGCTCCTGGGATCCCAAGGGCTTCTCCGTGGAAGGCGCGGAGCAATGGGGTGGACGCGTCTTCACAACGGCCATGGGCGCGCTGTGTCTTGAAGTGTAC
This sequence comes from Planctomycetota bacterium, assembly GCA_016200135.1. Lineage (GTDB taxonomy): Bacteria > Planctomycetota > SZUA-567 > H5-PLA8 > H5-PLA8 > JACQFI01. The sequence continues at coordinate 60,923 of JACQFI010000021.1, forward strand.
TACCGCTATTTGCCACTGTACCGCTGATAGCCACGTCACGTTTGAAACCGCTTCGGGAAAGGACGAACGCCATGCGAGCATGGTTTATATTGGGCGTATTACTTACCGGTTCGTTCCTGCCTGTGATTGGGCAGGCGGCTGAATCTCCATCGGATATATGGGTCGTCTCGGGACAGTCCAACGCCTGTGGCCGCGCCGAGCTTCCGGGCTACGAAGAACATCCGCTCGTGCAGATGTTCGACGGGCGCAAGTGGATTGCGGCCAAAGAACCGCTGCCGCTGGGCGGCACCGTCGGCCCATGGATGGCGGCGGCCACGGAGACGGCCAAGGGCGGCGTGGGTGTAAAGATATGCGGTTGGGCGAGCGGCGGACAACCCATCAGCCTTTGGGAAGAAGCCGGCGGCGGCTGGAAATCTCTCAGCGGGCAGATTCGCGCCGCAGGGAAGAATGCCGGCGTTTTCCTCTGGTACCAAGGCGAATCCGACGCGGTGAACGGCTACGGGCCGGACAAGTACCTGGAAGTCCTCCAGGATCTCGCTTCGCGCGTGCGCAAGGAGGCCGGCAATCCGCAGATGCTCACCGTCATTGTCCAACTGGCTACCTTCGGCAGTGGCAGCAGTCAGCGCAAGACGATGGACATCCGCGAGGCGCAGCGTCAGTTCGTGCTCAAAGACCCGCACGCCATTCTCGTAACGGCCATGGGCCGCGAATGCGACGGCACGCATTTGAAGAAAGACGGTTACTTCGAATTGGGCCGAGAGATTTCCCGCGCGCTGCTCAAGACCCGCTACGGCAAGAAAGATGTGGACTGGCCCGGCCCGGTGCTCGATGCGGCCGTCTACGGCGCCGACGGCAAATCGGTGCTTGCGCATTTTGCCGAGGCAAAAAAACTCACGGGGCTCGACGCGGCCGATTTCGCGGTGCTGGACAGCCAGGGCGTGGTGAATTGCACCAAGGTTCTTGGCGAAAACACGCGCATAGCCCTGACGTTGGAACGGGCGGTGACGCCTCCGGCTAAATTGGTCTATGGATACGGTAACGGACCTAAAGCCACGCTGGTCGACGAGGCCGGCAACCGCGCCCCGGCGGTGCATCTTGAAATCGCCAAGGGTCCTCCGCCTCCCGACATGGAAACAAAAGCGCCCAACGGCGCGGGAGCACCCGCAAGCAAGGTGGCAGGCAAATAGCGCTCACCGCGGCATCCAAAGATTGATCGTTGTCGAAGCAGGCTGATGGTGTTCAGACTCATTGAGCGCTACGTGACGAACTATAAGTAGAGGTTAGCAAGCAATGCCTACGGCTTCGCCTTCTCCGCCGCCGGAACCCCGATCTCGAAGTCGTCGATGCAGAAGATGCTGCCCGCGGCCGGACCGAAACCCCAGACGTTGGCGTCGCCGATGAGCCCCGACTCAGGGGCCTTGCCGTTCACGACCTCGGCGCCTTTCACCAGGGAGAAGTTGCCGAAGGCCAGATCGACCTCCGTCCAGGCGTTCAGTTTGGGCTCTCGAATCTTGTAGGAGAAACTTCCTTCGATGCCCACCACGCGGAAGCCGATATCGATGATCGTCACGCCGGTGGTGTAATACTTCAGCTTCACGCGTGCGCCGGGCTTGATCTGCAGCACCGCGCCGTGGTTCAACTGCGGAGTCTGCCCCGGAAAGTCTCCGGCCATAAAGCGTCCCCGGAGATCGCCCGAGAGCAGTTTCAGCTTCAACACGTGTCCTTGCGCCCGGTTGGTCGGATCGGCCACGGGCTCGGCGAAGACGGTGCTCCAACCGGCAATCTCGGCGCCTTCGAAATCTTCCTTATAGGTGCTGGGCAGTTCGGCGGCGGCCCCGGCCGGCACCTGCGGGGCAGGCGCGGGACCCGCGGGCTGCGCGGCGGCAGCCACTGGCTTTTCCGCGGGAGGATTCTTCAATTCGTTGAGCAGCGCGCGCGCCCGCCGGGCGACGATGGCTTCGCCGTACTTCCTGAGATACGCCTCGATGCGCGCCATGCGCCCGGCTTTGTCGTCCGCGGCGAGGCCCTCGAAGCGCCGCAGCCGGTCGAACTCGTCCGAGGCTTCGGCTTCCGGATCTTTCTCGGTCTTTGCTGCGCCCGTGGGCGGTGCGGCGGGTGGGCCGGGTGTCGCGCCCGGCTGCGCAACCGGATTACCGGAGCTCGATGGGCGCGGCTCATCGTGTGCGGAAGTTGGCGGTTTGGAAGCAGTGGTCTTGGTTGTGCCGGAAGGTCCGGAAGTCAAGAAATAGATCAGTCCGAGCAGCAGCACGCCCGCGCCGATGCCGCCGTAGAGCATCAGCGGCTGTGGAGGCGCGCTGGGCGGGGACTCTGGACGGCCGGTCGTTCGGCCCGCGGGCGCGGAAGTGGGCGCGCGTCGCGCCGTGCCCTTTTGAGCCGCCAGGACGCTGGTGGATTGCGGCTGCGGCAGCGGTGCCGCCGCGGCACGGCAGCGTTCGCAGAAAAGGTTCTCGCCCTGTGCCACGGCCTTGCCGGATTGCAGGTCCTGCTCGGAGACGCGCACGCCGCACTTTTGGCAATATTGAATGATCATAGGGTTCCGACTCTACGGCCGCACAACACAGGCCCGCGAAACTCCAATCTATCCGGAATTTCGCCGTTGTAACCCTACTCACGTTTGAATCTTGCAACGAAGAACTCCAAACCCTGAAAAAGAGGACTTCCAATCCGTATGTTCTGGTGTATGGTACATAAAGGTACATAAAAGAAATGACAGGATACCAATACCATGACTACCTCCGTTAACCTAAGCTTTGATAAGCCCTTACCATCCTATGCGCAACTGCAGCAGGCGCTCCGTGAGGCCATCGTCTCGCGAAAGCTGGCGCCGGGCGCCCGGCTACCGGAAGAGCGCGTCCTCGCCAAGCAGTTCTCCTTATCTAGGGGCACGGTTCGCCGAGCGCTCGCGCGGCTTGAAGAAGAGGGCCTGCTCCTGCGGCATCAAGGGCGCGGGACGTTCGTCTCGGCGCCGGACACGCTTCCGGCGGTGCCGCTGGCGGTGGTCATCGAAGGCGACGCGGCGCGCGCGCGGCTCGGGTTTCCGGGCGATCTCTTCCGCGCGCTGATGGAAGCGGCCACGAAGCAGGGCGCGGAACTGCTGCTGCGCGAGACGCCGCACCAGCGCGCGGCGGTGGAACCGGCGGCGTTCATCTTTCTGCTGCCGCGCGACCAGGAGATGCTGCGGCGCGTGGCGGCGACCGGCAAGCCGGTGATCGCGGTCGACTACCAGGTTCCGGGCCCCGGCATCGATTCGATCGTTTTCGACAACGTCCGCGCGGGCCGCGAGGCCACGCGGCACCTGATTGACTTGGGGCACCGCCGGATCGCGTACATCGACGCGCAGGTCTCGATCGAGCGGCACTTCGTGGACGAGTCGAACTCGCCCGAGCGCCTGGCGGGCATGCGGGAGGCTTTGCGCGAGGGCGGCATCCGCGACGAAACGGTCTGGAAGCTGCCGCTGGACGAGCGCGACATCCGCCGCGAGCTTCCGGCGCTGCTCAAGCGCGGATCGATGCCGACGGCGCTCTGCGCTTTCGACGAGACGGTAGCGCTGGGCGCATGGCTGGCGGCGCAGGATATGGGCCTGCGCGTGCCGGAGGACTTCAGCATCGCCTGCTTCCGCCAGCTCGACGCCCCGGCGCGCGGCGGCATCGACTGGACCGGCTGCGGTTCGACCGTCCGCGACCTCGGCCAGATGGCCGTGCAGCGCGCGATCGAGCGCGCGGAGGCGTTGGGGACGCTCGCGGCCGGGCAACCCGCGATTCCGCCGGGGCGGGTGCTGTTCGCTCCGCACCAATGGTGTCCGGGTGCGACGACCGCAATACTCGCACGTTAATTCCACCAGGAAAAGGAGAGCGGACCATGTCTTTCGCCGTGACGCAGAAGCAGATCGACCAATTCAACGAACTCGGCTACTACATCTCCGAGCCCGCGTTCGATTCGAAGATGCTCGCGGAGATCACGCGCGAGTTCGACCGGCTGCACGCGGACGTGATACGTAACGCGGAAGCCGGCGGCGACGCGAAGAAGATCCAGCTCGCGCGGCTGCGCCCGTTCATCGGCGAAGCGCATCTCAAGAGCGCCGTCCTTAAGGAAGCCGTAAAGGCGTCGGTCTATTCCGAGGCCTGCCGCGCGCTGCTCGGGCCCGACGCCGACCTGTACTACAACCAGGTCGTGATCAAGCCGCCGGAAAAGGGCCTGCCCTTCGGCTGGCACCAGGACACCGCCTACGGTCCGTGCGAACCGTTGGAGTACCTCACGTGCTGGACCGCGATCGGACGCGCCTATGTCGACAACGGCTGCGTCTGGATCATTCCCGGCTCGCACAAGCGCGGCTTGCTCAAGCACGTCCGCAACGAACTCTCGCTCGACGCCGTGGACGTGGACGAGCGCGGCGCGATCCCGGTGGAACTCGAGCCCGGCCAGGTCGTGATCTTCAATTCGCTCATGCTGCATAAGAGCGGGCCGAACGTGAGCAAGGACGTGCGCCGCGCCTACGTGCCGCAGTACCACGTCTCGAACGTGATCACGAAGGACACCGGCCAGCCGCACGGCGACCGCTTTCCGATCCTGCGCGCGGGCAAGCAGGCGGCGTAGGCCGTGAATAAAAGGGGGAGTTCAACGGCAAAGGGGGCACGCGATGCATTCAATCAAGATGCTCGTGCTGGGAACTTTGGCGCTCGCATCCGCCGCGATGGCCTCGGATGCGAACCTGGAGTTGATGGTTTATAGCGACGGCCCGAAGCTGCGCCGCGACGAAGCGTGGCCCGAGAAGAGCGCGGTCTACGCTGCCGCAAAGAAGGAGCTCCGCCTCAGCGGCGCGCGCAACGAGGTCCTCGGCTTCCAGATCTTCCTGCGCTCCAAGGAAGGAAGCATCGGGGGCGTGAACATCCAGGCGGCCGACCTCGCGGGCGCCGGTTCGGGGAAGCCGGCGCTCGAAGCGAAGAACCTTGAGTTCTTCCGCGCGTGGTTCACCAAGGTCGAGACGCCCTCGGAGACCAACGGCAAGGTGCACGGGCGCGGGGTAGGGGAGTACCCCGACCCGCTGGTGCCGTTGCAGGCGAAGAAGTTCGGCGCGCCGTTCGATCTGGCGCCGGGCCAGACCGAGATTCTCTTCGGCGACCTGTACATTCCCCACGGCACGCCCGCGGGCGAGTACCGCGGTGTGCTCACGCTGAGCTCCGGCGGCAAGGAACTCGAGAAACTCGACCTGACGCTTACGGTCTGGAACTTCACGCTGCCGGAAGAGTCGCACTTCAAGAGTACGTGCTATTACGAGACCGAGTTCGTCCGCTGGGGCTTCCGCAATCCGTCGCCAGAGGACGCGCTCAAGATCGAGGAGAACTTCTTCAAGCTCGCGCAGCGCCACCGCATGAACTGCCCGTCGGACGTCACGCTGCGCGCAAGCGAGACCGACTGGGAAAAGTGGGCCGAGCGCTACGGCAAGTACCTCGACGGTTCGGCCTTCACCGCGAGCCCCGGCAAAGGCCAGCCGCAGTACCTCTGGCGCACGGGCATGGACGTGAACGCCGGCGAGGCGGAATGGAAGGCGCGGCTGAAGGTGGCGGCCGACTACTTTCAGAAAAAGGGCTGGCTGGACCGGTTCGTGATCTCGGGCTTTGACGAGCCCAAACCCGCGCAGTATCCGCTGGTGAAACGCATCGCGCAGTTCACGCGCGAGGCCAGCAACGGGCGCATCAAGTTCTTCCTTCCCGGCGCGTCGCCGAATCCCGAGTACCAGGATTTCGTGGATATCTGGGACGGTTGCTGGACGGAGAAAGACCTGCCCGCGCTGGAAGAACGCCGCAAGGCCGGGCAGCGCGTCTGGTACGCGGGATCGTTCGGTGCGCCGGCGAATCCGTGCATGGACGACCTGCCTTACGGCAACCGCGCGTGGCCGTGGGTCGGCTGGCGTTTCAACTTCGAAGGCTTCGAGATGTGGCACGCGGTCTACTGGACGGACAAGTTCAACCTGCCGAAAGAACAGCGCGCGGAAATGGACCGCAACCCCGAGAAGTACCTGAACGTCTGGAAAAATCCCACCTCGCTCACGTTCGACGAAGGCCGCAAGCGCGGCGGCAAGCGCTGGAAGGAGGACATCCTCCAGAACGGCAGCACGAGCCTCTTCTATCCCGGCTATGACGCCGGCCTGCCGCTTGAATGCGTGGCGAGCCTCAAGGCCAAGGACTTCCGCCGCGGCGCGCAGGACTACGAGTACCTCTGGCTGCTGAAAAAGGCCGGCGAGCAGAAGCTGGTCGACGCGGGCCTGGCGAAAGTGCTCACGGCGGAGGGGAAGGGCCTGACCTTGGACGAACAGGTCTGGGAGGATGTCCGCAAAATGCTGGGCGAGAAGCTGGACAAGATCGGAGATATCAAGTGAGCATGCAGGCGGTCCGGGATTGGTTCCTGCGGCGCATGCTCGGAAATGTGCCGTACATTCTGGAATGCTTCGACGAACGGCGCGGCTGCTTCTGCGAAGGCGCCGCCGCGAACCAGCACTGCCTGCGCGTGCTGGCGCACTTCTACAAGCACGCGGCGCCCGGCAACGAACTCTTGGGCGACGGTAGCGTGCTCGATAAGATCGTTCGCGCGGGCGACGCGATGGTGAGCGCCGAGAAGCCCGGGCGGCACGGCGGGACGCTCGGCGGCGAATGGATTCCCTACAACCTGCTCGAATGCTACGACTGGCTCGGCGAGGAACTGGGCGCGGAGCGCAAGGCGCGCTGGCGCGAGGCGCTCGGGCGGCACTTCGAGGCGCAAGGACAGACGAACAACTACATCGCGACGGCGCCAAACCATTTTGTCTGGCGCGCGGCGGTGCTCGCCCGGGCGGCGCGGCTCTTCGACCGGCCCGAACTGCTCAGTGCGGCGCGGATGCTCGCGAAGCAGGTATGCAAGATGCAGACGACCGACGGCTATTGGGACGAGGCGCACCGCGGGCAGGGGCCGTCGCCGAGTTACCACCGCGTTCATCTCCACGGCTTGGACCTCTATGTACGCAACAGCGGAGACGAGAGCGTGCGCCCAGCGCTCGAGCGCGGCATCGCGTTTTGCGTGCGCGCGGCATATCCGGACGGCGTGCCGATCGAAACCTTTGACGGCCGGCAGCCGTACTTCTCGTCGTTCGCCATGGCCGCGAGCGCGCTCACGCGTACGCCCGCAGGCCGGCGTCTGCTGCGCAACCAGTGCGCGCCGTCGGACCGCCTCGGCCAACTGGACGTGAACCGCCCCTGTGGCTTCGGGCTCTCGTGGTACGTCTTCGCCGGTACGGACTTCATGCTCGACGGCTACCGCTTTATGGAAGACGGCCCCGAGGCCGAGATCCCGCAGGAACGCGACGGCCATGCGGATTCCTTTGTCATTCACGGCCAGGAAGGCGCGGGCGGCGCGGTCACGCTGCGCAAAGGCGCGTGGTTCGCCGCGGTCTCGGCCATTGAGAGCGACGTGCCGCGCTTCATTCCGAACGTGTACATCACCGAGCGCCAGAGCGGCTTCAGCTTCTTCCACCGGGACGCGGGCCTGGTGGCGGGCGGCGGGAACCGCATGCGCAACCACGCGCCGCTGGCGAACGCGGTGGTGCTCACCGGCTGGCAGGACGTCGACTGCCAAGCGGGCGTCTTTCATGCGCCGTACCTGGACGAGTTCGAACGCGACGCCGCGGGCCGCGAGCGCACCGAGCAGGCGCCGTTCGCTTCGGCGGGCCTGCCGCGCCCGGGACACGAAGGCATCGATCCGGTCAAGAGCTGCTACCATCCGCTCAAGCGCCGGGCCGAATTGCGGCCCGGCGGCGCGGCGCTCACGCTGGAGTTCCTCCACGGGACCATTCGCTTCGAGCTCGAGCTGCTCGACGACCGCCGCGCGCGCATCCGCTATGCGTACGAGACCTGCGGCGTGCGCAAGCTGCTGCTCCAAGTGCCGGTGCCGCTCTTTCACCCCTACGCGTTCGAACTCGACGGCGCGGCGCGCGGCGTCGCGGACATGGAAGCGCTCGAGAGCCCGGCAGTGCGCGCAGGTGTCTCGCTGCGGGCCGGACCGTGCGGCGCGACGTACGCCGTGCCGCCGGGCCGCGAGGCGTCGTTCACCTATCCGCTGGAGCCGATCCGCAACGGACAGATCAAGCGCATGAACTATGTCCCCGACCCGCGCTTCAAGCCGCTTTACGTCGTGGGCTTGCTCTCGCAGGCGTTCACCGGCGATTTGAGCGCGGGTGCGGGTGAGTTGGTGACGGTCGAAATCGAGCGGTAGACCGGACACGCAGGTCTGCGCCGAGCGTCAGGGCGAGCATGACTGCTATTTTGAGCACGAGAAGGAAGCGCTCACCTCTTTGCGCAGTCGCGACGCATCCACCGGCCTGAAGATCACGGGGGCGGGACGCCGCAGGACTTCGGCGACGAGATCGCTGTCGAAGTCGCTTGGAGTAATGAAGATCACCGCAGGCGCAGCGGGATGCGCCGCGGCCATGCGCTCGAACAGTTCGATACCGTTCGTGCCCTGCAACTGCAGATCGGTGATGAGCAGATCGAACCGTTCGCCCTGCGCGATATGTGCGAGGGCCTCCTCCGGCGAGTTGCAATCGACGATATGGTAGTGATTCGGCTGAAAGCAACGGGCCAAACGCGCGTGCGCCGATTCGGATTGATCCACGATCAGGATGCTGCACATTCAATTTCCCCTTCCTGCCGATAGGATATTACCCACCAATTAGGATACGATCATTTACGTCTTTTTCAGTCAAAAAAAGATTGGCGAATAAAAGAATACCTATGGAAATTTCACAAAATGTCGCCATTTGCGACTGAAATAGCGTAATTTCAATGCACCCTGCGTGGAATTCATTCGACCTGAAATTCAGGGTCTATTAGTAAATAAAACGTAGAAAAATGAGGAGCCTGTGCGCGTCGAATCCGAGCGATTCGTTTGCATAAGGCGGGAAGTTCGCCCGAGCGCATCCGCCTTTGCCGGCGCCGATTGCCGTACCGCGCCCTTTCGCGTATCTTGCCGCCGTGAACTTCACCCTGATCACCCACAACGCCTACTGGTTCCAGGGCATGCCGTTCGAAGGCACGGCCCCGGGCGCGCCGCGGGCCGAGATCGCCGCCGGGCTGGCGAAGCTGTATCGCAAGTACGGCGCGAATGCTTTGTGTCTCCAAGAAGTTCAATCGAACGATGCGTACGCGGAGATCGCCGTGGCGCTAGGACTTGAAGGACAGTATCGCCCGGGCCGGACGTATGCGCAGTACGGCGGAGCGGTGCTGTGGGGACAAGGCGAGGCCGCCGCGAACGACGGAGCGGCCGCAGCGCCCGTCGAACGCTTCTGGGTCAAGGCGCGGCTGGTGTTGGCTAGTGGCGAATGGCTCGCGCTCGCCAACGTCCACCTGCCTTCGGGCCGCCAGAGTTCGAAGGACGAGGCCGCGCAATCCCGGTTGGCGGAACTGCGCGGGATGCTAGGCGCGGGTCCGCGGCCGGATGTGGTCGCGGGCGACTTCAACGAACCGCCCGGCGGCGGCGTGCAGAGGCTGATGGAAGCCGAAGGCTACGCCGACCTCGCGGTACACTTCGGCCACGGCGAGACCGACACGCATACGCGCAAGCACGCGCGGCGCATCGACTACGTCTGGGTGCGCGAGCCCCTGCTCAAGCGCGCAAGGTCCTATCATGTTCCGGAGCCGGCGGAGTTGGCGCTCGGCGGCGGGCGCTACCTGAGCGACCATCTGCCCGTCGTGGCGAGCTTCGAATAGGCGCTGCACCCAAGAGAAAGGCGGCGATGCCGATGCGATTTGATGCGGTCTTCTTCGATTCTGGCGGGACGCTGTATCAACTCGAACCCAGCGCGGGGGTCGAGCCGGGAACGACGCGCCCCGAGATCGACCAACGCGGGGCAACGCGCGTGGTCAAGGCGCTGGAAGGCCTGGGCCATGCGTGCGACCCGGCCCGCGTGGCCGAAGCGCTGGACGCCACGTTTCGCGAAGTGCGCGCACGCCACGCAAAAAAGCTCACCTATCACTTCGCCGACGTGATGCAGGAACTGCTGCCGAAGCTCGGCCTTCCCGCGCGTCCAGAAGAGGCGGCGTGCCTGGCCGATGCGTATGCCGGGCCGCGTTACAAGAGCTGGCTCTTTCCCGGCACGCTCGAGACGTTGCAGGCGCTCGCCGATGCCGGTGTGTCCATGGGCTTGATCGCCAACACGGCCGTTCCAAGTTGGAGCATGGACCGTGCGTTTCACGGCGTCGGACTGCTCTCGTTTTTCCCCACGCGCATCTATTCGGGTGACGAACGGCTTGCGAAACCGGACGCGCGCATCTTCCACCTCGCGGCGGAAAGGGCGGGCGTCGCCGGCAAGCGCCTCCTTTATGTGGGCGACAGCATCGAATACGACATCGTGGCGGCCAAGAATGCCGGCTGGGCCGCGGCCCACAAGCGTCCGGAAGGGTCCGCGCCGTGCAGCCAAGCCGACTGTGCCTTTGATCGTACGCCGGACCTGCTGCCCTTTGTCTTAGGGAAGGCCGGCGGCGCGTGAACGAGTCGGACGCAAGCGCCCGGAATTCCGAACGCACGCAAGCCGCCGTGCTGCTGGTCCTCGCCAATGTCTGCTGGGGCTGGTCCTTTCCCACGATGAAGTGGGTGGTGCCCGAGATGCAGAAGGTCGCGTCCGGCGCGGGCGAGCTGGCGGTAACGGCCACGTTCATCGGCTGGCGCTTCGGGTTCGCCGCGGCGCTTTATCTTGGCTTAAGCCTTTTCAAGCAGCGCGGGCATACCCGCACGGAAGTGGTGGGCGGCATCGCGACGGGGCTCTGTTTCGTGACGGGCCTCTTTCTGCAGATCACCGGACTGCGCTACACGCTGCCCTCGATCTCCGGATTTCTGACCTCGCTGGTGGTCGTCTTTATCCCAATTGCCCAGCGGTTGGTGCAGCGCAAGGCGACGTCGGCGGGCACGTGGCCGGCCGTGGCCCTGGCACTGGTGGGCCTGGTCGTGCTCGCGGGCACCGGCGACGGCGACGTTGCGGCGCATCCGCCGTTTCCATTCTGCGGCGAGGTCTTTACCATCCTGGGCTCGATGGCCTTCACGGCGCAGGTGCTCTTTCTGGACCACTTCGGACAGAAGGCCAAGGCCGAGAGGCTCTCGCTGATCCAGTTCGCCACGGTGGGCGTAGTGGGGCTCGGCCTCGGCGCGCTGCTCGATGGAGGCGTGAGCCTTTATCACGAAGACGTCCTGCGCGCGCTGGGCTCCAACTGGACCTTTCGGTGGGGCATGCCGAGCGTGGTCGTGATCTGCACCGTCGCGGCCTTTCATCTGATGAACTTGAACCAGCCGAAGCTGCCGGCCTCGACGGCGGGCGTGATCTACTGCACCGAACCGGTCTTCGCGACGTTGTTCAGCATCGTGCTGGGTGCGGAAGTGCTGCGGCTGAACCTGCTTATAGGCGGCGGGCTGATCCTGGCGGCGATCCTTTGGGTCAACTGGCCCGCCCGGCGCGGGCGCGAAAGCGCCATTTCCGCAGGTTGACATGGGGCTTGGCGCTAATACACTGTCCTGACTTAGCTTAAGAAGCAAAATTTGGAGGCGCGTGTTGAGCCACGGGGGGGCTGCCGTTCCCGGCCCAGACGAAGCGCATTTGGATTTGCCTCCGGAAGCGTTTCTCGCGCACCTCGAACCGTACGAGCGCGTGCTGCTGGACTTGAAGGATACGCTGTACGAAGGGTCGTGGGAGCGAGTGCTTGCGGATCTGCGGGCGCGGCTGGTGGGCGCGCCGTACGTGTACAAGCTCTCGCAGAAAATCTCGCGGGACATCGCGGCGATCGAACGGATGCGGGCGTACGAAATCCGGCACGGCATCGATCTTACGCGCGTCCTGAAGCAGCGTGGAACGTAACACCGCCGGCTCAGCGCCGGCCCAATGGAAGGAGCGTACGATGACCTTCGCCAAGCTTCTCGGTTGCGCGGCTCTGGCCCTGGCGCTGTTCTGCGGGGCGCTGCGCGCGGGCGAACAGACGGACTTGATTCAGACGTCCGAGATCGAGGGGCGGAAGGTCGTCATGCCGCCGGACCTCAACATGGAGCTGGACTGGTACGCGCCGGCAGTCGCGCCCGAGGCCGGCAACATCGTCAAGGGCTGGGTGAAGGGCGAACTGATCCTGCTCGAGACCGACAAGCACTACCTGATCGCGGTGCGCCGCGAGGACGGCACGGAGCAGTGGCGCTCGATCCAGGAAGAGGAGTTGCGCTACGAACCGAGCGTCTCCGCGAACAACGTCGTGGTGAACGTGAAGAATTACCTCGTCGCCATCGAGAAGCGCTCGGGCGAGATCCGCTGGCGCCTGCTGCCGAACTTCGTGATGAGCGATACGCCGCTGGTGATCGATCCGGCCGCCTATCCGAAGACCTACAATAAGGATTGGCAGAACCTCGAAGCGCTCTACGTCGGCGGCTGGGACGGCCGGCTGCACGCGCTCAACACGCGCGGCCGCGTGACGACCTACATCCGCGACCGCGCCGGCGATGCGACCTTCGCGGCGCCCGACTTCGACATCATCTATCCCTGGCACAAGACGCTGTCGACGCGCGGCAAGATCACGGTGCCGGCCGTGATGTACGACGAACTGATCTATTACACGGCCGACGACAAGAACGTCTACGCCGTGAACCGCGACGGCGAGGGCCGCGAGCCGTACACCATGCAAGGCGAACCCGTCACGCCGCTGACCTTGACCTCGGCGACGGCCTATGTGGGCTCGCGCGACTTCAGCCTCTACGCCATCGACCGCCTCACGCTCAAGAAGAAGTGGGCGTATCCTTCCGGCGCGCTGCCCATGGGCACGGTCTTTTCGGACGAGCCCTCCGAGCGCACGCTGGTCTGCCTGGGCACCGAGAGCGACGGCGTGCACGGCCTGCGCGTCACGCCCACGAAGGGCGGCGGCCCGAAGGACGTCATGGTCGTGCCGGAGTCCTTTGAGTTCGCGTGGAAGGTGCCGGGCGCGGCCGGTGCGATCGGCGCCAGCGAACGCTGGGTGTACCTGGGCTACGGCCGGACCACCGGTTTCTCGGGCTACCGCCAGGCGGCCTGCGTGGATAAGGACAGCGGCAAGGTGAAGTGGAAGAGCGAGTCCAAGGGCGTGCGCTTCTACATCGAGTTCGCGAACTCCTGGCGCCGCTCCGACCAGCAGCTCCGGCTCTACGCGGTGACCGAGGACAACCGCCTGGTCTCCTTCCGCGAGAAGACGGCCAACCTCGGGCCGGTCGCGGAAAAGAAAGCCGCCGCGCCCGAAGCCCCGAAGAAGGTGCCCGGCCAGGCGCATGCCGCCGGCGACAAGACCGAAGCGAAGACGGAAGCCGCCAAGACGGAAGAGAAGAAATAAGACCGCAAGCCGCTGAAGATTCGAGCATGAAAAAGGCCGCCTCCGGGCGGCCTTTTTTATTTGCGGTGATCCATAAAACGGGCGGACCCGCGGGCCCGCCCGTATGGCGTCTCGGAATGCCGCGGTCAGCTCTCGTCGCCGCCCTCGTCGCCGCTGGCCAGGTCGTCCAACTCGTCGCCGTCTTCCTTGCGCCGGATCTCGGCGAGCTCCTGGCACTTGATGCAGAGCGTGGCGAAGGGCAGGAAGCGCAGGCGCTCGGCGCCGATGGTCTTGTTGCAGGTCTCGCACGAACCGTAGGTGCCGTTGTCGATCTTCTCGATCGCCTTCTCGATCTCCTCGGCCTCCGCGCCTTCGCTCTCGGCGATGCGCAGGCTCAGGTCGCCTTCGGCGGCGTCGCTGGCGATATCGGACGAATCGTTGATGTGCGCGAGGTCGCGCTCGCTGGCGCCCTTGACCTCGTTCTTGATGCCGTTGCGGACGTCGGCCAGCATGGCTATGAGGCGTTCGCGGACTTCGAGGAGTTCCTTGGTCGGCGGCTTCGGCTTGGGGGGCGGCGCGGCTTCCACCTCCGGCTTCTCCCGGACGACCTTCCGGACTTTCACTTCGGGCGCGGCCTTCACTTTGGGCTTTATCTTCACGCTTCCCGCTTTCTTGGTGGGCTTCTTGACGGCGAGTTTTTTCTTGGTCTTGGTCATACGTCCTCCGCCTCGGAATGGGGGGGCGGCGTTCACCCCGCGAGAAAAGTTCGTGATTCGTACAGTAGGCGGAAGACAATTTCAAGTACAATAGGGGTCGCCTGTTGGGACTTTCGGTGCGTAGCAGCGGCGTCTCGCCACTGGCCTTGCGGGCGGGCTTGCCGGAGCACCGGCGGACTTCCGCGACCTACGCCGGAACGGCGGTGCTACACCCCCCGGAGCCCGGAAAACCATGGGACGTGTTGCGGCATGAGCGAGACGGCGCGCGTACCTCTGGATTTCAAGCCTTCCGGACCTCCGGCGATCGAGATCGAGAACCTCGTCAAGCGTTTCGGCGCCCTGGCCGCGGTGGACGGAGTGAGCCTTTCCATCCCGCGCGGGATCTGCTACGCGCTCCTCGGTCCCAACGGCGCGGGCAAGACGACGCTCTCGCGGATGATCGGCGCGGTGAGCCGCGGCGACGCCGGAAAGCTGACCGTCCTCGGGCGCGATCCCTGGCGCGAACAATCGGAAGTGAAGGCGCGCCTGGGCGTCGTGATGCAGGACGAGGTCTTCGACGAGGACCTGAACGTCCTGCGCAACCTCCAGATCTACGGGCTCTTCTTCGGCCGGCGCGGCGAAGCCTACGAGCGGAAGATCCGCGAGATGCTCAAGTTCGTGCAGCTTGAAGGCCGCGAGCAGATGCCCATCCAGGCGCTGAGCGGCGGGATGCGGCGGCGTCTCATGATCGCCCGCGCGCTGCTCAACGAACCCGAACTGCTCATCCTCGACGAGCCCACCACCGGGCTCGACCCGCAGGTGCGCCACGCAATCTGGGCCACGCTCCGCGCGCTGAAGGCCAAGGGCATGACGGTCCTGCTCACGACGCATTACATGGAAGAAGCCGAGCAGCTCGCGGACCTGGTCGGCATCCTGCATAAGGGCAAGCTGGTGGTCGAAGGGCCGCCAAGCGGGCTGATCGCGAAGCACCTGCCGCGCTTCGTGCTCGAATTCGACGCGCACAAGGACGGCGCGGCGCTGGACGCGATCGCGGCGAAGTCGGCCATCGAACGGCACGGCGACCGGGCCTTCGTCTTCCACGACTCCGAAGAGACCCTGCGCGGCTGGGCTACCGCATCCCGGCTCCAGGGTTCGCCCGTGCGCGCGGCCTCGCTGGAAGACGTCTTCCTCAAGCTGACCGGGAGGACGCTGGATGAGTGAAGAGCTGAGTGACGCCGCGGCGCCCGCTGCGATTGCGGCGCAGGAAGAGGCCGGCGCTGCGCCGCGCGCGCCTGCGGGCTTCAAGCGCGTCTACGCGGTCTGGTTTCGCCATTTCCGGGTCTACTCGAACTTCTTCTTCGCCAACGCCACCCCGGCCATCTTCGAACCGCTCTTTCTCATGCTCGCGGTGGGCCTGGGCGTCGGGAATTACATCAAGCAGACCTTCAACGGCGGCCTCGATTACGCCTCCTTTATGGCCCCCGGCATCCTGGCCATGACCTCGCTGTACACGGCGGCCTTCGAGGCCAGTTACGGAACGTTTATACGCTACATGTACCAGAAGACCTACCACGGCATGCTCGCGACGCCGCTCACACGCCGCGATATCTTTCTAGGCGAACTTCTCTGGTGCGGCACGAAAGGGATGCTCTTCTCGAGTCTCGTCGGCCTCGTGCTTTTCCTCTTTGGAAAAGTGCACTCGCCCGCGGCGGTACTGATCCCGGCCGTCGGCTTCGTCACGTCCGTGGCCTTCGCGGGCCTGAGCTTCTTCGTGACGTCCTTCGTGAACAGCATCAACCATTTTCAGTACTACTTCACCGTGGTGCTGACGCCGCTGACGTTCTTCTCGGGGCTGATGTTCCCCGTCCAGGAGCTGCCCGCAAATCTCGCCTACATCGCGTACGCCCTGCCGATGTTCCACGTAATCGAGACCTTCCGGCTCGTGGTCTCCGGGCCGGAGCATTCGTCCGTGCCCTGGGCCTGGGCGTGTCCGTTCGTGCTCGTGGGGATGGCGGTAACGCTGGGGTATATCGGCGTAAGAAGGATGGAAGGGAAGTTGAAGCCCTAGGGGCGCGAGGCTTCCTCAGCAAGTTGCTGCTTCAGCGCCTTTTGAAAGCTCGCTTCGTCCATAAATTCCACGCTTCCAGCCACTACAAGCACGTTCCGTCCGCCTGCAATCGGGATGCGTTCGTAAGCGAGGATGCGCGTTCCATCCATGGGATCGACTCCTGGGAGATAGGTGTAGTCGAGCGCGTTCAACCATTCGGAAGCGACCGTTCCCGAAGCCATGACAGGAACCGCAGGCACGGCCTTATTCGCGCGAGGGTTGAGGTAGACCCTGGGGTCGTTGGCGAAGCTTGGATAGAGTTGGAACAAGTCGTTCGCTGGAGATCCAAAGCCGCTTGGGAATTTTCCGTCGTTGGCATCCGCGTACATGAGGAGGGCTTTCCCGATCTGGCTCAGGTTGCTCGCGGATGCCGTTCTCCTTGCACACGTACGACTACCCGCGCAAAGGAAAAGACTGGAGAAGATGGAAGCGACTAAAAAAAAGCATAGGAATAGGGATGGCATCCAAATCAGGAACTTGGTCCATGTGGGCAAGAAGGGGAGTCCGCGGCGGCTGCGAGAAACAAAGTAGTCGCGGAGGTACAATCCTCCGATTCCTGCCGAACCTCCGCCAAGCATGATCCACCATTCTGCTTCCATGCCCATACTACGAACAAACCGGTTGTTTGGTTTGCACGTCACGCATTGCTTACGCCCACGGATTCTATTGAGCGTCATCCGCCGATTGTCCACCTTTTATAATTCCTCGATCTTCCTTCCTGCATATACTTTAGGGTGGGAGCAACGATGCAGATTCTGTACTGCGATAAGTGCGGGAAGCGCGTTCCGGAAAAGGACCTTTCCGACGGCGCGGCCGTGCGTGTCGAAGAGAAGGTCTTCTGCGCCGCCTGCCAGCCCGCACCTGAGAAAGTGGCCTCCGCGGCGAGCCATCCCGTTACGCAAAGCGGCAACCTGAAAGCGCAAGGCTCGACCGTTAATATCCGCGTAGCAGGACTAAAGGAAGCCTCCGGCGGCCTTGCCGTCGCAAAGGCCGGCGCGTCTGCCCGTGGCGGCGTGGCCAAACGTCCCGGCAGCGGCGGCGTGAGCGGAACGGCGGAGCCTGAATCCAAGAACACGCTTTTCGTCGCCGGCATCGGCGGGGGCGTGGTGTTGCTGATCTTGGCCTTTGTGCTGCTGGGACGCGGCGGCGATCATCCCGCAACGGAATCCAAGGCCGGCAAGGGCTCGGGCAAGAGCGGCGATGAGACGCACGGCAAGAGCGCGGCGCCGCACATCATTCCGGCGAAGAACGATACGCCGGTCAAGACCGAACCGCGCCCCGGCTCGACCAACCCCGATCCTGGCCGCGTCATGGACCCCGGCGGCAAGACTTCGGACGCCGACCCCGAGAAACTCGCGGGCGACGCCTTCGACGTGCTGGTCCGCTTCGAGGGCGTGGGCGCGGATGACAAGGACGCAAAGCTTAAGCGCATCGACGCGTTCCTCGCGAAGTACGGCGACACGATGGTCTCGGTGCGCGCGCGCAAGCTGATGAACGATCTGAAGGAACCGCCGAAGCCGCCCGAACCCGAGAAGAAGAAGGAGGCCGCCGAGGCCGGTCCCGCGCCCGACTTTCACGACGCGGACGAACCGTCCTCCGCCGGCTGGCAGACCGACCGCGGTCCGTTCGATTTCGAGAGCGACACGCAGGAGTTCCAGGGCGACGGGTCGCCGCTGGAGCAGGGCACGTTCAAGGGACGAAAGTGTGTGAAACTTTCACCGGGAGGCGCGAGGAACGAGTGCCGGGGGTATCGTCCCGGGCGGACCGCGGCGGAAGGCTTCCGGATCAAGTTCCGGTATTACGCTCACAATCTCGAGAACCTGGAGGTCCTCTTCGGAGTTCCGGAGGCGCGTCCGCGTAAGAATATCAATGGACTGGTCCAGGACCAATGGGCCTGGGCGACGATGACTTCCGAAGAGATCGGCGCGCACGGCGAGGGCCAGCACGTGGAGTTCGGCGGGCGCGCCAAGGGCGCGGACAGTTTCCTGCTGCTCGACGATGTGCGCTGGGAGAAGAAGTAACGCGGGTTTTCCGGATATGCTTTGTCGCCAAGTGCGCTAAGAACTTCAACTCCTCGATTTGATCCGCGCTTAGCGTCCTTGGCGGCTATAACGCACTTGGGAATTTATACCGATAGCGCCTTCGCCAGCGGCTCGATGCTCTTGCGGATGTCGTGGCGTTCTTCGACCCGCGCCCGCGCGGCCTTGGCGCGCGCCGACGCTCCATTCGGATCGTCGAGCGTCTCCGCGATTGCTTTTGCCAGCGCATGCGCATCGCCCGAGGCCGCCGCGCGGCCGGTGGCATCGTCCAAGATCTCCGGCAGGCCGCCCGCATCTGTGCCGGCCACGGGCGTGCCGCAAGCGAAGGCTTCAAGCACCACGTTCGGGATGCCGTCGCGGTCGCCGTCGTCCGCGGCGCGGTACGGCGCGACAAAGACGGAGGCGCTCGCGAGCAACCTGCGCAGGTTCGGGCCGGACTCGGGCGGACGGAGCTGGACGCGGTCCTGCAGGCCGCGTCGCGCGACCTCGCGGTCCAGCGCTTTGCGTTCGGGGCCGTCGCCCAGCAGCGTGAGCGTCAGGTTGCGCTTGGCGAGTTCGGGGTGGGCGAGGGCGTCGAGCAGATCGCCGAAGCCTTTCTTCGGCACGAAGCGTCCCGCGGCAAGGAGTTCCGCCCGCGCGTTCTTCTTGCCGAGCCGGGCCGCCGGGTCGGTGAATTCGAACAGTTCCAGCGGCAGGCCGTGCGGCATGAGCACGGCCTTCGCACCGCCGCCCGGAACCTGCCGCACGCGATCGAAGGCCATCTTTGAGCACGCGAAAACTGCGCGCGCGTCGCGGATCTTCGCCTCGAGCACTTGCGCTTCGACGAAGAGATCGCGCGCGTGCACGCTGATGAGCAAGGGTATGCCGGCGTCGTGCGCGGCCAGCCAGCCGAGCGTGGACGGCCAGCTCGCGAAGTGCGCGTAGATGTGCGTGAATTTTCCTTCAAGGCACCACGCGCCGAGCACGTGCCCCGGCGCCGCGCGCACCACGCCCGCGGGCCCGAGTTCGCGCTGGACATCCAGGAGCCGGCCGCGCGCTTCCTTGCGGCGCAAGTTCGGCACGGCCTTCAGCGCCGAGGCCATCGTTTTGGGCGAAGGGACCGACGGCAGGACGCGCAGGCGCTCGAGCAGCGGCTGCCACTCGGGATCATCCCCCGGCGGCAGCGTGCCCTTGCGCATGGCGAAGACGGTGAGGTCCACGCCGCGGCGGAGCAGTTCGTTGAGTTCGCGCGCGATGAAGCGTTCGCTCCAGCGCGGAAAGGTATCGACGACGACGGCGATGCGCGCGGCCATGCGGTCAGCCGCAGACGGCCTCGTACAGGGCGTTCGCCATCACGACATGGCCCAGGCGGTACGGATGCACGGGCTCGGGCGCGAAATCGTTCGGCGCGCGGTACTTCATCTGCCGCTCGAAAAGCGCCTGCGTGGCCACGTGCCGCGTCTTGTACGCCTTGGCCATCTCGTGAACGATGCCGATGTAGTCGGGCAGCATCTTCAGCACCGTTGCGCGGTGGGAATCGCCGTGCGTGTCGGCGCTCATATAGAACGGATCGAGGAGCACGATGTTGCGGATGCCCGCGCGCTTGGAGCGGTCCAGGATATCGCGGTACGCGGAGCGGAACGTGTCCGGTGGCACGGCGGTGGGCTGGTTGTCCTTCGTGCGGTGCAGGTCGTTGATGCCGATCTTGATCGAGAGCCAGTCGGGCTGCTCGCGGAGCACGTCGTCGTCCCAGCGGTTCTTCAGGTCGACGACCGTGTTCCCGCCGATGCCGCGGTTGAGCCAGCGGATCGCGAGTTCCGGGTGCCGCGCAATGACAAGCTCGCGCAGGAGGCTCACGTAGCCGTCGCCGTACGGCGCTAGATTGTTGCGGCGCCCGCAGTCGGTGATCGAGTCGCCAATGCAGAGAAAGAGCTGTCCGGACTTCACGGGAAAACGAGACATTCGAGGCCTCCAAAAAAAAAGATCCAAAACGGAAGAACCAAGAACCAAAGAGCCAGCGAATCAGAAAACCAGCGAACCAGAAAACTTGCCGTTACGGCGCTTGCGCATCGTCCATGAAATCGATCAGGAGCTTGTAGCAGCGGTCCACCAGCGCAGCGCGCGCGGGTTCGTCGACCGGTCCGGCTCCGAGCGGCGCGAGAGCCTTGGCGAGTTCGCGGTCCACGTGCTCGTGGCGCGCGGCGGGTACGCCTTTGGCGCCGAACTTCGCATAGATGTTCTCGGCGGCGGACCAGGCGCTGCCGTCCAGCATCGGTGACGGGACGCCGGTGCCCGGAAAGAGCGCCACTGGCTGCACGCAGCCGGGGGAACCGAGCGAGACCACCGCCCAGCCGGGGCAGCCCTGCGAACCCAGGACGGCGGTGAAACCCGCGACGGTGTGCTCGTTGCAGACGCCGCGGTCGCCGGGCGCTTCGGTTAGGCGCGCGCAGGCGACGGCACGGACGGCGTCGAGCGGCGCGGAGAGCGCGTGTTCGCGCAGGCTGCGCTGGCGGGCGACGTCCCGCGCCTGCGGTCCGCCGGGCGAATCGGGAAGCTGAAACTGGTTCGCGATGGCGGCCACGCCTTCGCGCAGCACGCCTTGGACGAAGCGCAGCGAGCGCGCCTCGATCTGGATCATCTCGCCCGCGGCATCCGCGAGCAGATAGGTGACGCCGCGGTCGCCGGGCGTGTAGAGCCCATAGCGGCTCTGCAGCTCTGCAAAATAGCCGAGCGCCTGCTGGCAGTTGACGGAGCGTTCGGCCAGCGCGCGCAGGACGACCTGCGGGCGCAGCCCGCTCCCGGGATCGCGCACGGTCGGCCCGGCCAGCCAGCAGCCCGCCAGGCCGCTCTCGTTGACGAAGGCGTGCACGCCCAGTTCCGCGCCGCCGCTCAGGCCCACATACGCGAGCGTGCCCGGCGAGGCCGCGCGGGAGAGCGCGAACTGCGGCGTCCGGCGGCCGTCGCGGTTGAAGTGCACCACCGCGCGCGCGCCGAGGCAGGTGTGGCCTACGGCCGCGAAGGCGGTGCTGCCTTCGCCCAGCGGTCCGCCGAGCTGTTCGTGCATCACGTCCGGCGTGGAACTCATGCCGAGGAACGTCGCGACCGGCACGCCCGCGCCCGCAGCAGCCGCGCGAGCCTCGATGATCCATTCCGGCACGAGCGAGTTGACCAAGGTGGTGAGCTGCCGCGCGCGGTCGGGGAGGTCCGCGGCCGCCAAGCCGCCGGATGCGCAGCGTTTGCGGAATTCTTCAATGGTCCGCTTAAGCATGTCCGCCTGTGCGCGGCCCATGGCTTCGCCGCGCTCGGACGGCTGCCCTTGAAGTAGGACCAGATCGCTCATCTATGGCGGACTCCCGGGTGTGCGTTCTCTTGGCCGGCGTTGCTTGTAAAGCATGAATGCTACCTTGAAGCGGTAAGCGTTCCAAGAACAGGTATGCGTTTCCGTGCGCGCGCAAAATTTGGTGACGCTTTGCGGCAGGGCCTTGTCCTGCAAGCATTTGCGCAAAGTTAGTTTTTACTTATATGATACTTGTATCTTTTAAGAGTGCTGTTATAAGCCCACTTGTATGACCCAAGGAGGGCGCGGAAATGGGAACCGAATGGACCTCTCGTGACCGGGTGCGCGCGACGCTGGCGGGCGAGATCCCCGACCGTGTGCCGCTCTCCTTTTGGGGCAGCCAGTGCGGCCCGCACGACATCCTTTACTGGCGCATCCTCGAGTATTACGGCCTGCCGCGCGACGACGCGCAGTACAACTTCCGCAAGAACAAGGGCCACACGGTCAATTTCTACGACGACCGCATCAACGATAAGTTCGGCACCGATATCCGCTACGTCTGGTCCGGCGCGACGGACGTGAACAGCCCGAACTTCCGCACGTTCAAGCCCGACAGCGGCGAGGACATCGACGGCGAGGACCTTTACGGCGTCGGCTTCCGCGCCACGGGTTACCAGGTCCAGGTGGTGCCGGGCCGCTTCCCGATCAAGCAGGAGACCGAGAACGTCGAGGAGTTCTCGCTCGACCCGATCGAGCATTATCGCTTCCCCGACCCAAAGCAGCTCGTGCGCGTGGACGAACTCCGCGAGCGCCTGGCATTCCTCAAGAAGCACTATCCCAACCATGCCCTCGGCGCGCGCGCGATCAACAGCTTCGGGCTCTTCGAACAGACCTGCCACCTGATCGGCCACGAGAACACGTTCATGGCGATCGCGCTCAACCCGCAGATCGTGCACCGCTGCGCGGAGCGCCTCAAGGAATTCTTCCTCGCGATCTATGAGATCTACCTCGGCGAGTGCGGCAAGGACGTGGACCTGGTCGAGCTGAGCGGCGACGACTACGCGGGCACGTTCATGTCGATGGTCAGCGCCGAGACCTACGTCGAGTTCTACATGCAGCACTACCAGGAGATCATCCAGCGCATCAAGGAACTCGCGCCGAACGCGAAGGTCATGTTCCACAGCGACGGCAACATCATGAAGTTTGTCGAGCACTGGATCGATTCCGGCGCGGACGCGATCCATTCGTGCGAGTCCAACGTCGGCAACGACCACCGCGAGATGAAGCGCCGCTGGGGCGACCGCGTGACCTTTATGGGCGCGCTGGACGTCAAGACCCCGATGCAGAAGTCGGTCGAGAAGACCGAAGAGGAGATCCGCCTGAAGATGGAGATCTTCAAGCCGGGCGGGCGCTTCATCCTCTGCCCCGAGAACCATCTCCAGCGCGACTGCAAAGTGGAATGCCTGCACCGCGCCTTCGAGTACGCGCGGCAACTCGGTATCTATGCGCCCGTCGGCGCTGGAGTGTAGGGTTTGTAGGGTTTACCGCCGGCAGGCTTACGACAGATCGAAGAGCAGGATTTCGGCGGCGTCGCGCGCTTTCAGTTCAACCTCGCGCTGCTCGCTGATGCCCGCCGCGTCGCCGGCGCTTAAGGTCTCGCCGCCGACTTCCACAGAACCCTTCAGTACCTGTAGCCAAGCGTGGCGGCCCGACTCCAGCTTGTGGGTTGCCGCCGAGCCCTTGTCGAGCGCGCCCAGGTAGAGCTGCGCGTCCTGGTTGATCGCGAGCGCTCCATCCGGTCCCCCGCGTGCGGCCACGAGTTGCAGGCGGTTCTTGCGCTGCGCCGGATCGAATGCCTTCTGCTCGTACGAGGGCGGCAGGCCCTTGCGGTCCGGCTTGATCCAGATCTGGTACAGATGCACGGGCTCGCTCTTTGACGGATTGAACTCGCTGTGCAGTATCCCCGTCCCGGCGCTCATGCGCTGCAACTCGCCGGGCTTCAGCACTTCGCCGTTGCCCATGCTGTCCTTGTGTTCAAGCGCGCCGCTCAAGACCAGCGTGACGATCTCCATATCGTTGTGCGGGTGCATGCCAAACCCTTCGCCCGGGGCAACTTGATCCTCGTTGATCACCCGCAGCGCGCGGAAGCCCATGTGCGCGGGGTCGTGGTAGCCGCCGAAGGAGAAGGAGTGGTAGGTATCGAGCCAGCCGTGGTTGAAATGGCCGCGCTCGGATGCTTTGCGTATTTTCAACATGAGCCGCCTCTTTCCGGTCCGCGTGAAGGTAGGGCCGCGGTCCAAGAATACATGTCGGAAAGCGGGGGCCGTATTCACTGCTGAGGCGCAGAGGACGGCATGTATCCACGAAGAGCACGAAGGCGCACGAAGAAGGAACTGCCCCGTAGGTTCTTCGTGTTCCTTCGTGCCCTTCGTCGACAAGCCGTTGCCGTTCTCTGCGTTTCCGCGCCTCTGCGGCGAAAAAAGCCTCAGATGACCTCTAGCCCGTCACGGTCCGGCAGTTTCGGGAAAGGTGCGTGCGGCTCGGTCTGGTACCAGAAGACGGTCGAGCCGATGTCGTCCTGCAGCGGCAGGTAACGGCCGCCGGAGCGCCAGCCCAATGCCTGGATCGTGACCTTCAGGTCCTGCTCGAAGCGGACCGGATCCATCACATGGAAGCGGTAGAGCCCGAAGCGCTGGTTGCAGGCGTACATGTCGTCCTGCTTGAGCACCTGGCAGAGGCCGACGTACGGCGTCGTGAAGACGCCATACTGGCGCTGGCCGGGGTTGCCGCGCGGGTACTCGAAGTTGTACGACCCGAGAAAATAGTCCTCGGTGCCGGTGCCGCAGATCGTCGGCCACTGCTTGTCGCCGTCCATGAAGAACTTGATCTCGCCTTCGCCCCACCAGCCGTTGTTGTTCACCTGCCACGCGAGATACGTGCCGACGTACTGGCCCCAGCCCTTCACGCCGTCGAGCAGCACGTGGTCCTGCTTGTAGGGCAGCGGATTGGAGCGCCGGAACTGCGCGTGGAAGTACGCCGCGTCGTCGGGCACGTCGGTGAGCGTGTAGTTGACCTGGTAATAAAGAGTCTGCTCGTCGTCGGCGATGTTCTCGACGGTGATCTTCGCGGACTTGCGGAAGGGCATCTCCCAGAAGCAGTTGAAGGCGCTGCCCGGGTTCACGTTCACCGGCAGCGCGCTGACCTGCGCATACTTGCCCCAGCCCATGCAGAAGAAGTCGCCCATGGGGCACTCGACCGAGGGCGTCTTCTCGCCGTCCCAATAGAAGCGCAGCACCCAGTAGCGCCAGTTGCCGGAGGGCGTCATCCAGATCTGCTGGAGCGCGCCGGGACCTTTGATCTCCGCGACGGTGAACGTCTTGCCGGCGCCGACCTTCACCGAAGGGGAGACCTTCCAGCCGCGGCCGAGGTCGCGGGCGCACTTCTCGCCCGTGCCTTTCGTGGCCATCCCGGCCTTGCCCTTCTCGCCCTTGTAGTTCTCGGCGCTGATCGAGCGCGTCTTGGCCGAACTCAGCCGCGAGAGATTGCCCAGATGCATGCCGAGACCGTTGAACCCCATGGCGGACGCGCCTCCTCTTTAGTGTGGGTATCCGGAATGAAAAGTACGAATGCCGAATATACGTTGCTCACACGTTTGTGCAAGCGGAATACAGACGGAGGGGCTTGGCGCGGAAGTTCGTGTAAACCCAGTTCGGCCCTATGCTAAACCGAGCCTTCGCGTACGCACTTGGAAAAACCGGCCGCGCCGCGAGAATCCCGCGCATGGGTTCCTCAGCGGAAGAGGCCGTCGTGGGCGTGGCCGTGATCGGCGCGGGCGGGGCGGGCCTGTTGGCCGGCATCGCCGCAGCGAAGGCGGGCGCGAAGACCGTCCTCTACGAGCGCATGAAGACGCCGGCGAAAAAGGTCGCGATCTCCGGCGGCGGGCGCTGCAACTTCTCGAATACGCTCGACCCGCGCCGCTTCGTGAAGCTCTTCGGCGACGAGCACGCGAAGTACCTGGGCCACGCGCTGAAGCTGCTCTCCAACGCGGACCTCCAGGCGCTGCTCGCGCGCTACGGCGTCGACGGCCAGCTCGAGCGCAACTACCGGCTCTATACCAAGAGCGGGCGCGGCGCGGACGTGGTCCAGGCGCTTGCGGGTGAGTTCCGCGCGGCCGGGGGCGCGCTGGTCACCGGCGCGCGGATCGTGAGCCTCGAGCGCGACGCCGCGCGAAACCTATTCGTCCTGAAGATCGACCGCGCTTCGCCCGAGCCCGCGCGCGGCGGCGCACGCCCCGCACAACCTTCAAGCGCTCTGGAAGAACACCTCGCGCGAACCGTGATCGTCTGCACGGGCGGCATGAGCTACACCGCGACGGGTTCGACCGGAGACGGCTACGGCTGGGCCAAGTCCTTCGGCCACGCGGTCACGCCGCTGCGGCCCGCGCTCGTGGGCCTGTCCCTTCAGGAAGAATGGCCGCGCAAGCTCTCGGGAATCGCCTGGGAAGACGCGGAAGCCGTCCTCTGGTCCCCGGAGGATTCGAAGAAGCCGCTCGGCGTGGAGCGCGCGGAGATCCTCTTCACGCACTTCGGCATCTCGGGCCCGGCGATCATCGATACGTCCAACACGTTCGTGCGCTCGGGCGTTCCGCGCGCGCGCCTGGTGCTGGACTTCTTCCCCGATAAGCCGCGCGAGGAGTTCGATCGGTTCCTGCTCGAGCGCTTCAAAGCCGCGCCGCAGCGTGCGGTGGCGCGCGCGCTCGAGGGCCTGATGACCGCGCGGATGCTCGATCATTTCGAGACTGCACTGGGCGAAGAGGGCCGAGTCCCTGCGGGACGCCTCACCAAGGCCGCGCGCCTGCGTCTGGTGGGTTTCTTTAAAGGCACGGAATTAACCGTCACCGGCACGCGCGGGATGGAGTACGGCGAGGTGACCGACGGTGGCGTGGCGTGGGACCAGATCGAGCCCACCACGCTCGAATCGCGCCTGGCGCCGGGGCTCTTCTTCGCCGGCGAGATCCTCGACCTGACCGGCCGCTGCGGCGGCTTCAATCTCCAGGCGGCCTTCAGCACGGGCTATCTGGCGGGGACAAAGGCCGCGGAGCGGGCCTTGGCGGTGCAGCAAAGTTCTTGAAACAAAAGACTTGGAACCGGCGCTAAGCCGTACAGAATATATCGATTTGGGAGTCACAAAGCGCCCGGAGCCTCGTCAAGATTATGCGAGGTGCACGGGAGGACAGCCGATGACGATGCTGAAAACGACGCTGGCGGCCGCGGGCTTGGCGCTCGCTCTTTCGAGTGGCGCCTCGGCGCTCGAGGACGACGCGGCGATCGCCGTGCTGGTCCATCGCGACGGCGTCGTGCGCGGCATTATCCTTAAAGAGACCGAGCAGGAAGTCGTCATCCGCACCTACGTCGGCGACAAGACCTTCACCAAAGATCAGATCGTCGAACTGCGCACCAACCTGACGGCGCAGGAACGCGCCGCGATCCTCGCCCGCGTGAATCCTTCTAAAGATGACGATGCGGCGAAGGCGCGCGACGCGGCCATCGCGGCAGGGAATGCCAAGGCTGCCGAGACGCCCAAGGCGGAGGTCGCGGCAAAGCAGGATAAGCCCGCGCCCGCGGCGGAACTCGCCGGGATCGCCAGGAACCCGTACATCGGCGACCGGCCGCAGAGCTTCGCCACGAACGCGGCCACCTGGGAAGAGCGCATGCTCGCGGGGCTCGACCGCAAGCTCACGCTGGAACTCGTCGACGACGACTTCTGCGAGGCCCTCGAACTGGTGAGCTCGATGACGAACATCAACATCGTGATCAGCCCGAAGGTCCGCGAACTGAAGCCGCGGGTCTCGCTAAACGTGAAGTCGATGGACGCCGCGAACGTCCTCAAGTGGATGACGAAGCTTACGGATACCCACATCGAGATTCACGAGGGCGCGCTCTACATCACCGACAAGCCCTCCAAGGAGGCCGCCGACACCGAGCGGACGGAACTGCTGCTCGCGCTCACGCGCATGGGCGCCGATACGAACGTCCTGCCGCCGGACGGCCAGGAGATCACCGAGGCCGACCGCATGAAGGTCGCGATGGCGATCTTCGAGAAGGAAAACCCCAAGCCGACGGACTTCCCCGGGCCCCGGCCCGGCGCCTTCAACAGCGATCCCGATTCCAATCCCGCCGTCAATCCCTTCCAGCCCTAGGCACGACTCTTCATCCTCGGACCTTTTCATCTTAGAGAAAGGAGCTATATTCATGAGCCTGGGCGTCTCGGCGGGGCTACCGGTCATGCAGAAGATTCCAACCCTTGTGGGTGTCGCGGGACATTTCCAGGGTGAATCGTTCGCGCTCGAGTACGGCAAGACGGTCTCCGTCGGCCGCAGCCGCACCGCGGACTTCAGCCTGCGCCGCACGCAGAAATACCGCGGCCTGGACGAGAAGAAGCGCGAGGACGACGAGTCGGCCAAAACGGTGAGCTCAAAGCATTTTGAGATCACGATGTACAACCTGGGCTCCATCGAGATCAAGAACCTCAGCCCCAACGGCACGCTGGTGGACGGCAAGTCCGTCCAGACGCTGGTAATCGACGACGTCTCGAAGAAGACCCACGAGAT
This sequence comes from Planctomycetota bacterium, assembly GCA_016200135.1. Lineage (GTDB taxonomy): Bacteria > Planctomycetota > SZUA-567 > H5-PLA8 > H5-PLA8 > JACQFI01. Next base: position 88,982 of record JACQFI010000021.1, read on the forward strand.
CCGCTTCGGCGCCGACGAGATCCTGAAGCTCGAGATGCGGGTGCATGAGGAGCTGTAGGGCGGCCAGTAATGGCGACTGAAGTAATCAGGAACGGAAGTGGTCAGTAACAGGAGTACCTGGAACAAAACGGCCATCCAAGCGGATGGCCGTTTTGTTTCTGTTCACTGTTCACTTCTGTTACTTCCGTTCTCGCCGTTACTGCTGTTCCCGCGGATCCGCGACGCGGCCCATGAAGAGGATCGCGCCGGTGGCGTTCTCGCGGATCAGGAAGACGAAGGGCCGGTCGGCGTGGAATTCCTTGGGCTTGACCGACTCCCCTTTTTCTTCGCCTACGGCGACTGTGGCCGCGGCGGCCTCGGTGCCTTCTTCGTTCACTTCCACGAACGCTTTGTGGGCCACCAGGCCGAGCGAAAGCTCGGCGCGCTTCGTCATGCCCGAGAAGTTCGCCTTGCCGGGCGTGAACGCGTCCTTCATGCCCATGGCGATCAGCGTGTCCTTGAGATCCGCGCTCCAGGTCATCTTGAAGCGCGGCAGGAAGACGCTCACCTCTTCGGACTTCATGTCCTTAAGGATCTCGTCGAGTTTCCCGGAGGCAACCGCGTCCTCCATATCGCGGGTCAGCGCCTCGGCGCCCATGTCGCCGAACGGAACCAGGACGAGCATGCTGAGTTCGTTGTCGGTGTAGGGCATTTCCAGCGCATCGAAGCCGTCTTCAACCACGTGCAGACGTGCCATCACCACGTGGCCATACTTGAAGTGCTCGCGCTGCGTCATCATCGGCACTTTCACCTTCGTCCCATCCATGAGGGTAAAGTCCGCATTCGCCGTCATGCCTGGAGGAAAACGATGCTTCCAGGCGCTCTTGAAGTAGATCGCGTTGGCAACCGCCAGCTTCGCATCCTGCTTGATGCTGTCGGGCGCCAGGATGTCGGTGATCTTCTTCCGCGTTTTCTCCTCGACCCACGCGTTGATGCGCTTGCGCGCGGCCTCGGGATCTTTCTTAAAGTCCACGGCCTGCAAGCCCGAAGCGTAGTTCTCCTTCAGGCACGCGACGAAGTCCGCTTCGAAGGGCAGGTCCTCCTGCATCCACAAGCTGTTGGCGATGCTGAGCCGATAGGAGCGTTTTTTGCCGGCGCCGTCGAGCATGCGGAGCAGCGCGCCGAAGGCGGGATGAACCGAGTCCTGGTTTACGAACGCTTCCATGTGTTCCAGCGCCTGTCCGACGGGCGCATGCAGGACATTGGCGATCTCGACGGCTGTATGGCCCTTTGCTCCGGCCATCACTTGCGTCATGGCTGCGCCGATACTGAACGGCGAGAAGAAGAGATTGCCTTTCTCGCCTCGCAGCTTGCCGTACAGGCCAAAGGCGAAGGCGTTGGCGCCTTCCACGGCGGCTTTGATCTCTTCCGGCTTTACCGGAGCGGCGACCTCGGTTTTTGCGCGAACAGCAACCTGAACGGCATTGGAGGCGACTTTGCCGGACCAGTACGGGGCTTGTTCGTCCAGCTTGCATCCGTATCCATTTTTCGTTGCGGCCGTGTTGTGTTGTTCCGTTACTTCATGGAACAAAACGAAACGATGCGTTCCCGCCGCGTCCGCTGGAAGGAAAAATTCGGGGTAGCCTTGAGGCGTCTGTTGTGTCGGCCTGCCAAAAGTATACCCGGCTAAATTCTGGCCTGCCTTTTCCTTTGTCCATGCCGCCGAATAGGCTTTGATTTTCTGAATCCCGTAGGCGACTACGCAGGTGTACTCCACCTGACTGTTGGCTGGAATAGTCACAAAGTCGACTCCGGGTCCAATGCCGACGAGCACTTGATAGGGCAGGGGTGTTCCGAGCGCGCCGTCGGTTTCGGGCACGAGGCGAAGAACGTCTCCACGTTCAAAGACACTTTTGCCCAGGGCTCCAATGGGATAGCCGACCAGGACATTCAAGTTACCGTCAGTAATGTTCTTGAGCTTAATGGTGAAAGTAAGCGTATCGCCCGGAGAGACCGTCTTTTTGTTAGCTGCGAGTTCCAGTTTCAATCCGTTAACGGCATCGCCTTTCCATTCTTTGACGGTATTGACGTCGGAGGTCTCTTGAGGTTTGTTCTCCGCGCTGCGGCCGTTCGTTGTCATGATTGCGAGTGCGGCTATCAACGCCGTGAACGCTGTAACTAGGCTTATTTTCATGATCGTCGAAACTCCTGTCTGAGCGGCCATCGTGGGGATGGCCGGGGTTCGGGGACTGTTTAGCAACGCCTTCCATTGGCTGAGTTGCTGAGCGGTGAGCGCGTTTGAACCTACGGAGCCGGCGGCCTCTGCGGCCTGAGCCTCGGAACCGCGCAGCGCCGCCGCGCATTCGCCCGCTGCCAGTATCAGGCCCAGCAAGGCCAGCCGTTGGCGCAAGCGATCCACGCCGCGGCTGACGCGCGCCTTGGCCGTCCCGACTGGGCACCCGAGCGCCGCCGCGAGGTCCGCGTAGCCCAGTTCCCCAAAGTAGTGCAGGACGATGGGCGTGCGTTCGGCCTCGGGCAGGTTCGCGAGTTCCCGGTGCAGTGCTGCGGCGGCTTCGCGGTTCATGGCGTGCGCCTCGGTGGAGGACGGTTCGGCAGCGGTTCTTCCCGCCGCATGCGCCGAGTCCCGCCGCAGGTCCCTGCGGTTCTTGCGCAGGATATGCAGCGCCGCGTGGCAGGCGACCTGCAAGACCCATGCGCTGGCGGAGGCCTCCGGGTCGGAACTCTTGGGCGAGAACGTTCCCGCGAGCGCGCGGACTTGCAGCAGCGTTTCCTGGCAGGCGTCTTCGGCTAAAGCCGGGTCGCGCAGCACGCGCCGGCAGACGCGCTGGATGGCCGGGCCGTGTTGCTCCAGCAGCGCGCCCCAGGCTTCGGCGTCCCGCGTCTCGGCAAGCCTGCGCAGGGCAGTGGCGGTATCCATTTCAGCTATCGTAGCATCCATCCGCGCTCACCTCTCGTGTGGAAAGGCCCGCCGAGGGGCCTTGGGTTGCAGGAAATCCGGGCTCAAATTCGCGAGTTTTTAGACGCGGTGAGTGGGTCCGTGGAACTTGGCTTTTTCCTTCATGTTATGGTGAGGTTGGTCGATACTCCGCTGTTTACGAATTCCTCATCTTTACACTTGAACGTGCCGATACCAAAGGCATTATGGAGCCATCGCCTGTTCAGGAATGCTCCGTTTTGCGTAAAGAGCGATCCTGACACGGGTTGGCTCCAGGGTGGGGGGGGACCCGCTCGGGAGAGTTACCGACCATGTATCTGAAGCGCCTGGAAGCTTTTGGCTTCAAGTCGTTCGCCGATAAAGTCACTTTTGACTTCGAACGCGGCTTCACCTGCGTCGTCGGCCCGAACGGCTGCGGCAAGTCCAACGTCGTCGACGCCGTAAAGTGGGTGCTAGGCGAGCAGTCCGCCAAGAGCCTGCGCGGCGGCGAGATGCTCGACGTCATCTTCAACGGCTCCGCCAACCGCAAGCCGCTCAACTTCGCCGAAGTCACGCTTACCTTCGACAACAACGACGCCGAAGAGGCCAAGCGCCTGCCGCTGGCCGCGCCGGAAGTGAGCGTCACGCGCCGCCTCTACCGTAGCGGCGAGAGCGAGTACCTGATCAACAAGTCGCTCTGCCGCTTGCGCGATATCCGCGAGCTCTTCTGGGACACGGGCATCGGCACGACGAGCTACTCGATCATCGAGCAGGGTAAGATCGGCCAGTTGCTCGAAGCGAACTCGAAAGAGCGCCGCTCCCTCTTTGAAGAAGCAGCCGGCATCCACAAGTACAAGGAACGGAAGAAGGAGGCCCTGCGGCGGCTCGAGCGCACCGAGCAGAACATGGCGCGCATCAACGACACGCTGGGTGAAGTCGAACGCCAGCTCCGCTCCGTGACGCGCCAGGCCGAGAAGGCCCGCAAGGCCAAAGAGATCTCCGACAAGCTCCGCCAGACCAAGCTCGAGATCCTGCTCCACGACACCTTTACCTGCCAGACGACGCTGCGCGAAGTGGAAGGTTCGCTCGCTGGCGCGCAGGACCAGGTCGCGCAGCTCTCGGCGGAACTCGCCACGGCGCAGGCGTCCACGGTCACCGAACAGGAAAAGATGGGCGAACTCGACGGCGAACTGGCCGCCGCGCAGTCCCGGTTGAGCGAAGTCCGCACGGCGCTGGCCGGGCTGGAAGCCTCCATCGAGGCCGACAAGCGCGCGGTCGAGGGCATGCAGGCCGAGTCCAAGCGCGCGCGCGAGGTCGCCCAGGAGGCCGGGCAGCGCGCCGCAGCGCTGGCGCAAGAGCGCGAACGCACCGAGCTCGACTTGGCCAACGATTCGCAGGCGCTGCAGGACCGCCGCGCCAGCGAGCAGGCAATGTCCGACGCCTACGCCGCGGCGCAAGCCGGGTACGACGGCACCGCGAAACAGCTCGAACTCGCGCGCCGCGAGGCCCTGGACGTGCTCGGCCGCCGCGCGCAGCACCAGCAGTCGCTCACGCAGGCCGAGGCCGACCTGGGCGGCATCGACTACCGCATCCGCAAGGTCAAGGCGGTGGTCGAGAAGGCCGAGGATGCGCTCCGTTTCGCGCAGGCCGAGGCCGAAGAAGTGCGCGGGCGCATGGAGCAGATCCGCCGCCGCCGCGAGACCCTCGACACGGAACTCGCCGGCATCCGCAGCCTGCAAGCGCGCACCGAAGACGAGATCGAGCGCCTGAACGCGAAGGCGCAGGAGTTGCGCAACCAGCTCGAGAAGTGCCGCTCGCGCCTGACCGTCCTCGAAGATTTGAACGAGAGCGGCGAGGGCCTCTCGCCCGGCGTCCGCGCCGTGATGGCGACGGTGAACACCGCGGGCTCCGAAGACCCGGAGGTCCACGGGCTGGTGGCCGATTGCCTGCGCGTGCACCCGCGCCACGAGGCGGCGGTCGAAGCGGCGCTTGGCACGAACATCGAGACCGTCGTGACCGGCGGCTTCGCCACGGCCGGGAAGTGGCTCGATTCGCTGCGCGAGCAGGGCCTCGGCAGGGCCACATTCCTCTCGCTGGACCGCTGCGCGCTCGGCGGCCCGAACGATCCCGACGCGCCGGGCCTGGACGAAGATGCCCTGAAAGCCATGGGCTGCCTGGGCCGCGCCGCGGACCTGGTGGCCTTCGACGAAGCGTACCGCCCCGTCGCGGAAGCGCTACTGGGCGACGTGCTGGTCTTCGAGACCCCCGCGCATGCGCAGGATGCCTACGCGCAGGACGTCGTCTCGTCGCGCTGGCGTCGCGTGAGCGTGCAGGGCGACCTCTTCGAGCCCAACGGCGCGGTCTCCGGCGGCAAGTTCCGCGTGGACCGCCTGGGCCTGATCGGGCGGCGCAACGAGATCGCGCGGCTCGGCGCCGAGATGGACGAGCTCCGGCAGCAGATCGAGGCGCTCGGCGACCGCGGCGGCTTCCTGGAAAAGCGCGCGCAGCGCCTTGTGCGCGACGACGAACGCATCTCGTCCGGCATGGACGCGCTCGCCGCGACGCTCACGGAACTCAAGGGCCTCCAGGCCGCCATCGCGCGCGAAGAGAGCCGTTCGGCCGAAGAGAAGAAGGTGGCTGGCGACGAGATCCGCGAGCTCGAGGCCGAGCGCACGGCGCGCTCGTCGCGCATCGCGGACCTGCGGGCCGAGCAAGAGAAGTTGGTCGAACAGGAGGCCGCCGCCAACGCGCGCGCGAGCGCAATGGCCACCGAACTCGCCGGGCGCGAGACCGCCGTCAGCGAGCGCCGCGCCGCCCTGGAAGACCTTAAACGCGAGGCGAGCACGCTCGCGGCCCGCGTCGAGGGCCTGCAGCGCCACGCGCAGTCGCTCTCCGCGCAGTTCGCCGAGCGCCGCGACGAGGCCGACCGCGAGAACCGCCGCGCCGACGCGCTCGACCGCCGCCGCGAGGCTACCGAGTCGGAACTCAAAGATAAGGAAACCGACCGCGACGCGCTGACCGGCAAGATCTCCACCTTCGAGTCCGACGTGCGGCGCCTTACGGAAGAGAAGGAGAACGCGCGGCTGCGCTTCGAGGACGCCCGCGGGCGCGAGCGCGCCGTCGGCGGAGATCTCGAGAAGGCCCGCGAGCAGGCCGCGAGCATCGAGCATCAGCGCCTCGAATTGAAGCTGCGCCTCGACGCCAAGCTGGAGCAGGCCCGCAACGACTTCCAGCTCGACGCGCAGGCCGAACTCTCGTCGCGCGGCGGACCGCCGCCGGTTGCGCCGGAAGCGCTCGAACAGGCCCGCGCCCTGGAAGACCGCCTGCAGCGCCTGGGCCCCGTGAACATGTACGCCCTGGAAGAGCAGAAGCAGCTCGAACAGCGCCTCGGGTTCCTCAAGACGCAGTGGGACGACCTGGAGTCCGCGCGCAGCAGTCTGCGCGACGTGATCGCGCGCATCAACCGGCGCAGCCGCAAGCAGTTCCAGGACACCTTCGAGGCCGTGCGCGCGCACTTCCAGGAGATCTTCCGCAAGCTCTTCGGCGGCGGCAAGGCCGACATTATTCTGGAGGAAGGCGAGGACATCCTCGAAGCCGGCATCGAGATCACCGCGCGGCCTCCGGGCAAGGAGCCGCGTTCGATCATGCAGCTCTCCGGCGGCGAGAAGGCGATGACGACCATCGCGCTGCTCTTCGCCGTCTTCCGCTCGCGCCCCGCGCCCTTCTGCATCCTGGACGAAGTGGACGCGCCGCTCGACGAGTCCAACGTGGACCGCTTCAACCTCATCATCCGCGAGTTCATGGACCGCTCGCAGTTCCTGGTCATCACGCACAACCGCAAGACCATGAGCTACGGCGACGTGCTCTACGGCGTCACCATGCCCGAGCCCGGCGTCAGCAAGCGTCTTGCGATCAAGTACCACGAGATCGAGCGGCACCTGCCGATGGACCAGATCGAGCAGCAGGCCGCCGAAGCGCGCGAGAAGGCCCTGGCGGATGCGCCGCCCAAGGCGGACGCGCCGGCCGCCGCGGCCGAACCCGTCGCGGAGCCTGTTCCCGCGCAACCGGCCGAACCGGCACAAGCGGTGGAGTTGGCCAGGCCCGAAGCGGTGGATGCCTCCGGCGGCGGCGGCTAGACCGGCGCCCAAGGGCTCAAAACCGTATCCCGGCCTCCGCTTTCGCGGGGGCCGGGTGCTTTTGAAGGCTATGAAATCGTCCCGCGTCTCGTTATTATCTTAAGGGGCTTTAGGGCCCATGGTCCGAGGATGCCAATATGAAGACCTTTCCACATGCGCTGCTGGCAGCGCTGAGCTTGAGCGCCCTGGTTGCGGCCACGGCAATGCACGCAGGCGAAGAGAAGCCCGCGCCGCAGGAGACGCCCAAAGCCGCGCCCGATAAAGCCGAGGCCTTGTCCGCCGCCATGGCCCTCATCGCCAAGATGGAGGCGATGGAGAAGCGCATCCAGAGCCTCGAACAGGCCATGGTGGAGAAGGACGCGCGCATCGCCGATCTCCAGAAGAAGCTGGCCGAAGTCCCGCCTGTGCCGCAGGCCGCGCCGCCACAGCCGGATGGGCTCGGCGGTTTCCAGATGAACCTGACGCCCGAACAGATGCGCGAACTGAACAAGCGCCTCGAAGACTTCTTCAAGAATAACCTCGACGAACCGCCCGGCGGAGGCGGGGGCCAGGACGATCCGTGGGGCCACCGCGGCCAGCGGCAGATGGACGAGGAACTCGACCAGATGATGCGCGAGTTCGGCGCGGACCGCCGCCGCGATGCCGGCCCCCGCGCCCCTGCGCAGAAGCCGCGCCTGGGCGTGCGCCTCGCCGAGGTCTCCGCCCAGTTGAACACGCTCCACCGCAACAAGGCCGAGGAAGGCGCGTTCGTCGCCGAAGTGGTTCCGGACTCGCCCGCGGACAAAGCGGGTCTTGGCGTGGGCGACTGTGTGACCTCTTTTAACGGCAAGCCGGTGCGCTCGGTGCAGGCCCTGGTGGACATGATCGCCGTCGCGCCGGAGGGCAAGAGCAAGCTCGGGATCATGCGCAAGGGCGAGGACATGACGGTGGAGGTGAACATCGGCAAGCCGATCGCCATGCCGGAAGCCGCGCCCAATCCGCCGGCGCGCGAAGACCGCGGCTGGATGCGCAAAGAGGAGGACGCTCCGCGCAAGGAGATCACCGAAGTCCGCTCGGGCTCGCTCGAACTGCCCGATTCGCTGGCCAAAGAGATGAAGCTCGACGAGAAGGCGCGCAAGCGGCTGCAGACGGCCATGAGCGAGCACGCGAAGCGCCTCGCCGAGGACTACCTCGCCAAGACCGAGCAGCGCCGCCAGGAAGGCCGCCGCGCGCTGGGCGACGACGACCTGCAGGCCATGGCGGAGAGCCACGCGCTGGAGATCGAGAAGGAGCTGAAGGGCCTGCTCAGCGAGCAGCAGCTCGAGTCCTGGCGGAAGTACCGCGCCAAGAACGGCCACGCGATCTCGATCTTCCGCCGCATTCAGGAAGAGCGCGCCGGCGACGGCGAGAATATGAACTTTTGAACGGCAGGGGACGGAGGTCGGGGATCTGAGGGCAGAGGACAGAGAATAGAATGACTTTGAAGTTTTTTGGTTCCCTGTTCTGAATGGCACCTAGTTAAGGTCTAAATGACGGCTCGCGCCACAGGATGCCAAGAGTGCAACATTGCTTAACGATGTGCCATTCTAGGCTCTCCCCTAAATTCTGACGGTATTAAGGAGCGTACGTGATGCGTACATACGTAACCATTTTCACTGCTACGCTAGCAGCTTGTGGAATATGTATTTCCACGGCTGTTGCCCATGCTGAACAAGAAGAGCCAAAGGCTTGGGAAACGAAAGCAACGCTTGACTGGATAATAGTGGGCGTGATTAAGATGCCTGGTGAAGAAAAACTTCCAACGAAGGATGAGATTAGTTTTAAAATTGTAAAAAAGTTCCCGGAAAGTCCAGAATCAAAGGGGAGCACGCAGTGGTGGCTTGGTCCAACGAAACTGGAGTTTTCCTTAGACGGAAATGGCGCTTTCAAAATCGTGCCGAGAAAAGCGATCCGGGAAAACGAATCAAAAAGCATGCGAGGGTTAGAACTGGAAACGCAATACAAGCTCCTGTGCATGTGGAAAGGACGTTTTACCAACATCGTGACCTTCGAGGTGACTCAAGACCCTTTTAAGCTCCAAGACCTTACGCTTACCTTTTCAGCGCCGGTGGAACAAGTATACCGTGCGCGCATCCTTGACCCTGAAACGGGCAAAGGGATGCCAAACGTGAAGGTCATCCTCCAAGGCTGGGGCGGGAATGATCCCAAGGAAAAAGTCGGTTTGTGGGATTTTGGCGAATGTATTTCCGACGACGGCGGCCTGATCCGCGTTGAGCCGGTTCCCGACCGGCCTTTCACGCTGCGTGAGGAGCATTGGGGCGCGCTTCTGCCCTTGGGGCCATTCGGCACGCCCCAGTACCCGCGCTGGTTTGGAGCATTGACCAAGGAGACCGCCGATAAACTCAAGCCCGAAGAAGTGCCGTTAGTCTATTACGTGCCCAAGGGTAAGGGCATGATCTGGAGAAATGAATTTCACTATTTGCTTGAAGGTGGAATAACCAAGCCTGTTCCGCCTGGCACTGTGTTGCAATTCAAGGGCCTGAGCAACGAGCGTAGAAAGCCATGGCCCGCGGGCGAAGAGCCGCGTTTCGAAATCACTGTGGACGAAAAAGGCGGCGTCAAGACCCCCATCGTCCTCGCCGGCAAATACGCCGTTTGTGCTAAAAATGGCCTATTCGAGAAAGAGCATCATATTGAAGAGTTCTCGCTCCCCACGGGTGAATTGAAACCTACCGAGGAGAAGCAGCCATGAAGATTGCGTGGTGGCTGTTCTTGGCGTCCGCATTCCTGTGTAGGTAATACGGTGACAGACCATAATGGCACATAGTTAAGGCCTAAATGACGGCTCGTGCCGCAGGATGCCAAGGGTGCATCATCGCCTAACTATGTGCCATTCTTCCCCGTCCTCTGATCTCTGACCCTAGACCTCTGATCCCTCATCTTGACTCTGTTCACGTCGCGCCTAAGATGAAGTAGTGAGAATTAACCGAGGCTAACTCTCTAGCTATGACGCCGCCGCGAGAATCCGAGTCCACCGTAGCCCCGCCTTCACGTGCTCATTCCGATGAGGCGCAGGATACCTACGGGCCACCGGAAAAGCCCGCCGCGCCCGAGCAGGACGTGCTGCATCACATCGCGCCGGGCGAGAAGGAAGATCCCGAGACGATCTTAAAGCGCCAGCTCGGGAGGCGCGGCCTGAAGTACACCAACGAGCGCCGCGCCATCCTCAAAGCGGTGCTCTCGACGCACGAACATTTCGACGCCGACTGGCTCTACACCCACCTGCGCAAGCACGACGCCAAGGCCAGCAAGGCCACCGTCTACCGCACGCTCAAAGTATTGTGCGAATGCGGCCTGCTACGCGAAGTCTTCCAAGGCGAGCACGGCGCGTACTACGAGCACATCTACGGGCACGAACACCACGAGCACATGATCTGCCTGACCTGCGGCAAGGTGATCGAGTTCATCTCGCGGCGGCTGGAGCAGCTCCAGGACGAGGCTTGCCGCGCGCACGGCTTCCACGCGGTGCGGCACCACTTGCAGGTCTTCGGCTACTGCGCCGACTGCCACCCCTGCAAGGCGACGTTCCCGCCGAACTTCCCCGCGAACCCGAAAGCATGACTTCGCAAGAAAATCCTCCTTTTCAAAGGCCAGGCATCCAGTTCGGTTATTTTCATCTTTTGTTTCTTGTTGTGGCCTTATCGGCCGGCCTATGGAGCATCGTAGCCGAGCAGCAGGATGAGCCCCTCATCAATCTGGTGGTGTTCAAAGATGGCGATGAGGCCACCCGCTCCGAGCTTGTAAAAGTCTGTCCCCGTGCGCGCATGACCTCACGCACTCGCGAAGATGGCGTGGTGGAATGCTTCCTGGGCGTCCCAAGCAGCGAGGTGAGAAAAGCTAAGACTGCGCTGAAAACTTTGGCGGATGCCGACCGAATTCGAATCAGGTGGCTCCAAGAGATTCCTTAACCAGTAGTTCTGAATGTTCATGTTGCCATAAAGAGACCAATTATCCCCGCGACCGCCGCGCCCGTCAGCGTGCAGACAAAGTTGACCACACCCTTCCCGAAGCCGGGCAGGAGGTCTTCCACCGTCGCGCCCAGGTAGCTGTCCACGCAGGTGCCTGCGAGCCCCGCGGCCAGGACGATGCTCGAATAGAGCAGGCCGTGGGCGACGCCCGCGGACGGCACGTTCCATTCGTGGCTGTAGCGGACGATGCTCCAGAAGCCGCCGGCCCACGCAACGATGGCCAGGAGCACGCATGCGCCCGCGGCGGCGAGAAAGCCCAGGCGCGTCACCGCGCCGTTGGTTCCGTGTGCGACCGGTTTACGGGTGGTGATCAGCACCGGCTGCTGCGAGGAGAGCGCGCCGATCTCGGAACTGGCCGTGTCCGCGAACGCAGCCGCCAGCGCACCGGCGAAGGCCAGCAGCAACGCGGGATGAACCTTGGAAGCCGGATAGGCGAGGCAGCACGCGGCCGGGACGATCAGGTTTGCGACGACGTTGGAGAGCCCGCGCTTGCCCTGGCGGGCCTCGGCCGCGCCGCGCGCCTCCTTGGTCTTGCGTCCCAGTTTGCTCAGCAGCGAGCCGCATACCACAAAGAGAATCAGCAGCGCGTAGCCCGGCGGGAGCGCGAAGAAGTAGACCACGGCGCCGATCACGCCCCCCGCGAGCGAGCCCGGCAGGTCGGCGAAGCCCATGAACCAGACGACCAGCACCAGCACTCCGTTCACGACCAGCGCGTGCAGGAGCCATTCGGGCTGAAACGCCCGTTCCTGCGGCAGTCCGCTCGTGCCGAAATTGAGGAAGAGCGCCGCCAGCCAGACCACGAGCCCCGTGCCCAGCGGCACGCGAAAGTTGTCGTCGAACGGGCCTTCAAGGCTCTCGAAGATCGCGCCGCTTACCGCCGCGAGCACGGCGAGGGTCCAGACGTACGGCCATTCGGGGTTGCCGGCCTTGGTGATGAAGAGCGGGGAGGGGCACCACCAGAGCAGAAGCGTGCAGGCCGGAATGGCGGCGACGACGAAGGCCACCAGCCCCGCCCAGCTCTTCTTTGGGTTCCAGGGCAGCTTGGGTGAGGGCGCGCGCGAGCCGAGGGTGACGGCCGCGGCATCGCCAAAAGCGAGCGCCGCCCACGCCGCGGCCACCGCGAAGGGCGGATAAAGGATGAACGCAATGGCGATGCTGAGCGGGTACAGCAGGCCGCCCCAGAAGACCGGCCTGTCTTCGTCGCGCAGGATGGACTTGCCGATGGCCGTGCGCGGCAGAAGCAGCGTATTGATGAGCACGCCGCCAAGCATGATTGTCGCGGCCCAGACCCAGCCGTACGAAACCGAGAGCTTGAGGCCCAGGGTTTCGACTTTGGGATTCGAGGCAATCCATGTGAGCGGGAACGCGAGGGTGAGGGCGCCCAGATGGATGAGCGAGCGCAGCCCCGGACGATGCCGGATGCCGCTCGGCTCGGCTGCCGAGACCGCGGGGGCCGCAGGTTCGGACGGAGGTGGCGCGGATGCGCTTTTCTCAGGAGACGGCATGGCGCGACCAGCCTACGCCCAAGCCGTGCAGCGGCAACCATAGAGAAACAGGGAGGAGCGATTAGGGTGCGAAGAGGGTCGCGTTGCGGATCTTGGCGGTCGGCGTGGGGTTGTTGCTCACGCCCAGCACCAGGAAGCCGAACTGCGGGAACTTGGTCGGATTGCTCACCTTCTCTTTGTACACGCTCTTGTTGCCCGCGAAGACTTCGACCATGCCCTGCACAACCGTGATGCGGATCGGAATCCAGTTTTCTTTCACGCCGGTGGGCTTGGCGGCCTTGTTGTCCATCTGGACGTTGTTCTGCGTCTTGGTCTGATCCCACACGCCGGGCAGCACCGCGTTGGGCAGAATGGCCATCAGGCTGATGCCCTCGTTCGCGGAACCGAGCATCACCGCCAGCGCCGACTTGCCGCCGAGTTCCACCTCCATCTTGAGGTCGAAATCCTTGGAGGGGAAACCGTCGAGCGTGAGCGCGCATTGGTTGTTGAAGCTCAGGATGCCGCCCTTGACGTTCCAGGCGTCCAGCTTCTGGCCCATGAAGGACCAGCCGTCGTACTTAGTCTCGTTGATGCCGGACTTCTGCCCCTGCGCCATGGCGGGACTCTGGTGGTCCACGGTCTTGCTCTCGCGGTCGGCCGGGAAGAGCGCGCACTGCTTGCCGCGCTCGAAAGCGGGCTTGGGCTTCGCTTGAGCCGCAGGCGGGGTCGCGGGTTGCGCCGGCTTCTGGCCCGGCAACACTTTGGTCGGATCTTCCGCGCCGCCTTCGCCCACGCTGAACGGATTCGCGGGCGCTTTGGTCTCCGTCTTTGCGGGCTGCTTGGAGATGTCTTCTTCTTCGTCTTTCTTTTTCTTGTCCTCGATCGCCCCCTGATCCTTGGCCGTGTCGGCTTTCTTGTCAGGCTCGGGCGTCTTTTCTTCGTTCGCCTTGGCGCTTGGCGTAGCGGGCGTTTCCGGAGCCTTCTCGCCCGCTTCCTTCTGAAGCTTGCCCGCCTCCTCTTGGGCCTTGGGCTGCTCGTGCGCCGGCGCGGGCTCGGCCTTGGCTTCCACCGGCGCATCGTTGCGCGGCGTCGCGGGGAGGATGATCTTCGCGGGCGTGCTTTCGGAGGCCGGGACCGTGGGACGGCGCTCGGGTTCTTTCACCGCGGTCTCGGTCTTCGCGGCCGAGGCCGTCTTCGAGGCCTCGCCGCTCTTTGAAGAACCGCCGAGCAGCATCACGCCCAGCAGAACCAGCACTGCGACGCCCACGCCCGCGCCGATCAGGAGCTTGGACGAGTCCTGTTCGTCCGACTTGCCCGAGGCCGCCTGGCGCTTGGAACGGTTTTGCGGTTCCAGGACCTTGCTGCGTGCGTTTGCGGCCGATTCGCGCTTGGCCGCCGGCATGCTCACGGAGGACGGCCGGCGCTTGGCGACTTCTTTTGTCTCGCCCGGCGAGGCAGCCGGGAGCACGGGCGCGGTATCGTTCCCCGGCTTGCCCGCGGCGGCGCCGCATTTCTTGCAGTAATGGCCGGCGCCGTTCGGCGCGGGCAGCGCGTTCTTGATTCCGCCGAGGATCAGGCCGCCGCACTTCTCGCAATAGAGCAGTTCGATGGAACCGCCCGGCATGCGCGCGGACTCTTTTTGGTCTTTGATGGTCTCGTGTGCGGTGCTGGAGTCGGCCACAGGCGAAGAGGCTTCTTTGGACATGGCCAAGCACCTCGAACTTTGTAATACCTTTTAAATATAACATTCACATAGAGTAACGCCAACCTTTTTTAATTAGGCTCTGCCTTATAAATGCCTTACGCCGTGCTAATCTTTCGAGAGGGCCAGGCGTTTACGGAAGTCGTCAAGCATTCGCATAAGTCCTTCCCGCCTATGAATTTTAGGTTGCCAGCCCAGCAGGTTTTGGGCGCGTGTGATATCCGGCCGGCGGCGCACGGGGTCGTCCTTGGGCAGCGGGCGCTTCTCGATCGTGCTCTTCGATTTGGTGAGCTCGATGATCTCCTGGGCGAATTCCAGGATCGTGACCTCTTCCGGATTGCCGATGTTCACGGGCTCGGTCACCTGCGATTCCATGAGCAGGTTGATGCCTTCGAGCAGGTCGTCCACGTAGCAGAAGCTGCGGGTCTGCGAACCGTCGCCGTAAATGGGAATCGGTTCGTTGCGCATGGCCGCGCGGGCGAAGTTCGGCAGCACGCGGCCGTCGTTGAGGCGCATGCGCGGGCCGTACGTGTTGAAGATGCGGACGATGCGCGTGTCCACGTGGTTCTGGTTGTGGTAGCTCATGGTCAGCGCCTCGGCGAAGCGCTTGGCCTCGTCGTACATCGAGCGCTCGCCGATGGGGTTCACGTGGCCCCAGTACCCTTCGGCCTGCGGGTGGACTTCCGGATCGCCGTAGACTTCGCTGGTCGAAGAGAGCAGCATGCGCGCATTCTTGGCCTTGGAGAGGCCCAGCGCGTTGAGCGTGCCAAGCGCGCCGACCTTGAGGATATGCACGGGGAAGCGGTGAAAGTCCTTGGGGCTCGCCGGCGACGCGAAATGGTAGACGCGGTGCACGGGCCCGCTCACCGCGATGTACTTGGTCACGTCCGCCTGGATCAGGTGAAAGCTGGGATTGTCCTTCAAGTGCTGCAGGTTCTCGGCGGCGCCGGTGATCAGGCTGTCCACGCCGATCACTTCGTGGCCCTGGCCGAGCAGCCGGTCGACCAGATGCGACCCCAGGAACCCCGCCGCTCCGGTCACCACGATTCGCATGGCGTACTCCCGTTGATGGACGTTACTTCACGACCTCGACGATTACTTCGCCCGCTCCGACCACGCGCGTGCAGCAGGCCATGCGCATCTGCTTGCCTTTGGCGCGCAAAAGTTCCAGCGTGCCGTCTTCCAGATCGCCGATCGGGTTCAGGTTCTCCCAACCTGCGAGGACCCGGATCAGGTCCTGCCCGCAGAGGCCCCGCCGGCACGAAAAGTGCATCGGGGCATGCAGCTCCAGGAGTACCTGGAGAATCGTCTTGGCTTGAGAGACCTCTCCCTCAAAAACGCCGGGCTTGATAATGAGCCGGCCCATAGCCGCGTCTCCAAACGACTTGCCTGCACGCTGTGTCTTATTATGGCCGGAGTGCCCGTTTCTGCAAAGGTTTGCTGGCCTGCCCAACCGATAAAGATAGGGTAACAACTTGTCCTGTTTGGAAATAACTGCGGAGGCCAGCCGTTGGCGGAACGCGACGTAGCTCCGACTGCCATGCATTCCGCCGTGCCGGGCCTGGATCCTCGGGATTCCAAGGCCTCGCGCGGCGATCTGGCTATGGCGGTGGGCGTGAGCCTCCTCTTGTTTATCGTCTACATTCTGCCGTCGCTCTGGCGGCCGATCGGCGAGACGCCGGAGGCCCGCGTGGCCGTGGTGGCGCGCGAGATGCTCCGCACCGGCGACTGGCTCATCCCGCACCTGGGCGGCGAGACCCGCTTCAACAAGCCGCCGCTGCCGTATTGGATGAGCGCCGCGGCGGCGAAGGCGCTGGGTCCGGACCCCGGCGGCCGGCTGGTCAGCGAGCAGGCCAACACGCTGCCCGCGGCGATCTGCGGCGCGCTCTGCGTCTTCATGCTGATGGCCTTCGCCTGCCGGGTCTTTGGCCGGGCCGCGGGGCTCTGGACCGGCCTGATCCTGGGCCTCTCGGCGCTGTACGCCTCGTGGTCGCATCAAGGTTCGGGCGAGATTCCGCTTACCTTCTTTACGGCGGCGGCGCTGCTCTGCGCGGCCTGGCTGGCGTGCGCGCCGCGCCCGGGCGTCTTCTGCGCGCTGGGGCTGGGGCTCGCGCTTGGGCTGGCGATGCTCTGCAAGGGTCACATCCCGCTGCTGCTGGTCCTGGGCGCGCTTCTGGTGGAAGCCGTGCGCCGCAGGCGCTTCAGCGCGCATAAGGTCTTGCTCTTCATCCTCGCGCTGGCCATGGCCACGGTGGTCGTACTTCCCTGGCTCGCGGCGCTGCACGCCCGCGCCCCCGAAGCCCTCGCCGTGATGCAGGCCGAGATCCTGAGTCCCGCCACCAGCACGGGGCACCGGCAGTCGGACTGGCCGCTCTTCTATCTGTACCAGCTGCCCTCCGGCTTGATGCCTTGGTCCATAGTCCTGATCTTCATCTGGCCGCTGGCCTGCTCGCGGCACAAATGCGCCCGCAAAGAGTCGCGCCGCTCGGAGCCTCTCGCGGACATGCTGGAACGCTTTCTCGTGTGGGCGGCGGTGGTGGCGTTCATCGGCTTCGAGCTTGTCCGCAAAGAACAGGACTACTACCTCCTGCCGCTCTTTCCGCCGCTGGCGCTGGGCGCGGCGGTTGCCGTGTCCCGCCTGAGCCGGCCCGGCGGCAACGCCGAAGAGTTCCTGGCCTGGGTGCATCTGGCGCTGGCCGTGGTCGGGTCGGGCCTCCTGATCGCCTCACCGTATCTGGTCGCGACGGTGTGGGGCCGGCCCGAATCCGCGCCGCCTTGGGAGATGACCATCCCCCTCGGCATCGTGACCTTCGTGCTCCTCTTCGTGGCCGCGCGGCAGTGGGTGGACGGCCACGCAATCTGGGCCGGCGTCTGCCTCGGCATTCCGGTCTTCTCGGCCATGCTGAGCTGGTTCATCCTGAACGCCGTGCGCGAGCGCGACCGCAGCGCGCTGGCCCGCGAAGGCTACCAGGTCGAGTCGTACCTCAAGACGCTGGGCGACGACGTGCGCGTGTACGAGGTCCGGCTGGGCGCGTCGGAGCCGGAGCTGCTCTTCTATTTGAATCGCAACGAGATCTTCGAGATCCATCAACTCCTGGCGGACACGCTGGACAAGGATGGCCGCCCGCTGCCCCCCAAGCCCGGCGAGCCTCTGCGCGTCGTCATCTGCCCGCGCGCCGTGGCGGAGAAAGCCGGCGTCTCGAACTCGGATACGGAGATCCAGGTCGTCCCGCTCGCGTTCGGCGTGGACGGCTCGCGCTTCAAGCCGTTCCTCAAAAAAGAGTAGCGCCTACTCGCCCTTCAGGACATTCACCGCCAGTTTGGATTCCAGGCCCGTCGAAGCGTCCCGCACGATAAACGTCCAGGTGCCCGGCGGGTCGTTGTACGCCAGCGGCACGGCGGCGTTCCACTTGCCGTCGGGCGCGAGGCACATCCCGCCGTAGGGGATGCGCTCGGCGCCGTCGGGACCGAGCACGCGCAGGCCATACACGCGCGGGCCCTGGTCCGCGCCGGGGCCGGGCAGAATCTGCACCGCGAGCCGGTCGCCGGGCTTGACGTCCACCGGCGCGACGGCCGTCGGCACCGGCGAGTTCTGCTTACGCAAGGCGTAGAGCGACGGCGACACCGGGTCCAGGGTTCCTTCCAGCACGCCGGTCTGCGCGCCGGGCTTGTCGGAGCACAGGTTCGCGACCCAGCATTTTTCGCGCAGGACGAGTTTGAACGGTTCGGCATGGTCCAGCGCCTCGTTGCTGTCGCCTTCTTTCCCGAGTTCATGCAGGCGCGCCTGGAAATTCCGGCGCAGCGCCAGCACGCGGACGGCCTTCGGGCCTTCGCCCAGCGTGTACCCAATCAGCTCCGTGCCGAGGGGCAGCGTGGAGGCGCTCAGGTCCACGGGCAACTCGGCTCGGAGCGGCGCGAAGGCCAGCCGGTCCAGCAGGCCGCGGGTGACGCTCGCGCGCGGCGCCTCGGGGTGCAGGCGCCAGCGCAGGTAATCGTCGAGGCAGAGGTTCAGGTACACGGCGGCGCCTTTGCCGGCGGCTTTCCGAACCAGCACGGGCGCCTCGCGGTACTCGCAGCGCCGCGCGGGCGGCTCGCCGTTCCAGAGCGGCTTGTCCGAGTAGGGCGGAGGCAGATTGCCCGCGTCGTTGGGCGCGAGAATGCCTTCCTGTCCCTGAGCAGTCCGGTCGCGGATGCCTTCGAGCAGGCGCTCGGGCTCCGGCGCGAACGGTTCGTGCGCGGTGTTCACGCCGAAGAGCTCGTCCAGCGCGGGCTTCTTGCGCTCGCGCCCGTGTTCGTCGAAGCGCCCGCAGAACGCATCGGCCACCACGAGGCCCCCGGCGGCGGCGAAGGCTTTTAGCGCCTCGGCTTCCTTGTCGCTCAGCGCGCAGGCGCGGGGCAGCACCACGGCCTTCAACCCGGCGTTGGGATCGGCCAGCTCGCCGTTCTCGAGCTGTGCGCTCGAGACGAAGCGCCAGGGCAGGCCGAGATCCGCGAGCAGCTTGCACCAGCTCTCGCGCAGGCGCAGTTGGAGCGACTCGCGCCGCTCGGCGGACGTGTCGGCGCCCCAGGCTTTCAGGCCCTCGTCGCCGTGGAGCTGGTCGGCCTCGAAGAGCCAGTTCACGCGGATGCTGGCCGGCGAGTACAGGATGGCCACGCCGCCGCGATTGCGCCGGAGCTTGGCGGTCAGCATCCCTAAGGGTCCGGCGAGTTCGCGCAGTGCCGGCGCGAGCACGTTCGCCGCCGCGGTCGGCTTGCCGTCGGCGTCCAGGAGGATTCGGCCGCCGTCGGGGCCGGGGGCCTCGTCCCAGAGCAGCGCGCCGCGCGGGCCGCCGTCCAGGGCCAGTGTCCAGAGCGCCCGGCGCGTCTCTTGCAGGTCCGCGGGATCGGCGGGCAGCGGCAGCATGGCGAGCGCGGGCTTGCCCGGCGCCAGGTCGCGCCAGAGAGCGCGCGCGCCGCCGATGTCGTAGGCTTCCACCACGTCGAGCGCGTCCGCGAGCCGCGTCCAATCCCACCCGCCGAACGCGAACGGCCCCATCGCGCCGGTGATGCCCACGCGCGCCTTCGGGTCCTCGCGCCGGATCACCGCCGCGCCCTCGCGCAGGGTCCGCGCGAACTGGAGGTCCTGGAAGGCGCGGAAATCGACCCACGGCGCGTAGTTGTTCACCCCGTCCTTCAGGCGCATGCGCGCTTCCGGGGTGGTCATGGGAACGGCTTCCGCGAAGCTCTTGAAACTCGTCCCCCAATACTCGTTGAGCGCGCTCAGCGTGCCGTAGGCGTCGCGCTCCAGCCAGCGGCGGAACTCGTCCATGGCCTCGGGATGGAAGTCGAAATCGAACGCCGCGGCCAAGCGCGTGACCGAGGGCTCGGACGCCAGCGAGTAGAAGAGCGGGCCCTCGGACTTGTACTGCGCCGCGTGCCGCTGCAGTTCCTTCGCATACGCCTCGGCGAAGCTGCGGCTGCAGAACGAAGGCGCGCGCGCGAGGGGCTCGCGGGCGTCCGGGTTTTTCTCCAGTTCGGACAGCGTCTTCTCCCATAGCCCGCGCTCGGCGTGGTAGCGCGAGAGAAACTGCCGCGCGATGTTCTCGACGTAATAGGGCACGCCCGCCATCTTCAGCGCCGCAAAGCGCTCCGCGTTCATGCGGTAGGCCATGCCTCCGCGCACGCCCAGTTGCGCCAGGGCGCGCCAGTGGCCGCCGGGGTACGGCGCGTCGATGAGCGTGATCCAGCCGTCCCATCCGGCGTTGCGCGGAATGCGGAAGGCCGCCGAACGTTCGATGCGCCGGTCGTCGGCGCCGACCAGCGAGAGCGTGAGTATATGCACGCACTCGACCGCCAGATCCGTCTTCACGCTGAAGCGTCGGGAGCCGTCTTCGGCCTTCTTGGTCTCCGCGAGCTTGACCGTGCCGCGCGCGACCTCGCGCCCGCCTTCATCCTTGAGCACATACGCGCCGATGGCTCCACTCAAAAAGGCGTCGGGACCGCGCAGCACGAAGACGGCGGGCTCGCCCGGTGCGAAGTCGCCCGCCTCGGGCATCAGGCGGACTTCGCTCAATTCGCCCTCGCCCGTGTGGCCCATGCCCTTCGGGACGATCGGCACGCCCGGCGGCGCATGCTCCTTGGGGACTTCAATCGTATCCGCGGGCGCGTTCTCGGGCTTTACCGGCGGAGGCGGCGGAGTCTCCTCGCCGGTCTTTTCCTCCTGCTGCGTTTTCTCCTCTTTCGCGGTCTTCTCTTCCTTTAGGGTCTTCGCCGGCGGGGGCGTCTTGGCGGTCTTTGCGGGCTTGGGTTTGTCGGCGGGAGGTTCGAGCGGCGTAAGCGTGTCCGGAGGCAGGTCTTTGGGCTTGGGTTCGGGCGCCGGCTCCTCGCCGCGGGCACGCAGACCCACCGCCGCCAGCGACAGCGCGGCGGCGAACAGCAGGGCCGGCGCGCGCAGCGTCATGGAGCTGGCGTCTCCTTTATTCCGAAGCGCTTCTGGAACTCGCGCATGCCCGTGACCGTCTCCTGCTTCCAGGTACCGTCCGGCTGCTGGACCTCGACGAGGTACGTCCAGCGGTCCTGGTCGGCCGCGGCGCGGAATTGGAGCAGCCGGAACGCCGGCGCGCCCGCGCCGCCGCTGCTCTTTAGGGCCGGCTCCGCGGCGAGAGGCGGCTCTTTTTTCGGGCGGTTCCAGAACCAGTAGCCCAATGCCAGGACCGCCACGGCCGCAAATCCGACGATCATCCAGACCCACGGCGGCGCCGGCCGCCGGCCCGCTAGATCGGCCGTCTCCGCGTCGGCCAGCGCGCCGGAGCTACTCTCATTAGACGCGGGACGAGCGCGCGCAGTCTGGCCGATTCCCTGGGCGGAGACCGGATTTCGAAGCGTCGGAGCGGTGCGCAGGCCGTCGGTCTCGGTGCGCGGCGCCCCCGCCTGGCCGGCCAGGCGGACGAGTTCCGCGCTGCGGGAGAGCGGGAGCAGGTCCGCGGCAAGATCGGAGCACTCGCGGTAGCGGTCGGCGGGCGCTTTGGCGAGGCAGCGGTGCACCGCGTCCCGCAGCCGCGGATCGATGTCGCGCACCTTTCCTTCGAGCGGCGGCGGCGGCGTCTCCAGGTGCTGGCGAATGATGGAGAGCGCCGAGCGCCCGGTGAACGGCAGCACGCCCGCAAGCGCCTCGTACATCACCACGCCCAGGCTGTAAATATCGGTGTAAGGCCCGGTGGCCTGCCCGTCGGCCTGCTCGGGCGCCATGTACTCCGGCGTGCCGAGCACGGAACCCGCCGAGGTGAGGCCGCTCTGGCGTTCGTCCTTAGCCAGCCCAAAATCCATCAGCACCGCGCGTCCGCCGCAGAGCATGATGTTGCTGCTCTTGATGTCGCGGTGCGTGATGCCCAGGCCGTGGATGTAATAGAGCGCCGAGAGCACCTGGCCTATCAGGTGGACCAGTTCCTCCTGGTTCACCGGGCCTTTCGAACGGATGCGCTCGCCGAGCGTCTCGCCCTCCATCAATTCCATGGAGAAGTAATGGATCGCGCTCTCGGAACCGACGTTGTGGACGTGCACCAGATTGGGATGGTTGAGCTTGGCCAGGCTCTGGGCCTCGCGCTTGAAGCGCTCGGCCGTTTTGGGGTCGTCGAGCGGCCCGCAAAAGATGACCTTGAGCGCCACGTCGCGGTCGAGATGCGTGTCGTAAGCGCGAAAGACGATCCCCATGCCGCCCTGGCCGAGCTTGTCCTTGATGCGGTACTGGCCGAGCGTCCGGCCCAGCAGGGAGGGCACGTCGATGACGGTATCGCTGGGGCTGGCGGGAGCGCCGCCGAGGCCCAGATCTTTCAGGGCTTTCAAGGCTTCGGACGGGCGCAGTTCTTGAGGCGCTTCTTCGCTGGGAGCGGTGTGCGGGCTGGCGTTCTCGTTCATGGCCCCGCAGACCTCCGGGTCCGCTCCGCCGCAAGGGCGGTCAGTTTGCGAGAATCCCGTACGCGCGCAACTTGGCGTACAGCGTGCTGCGATCGATGCCCAGCAGTTCCGCCGCCTGCTTCTTGTTCCCGCCGCTGAACGCCAGCACGCGCAGGATATGGTCCTTCTCGATGTCCGAAAGCGGCTTGAGCGTCGCGCCGTCGCCGGGCGCGTGCGCCGTCTGCGTGGCGACCTCGGTGTCTTTTTCCACGTACGCCGGCGCGGCCGGAAGATGCGCCAGCGCCGCCTGCACTTCGGCCGGAAGGTCGCGCACGCCGATGATCTCACCGGGGCAGAGCACCGCGAGGCGCTCGGTCAGGTTGCGCAGTTCGCGGATGTTGCCGGGCCAGGGGTACTTGACCAGCGTTTCATTTGCCTCGTCGGAGAAGCGGAGGCTGGGCCGCCCGCAGCGGCCGGCGGCTTCGAGCAGGAAGTGCTCCAGGAGCAGGCGGATATCGGCGCCGCGCTCCCGCAGCGGCGAAAGTTTGATCGTCAGCACGTTCAGGCGGTAGAAAAGGTCTTCGCGGAAACGGCCGGCTTTCGCCTCCGCGGCCAGTTCGCGGTTGGTCGCGGCGACCAGGCGCACGTTGACCTTGCGCACGCGGCTCTCGCCCACGCGCGAGATCTCGCTCTGCTCGATGACGCGCAGCAGCTTCGTCTGGCAGGCGGCGGACAGTTCGCCGATCTCGTCGAGAAAGATCGTGCCTTCGTGCGCCAGTTCGAAGCGGCCTTTGCGGTCGGCGGTGGCGCCGGTGAACGCGCCCTTGGCGTGGCCGAAGAGCTCGGACTCGATGAGTGACTCCGAGAGTGCCGCGCAGTTGACGATCACCAGCGGGCCTTCACTGCGGTTGGAGCCGAAATGGATCGCGGTCGCGACCAGTTCCTTGCCCGTCCCGCTCTCGCCCAGCACGAGCACCAGCGAATCGGTCGGCGCGGCGCGCTCGATAAAGCCGTACATCGCCTTGATGCCGTCGCTCTCGCCCAGCAGCTTGTGCTGGCTCTTGATCTGCGAGAGCAGGCGCTCTTTGCGGGTGATCGCCTCTTCCAGCCGCAGCAGGTTGGACATGGCCGGCGCGGCCTGCAGGCACGAACCCGTGAGGAGTTCCTGGTCCTCGCGGTCGAAGTCCTGCCCGCCCAGCCGGTCGGCGTAGATCAGGCCGAGTATCTTTTCGCCCGCGGCGATAGGCACGCACATGGCGCTGGTGATGCCTTGCTCGCCGATGGACAGCGCCCCGCCGAAACGCGCATCCGTGCGCGGCGCCGTGAGCACCGAGCGCCGTGTCCGCAGGGCGTAGTCCACGATCGTGCGCGAAACCGGCACGCGGCTGAACGCGGGCGCCTTCTTCTCCGCCTGTGGGGCGTTGCCCGCCGTCTGTTCGGGCGTCAGGTCGGCGACGTGCCAATGCCCGGTGTCGTCGAGCAGGATCGGCGTGACGCGGTCGGCTTCCAGGGCCGCGCGCAGCCGTGCGGCCAGTATGGTCAGGAGCTGCTTCGTGGTCTTGGACTCGGCGCAGGCCCGCGCGATGGAGTACAGCGCGCGCAGGCTCACGTTGGCCCGTTCCAGCCGCGCGGGCGTGTCCCGGCCGATGCTGGCCGTCGGCGGGGGCTCGGTGGAGGCGGGATCCTGCTTGCCTTCGAGGCGCAGCAGCGGCAGCGTGCCGTCCAGTTCGAGGGTCTCGAAGCCTTCCGTCGAGCCCTCTTCGCCCGCATTGCCCAGCGCGGGGACGGCCCCCACCGGCAGCCGCGCCGCCATGATGCTGTCGAAGCGCTGCACGTGGTCCTTCGGGGCTTCCAGCGCCGAGAACTGCAGGCGCGTCTCGCCGATCTGAATCTGATCGCCTTCCTTCAGCGTCACCGTCGTGATCCGGTCGCCGTTGACCAGCGTGCCGTTCTTGCTGCGCAGGTCTTTCAGCGTGACCTGGCCGTCCTTGAAGTCGATCTCGACGTGGACGCGCGAGGCCTTCAAGTCGTCGATGGGCAGCTCGAGGCTCGGGTCGCGTCCGATGCGGAAGGTTTTCCCCGAGGACAAGCTGCACAGGCGCCCGTGATTCGGGCCGTTGAGAATGGTTAGATGGGGCACGCTGCGTGGGCTCCGGGCCGGACAAAACGCTTCCAATTCAAGGCCTGGAGTGTACCCGAATTCTCCGCGTTTTCCGCTACCTATCGAACCTACTTTCGCACCCAAACAAAGCGGCCCTCCGTGTGGAGGGCCGCGCATGCCGCCGGGCTTCCAAGCGCACGCCTTTATTTCGACTTCACTTCTTCGGTCTTCTTGTCATCGGTCTTTTTGTCGTCCGTCTTCGCTTCGCCGGTCTTCTTCTCGCCCGTCTTCGTATTCTCGGCCGTGGCGGGCGCGGGTTTGGCGCCGCCGAGCTTTTCCAGTTCCATCTTGGCCAGATCCGCGAAGTTGCTGCTCGGATAGTCGTTCACGACGCTGGTGAAATGGCGCACCGCCTTCTCCACGCCGTCGGGTTCCTGGTCCTTCAGGCGCTTGTAGCACATCCCGGCGAAGAAATGGGCCTTGGCCACGTAATCGTCGTTGTCGAAGAACTGGACGATGACGTGGAGGAAATTCCAGCGGGCCTCGGCGAACGAGTTCATCGCCTGCGGCACCTGCTTCTTGTTGTCGATATAGTCCACGCCTTCGTTGTAGTTGGCGAGCCCCAGCACGGTGTACGCGCCGGGGAGCATGCCCAGCAGGTTGGAGTCGGCCTTTTCCTTGTACTTGTCGATGATACCGTTGGCGCGCGCCTTGGCGCCCGCGTAGTCGTTCATCTTTACCATCACGCGCAGTTCGCCGTCCACGGCGTCGGAGTATACCTCCGGCGCCTTGGCCGATTCCGCCATGCTCTGCGCCGAGCGGTATGCCGAGATGGCCGGGCTGAAGTCGTAGTCCTTGAACTTGGCCGGATCTTCGCCCGCCTTCTTCTCCAGCATGCGCGCGTGCCCGAAGGTGCTCATGGCGATGAACTTGTCGGCGAACTCGCGGTACTTCGGGTTCACCTTGCCCAGCTCGTCGCGGTATTTCTTGATGGTGGCTTCGGCGTCCTTAAAGGCGTTCTCAGCGTCGTCGAACTTGCCTTCTTCCGCCAGGGAGATCGCCAGTTTGACCGAGGCTTCCAGCAGGAAGCGCGTCTTGGGGTTCGCCTTCAGCACTTCGCGGAAGTAGAAGGACGGCACTTCGTACTTAAAGCCCTGGCGGTCGGTGTAACCGCTGAAGTTGCCGTTCTGGAAGAACGCGTCGCCGATGCCCAAGTTGCAGTATTCGGCGGCCCACTTCTTGTCGCCCATGCTCTCCAGCGCCAGGCGGAAGGCCTTGGCCGCGGTGACGTAATTGCCCTTGTCGCGCTTATCGCACGCCGTCACGTAGGTCGGGTGCCGCTGCGCGTAGAAGACTTCCTTCACCGCCCAGCTCTCCACCTTCACCGGGATATTGCCCTTCTTGCCTTCCACGGTGATGTAGTCGTCTTTGAAGATGTTCGTGGGCTGCACGGGAATGTCGTCCACGCGCTTGATCACGTCCAGGTCCGGCTCGCCGCCGCCTTCTTCCGCCGCGCGCAGGCCCGCGACGGCGCCCGTCAAAATCAGCGCGGCGATGCCCAGAACGGAGGCGCGAAACGTCAGGCGTGTGCAGGTCATGAGCAGGGCCCCTTTTGCTTTGGCTTGGCGGTCGGATGCACCGGCCCCAAGTGTACCCAATTTGAAAATTCCCGCCTTCACTTTCTACGCCTACGGACCTCGTTTTTTGAGCGTGAATCGGAGCGGATACAGAAGCGCCCGTGTTTAGGTAACGCCGCCAGAACCTGGGTCTTGCGCTCCTTCTGCGAGAATTTGCACCATGCGCGAATGGAGTCTGTAACACTCTCTTATAAAAGAACTTATGTAACAAAAAAACCGGCCGGAGATTATCCGGCCGGTTAAAAAGACGCTAGTAGCTACGGCTTAAAGCTTCGCTTCTTCCTCGTCGAATAGGATGACGCGGGAGTTGAGCATGATCAGCAGGTTGCGGCGTTCGCGCTGCTTGAGGTTCGTCGAGAAGATGCGCCCGATAACCGGGAGATCGGACAGGAACGGAATGCCCGACTTCGTGGCGATCTTGCGGTCGTTGACGAAGCCCGAGAAGAGCAGGGTGCCGTTGTCCGGAACCGTGACCGTCGTGCTGACCGAGCGCAGTTCCAGGTCGGGCAGTTCGATCGGCAGCGTGATCGGGATCAGCGGGTTGCTGATGACCGCGAACCGGACCGGCACGTTCTCGGTCGCCGTGCCCGTGCGGATGTCCATCGTGATGTACTTGCGGTCGTAGCTGACCGTGGGCTTAAGGTCGAGCACCACGCCGACCAGGAAGCTGCGGATCACCGGGTCGTATACCGCGCCCGACACATCGTAGTCGGCGATGTACGAGCGCTGCGTGGCGACCAGCACGTGGGCGCGCTGGTTGTTGAACTGCGTCAGGCGCGGAGCGATCAACTGGTCCGACGTCTGATCCTTGCGCAGCGCCTGCAGCACCGCGCTGGTCTGGGAGTTGTTGAAGAACCGGAACTGGAACAGCGCGCCCTGCATGCCCAGCCCCGTGCCGGTTAAGGCCGTGCCCAGCGGGCCGTTGCCGTTGAGCGTATTCACCAAGTTCTGCGTCAAGCCCTGCCCCAGCAGATTCGGTCCAAAGAGCTGCTTGCGGAAGCCGGCGGGACCGTTGGCGGGAGCAAACGCCGAGTTCGTGCCGGTGCTGGCCGGGAAGTTCGGGTCCAGCCGCGGCCGCAGCAGCAGCGGCGGATACACGGCCGGATAGTTGCTTCCACCTGCTCCCGGAACAAGGGCGTTCAGCCACCCAAGGGTAGAGGTCGACATATTCGCCGGCGTGATGCCCGTGATCGCCGGGCCGTAAGGCGGCGGCAGGAAGCGGGCGAACTGATACGGCACCGACGAGAAGATGCTGCTCGGCAGATTCTGCGGGCCGGCGCCGGGCGGCGTTGAGGGCTGAAGGCCCGGGCCGCCGCCGACCGGGAAGAGCCCCGAGCGGGAAGGGAAGGCCAGCGGGTTGATGCCCGCCGCGTTCGGCAGGCCCTGCAAACCCGGGGTCAGGACGTCGTAGTCCTGTCCGGGAGGCGCGTCCAGGCCCATGAAGTGGACGCCGATCTGTTCCAGGAAGCCATCGATGACGTCGATGTAGCGGACGTTCGAGAGCACCTGGACCGTCTGCGTCTCGCGGAAGCTCTTGAGCAACTGGCGAATCTTGTCGTGAATCTCCGGCCGCTGCATCACGACTAGCTTGCCGCCCGACTCTTCGATGGAGCACGTCGGATCGGTGAACTCGGCGGGGAGCAGCCGGTCCTTGATCAGCGTGGCCAGATCGGCCGGCGCAAGGGCCGCCGCCGGGGGCTGGGCCAGGAACGGATTACCGCCCGCGCCCGCGCCGGTGTTGTTGGCCGTGCCCAGTTCGAGGCGCGGGCCGGGGAAGTCCGTGACGGTCATGGTCAGGTCGCGGACGTCGTAAATCTCGAGCACCACGCTGCCGGCCAGATTCGCCTTCTTGGTGATGAAGACGGCCTGGTTCTTCAGCTCGTAGTCCAGGTCGGCGAGGCGCAGGATCCACTTCAGCGCCATCTCCATTTCCATGTCCGATACGCGCAGCGTGATCGCGATCTTGCCCGCGCCTTCCGCCGCGACGCGCGGATCGAGGATGAAGTTGACCTTAGTCAGCGAATCGAGGAACGCGAGCGCCTCGTCCAGCGGCGTATCGACGAACTCGAAGCTGACGTGCCGGCCGAGCTTCTTGCGCGCTTCGACCTTCCAGGGATCTTCGACGCGGCGGTGGGCCACGTCGCCCGTGCGCTGCGCGATCTCCTGCCAGTTGTCCGGATAGATCAGGTACTTGCCGTGCGGCACCGTCATGCGGTCGGCGCGCAGTTCCTGCAGCTTGTCGTTCTCGATCTTCTCTTCGGCGATCCACTTGGTCCGCGTGACGTGCTTGCGTCCTTCGGCCGCGGACATGATCGTGTTGGCTTCCGGATTCGAGGGATCCTGTTCGAGGATCTTGCCGGCCAGGTTCATGGCCTGCTCGTACTCGCCGATCTCGAAGAGGGCCTTGGCCTGATCCAGCAGCACGTTCAGCTTCTTCTGGTGCACCTGCCGGTCCTGCTCGGCGCGCTGCATGGCCAGGTCTTGGGCGCGCTTGCGGTCGCTCTGCGCCAGTTCCTCTTCCAGGCCCTTCGTATTCTTGCGGGTCTCGCGAATCATGCGCGCGACCTGGTTCTGTTGTTCGTCGACGTTGACGTTCGGCGGCATCCACTTGACGATCTCGTTGGCGCGCTCGAACGCCTGCAGCGCCTGCTCGTACTTGCGGATCCGCTCGGGGATGCTCATGTCCGCGCCGGCCTTGGCCTCGTCGCAGAACTTGCGGCCCCAGTCGATCCGGTTGTCCAGCTCCGCGAGGCGCTCCTGCACCGCGATCTTCTGTTCGCCGTAGAGGGTCTCCACCGCCGACTTGATGCGGTCCCTGCGCCGGCCGAGCACGTCGTTGACGCGCATGAGCCACTTCTGCGCTTCGGCGTTGCTGCGGTCGAGCGTGACGGCGCGCTCCAGTTCCACGCGGGCCTGTTCGTACTCGAATGCGGAGAACAGGCGCTTGCCGGACTCCAGGTGCGCCTGCACCTGGACGTCGATCTCTTCGCGCATCCGCTTGTCCGCGGCGGCCTGCTGGTCGAGGAGCTTCTTGGCATCCTCGTCGCCGGCGGCCGGAGCGGCGGGGGCCACTTCGGCGGCGGGGGCGGGCGCGGCTGCGGGAGCCGGGGCCGGAGCAGGTGCGGGCGCAGGGGCGGCGTCTTCGGCCAGCAGGCGGCCTGAGCCGAGAAGGCCCAGCGCCCCGCCCATTACTCCGGCCAGTACCCAGTGCTTAAATCGCGCTTCCATCGTCATTCGTCCCTCTTTCGCCGTTGAACGTACGGCCAGCTCGACTCCATGCTCCAACAGGAACGGAACCATCCCCCGATTCTGCTACAGCTTCGCTTCCTCTTCGTTAAAGAGGATGATGCGCGGACTGACCATGATCGCGAGGTTGCTCTTCGAGTTATCCTGCGTGTTCCAGCGGAAGAGGCGTCCGAGCACCGGCAGGTCGCTCAGGAACGGCACGCCGTTCTCCATCTGGAACTTCACGTTGCGCTGCAAGCCGCCGATCAGCAGGATGCCGCCGTCCGGAACCGTCGCCGTAGTGCGCACGCGGCGGATGGTCAGGTTCGGGAAGTCGATCGGGAACGTCAGCGGAATCACGATCGTCACCTGCGCGCCCGTCAGCACCGTGAAGCTCTGGATGAACGACGGCTGCAGCGTGCCTTCCGTCACCGTCGGGCGGAGCTCCATCGTCACATAGCGCCGGTCGCTCGAGACCGTCGGCCGCACGTCCAGCACGGCGCCGGTCAGGAACTGGCGGATCACCGGATCGTACGCGTCGCCGGAGATGTCGTAGTCGGCGATGTACGTCCGCTGCCGCGCCACGAACATATGCGCGCGCTGCGTGTTGAAGCAGGTCAGGCGCGGCGCGAAGAGCGTCGAGGTGTTCTCGCGGATGCCCAACGCCTTGATGAACGCCTGCATCTGCGCCTTGCCCAGCAGGGTGACCTGGGCACTCAGGCCGCCCTGGCGCAGCGTGTTGTTCGGATCGTTCGCCGAGATCGTATCCAGCGAGTTGTCCAGCGTGACCGGGAAGAAGTTGACCACGTTGTTCACGATGGATCCGACCGTGGACAGCATGCCGCCCAGGAACGGGTTGGGGCCGTCTACGACGCCTGGGAATGGCGCATCCAACGGCTGGTTGTTGCGCGGCTGCACAAGCTGGCCGGTGACGCCGCCGATATTGCGGATGTCGCCGAAGTCGCCATGCAGCACGTTCGGGTCGAGGCCCTGGAATTCGACGCCGAGGTCTTCCAGGTACGCTTCGCGAATCGTCAGGAAGCGCCCTTCGATGTTGACCAGGATCTTCTGCGTCGCGCGGAAGTTCGAGAGGAGCTGGTCGATCAGGCCGTGCACTTCCGGCCGCTGCATCACGACCAGCTTGCCCGCGCGCTCTTCGATCGACGTGCCCTGGTTCGGATCCCAGCTATCCGGCTTGACGCGGTTGCGGATCATGTCCGCGATGCTCTGGACCGTCACCGTCGGAGCAGGCGCCGCGACGAAGGGGTTGGCCGCGCCGGCCGCACCGCCGCCGCCCGCGCCGCCGTCGTCGCCGGGGGTCGTGAGCTGGAAGTCCGGGCCGGGGAAGTCCGGCACCGCCTGGGTCAGGTCGCTCACGTCGTAAATCTTGAGCTCGACGTCTTCCACCAGCGACTGGCGCTTGCTGATGAAGATCGCGTTATCCTTCAGCGCGTAGTCGAGATCCGCCAGCTTCAGGAGCCATTCGAGGGCCAGGTCCAGGCTCATGTCCGTCACGCGCAGGCTGATCGGAGGCGCGCCCGCCTGCGTGACCTTGGGATCGACGATCATTGTGACGTTCGTCAGGCTGCGCAGGAACGAGATCGCTTCGTCCAGCGGCGTATCCACGAACTCGAACGTGACCTTGCGCTGCAGGCGCTTCTTGATGTCCTGCTTCCACTGGTCTTCGACCTTGCTCTTGCCGATCGAGTTTCGCTGCGGGCGGCGCGCGATCACGTCCCAGTTGGTGGGATAGGTGAGCAGATTGCCGTAGGGGATATGGGACGCGTCGACCTCTTCCCACGTATCCTTGACCCCTTCGCTGAAGTCGTGCTTGATGTCGGCGCTCTCGGAGCTGCGGTATGCGGAGCGCGCCTTGCGCTTCCAGCCTTCGGCTTCGCTGTTGAACGGGTCCATCTGCAGCACGCGCAGCGAGAGGCGCTCCGCATCCTTATAGAGGCCCTTATGGTACAGGTCCGCCACCTGCTCGTTGAGCTTCTTCACGCGCTGGTGGAAGAGTTCGGTCTCGCGGACGCGCGTCTCTTCGGCCACCTTCTGAGCTTGGAGACGGCGCAGGAAGCTGATCTCGTCGTCCTTATCCAGCAGCTTCTGGCGCACGCGCACCAGCGACTCCTCGACCGCCTTGCGCTCGTTGGGCAGGTCGATCTGGGGCGGCATGTAGTTCATGATTTCCTTGACGCGGCGGTAGCGGTCCTGCGCCTGGCGCAGATTTTCGAGCTGCTCGGCCAGCACCTTCTCCTTCGCGGCGTCTTCGAGCTCCAGCGGCACGCTCGAACCCTTGTTCTCGTAAACCCGGCCCTCTTCCAGCGCGTTGGCCAGCGCGACCAGGGCTTCCTGGATCTTCACGCGTTCTTCATGCTCCAGCGCGCGGACCTTCTCGGCGATGCGATCCATGCGCACGCCCAACAGCGAGCGGCAGGTGCGCAGCTTCTCTTGCGCGACGCGGTTGGTCGGATCGAGCTGGACCGCCCGTTCGAAGTGCTTGAGGGCTTCCTCGTACTCGAGGTTATTGAAGAGCTTCAGCGCGGTGTCGAACTCGGACTGCGCCGTCGCGTCCTGTGCCTGGCGTTCCACGCCGCCGATCTTCACGGCTTCGTCCAGGATGCGCTTGGCCTTGTCTTCCGCCGATTCCCCGCCGGGCGCCGGAGCAGGCGCGGGGGTGACTGTCGGGGCCGGAGCCGGCGCGGGCGTCGGTTCGGGCTTGGGATCGTCGGCCGCCGGAGCGCCTACGGGCTTGGAAGGCTGGGCGTCGTTGGCCTTCGCGGGCGAGGCGGAGATATCGACCACTTCCGCGGCCTTGGAATTCCCGGACTCCGCAGGGGTGCGCATCGCCACTTCGGTCGGCTGGGCCTCGGGCACCGACGCGACCGCGGGTTTTTCTTCCCGAGGCAGCGGCGTGGCCTGATGGTTGTCCTGCCGTTCCGCGCCGAAGTCGCCCTTCGTCTGACCGCAACCGGTCAGACCCAGGCCCCCCAGCAGAATGGCGCATCCGGTGAACAGGCGCATTCGAATCATCGGTTATGGCCGTCCTTTCTCATCCTGCCCTAGAAAAACAAAAGCAAAACAGTTCGACCGAGACAGATTTCTTCCCGTGCACTGCTCGGCAGCTCCTTAACGGAGCACCGCTACTACCTTCTGGTATTTGAGCCACCTAACCTTACGTATTTTTTGAACGGCGTCAAGCCCGAACTCATTTTTCTCATGCCCCCAAGCCAAGCCATTGTAAGACCTTCGCAGTGGGCAGGACGCGCCGATGGCCCCCTAATTTCGGATGGCGTTCTATACCTTATGGACGGAGCGAGTACGCACTTAGTAGACGAAAACCCGCCGCTAAAAGCTGTAAGCCTTTGTCCTGTATAGCCTGCTCATTTCGCATTTCATTCGCCTATTTTACTCCGTAAGCTCCAATCTGCGTGTTAGTGCCTAAGTCTCAAACGCTGCACCTAGTGCTTATTTTTGGGTGGGATCGCTCATTATTCTCACCGCGCCCATTTTTTGTATAAAGATTGCCCCCAGAACAATGCCGATACCCAAGAGCGGCGAGATTCTCAGCGTCCATTCGAAGCCCACCTGCTTGCCGACCATTCCACCCAACATATAGGACGCGATGATCGCTAAAGAGGTAGCCGCGCCGGAGAGCACCGCCAGCAGGCCGTGGTGCCGGGGGAAGTAGCGGCTCGCCAGGGCAAAGAACGTCGGCCAAGGCGTCGCGAACGCGATTCCACACAGGACCATCGCGAGCGTGCCGTGAGCGCCGGTCCACCAGCCGCATTCGGTTCCCAGCAGCACTGCCGCGCTGCACGGCACGCACAGCGCCAGAAGCGCGACCGGCGAGACGCGCGTCAAGAGCCAGGACGCGGCGAAGCGCGCCAGGAGTTCGGTCCAGAGAATGATGGAGGCCGCGGTCAAGGCGATCTCCTTACCGTCCACCGGTCCGTACTGCCCCGGATGCTTGAGGTATTGTGGCAGCCAGATCACGACCACCTGTTCCATGCCCACGATGGGAATAAAGAGGAGCCCGCACAGCCAGAAGAACGGCTGCCGCAGGGCCTCCCGCGCGGGGCCTTCAAGCGGTTCCTCCGCAGGCGGAGGTGCGGCGTCCTTCCCCGCCGAACCGATGGCGTCCTGGCGTTTGGCCGGCGCTTTACCGAGCAGGCCGATCAGGCCCAGCACGAGCCCCAAGCCCGAGATCGTCAAGAAAGGATGCCGCCAGCTCGTGCCTATCCGCGCGAACAGCGGTCCTATGGCCTTGCCCAGCGAGTTGATCCCATGCAGGAGGTTGGTCATCGTCCCGGCGCGGTGCGGCGCGAGTTGCACCACCAAGCCGTTCCCTAAATGCAGGTAAGCCAGGCCAAGGGCCGTCAAAGTACCCATCACCAAAGCGAGCTTCCCATAGGGAAACAGGGCCGCGGTGCCCAGTCCTAATGCGAACAGGCCGTACCCGATCATGCAGACGCGATAGACCCCCACGCGCGGGGCCAGCCAGATCGCCGTGAGGGCCAGCACCGAAGCCGCCGCCGCGATCCCGCCGGCCAGCATCCCAAAGTCCTGCTCGTTGATCTCGAAGTCCTTCAGGATCGAGCCCATCTCCTGCGGGACCACGCCGGCCTGCAAAATGCCGGGGATCAGCAGGCAGCCAAAGGCCGCGACAATGAAGCATCCGCGCCGCAGGGTTCCAAAGAGGTTGGTCGGTTCAGCGTTGGAGCGGCTCGATGCGTCCGCCGCCGCGGCGGGACGCGCATCCTCATCCACGGCAGATCTCCAGGACCATCTTTTCCAGCGCGGTCTGGCGGCCCGCGGTGGAACGCAGGTCCAGGTTGGCGCGCAGGAGCGCTTCCATCGCCTTGCGCAGGGACGCGGACGCATGCTTGCGGAGCTGCCGCCGGGCCTTCTCGGCGCGGAAACCGAAGAGCTTGGCCTGCGCGCACGCATCGAACTCGCTCTTGCCCGCATCGATCAGCGCGCGCAGGTCCTGAAGCTGCTGGAGCGCGTACGTCAGCGCGCCGAGCAGGCGCATCGAGATCTCCGCCTCGCCGCTCACGACGCGCCCGGGCTTCTTGTGGTCGCCCAGGCCCTTCGCAAAGATCGCGCCGAGGGCCTCCCACGCTCCTTTAAGGTCGCGCTCCGCCACCGCGTCGGCGAACTCGAACGCCCCCACCAGCCGCGTATCCGCGCAGATCTTCTCAACGTGCCCCTCGTTGACCTCGACCGCCTTGCCCTCGCCGCTGCCCAGCGTCAGCGCGAGCTTGGCCAGCTCCTCCTCAAGCACCCCCAGCGTCTGGCCGCTGCGTTCGATCAGGGCCACCCCCGCGCGCGGGGTGAGGTTCAGGCCCAGAGCCTTGGCGCGGCGTTCGAGTTCCTCCGCGAGCGGCGAGCCCGCGCCGTCGAGCCCCCACTGGCTGCGCAGCGGTTCGCAATTCACGAGCCCGCCGGCCGCGCCGATCTTCTTGAAGAAGTTGGTGGTCTTCAGCCGCCCGGGGTCGGCAATCTCGAAGACGAGCGCGCTGTTCTCGGGGAGTTTGTCCAAATTACGTTCGAAGACATCGCGGTTATCCGCCGTGGCAAAGAACCCGTCCGCCTGCCGCACGACCACGACCTTGGGTTCGTCCGGAGCGCCGAACATCGGCCGCGTGCGGACCTCGTCCAGCACCGCCGCCGGAGTAAGCGCTTCCTGTTCGCCTGGCGCTCCCGGCCGCGGCCCGTGCATCACGACCCACGCCATCCCGCCGTCGCCGTCCGCAAACGCCGCCTTGCGGATCGCCGTGATGGCTTCCTCTCTCAGCGCCGCCTCCTGCCCATAAAGGAGCACCGCGCGCGGGAGCTTGCCTTGCGCCCACGCCTTGGCGATCGCCCCCGGCGCCACGCCCGCCGCCGCGCCGCCGCCTTCGCTTCCCTTTCGAGCCATGCGCCCCTTTTAGGAGAAGCTCCACGGCGTGGCAAGGGACGAGGGTGGATGTCCGCCGCGTTATATTCTCGCAACGAGTACCCCCCCCGACGTAACACGTCAGGGCCGCGCAGCGCAGGAAATCCATTGCAGCAGCAACGAAAGGTTGGGTAGGCTGTCACTGCATCTTTTTTGCGGGCATCATAGCGGGCCGCACATTAGCAGTCAGCGCGTACAGGAACTTCTTAGGAACGACGTATGCATTCAGTACGAATAGTAGCGAAGCCCAAGTTGGTTCTTTGCAAGTTTGCAAAAATCATTTGTAAAACTGCAATACCCTTTTGATAAATCCCCAGCCTGTCATTTCAATTTTGCCCGGCGCTTATGGCTTTACGGGAATGTTCAATATGGCGAATAATTTGCGGAGCCGCAATTCCAGATTCCAACGCAGTAATTGGGGGTTAAGCGAATAGGTTTCTGCTGGAAAATTTTAACAAAGGCGGAAATGCCTGCCCACTTCTATTGAGTTAAAATCTCGTTTGGAGGATGACTTGTCTACATTTTGGGAACCCTTAACCAAACAACTGCTCTATTGGGAAATCGACCGAAAGGAGCGAGATCACATGACTATCAGCCTTTCCTCGGATCTAAATAAGAGACTTGCCGAGTTCAGCAAGTTGAACTCTCTTGAGTACGATCCTGAATTTCTAATCCATTTGGAAGAGGCATGCATTGGCCTCACTATTGAAAAATCATATGCGCCATTTTACATGGAAATACGGGAGTATCTAGCTGACACGCGCATCACAAAAGGCGGGAAGGTTATTATTTGGGAGCCCAAGAAAGTGGATTTATTGTGGGCGAGTTACCTGCGGTTCCTCTATAAAGAGGAACCTAGTTTTCTTCCTAAATATTCTATCCCCGCAGACACGCTCTTTGCTGTCGTTAAATTTGTGCAAGTTGGCGTGGAACAGCCGAGATAAGGACTGCTCTTATTGAAAACTTTTAAAACGGAATGACTAAGGGCTGCTCTGTTGAAAACCCGCGGCGCGTCGTGAATTCCCCCCTTAAGTAAGGGGGGATACAGGAGGGTTAACTCCTTTGCTGCTTTAACCTCCCCTAACCCC
>JACQFI010000022.1 GCA_016200135.1 Planctomycetota bacterium
CGGCGTCCCGCCGCTGCTGTGACTTATCCCATACGCGGTCCACGGTAAAACCATCGACGAGACGCCGACGCTACGTGGCTTCGCCGCCCGGCGGAGTGCTCGTAGCTCCGCCGTCCCGGCGGAGGTCCAGCGGCGTCCCGCCGCTGCTTCGGCGCTTACCGGCGCGGTCGCCGCTGCTACGGGGCCGAACGACGTTGCGCGTTACCCCTGGTCCGCGGCGCGCCAGAGGTACCAGGCGGCGGCGGAACGGAACGGCCGCCAGCGCTCGCCGTGTTCGAGCAGCCGGTCCTTGCGCGGCATTTCCCGTAAGCCATACGCAATGCGGAAGCCGTTGCGGACGCCGAAGTCGTCGGCCGGCAACACGTCCGGCCGGCCGAGCTTGAAGATCAGGAGCATCTCCACCGTCCAGCGTCCGACGCCGCGGACTTCGACGAGCCGCGCGACGATCTCCTCGTCGCCCATCGCCGCGATCCGCCGCGAGGACGGCACGACGCCCGCGAGCGTCTGCGCCGCGATATCGCGGATGGCCGCGACCTTGGCGCGCGAGAAGCCCGCGCCGCGGAGCTGCGCGTCGGTGACGCGCGCGAGGTCCGCGGGCCGCGGAAACCGCCGCCCGGGAAAGAGCGCGACGAAGCGCCCAAGGATCGTGTTGGCCGCCTTGCCGTTGAGCTGCTGATGCGCGACCGCGCGCACCAGCGACTTGAACGGCGGGCAGCGTTCCTCCGGCTTGAGCGCAAACGGCCCGTGCGCGCGAATAAGGCGGCGCATCACGGGGTCGGCCTTGGAGAGGTGCGTATCGGCGCGATGGGGCATGCGGCGCCCATTCTGCGGCCAACGGCTGCACCGTCTATCGCAAAAAAGCCCTTCACCGCCGCGGCGCGGAGCACCGCCACGAACGGACCGCCGCCCGCTCGCCCACAGCGCTCTAGTCGCTCTAAGCTCTACGCTCCACGAGTACCTGCGCGCGCTCCCGCCGGCGCAGCCACCATTCGACCGGCGCAGCCACGGTCATGATTACGGAGAACGCGCTGAGCCCGTCGCCGGCGAGCGCCCAGCCGTACCAGTGGTCGAGCAGCGCCGGGTCCGTGCTGTAGATGCGGAACGTCGCGGGCCACCCTTGTCCGTAATGATCGAGGACGATCTCGTAGTCGAGTGGGACAAAGAGATTCACGGCCATCCAGTTCGGAGGATACGGCCGCGTGTTCACGCCCAGCATGAGCGCTGCTGCGATCATGATCGCGACACACGTCCCCAGCCGCAGCCGAAATCGCCGCCGCCCTATAGCGCTGTCTGCTTCTTGCGCCATGGTTCGAGTTTTCCGAAAAACAGCGACAGGATGGGCAGAACCAGCAGATTCAGCCCGAAAAAGATCCAGAAGCATAGAAGTCCGTTCAGGGGTGAAGCGTAGAAAGAAGTTGAATAGCCGCCTCCCAGAAAGGCCATGATCCACAAAGTTACAATCCAGAATCCCTGCACTTTCATGTAAATGCTCCCGGCGCGCTCGCGATCGCCAGAAAGCCAGGTCTCGCAGACGCTGTACGAAGCGGCCAGGAGCAGGATCAGTGCGGCTAAGTTGCCGATAAGTCCGAGAGGAACCACATCTAAACTCGAATGGTACTCCTCCCAACAGCAAGCCTTGAACGGCAAACCATAAAATGAAAGCATACCGATATGCCCCGATGGATGTCGTTCGAGCGCGACCGTATTGA
The DNA here is from genome assembly GCA_016200135.1 of Planctomycetota bacterium. Lineage (GTDB taxonomy): Bacteria > Planctomycetota > SZUA-567 > H5-PLA8 > H5-PLA8 > JACQFI01. The sequence goes on from JACQFI010000022.1 coordinate 1,710, forward strand.
CCCACACCATCAGCGCCGCATGCAGCATCAGCACGATGCAAGTGGACAGATGCAGTTGGAGTCGCGGCCGAGGAGTATTCATCGCGTGCAATTATCTCCGCTCCGCGCCCTGAAGCAATGATTGTGATTCCGTTCCACATCCCCATACGCGCCGTTCTACGCGTCTCTGCGGTGAAAAAAAGCCCGCTTACACCTTGTTTCGCCGACCTTATCCCCTTATCTGTCTACGATATGCAATAATTTTGTATTGTTGCCCATTTTTCCCTTGCCCTTCGGCTCCTGTTGGGGTATTAAATCCCCAGCGAGTGCGCGAATACCTATGGCTTTCGCCTAACCGCGCGCTCGCACCACCCATTTTATTTCTGATTCGCGATTCTGGTTTGGCCTCTTCGTGCGCGCACGCGTTCGAACGGCAGCCCCTTGGCCGTATTCCGCGCCCAGGGCGCTTGCCGCGATCGAGCCCGCGCCGTGCGAGAGCGGCTGTTTCCTCTCCCCTTGAGGGGATGGGTCCGGACAGGGCGGGCGTACATAGGGCGCTCACGCTGTTCGTCCTGTCCCCTTAAGGATGAGGGACTCCCGCGCTTGCGACCAACTAAACGTGGAGCGAAGAGCGTAGAGCGGTACGAACAGAACGTAGAGCGTGAAGCGTAGCGCGTGGAGCGAAACGGCTCCGCAACCGCGATTCCCGACGGCGCAGCCGCCGTTCGCTCCACGCTCCACGCTCCACGCGCTACGTACCACGGCCGTTCCAATCCAAAATCGCAAATCCAAAATCCAAAATGGGTATTGAAAGGAGCCTCCCCGTGTCCGAACTCCGCGACATCCTGCAGAAACTCGCCAACCCCAACCCGCACGTGCGCCAAACAAACGTCGTCGAGCGCTTCATCCCCGAATGGGTGCACATCACCGGCTTCTTCGAGAACGTCGAGATCACGCCTGAAGTCAGGCGCATCGGCCTCGACAACCTCGTCTGGTACGCCAAGCGCCGCATGGCCAGCATGCTCCAGGACCGCTGCGAGCGCGGCTTCCACCCGCGCCACGCGCCGTGGTCGCGCCGCTTCATCGGCGGCCACCGTTGCATGCGCCCCTTCACCGATCAGGAAAACGACGCGGAGCGGGCGGAGTTCGTCGCGGACATCAAGGCTGGGCGCAAGCCGGACCGCACGCTCCTGCCGCGTGAGAACCTGTGCGGACCCATCACGGACGATAAAGCGGGACGAGGGGCGGGGGACGAGGGACGCGGAGTAAACGCGCGCCAACCGAACGGCGGCGAAGGGGGTGAAGCGTATAGCGGAGAGCGAAAGGGCTCCGCGTCCGCGAACCCCGGCGGCAATGCCGCTGCAGTAAATATCGAAAATCCAAAAGCGGAAATCGAAAATGGCCTTGCGCCGGACTTCGACGCCGCAGTCGCAAGCTTGGGCGAACTCGACCATGGCGCGAGCACTTCCGAGACCCCCAGCGACCGCTACGCCGGCTGGGAGCCCTCCCAGTACGTCGCGTGGTCCATCCACCTCAGCGAGACCAAGCTGAACGCCTTCTTCCGCGAAGCCACGGGCGTCTCCGCGCGCGTCGTCTGCGACGTGATGTGCGCCCGCGACGCCGCGCACCGCGTCGAACGCGCCGCCGAAGCCTCGCTCGAACCGATCCTCGACGAGATCCTCGACCGCGTTCGCGGAAAGGCCAAACTGGACCGCGCCGACTCCTACGCCATGACGCTGCTCCTCAGCGCCGCGCGCCGCGCCTGGAACATGCACCGCCGGATGCGCGGCTGGTGCCCGGGCGAACGCGCCGTCGCGCTCGGCTACAAGAACCACGCGCGCCTCCGCGACGCCTTCATCTGGGCCCGGCTGCAGACGCCCGACGCCATCGAAAACGCCGTGCTCACCCGCATGCTCTGCCGGCGTTTAGGGATCAAGGCGCCCGCCGAGGCCGCGCCGCTCCCCGCCAACCCGGCAAACAAACACTTCAACGAATCCTCGACCGCCCCCCGCGCCATCTTCGCGCTGGTCCGCAGTCCAAGAGACCAAGCTGCGGCAACCAGTGCGCCCGTCTTTTCCTCCGTTCCCCAAAGTCCAATAGGTCCTGTTGGTCCTATAAACTCCCCAGCCGACACCCCCGCAACCCCTCCTTATAAGGAGAACTCCGCCGAAGCGCCCTCGCCAACAGTGCCCTCCGCGCCCACCATGTGCGCAATTTTTTCAGGTTGGCCCGAGGCACACGCCGAGATCGGCGCGGGAATCTGACGGATGGTTTAGAGTTCGTTGTTCGTGGTTAAAGGATACCGATGTATCTTCCGCTACCACGAACCCTAAACTACGAACCCTGAACTGCTGTTGAAGTTAGCAGTTTTTAAGGGATGGCGAATAGCCGAAAGCCCGCCATTCCTCGCTTGCAATAGAAAAGGGCTGGCGTATAAAGCTTGCGACCCTGTGGCATTAAGTCCGATACTCTGTTTGTGCTCTTTGAGCAAAAGAGAAAATGGGGTATCGTTACACGCAGCCAGACTGGACAAGTGGTGTTGTGCGGGGGTGTCTCCGTAGCCGCTCGAGGAGAATCCGAATGAATAAGTATGTGGCCTTCTTGGGGTTGATCACGGTCGCGGGCTTTGCCGCGGTGGGCGCGACGGAAGCGCCGATCGCGAGCCCCACGCCGGACCCCTTCATCCCGGCCAAGCTCGAAAAGGAATCGTTTGGCGCGACCATGCGCCGCGATTTCCATAAAATCCGCACCACCTGGGACGACTACTTCAAGGTCTGGGATAAGCCGCGCGAGAACCACGAGTGCACCACTTTGGATAAGATCCGCGGCACGCCGATCTTCTTCATGCACCGGAAGGTCGAATTCAACATCTACCTGAACAAGCGCGGCAGCTTCTTCCGCGCGATCCTGGCCCCGTTCCACCGCGATACGCATGCCAACTTCAGTTGCTGGAACTACAGCGCCGACCTCTGGGACCGTGAGCAGCGCACCGACGTCTTCCCGTTCCTCTACGTGGACCTGAAGGACGACAAGATCATCCGCAAGATCGACGGCTGCCCGCAGTTCACGCCCCTGCACGTCTGGGGCAACGTGACCATGGTCAGCGAAGGCTTCCCCTGGATCACGCTCACCGACGCCGAGCAACTCAAGGAGCCCACGCACTCGCTGGCCTCCCTGCGCGACCTGGAACTTGCTTGGACCACCATGGACAAGAAGAACTGGACCATGGCCGAACGCGAACTCAAGGCGGTGATCGAAAAGGACATCCCGGTCCAGACGCGGATCAAGGTCTACGAAGCCCTCGGCTACACCCAGATGCATCTGCGCAAGTACCCGTCGGCCCGCGAGAGCCTCGTAAAGGGCCAGCGCCTGTACGGCTCGCCGCGCGTCCAGTTCGTGGACTACCTGGCCCTGCGCGACACCACCGCCGTCAATAGCCTCGTGTTGCTGACCAAGACCGACCTCGTCCTCGGCAACTACGAAGAGGCCGTCGAGGCCGGCGACTTGGCCCTGTACCTCCAGCCGAACAACGCCGTGGCGCGCGCCGAGTACGGCCTGGCGCTGGCCAAGGCCGGCGACGCCAAGAAGGGCCTCTGGGAGATCGACCAGGCGCAGCGCATGTCCTCGGGCGAACGCCTCGCCGAGGCCAACCGCAACCGCGCCATGGTCTTCCTCGACCAGGGCAACGTGGACGGCGCCCGCACCGAGCTCGAGAACGCCATCATCATCAAGGTCTCCGACCCGCAGCTCCACATCGAGCTCGGTGACGTATACGCCCTGAGCAAGGACTGGGCGAAGGCGCAGAGCTCCTACGAGAGCGCCGCGAAGCTGGCCCCCGAGATGCCCGAGCCCGTCTTCAAGCTCGCGGGCGTCTTCAAGTCCATGGCCGACGCCGCCGCCGCCGAGAACAAGGCCGACGACGCCAAGAAGTACCAGGACCTGGCGATCAAGAACTGCGAAGAGTGCGAGAAGATCGACGACACCTTCGGGCCCGCCTACCTGCTCCACGCCGAACTGCTTAAGGCACAGGGCAAGGCCGGCGACGCCGACAAGATCCTGCGCAAGGGCCTGAAGAACAGCCGCGGCAGCTCCATGATCCAGAAGGCGATCGAAGACCAGGCGCCCAAGTCCGCCGAAGCCGTTCCCGGCAAGGCCGACCGTGTGATCGTGGACGGCGTCGAGTACTCCATCGACGAGGCCAAGGCCAAGTTCCCGACGCTCAAGATCGAGTCGCCTAAGACCGAAGCCCCCGCCGCCGATGCCAAGCCCGCCGCCGAAGCCCCCAAGGCGGACGCTCCGAAGGCCGAAGAACCCAAGAAGGAAGACCCGAAGGCCGGCGAGAAGCCCGCGGAAGGCAACAAGCAGACCGCGGCCCCCGACAATCACAAGCCCGTGATTGACGTGGAGACCGAAGCCAAGCCCCAGCCTGCCGCGCGCTAAAGCCGTTCCCTCTCCCTCTGAAGGGAGAGGGGTAGGGGTGAAGCGTTGACCCGAACTTGCAGTTCATTCAAATACGTATCCCCGAGTCCGGGCTTCGGCCCGGATTCGTCGTTTAAAGGAGTCTGTGTTCGAGCGTTTTGAAAAACGCACCCGCTGCGCAGCGGAAAAAGTAGGACAGGCATTCTTGCCTGTCCCTCAGTCATGGAGACCCGCATGTCCGATACCCCAGCCGCACCCGCACCCGCGCCTTCGGGCGCTACGCCGCCTCCGGCCGCCGGAACCGCCCCCGCATCCGCCGCACCCGCGCCCGTCGGCGTGGCGCTCATCGGCATCGACGACTTCGCCAAGGTGAAGCTCGCGACCGCCGAGGTCGTCGCCGCCGAACCGCACCCCAAGGCCGACCGCCTGCTGATCCTGAACCTTAAGGTGGGCGAGAAGACCAAGCGCATCGTCTCGGGCATCCGCGAGTTCTACAGCCCCGAGCAGATGGTGGGGAGGACGGTCATCGTTGTGGACAACCTGCAGCCCGCCAAGCTGCGCGGCGAAGTCAGCGAGGGCATGCTCCTCGCCGTGCGCCTGCCTGAAGGCGGCCTGCGCCTGCTGACCACCGACGGCCCCGCCCCGAGCGGCCTGAGCGTGTCGTAACGTTGCCGTTCCCCTCTCCCCGTTGAGGGAGAGGGGGCAGGGGGTGAGGGGCCGGTGCTTGCCCCTCGCCGCATTTCCCTCTCCCTCGAAGGGAGAGGGGTAGGGGTGAGGGTGACCCGGTGCTTGCCCCTCGCCGTGCTGTCCCATTCTGTACCGCCCGCCGCCGCCGGTTCACTCGTGCGCGGCCCGTGCGACAGTGGCGCCCAAGAGGCTCATAAAAAGGAGGTGCCCTTAACCTCGCCGCAGACAATTGATACGTGAGGTGAAGATTCCGGCCCGCTCCGAGGCGTCTGGCCTGCTTTTTGTGCTATCCCCGGCGGGGGAAGTTGGGAGTCGCAGGATGCGCTACCTACCGGTCTTTTTCGAAGCGCTCTGCAGCCTGGACTCGCCCCGCATTCGGATCGTCACGCAGGTCCGCTCGCTGCTCTTCAAGCAAGGCGTCTCCCCGCTGCCGTTCGCCCGGTCCCGCCGCGAGCTCCACCTGCTCCTGGAGGCCATCGCCCAGACCGGCCAGAAGCCTGGGCTCTTCGTGGTGAACACGCACGGCGCGGAGCTCATGCTGGGCGATCTGGACGAGATCATCGGCGCGACCCCCGTCTTCTTCTTCCGCCACAAGCTGCTCTGGGCGAAGGAAGAGACCGAGGTCCTCAAGACGATCTACGGCGTCACGCAGCGCATCGGCAAGCTGCGCCCGCGCCTGACCGTCACCCGGCGTTACGGGGCGCTGAACAGCGAGCAGGTCGCGCGCCGCGCCGCACGGCAGATCGGATCCTTCGCGCGCTACGGCGACTTCCGCAGCCTCGAAGACCAGCTCAAGCCCGAGCACTCCGGCTTCTACCGCTCCAGCACCGCCTGAAGCTCCGCGCCTCCCTTCACATCACGCTTCAAGCCAAGAGCCCAGGGCGTATAGGCTGTTCTTCGCGCCTTTGCGTCTTTGCGCGAAACAATAAAAGTAGTAGAGCAGGTTAGAGGAAGCGCCGTATGAGCGAGAAGCACAAGAACCCCGAGGAGGCCGCCCGGACGCTGGGCGTCGGCCATTACGGCCGCCACATCTTCCTCTGCATGGGCCCCGACTGCTGCGATGCCGCTCAAGCCGAGGCCGCGTGGAACTTCCTCAAGCTTCGCCTAAAGGAATTGAAGATCGTCAATCCGGCCGAAGGCGGCATCTACCGCACCAAGGCGAGCTGCTTCCGCGTCTGCTGCGAAGGCCCCATCGCGGTCGTCTACCCGGAAGGAACGTGGTACAAGCGCTGCACGCCGGAGCGCCTCGAACGGATCATCCAGGAGCACCTGCTCGGAGGAAAGCCGGTGGCAGAGTTCGCCTTCGCGGCGAACCCGTTGCCGAAGCCAGCTTAACAATGGAGCCACGGAGAACGGTGGGAATGGGTAAAACGTAAAACGTGAAACGTGAAACGTGAAACGTAAAACGTAAAACTAATGAACAACTAGGTCTATGAGAGTCGTTGCTGTCATTGCGGTCTTGCAGTTATTACGTTTTACGTTTTACGTTTTAATGGATGTCCTCCGTGCCTCCGTGGTAAGAAAGGATTGAGCGTATGAAGCGCGTACTGGTCCCGCTTGCGGCGGGCGCCGAAGAGATGGAGACGGTCATCATCGTGGATGTCCTGCGCCGCGCGGGCGTGGAGGTCGTACTCGCGGGGATTGAAGGCCGCGACCCCGTCCGCTGCAGCCGCAGCATGAAGCTCGTGCCCGACGCCGCCCTCGCCGACGTCAAGGGCGTGTTCGACGCCATCGTCCTGCCCGGCGGCGCGATGGGCGCGGACAACCTCGCCACGAACCGGCTGGTGCAAGACCTGCTCCGCAAGTTCGAGCAGGAAGAGAAGATCGTGGCCGCCATCTGCGCCGCGCCCATCGCGCTGCTGGCCGCGGGCGTCGGCAAGGGCCGCGCCCTGACCTCGCACCCGAGCGTGAAGGAGAAGTTGGGCGACTACGGCAGCTATAAAGAGGAGCGCGTCGTCCGCGACGGCAAGCTCATCACCAGCCGCGGGCCGGGCACGACCTTCGAGTTCGCCCTGGCACTTATCGAGGACCTGCTAGGCAGCGAGGCCGCCGAGAAAGTGGCCGGGCCGATGCTGCTGCCGAAAGCCTGTTGTTAGGTCGTAAAGGATTAATCTGAAATGAGTAGCACGGATGTGGGGCGGGAACGAAAGATATTCCATGTAACGCCGCGGGCCTGTCTGACATGAGTGGGTAGTGCAGGCAAGACTGGACGGCGGAGCTAGAGAACGGCCATGATGCGGAACATCCTGAGTCTTACGGTCGCGGCGGCGCTGGTCTGCGGAGGTCTCGCGGCTTCGGCCGCCGAGGCCGCCCCCGCCAAGGGCAACGACAAGGCCCCGCTCGGTTCGCCGGACTTCTATCCTTCGCCCGCGCATCCGGTCGGCTGGCGCGGCGACGGCACGGGGCAGTTCCCCGGCGCGACGCCGCCGACCACGTGGTCCCGCAACGAGAGCGGCGAGCGGAAGAACATCGTCTGGGAGGCCAAGCTCCCGTGCTACTCGTGGGCCACGCCGATCGTGGTCGGCGACAAGGTCATCACGCGCTCCGAACCCTACGACCTGCTCTGCCTCGACAAGAACACCGGCAAGATTCTCTGGCTGCGCTCGCACCCGCCCTTCATCGCCGTCACCGAAGACGAGAAGAAGGCCAATCCCGCGTTCAAGGAGATCGAGCCGCTCGTGGCCGAGCTGCAGAAGCTCAACGACGCCTTCGCGGCCAAGGGCTGGAGCAAGGAACTCTACAAGCAGAAGCACGACCTCCAGAAGAAGATCGACGACCTGACCGCCAAGGCCGACAACAAGTACAAGCTGCCCCCGGATATGTACGTGGAGAGCTGGTCGGGCTACACGGGCGCGACGCCGTGCTCGGACGGCCAGTCGATCTTCGTCTCGTCCGGCTGCGGCATCACCGCCTGCTACGACCTGAACGGCAACCGCAAGTGGGAACGCTTTGAGAACGTGACGCCGGTCTGGGGCGAGCACGGCGTCGCGTGTTCGCCGTGGGTCTCGGGCGACAAGCTCTTCGTCCACACCGTCGGCCTGCACGCGCTGGATAAGGCGACCGGCAAGGAGGCCTTCGCGTTCGAGGGCCCCGCGGGGTGGAGCCCCTACGCGATCACGCCGGTCGAGGTCGGCGGCGTCTCCTACGTCATCGTCTGCGGGACCTTCTACCGCGCCTCGGACGGCAAGATCGCGGTGCGCCGGCCCGGCGACCTGGCCAGCAACATGGTGGTGGTCAGCGGCGATATGGCGTACTTCACCGCCGGGCGCGCGGCCTATTACAAGCTGGCGCCCAAGCCGGACGGCGGGCTCGCGTCCACGCCGCTCATCAAGGAGGAGTACAACCGCCTCAACTTCCCCAAGGGCGACAACCCCAAGTACAAGAACGATCCCTCGATCTCCGACTTCTACACCGCCTCGCCGCTCTGCCACGGCGGCCTGCTCTACTGCCTGAGCAACTGGGGGCGGCTGGTCGTCGTCGACACGCAGAAGTACACCTCGGCCGACGCCGTGGTCTACACGTCCTTCCCGCCCTTCGACCTGAAGAACCCGTCCGGCCGCAAGTCCTACGGCATGGGCATCTGCGCCAGCCCCGCCATGGCCGGGAAGTACATCTACATGCTCGATTCCGCCGGCTGCGTGCTCGTGCTCGAACCTGGCCGCGAGTACAAGCAGATCGCCAAGAACAACCTCGACGAGACCGTGCCCGAGGGCTGGGAACAGAAGCACTGGATGGGACCGCATCACGAGCAGACCGAGGCCGGGCTGACCTTCGATGGCGGCCGCATCTACATCCGCGGCGAACAGTACCTCTACTGCGTCGGGGAGAAGTGAGACGGACCCGGCCGCCCTGGGACAGGACAGCGGTTCGGGCAGGTTTTCCGGCACACGCACGCCCCGCGCTTCCCGCTACAATCCACGCCATGTCCACACTCCAGCGCCTGCCCCCGCAGGATGGCCAGCCCGCGAGTTGGCTGCTGCTCGTCCACGCGGAAGAGCGCGACGACGCGGCCCGCGAGGCCCTCGAAGAACTGCTGCCGCCGGAGAGCCCCATGCAGGCGGCGCTGGCATTCGATCCCGGCGGCGCGTGGCGGCGCATGGAGTTCGAGCTCTGCGACGCCTGCCCGATCATGAAATGGCGCGTGAAGGCCCCAGGTGTTCTCCACGTCTCCTTAAGGAAGGTCGCGCTGAAGGCGCTCACCGAGTTATGGGAATTGACGGCGCAGGGCGCGGGCGACTATTCCTTTGAAGTGCTCGACCTGACCGAAGACCCACAGAAGCCCGCGCTGACGTACTTAACGATCCGGTTGGAAGGAGCGCCCGCATGAAGCCGCCCAAAGTCCCGCGCCACGCACTCGGGCTGTTCTGCGCCGTCTTCTTCAGCGCGGCGATTGCGGGCGCGGAAGACGCTCCGCCGAAGCAAGGGATGGATGATGCTCAGAAGGAATTGGGCGAACTGATTCAAATCGAAATTCTGAATGGGCGCATCGCGCTTGTGCGAAAGAATTGGGCTGACGCTGAACAGGCGCCTCCGCACGGCGCTGATGACAAATATACGAAGGCTCAATTCCTTTTCGACCGCTTTCTATCCAAGCTGTACGACCCGATGGCAAAGGGCCAATTCATGCTCATTTCGGAATTGGACAAAACGGGCGACGTTGCGCGCGCGGAGTGTCAGCAAACTTTTGCAATTGGCACTATGCAGTATTACGGGCACAGCGATCGGTTCTATTTCAAGTTTACTGAGAAGGTAGGGGCCAAACGCACGCTGCTCGTCGACGACAACGACCCCGACGCAGGGCTCCTGTTGCAGATCGACCAGAGCCCGCTCGATTCCTATACGCGCATCCAGCAGTGCGCCGACGGCACGCTGATCCTGCTCTCGCGCAAAGGCAACGACCGCGTGCGCCTGATGGGCGACAACCTCGACGCGCTGCTGAAGTCCGAACCCGGCCGCGTCCAGGTGCTCTTCCTCCGCGCATTCACCGACTTGGGCGTGCAGGTCGCGCCGTACAAGTTCCTGCCCACCGCGATGGCCGGCGCCGCGAGCGGCTTCGGCGCTGCCGCGCCCGAGCACGCCAAGAAAGCCGACGAGTTGATCGCGAAGCTGAACAGCGAGGACGCGGCCGAACGCGAAGGCGCCACCGCCGATCTGATCCGCCACTTCCCGCGGGCCGTGAAGCACATCAAGGATATCGCCGCGAAGACCGAGAACGCCGAGGTCAAGGCGCGGCTCGCGAAGGTCGTCGCCGCGCACCACGGCATCGCCAAGATTCTGCCGTGGGTCGAGCAGCAGAAACTCCACGAGGACCGCGCGTACCTGCTGGACATGCTCGCGACCGTGCCTTTCTTCAAGGCTTCCGCCCGCGCGCGCCTGGCGGAACTCTGCGGCAAGGACTACGGCGACGACCCGGCGGCGTGGCCGAAGCCGTAGGACGGACGTGGAGCGTGCAGCGTAGAGCGAACTGCGAAACTGCGAAACTGCGAAACTGCGAAACTGCGAAAAACATTGACTCGCCGGGATCTTTTGGGTTAATCGCTCCACGCTCCACGCTCCACGCTCCACGCTCCACGCTCCACGCTCCACGCTCCACGCTCCACGCTCCACGCTCCACGCTCTATTAGTGGTCGTCCAACCCGGCGGGCAGGGACGCCCGCCCCACCGGCCCCTGCACCAGGCAACTAGCTGAACAGCTCACAAGTTAACCATTTTTGAGTTTTTTTGGCCAGCCTGCACCTGGGCGTCGCGTGTCATACGGATGCATGGAGACGAACATGGATCCCGGGATGGACGAGGCGCTCCGGCGCTGGCGGGAGACCCGCCATCCCGAAAGCCTCGGCGAACTGCTCAAGCGGCAGCGTGACCGGGCGTACTCGGTCGCATTGCGCTTTACGGGCTCGTCCGCCGACGCGGAAGACGCGGTGCAGGACGCGTTCCTGAAGCTGATGACGCGGACGCACGGCTTCGAGGACGCGGAAGCGTTCGAGGCCGCGGTGTACCGCGCGGTCGTGCAATGCGCTCTGGATGTTTTGAAGCAAGGCAAGCGCCGCCGGAAGCGCGAGGACGCGACGGCGCGGGAGAGGGAAGCGGACGTGAAGCTCGCGGATGCCCCGCCCGAACCCGAACGCGAAGAACTCCGCGCGCTGCTGCGCGAAGCGGTGCTGGACTTGGGCGAGGACGAACGCGCGCCCGTGGTCCTCTGCTACCACCAAGGTCTCTCGGTAGCACAGGCCGCAAGGGTGCTGGAGCTTCCGCGCGAGACCGTGCGCGCGCGGCTGAACCGGGCCCTGGGCGCGCTGCGAAGCTGGCTCGGTGGCAAGGGCAAGGACGTGGGCCTGGCGCTGCTTCCGGCGCTGCTGTGGAACGACGGGCTGATCCCCGCGCCGCAAACGCTCTGCAAGGCGCTGGACGCGTGCCTGCCGGGGCGGCCCTGCGCGCAACTTCCGGCGCGGCCGCAGCCGGGCCTGCGGGCAGCGCCCAAGGCGGGTTGGATCGCCGGCGCGGGCGTGGCCCTGGCCGCAACGGCATGCTTCGTGATGGCCATGTGGGTAGTGGAAAATCAGGCCAGGACGGCGGCGCAGGAAACTTCGCCGTCAAGCAGGACGGCCGCGGATGAGGAACATCCGCAGGCCCCAAGAGCAGAACCCGTAAAGACCCTTCCGGCGGCAAACGTGCCGCCGGAACTTAAGAAAGAGGAGGAGCCGGAGATGAAGAAGACGTTGAGCGCGGTGGTGCTGGCGGGTGTCGCGGCGATGCCGTTCACGGCGAGCGCGGGCGAACCGAACGCGGAAGTCACGAAGGTTCTCAGCGAGATCCAGGCGCGGCGCGCGGCGAAGGCCGAAGCCGAGGCGAAGGCGATCAAGGAGTACCAGAAGCGCGAAAACCGCGAGGAAGCCCGCGAGGAAACCCGCACCGCGGCTCCCGGCGCGCCGGTCGTGATCAATATCGGCGAAGGCAAGTAACCCGGTCCCACGCGCCGGAGCGGTCCCGTAGCCGCTCCGGCGCAAGGTCTTGTACGCATCCGGATCACCGAATCTTAGGAGCATGCCATGAAGAGGGTAGCAACGCCCGCGGTCCTGCTGGGCCTGTGCACGGCGCTCGTGCTTTCCGCCACGCCTACGCTGCGCGCCGAGACGCCGAATCCCGCGCCGCAGGAGTCGCTCGAGAAACAGATCGAGACCCTGCGCGGCGCGTTCTGCGAGGCGCTGCAGTCGCGCGACTGGAAGATGCTGGAACTGGCCGCGGCGGGTTTCATGGCCGCCGGCCTGAAGGGCAAGGATCTGGAACTCGAGATGCTCCACGCGGAACGCGACGCGGCGCTCGGAGTCGGCGGCGGCGGCATGAACGCGTTCGGCGGTGGGTACGTCTCACGGCCACAAGTCATTACCTGGGGCCTGACCTGCCGCGCGAAGGCCGGCGACGCGTCCGCGCTGGAGACCCTGCGGCAGCTCGGCAAAATGGATCCGCAGACAATCAAGGCGCCCGATCAGAAAATCTGGCGTGAAGACCCCGCCACGGCCAAGGCGGCGCAGAAGGCGTATCAGGAGTACCTCGGCGCCATCGAGGATCGGAACCAGGCCCTGCTCTGCCTGGCGATGCTCAAGGAGCCGGGCGTCCTGCCGCGCGCCCTAGAGTGCCTCACGGCAAAGGTCGAGAAGCAGCAGAACGCCGTTTACTACATGGGTGGCTTCGGCGGCGGATCCAACGCGCTGGTGGAAGCCACCGTTGCGGCCGATCCTCAGGAAGGCTTGAAGAAGCTCGTCGAGATCCTCAACCAGGAAGGCGAGGCCGTCTCTTTCGAAACCAAGGTTACGATCCTCCAGGGGCTTTTCGCCCTGTCGGGTAAGAACCAGGTTTGGGGCATTGCGCAGCCCGCCTTCACGATCGACACGGACATCGGCGCGCTGCTCCCCAAGGACACCGCCGCGCAGCTCGTCAAGCCCTACACCGTGTTGCTGAAGAGTTGGAAGCCGAAAGAAGGCGCGGCGTTCGACAACAGCATGAACTCGCTGGTCAGCCTGGCCTACTATCTGCCCAAGGACGCCGTCGACGCCGACTTGCTCGCGGCGCTAGAAGCCATCAAGGGCAAGATCGCGGGCGATCCCAACGCGCAGTACTTCAAGCAGGTGATCGACCAGGCGCTGGCGCAGCACAAGCCCAAGACGGCGGAAGTGAACAAGTCGGGCGCCGCCAAGCCGCCGAAGGCGCCGGAAGACTTCTAAGCGCAAGGCGTCTACTGATGGTCGTACAGCGGGGAGCGATTCGCTCCCCGCCTTTTTTTTAGACGAGTTTCTTCAGTCCTTCGGCGTACTGCTTGAGTACGGCGTCGGCCTTGCCGCCGTCGCCGACCTTGTGGATCACTTCAAGCGAAGCGAAGCCGTCGAAGCCGGCCTTCTGCAGCAGCTTGAACGGGCCTGCGTGGTCGATCTGGCCCTCGCCCAGCGCGGTGTTCTCGATCTTGCGCGCGTCCGCGGTGTGCTTGCCGTCGTGGACATGCAGGTGCCGGATGTGGGGCCCGAGAATCGCGAAGGACTCCTCGACGCTCTCGAAGAAGCGCTGCGTGTGCATGATGTCCCAGAGCGCCTGATAGTGCGGATGGTTCACTTCGCGGATGAGCGCGCGCACCCAGACCGAGTTGCACCAGTCGTCGTGAGTCTCGAGCAGCACGCAGACGCCGCGGGCCTTGGCCGCGTCGAGGCAGGGGCGGACCGAGGCGGCCATGTACTTCACGATGCCCATGGGCTCCATGTCGGGCGCCGCGCCGCCGAACGTCCGGATGTTCGGGCAGCCGAGGTCCCCGGCGAGGTCGATGTATTTGCGCAGCGTCTCGGCCTGCTTGGCGCGCTCCGCGGCGTCGTCCATGGCGAAGCGGACGCTCGTCGCGATCGAGCAGATGCTTAAGTTCTCGTCGGCAAAGCGCTTCTTGAGGGCCTTGCGGGCGTCGGCGGAGAGCGCCAGTTCCACGCCGGCTTTGTGGTTCCACTCGGCGCGCGGCTCGTAGCCGGAATACCCGTACTTCTTCATCGCCGCGAGCGTCTCGTCGATGGTCCAGTCGGGGCAGACGCTGCTCATCGTAGCTAGTTTGATCATGGGGCCTCCTTGGGTGCCGAAACGCCTATTAAACCACAGAGAGCACAGAGGACACGGAGAACGTACCGACCTGATGGGCAGAAAACCTTGCTTCAAGAAGCGCTCATGCAACGAAGCCAGCGCCGGTGACGCGAATTCTTGAAAGGGTCGTTGCCGTACTCTGTGTTCTCCGTGTCCTCTGTGGTTAAAAGCCGTTACGCCGGGAACGTAAACATCCCACCATCGACGCGCAGGATCTGGCCGGAGACGAAGCGCGCTTGGTCGCCGGCGAGGAAGGCCACGACATCGGCGAGTTCCTCCGGCTTGCCGTAGCGCTTGAGCGGGACGGATTCGTCGGCCATCTTCGGGTCGAGCGCGCGCGTGGCGGAGAAGCGCGCGGTCATGGTCGGCCCGGGGCTGATCGCGTTCACGCGCACGCCGTGCGGGCGCAGTTCCCACGCCAGGCAGCGCGTCCAGTGAACCACCGCGGCCTTGGCGACCGCGTAGGCCACGCCGTCGTCCACGCCGTAATGCGCGATGCCGGAGCCCAAATTGATCACGCTGCCGCGCTTGCGCTCGGCCATGCCCGGACAGAGCGCCTTGCAGACGAGGATCGTGCCGAAGAGGTTGCGGTCGAAGATCGCGAGCACGTCTTCCATCGGCACGCCGAGCGCGTTGTTCGGCTTGGGCTTGCCGCCTTTGGCCGCGATGTCGCCGCCGGCGCAGTTCACGAGCACGCTCACCGGTCCGAGCGCCTTCTCGGCCTTGGCGACGAAGCCCGCCACCGAAGCCTGCTCGGCGACCGTGCCCGTCACCGCCACGGACTTTACGCCCATAGAGGCCAGACGGCCCGCGACCTCGTCCAGATTCTTGGCCTCGCCGAATTCCGCCGGCGCTTCCTGGGAGATGTCGTGCACCGCGACGTCCGCGCCGAGTTCCGCGAGGCGCCGGATGATCGCGAAACCCAGCCCGCGCCCGGAACCCGTGACGAGCGCGACTTGGCCTTTGAGCGGTTTATCCATTGTGGAATCTCCCCAAATCAAAATAGTGGAGCGTTTCGCGCTCTTTTTGTGCAGGCAAGAGGCTTGCGCTACAAACTACTGCGCCGTCCAGCCGCCGTCCACGAAGAGCGCGCTGCCGGTGACGTACGACGCGGCGTCGCTGGCGAGGTAGACCGCCGCGCCGGCGATCTCGTGCAGCTCGCCCCAGCGCCCCAGCGGAATCTTGTCCACGAACGCCTTGTATTTTGCCGGATCCTGCAGCAATTGCACGTTCATGTCCGTGGCGAACGGGCCGGGGCAGATCGCGTTCACCGTCACGCCCTTCGTGGCCCATTCGAGCGCCAGCACTTTGGTCAGGTTGAGCACGCCGGCCTTCGACGAGGCGTACGGCGCACGGCCCGCGATGGCGATCACCGAAAGGATCGAGCCCATGTTGATCACGCGCCCCCAGCCGCGCGCGGCCATCTTCGGCCCGAAGACGCGCGCGCAGAGAAATGGGGCCTTCAGGTTGATCGCGAGCACCGCGTCCCAATCCTTCTCCGCGAGTTCCTGCGCCGCGCCGCGGACGTTGATGCCCGCGTTGTTGATCAGAATATCGATGGTCCCCAGCGCCGCTTCGGCTTCGCGCGCCATGCGCTCGACATCGGCCGCGAGAGAGACATCCGCGCTCAGTGCGGCGGTCTTGCGCCCGGTCTCCGCCGCGATGGCCTGCGCGGTCTCCTGGCACTCGCCCAGCGTGCGGCTCGCGACGGCCACATCCGCGCCCGCCTGCGCCAGCGCCAGGGCCATCACGCGGCCCAGGCCCTTCGCGCCGCCGGTGATGAGCGCGCGGCGGCCATCAAGGCGGAAAGTATCGAGCACGGACTTAGGCATGGCGAACCTTTCGTCTAATCTGATGCTATTTTCGATTTCCAATTTCCAATTTTCGATTCACAAACCGCGGCAACGCGGCCAATCGAAAATCGGAAATCCAGAATTGAAAATCCAAAATCAAAATGCTTTACCATCCCCATGCCCGCACATTCTCGGCGCTCTTCTTAATCTGTTCCAGTTCGTACGCCACAATCGCCTCGGCGCCGGAGCCCTGCTCCCACGGCGTGCGCCAGTCCTCGTCTTCGCGCATGCGGTTCACGCGCGCGGCGGCGAGGCCCGCGGCCAAGTCCTCCGCGCGGCGCGGCGCGTAGCCTTGCCACCACGCGCGCGTGAGCAGCTTCACGTGCCGGGCGCTCAGTGCGCCGGGCTCCAGCACGGCCGTCCACTCCGCGTGCTGCTCGTTCAAGACCTGGGCGAGCTCCAAAAAAGGTATCGCGCCGTCGCCGGTGGGACAACGTACGAGCCGGTAGCCTTCGGCGTCCCAATGCGCGCGGTAATCTTTTAGATGGACGTGGCGCACGCGCGGAGCAACGGTGCGCGTGAACGCGACGGGGTCTTCGCCCACGGCCAGCGGATTGCCGGTGTCGAGCGTCACGCCGACGTTCGGGCCGCCGAGTTCGCAGAAGTCCATGAGCTCGGCGCTGGTGAAGTCCTGGTGGTTCTCGACGGCCAGCGTCATGCCCTTCGCTGCGGCGCGCGGGGCGGCCTCGCAGAGCATGCGCTTCACGTCCGCGACGATCTCCGGCCACTGTCCGCCCAGTTCGGCGCGCGCGCCACAGAGCACCGGGGTCAGCGCGAGCCGGATCGTCCGCGCGCCCAGCTTTTCGGCGAGCTTGATCGAGCGCGCGATGGCGCTCACGGGCGGGCTCTGGCTGAGCACCGGCAGAATGCCGCGGGCGTCCAGGCGGGCCTTCAGTTTTTCCAGGCCCGCGTCGCCAAGCGGTTCGAGCATGGTGTCGGGGAGTTCAAGCGCGCGCGCGCCGAGCTCCTCCGCGAGATCGAGATAGCCGGAAAGTCCGATGGCCTTGGGATTCGCGCGCGCCGTGCCGCCGCCCGGCCAGCCGAGGACCGTGTAGGAGAGACCGTACGGATTGAGTCCGACGCGGATCATTTCAGCGTTTCGAGCTGTTTCTTGGCCATCTCGCGGTACGGCGTGCCCAGGCAGCCTTCGAAGTCCAGCTTCGCGCCGGGGGCGTCGCCCATCGCCGCGCGGACGCGCCCGCGCAGGAACCGTGCCGCGTGATACTCGGGGAAGAGCGCCAGCGCGAGGTCCAGGTCGGAGGCCGCCGCGCCCAGCTTGTCCGTTTGGAACCCGCAGAGCGCGCGGTAATAGTAGATGCGCTCGTAGTCGGGATCGGCTTTCGCGGCCTGATCGAGCAGCGGGCGCGCGGCCTCGTAGTCCTTCTTGTTCAGGGCCTCGCGCGCGTCGCGGTACGCTTTGTCCGCTAGCGTCTCGCTCAACTTAGCGAGGTACAGCTTCCAGGCCTTCTCGATCGAGCCCCATTCGTCTTCCACGAAGAACTCGTACGCGTGCTTGCCGTTCTCCTTCTCGTTAGCCTTCGGGTCCAGCGCGTTGTAGAGCTTGCCCATCAGCTTGGCTTCGCGCGGCAGCGGGTCTTCGAGCAGAAAGCGCGCGAAGGACCACGCCTGCAAGCCCGCGGCGAACCCGCCCTTCTCGAACTCGTCCGGCGTGCGGCCGATCAGTTCCTTCAGCGGCACCAGCGGCGAAGGATCGGCCTGGAAGACGCGCTCGCGCAGATCGCGCAGGTGCCCGCGCGGCGGACCGAACGAGATGGCGCCATCGTCGGTTACGACCACGTCCTCCATCGCTTCGCCCAAGCCCAGTATCAACCAGGGCGGGGCATCTGGGATGTACGCGCGCAGCAGCGCTTCCATGGCCTCGTGGCGCAGCCGCGCGAGCATCGGGCGCGGATCCAATTCGAAGCCCGCGATCACGCAGCGCTTGGGGTTTTTATCGTAAAAATAGTTGTAGCGCCCGAACTCGCCGCTGCCGCGCGCCTTGAGGAACTTATCGCAGTCGGCTTTCTTTGCGAAGAGCACCACCACGATCAGTTCGGGCACCGGCGCGTCGCGCGGGATCTGCGCCAGCGCGCGCATGCGCGGCAACGCTTGGTGAAGGTGCTTCGCGGCGAGCGCGGCGACCTCGTCCTTCGCGTCGCTCACCACGGCCGTCACGCCCGCGCTGGCGATGCGGAACGAGCCGCCGGTGAGCTTCTCGATCTCCGCCTTGAGCGTCTCCGCGCGGTCTTCGCCCGGCAACGCCGCGCCCGCAAACAGGCACAGCGCCAGGCACGCCACCGGCACGAGACCTCGGACGTTCGGCATGCTTTCCATGCTATGCGATCTCCCCAGGGAATGGAAGTGATGTGCGGCAGGCTCCGGCCGTCTGCATTTGCGATGCTCCCTATCATCCATAGACTGGTCCAACCGTTCACATCCTAGTGACGAAGGAGAAGATCGCGTGTCCGAGCGAAAACGTTACGTTCTGGCGGGAACCGGCGGGCGCGGCTTGTACATGTTCGCCAAGCCGCTGTTGAAGACCTTCACCAAGCACTGCGAACTCGTCGGCCTCTTCGACCACAACCCGGAACGCATCGCCGCCGCCAACGATCTGCTCGGCGCGAAGCTGCCCGGCTTCACCGACTTTAAGGAGATGCTGCGCGCCGCGAACCCGGACGCGGTGATCATCTCGACCCGCGACAGCACGCACGCCGAATACATCATCAAGACGCTGGAGGCCGGCAAGCGCGCCATCAGCGAGAAGCCGCTCTGCGTGGACGGCAAGCAGGCCCGCGAGATCCTCGCCGCGGCCAAGAAGGCCAAACGCAAGGGCGCCGTCTGCTACGTGACGCACAACATGCGCTACGGTCCGGCGATCTCGGAGTTCAAACGCCAGCTCGAAGCGGGCGTCATCGGCGACGTCAAGTCGGTCAACTTCCACGAGAACCTTGACCGCAAGCACGGCGCGGATTATTTCCGCCGCTGGCACCGGGTGAAGAAGAACTCCGGCGGCCTGCTCATTCATAAAGCCTCGCATCACTTCGACGCGCTGAACTGGCTGATCGGCTCGAACCCCGATCAGCTCGTGGCGCAGGGCGCGACCGTCTTCTACGGCAAGAACGGCCCGTTCCGCCACACGCGCTGCGAAGGCTGCCCGCACGCGAGCAAGTGCGACTTCTACGCCGAGATGTGGAGCAACGAGACCAACCGCAAGCTCTACAAGGAAGCCGAGAAGTCCGACGGCTACATCCGCGACGGCTGCGTCTTCGATAAAGAGATCGACATCGAGGACCAGTCGGGCGTGCTCTACACGTACAAGAACGGCGTGCGCGTGGTCTACAGCCTCACCGCGTTCGCGACGTACGAGGGCTGGCACATCCAGTTTGAAGGCACGAAAGGCCGGCTGGAGCTCAAGGAGGTTCACGACACCAAGTGGGCCGCCGGCAACATCACCGTTCACGGCATGGAGAAGGCTGTCGGCCAGAGCCTCACGCTCTTCAGCCAGAAGGAGGGCCTCAAGCTGCTGCCGATCCCGGAGGCCGAAGGCAGCCACGGCGGCGCGGACCCGCAGATCCAGCACGACTTCTTCGGCCGCCCGTTCGGCTCGCCCCCGACCCCGCGCATGGCTCCGCTCGACCAGGCCGTGCAAGCGATCCTCATCGGCCACGCCGCGAACGTCTCGATGGCGCAGGGTTCGAAGATGGTGAAGGTGCAGGAGTTCTTGAAGAGGGGATAGGCTGATTGCCTGGAGGTTTAGCGGTTGTCTGTTAATGAATTGCTAGACTATCTGATTTATTTGCATCCGTTCATTGCGTATGCGACTCTCGCTTTTTTGTATTCGAGGTCAACAAAGAGAAAGGCGTTTCGATTTGATTTGAAAGCTGCACTTTTCTTGATGATTTACCTTAGCGCATTGACTGGAGCGATGATTTTCGGGGCGGAACGTTTCCAATTGACTACAAAAGGCAAAACGTTCTTGCTGCCTCCACTGCCTGCATGGGCTATTTCGGGGTGCTTTTTGTATGCCCCTCGTAATCGTGGAGGAGTTATCTCTATTTTGGAAGTTGCAACGGGAGCTTCGATGGGAGTCATTTTCTATTTAATAATTCTTTTTATACTTTTGGCGCATTAGTCATTCACCCCGTAAAGGAGGAACCCATGTCCACACGCGTCACCCTCGGCAGCACAGGCTTAAGCGTCTCGCCGGTCTGCTACGGGAGCTGGCAGCTCTCGCCGCGGTTCTGGGGCAAGCAGCCGGAGGACGAGGTCGCCGGTGCGATGCGACGGGCGTTCGAGGTCGGCGTGAACTTCTACGACACGGCCGACGCGTACGGCGAAGGCTACGCCGAAGAAGTGATGGGCCGCGCGCTGAAGGGCCTGCCGCGCAAGGACCTCGTCATCGCGACCAAGGTCTTCTGGCACTTCCACCCCGACGGCCGGCGCTACGGCGACCTCTCGAAAGAATGGATTCTGGAAGAGTGCGAGACCAGCCTCAAGCGCCTGCAGATGGACTACATCGACCTCTACCAATGCCACTCGTGGGACCCGCTCGCGCAGCCTGAAGAGACCGCTGAGGCGCTGGAGAAGTTGAAGAAGCAGGGCAAGATCCGGCATTACGGCGTCAGCAACTGGTCGGTCGAACAAGTCCGCCTGGGCCGCAAGCACGGCACGTACGAGACGCACCAGCCGTTCTACAGCCTGATCAAGCGCGATATCGAACGCGATCTGCTGCCCTACTGCCAGCAGGAGAACATCGGCACGCTCGTCTACAGCCCGCTCCACAACGGGTTGCTCAGCGGAAAGTACAAGGGGACCGAGTCCTTCGACGACTTCCGCAAAGACCACGCAGACTTTAAAGGCGAACGCTTCAAGAAGCTCTGCGACGCCGTGACGAAAGCCGGCGAGATCGGCCGCGTCTATGGCCTGACGACGGTGCAGCTCGTCGTCGTGTGCACGCTGATGCATCCCGGGATCACCAGCGCCATCGTCGGCATCAAGACCCCCAAGCAGATCGAAGAAGCCGCCGCCGCCATGGGCAAGACGATCTCACGCGAGGATTGGAATAAAGTGCGTGGGTTGTTGAATGTGTAATTCATCATGTGGCAATGCAGACGCCGCATGGCGGGTTACTTCTTTTCCTCAGACGCCTTCTTCACGAGATTCTCGATCTCGTCGCTCGTCCAGATTGTTTTTGCCGCGCCGGATTTTAGATCAATGCGGTCGATCATCCTTTTGTTGAGTTCTTGAATTCCGTTCCGGACCCGGTAGGTGACCGCCCAAAACGCGCAGGCGTCGGCCGACAGGCACGCCGGGTAGTGGCCGAAGCGCGTGAGCATGATGTTGAGAGTGATCGGATTGCCCATGGCCTTGGGCGGATCCTTTTTATTCGGATTCATGCTGTAGAATTGGACTTCCTGGAGGTGGGCGCCGCCGAGCGTGCCAAAAAAGAGTTCCTCATCCGAATGTGCCGCCAGCAAAAAAATCCTCCACTGCACACCGGATGGCGCGATCGTTTCGACTTTCGCGGAGCCTTGTGCATAGCTCCATATGCCTGAGCTGCCCGTAAAGTAGCGGCCACCGGCGAACGCAACCGGACAGTCTTCACAATTTCCACCTGAAGGAACCTTCCTTCCGTTCCCGATAATTGTGATGGTTCCCGACGTGTAAGGGCGCATGCCCATCGCATGTTCGCGCGTACCGTCCGGTTTGATGACCACCAAACCGGTCATTTTGTTCTCGTTCGCAACCGCCAGAATTCGGTTCGCCTTGGGATCGTATGCCCAGCCGTTGAAGTCCCCCCGTCCGGTCAGTTTTTTGGGTTCGCCCTCATTCCTGGGCAAAGCAAAAAGCGCGCTTTGTAGCGCGTATATCGTTTGCGTGCGGGTTTGGACATTGGTGGATACGAGCGAGCGGCCGTTGGGAAGTTCCGAAGCATCGGCCCAGAATTCAAAGTCGAGGAAGATGGCCGATCCGTCGGCGCTTAAGACCACGTGTTCGGGTAGTCTGTCGTACGGCCCCTTGCACTCGATCAGGGAAGCGGGCAGTTCCCGCAGGCGCACGGCCTTCTTAGCCGCGAGATCTATGAACCAGATAAACCATGATTTGCCCGGCTGCCCCTCGAAACAGAGTGCCTGAGCGCGTTCGGGATTGATGTGTATGCGCTCATTGACCTTGAGCCAGACACCGGGAGGCGGGACGTAACTCTCCGTCTTTTCGGTTGGCTCTTCGGCGCGAATTCGCGGGGCGCAGAAGGCCAGAAAACAGACCGTCCAAATCCAGACAGGTTGAATGCGCATGAGAGACCTCTCCGAGTTTCAATATATGACCATCCAATCAAAGTCTTCGTGACGAACTTCTCCATTTCCCAAGGAATTATTTGCGCAATTCCCCTACATCCTTCAAGAAAGACAATAAACTCGGCGGAGGGCCATTCTTGCCGGTAGGACTTAGGTGCTTGTAGACTCGAATCGCCGTTCAGGTGCCACGTCGGCCCGAATCTACAAGCGCAGGTTATTTTCATGCTAGGCAAAGGAGACTGCGGTATGCGAACCCAATCCGAAAAAGGCGCGGCGTTTCGCGCGTTGCATGAACGGGCCGGGGCGTTTGTCATCCCCAATCCGTGGGATGTCGGCACGGCGAAGATGCTCGCTGTGCTGGGCTTCGAGGCGCTCGCGACCACGAGTTCCGGGTATGCGTTCTCGACCGGACGCAAGGACGGCAACGTTGGGCGCGAGAAGATGCTCGCGCATGCGCGGGAGATCGTGAACGCCACCGATCTGCCCGTGAGCGCCGACTTCGAGAACGGCTACGCGGCGGACCTGAACGGCGTCGCGGATACCTACCGGCTCGCGGGCGAAGCGGGCCTCGCCGGCGCGTCGATCGAGAACTCCACGCGGCGGCCGGATGCGCCTCTCTTTGAGATCAAGCAGGCGGCGGAGCGCGTGCGCGCGGCGGCGGAAGCGGCGCACGCACTCCCGTATCCCTTCACGCTCACAGCGCGGGCGGAGAACTTCCTCGTCGGCAAGCCGGACCTGAAGGACACGCTCAAGCGCCTGCAGGCGTACCAGGAGGCCGGCGCGGACGTGCTCTTCGCGCCGGGGCTGACCAAGAAGGACGAGATCGAGGCCGTGGTGAAGTCCGTGGACCGGCCGGTGAACCACATCATGTTCGCGCCCGGCGTGCGGTTCGGCATCGAGGAACTCGCCGCGCTGGGCGTGAAGCGCATCAGCATCGGGAGTTCGCTGGCCCGCGCGGCGTTGGGCGCGTTCCTGCGCGGCGCGCGCGAGATCAAGGATCGCGGCACGTTCACCTATCTGGACGATGCCGCGAGCGGCAAGGAGATCGGCGCGCTGCTGGAGCCGTAGCGTGAATAAAAGAACGCGAACCCAGAGGAGCACGAGCCCGCTTCCCGCCGGCCCGAGTTCATACCGCGAACCAGCCGACCACTTCCTCTTAGGCCGGAGCGTCTTCCTTTGCGGCATTTTCGCGAAGTTTTTTAAGCTCCATGCCTGACTGCACGCCCTTGAATAACGCCGCGACAATTACCGCCTTAACGGCAAGGCCCAGGACATTGCCTATCGGATTGCAAATGAGGCCAATCACGGATGCCAAGAGGTAAATTCCAAACGCCGCCGAGGTGGCAACAAAAGGATTGGCGTTGACGTAAAAAAAGAGGCCCAGCAGGGCAACCGAGACCCCAAGATAAAACTCGGTCTGAGTCCTTGCGGAACTTATGTTGGCGCGAACTTCCTTGACCTTGGCTTCGTCCACCGTCATGGCGGGATTATTGCGCACAATCGCGATCTGTCGCTCAAAATCGGCCTCGGCTTCATCGAGCGCATGCCAATTATACACATTCAAGCCTAGCGAGAGGAGCGCGACGAACATGATCACGCCTTTTGCCGTGCGCAGATGCCTTTTGTGTTGCTCTTCGGCCAGATTGCCCAAGCGCTTGCGCATGGCAGGACTGCGCGCAGGTTTTGCTGGTGCCGCGTTGGGTTCGGACATGGCTTCTCCCTTTGTTTGGATTTGGTATAAACCCATCCATAAGAATGTGGCCATGCTTAACTCAATTGTGCGCGAAGTAAAGGGGCGAGGCCGCAGAAAAAGGTGGAAAGTTTGGCAAGGCGCACGTGTGATTCCATGAAATGTAGAAGGTGGAGTGGCCGCCATGCGCGCTTGCATACCCACTCTTAGGCGGTCAGAGTAATGCTTTGCCCCAAGGGTCCGGCCCGGGAAATGTGGATCGGTTGGAGCGCGAACCTGGAGGAATCCCATGCCCAAGAACGTCACCATCGCCGCGGCGTTGCCGGCCGCGCCGGAAAAACTCTACGAGATGTACCTCGATGCGAAGGCGCACACGGCCTTCACGGGGCAACCGGTCAGCATCGAGGCCATGCCCGGCGCGCCGTTCAGCGCCTTCGGCGGCATCCTGACCGGCAAGATGCTCCACGTCGAACCCAAGCGCCTTATCGTCCAGACCTGGCGCTCCGGCAACTGGGCCAAGGAAGACCTCGATTCGGTGCTGGTGCTAACGTTCTGGCCCGAACCCAAAGGCGGGCGCATTGAGCTCCTGCATCTGAACGTGCCCGAGAGCGACTTCGCCGGCGTGAGCCACGGCTGGGAGAAGTACTACTGGACGCCATGGCGTGCGTACCTTGAACACGAATCCAAGGCATGAGCCAACGCCCACCGTGCAATATCGTTTAGAGGGTTAGTCGAGCCTTCGGCTTTGTAACCCCGGCCGTGAGGTGCTTATCTTTTAACCGGCTACCTGGCAAACGGGCCTCGGTATTCCTTGCCCTGCGGATTGAAAACCCCTAGAATGACCGGCCTTGCGTGCTGTAGTTCGAGTCTTGAATGCCGTTCCGATTCAGGCGCCGGCCGGACAGAAGACTCATGACGACCGAACTCAAAGTTCCCGAAGTCATGGGCCCCTACCGCATCAAGTCGAAGCTGGGCCAGGGCGGCATGGGCGCGGTTTACCATGCCGTGCACGAGACCCTCGAACGCCCGGTCGCGCTCAAGATTCTCCCCGCCGAGATGTCGTCCGATCCCGAGTACGTCACGCGGTTCCTGCGCGAGGCCCGCGTGGTCGCGACGCTGCGGCACGACAACGTCGTGCAGGTCTACGACGCGGGTTCGGTGGAAGGCAAATACTACATCGCGATGGAACTCGTCGAAGGCTCGCCGCTCGGCAGGTACCTCGAAGCCAAGGGCGTGCTCGACGAGACCGAAGGGTTGGAACTGCTCCAGCAGGCCGCCAAGGGCCTGGCCGCCGCGCAGGTGAAGGGCCTGGTCCACCGCGACATCAAGCCCGACAATATGCTCCTGGACGCCGAGCACAAGACGCTGCGGCTCGTGGACTTCGGCCTCGTGATGGAATCGACGAGCACCACGCAACTCACGGCCACCGGCGCGTGCCTGGGCACGCCACAGTTCATGAGTCCCGAGCAGGCTGACGGCGAGAAGGCCGACGGGCGCTCGGACATCTACTCGCTGGGCGTCACCTTTTACCGCGCTTTTGTCGGCCAGACGCCGTTCGATTCGCCCACGGTGATGAACCTGCTCTTCAAGCACAAGTTCGAGGCGCCGCCCGACCCGCGCGTGAAGAATCCCAACATCTCGGCGAACGTCGCGAACCTGCTCCTGACGATGATGTCCAAGCGCCGCGAGGACCGCCCGCAGACGGCGCAGGACGTGGTGAAACTCATCGACGAGATCCGCGCCGGGAAGCCCATCCCGCCGCCGCCGGTCTTCGTCTCGCCGCTCACCTCCGCGACGCAGGTCGCGGCCGTGCCGGCCGGCGCCGTGCCCGCGACGATCTCCGACGGGCCCAGAAAGTCCAACGCGGCCCTGGCGCTTGCGCTGGTCTTTGGCGTGCTGGCGGGTTTTCTGCTGCTCGTGGGCGTGGCGGTCTGGTTCCTGTATTTCCGGACCAAGCCCACGGACAACACGGCCAAGAACACCTCCGCCAAGACCGCCTCCGAAAGGGATCCGCCCAAGGCCGACCCGCCCAAGGACATCGCGGCGGACGACGTGAAGGCGCTGCTGGCCCGCGGCGACGAGGCGCTGGCCAAGCAGGACTTCCGCGCCGCGCTGGGCGCGTACAGCCAGGCCTTCAAGACCGCACCCGCCGAACCCGGCCTGGAAGCCAAGGTCAACACGGCGCAGCGCGCGGTCCGGCGGCTCGAATGCATCGAAGAGGCGCAGAAGCTCGACGCGGGCGGCGACTTCGCCTCGGCCTTGGCGCGCTACGAGGACGCCGCGGCGCTGGGCGATCCCGATGCGCTGCGCCCGCAGATGGACGACCTGAAGTTCAAGGTCTGCGTGCAGGAAGCCAAGCGCCTGGAGGCGCAGGGCGACTTCGCCGGCGCGCTCAAGAAGGCCGAAGACGCCAACGTCCTTAAGGACGCCTCCGTGCTGGTGAAGGGGCTCAAGCTCAAGGCCGCCGTCAAGCGCGGCGAGGACGCGGAGAAGGCCGGCGACCTGACCGCGGCGGGGCTGGCCTACGAAGAAGCCGCGGGCCTCAGCGACGAGGCGCGCGTCCAGACCCAGTACGCCGATAAAGCCGCGGCCATCCGCCAGCAGGTCTTCCTCGACCGCGCCCGCGAATTTGAGAAGCAGCAGGACTGGAAGAGCGCCGAACAGGCCTACGCGCAGGCGCTCAAGCTCAAGGACGATCCGCTCCTGAAGGCCAAGCGCGAAGAGATGGCCAAGAAAGCTTCGGCCGATACCGACTACAACGATCTCGTCGATAAGGGCGACAAGGCCCTGGCCGAGCGCCGGTACGACGAGGCGCACGAGTATTATAAGCGCGCCTTCGAGGCCAAGCCGTCGAGCAAGGTTCCGGGCGAGAAGATGAAAGAGGTCGAGGCTTGGCAGGCGATCCAGCGCGGCGACGCGGCGCTGGCGAGTTCCGACTTTGCCCTGGCCAAACGCCACTACGAACTCGTGCCGGGGCTCTGCCCCAAGCTGCGCGCGCTGAGCGACCAGAAGCTGGCCGACCTGACCAACGCGCAGAAGAACACCTTCCAGGCCCAGGACCTCTCGGGCCAGGTGGACAAGCTCGTGAAGGCCGGCTCGGCGTCCGAGGCGTTGCGCCTGGTCGGCAACGCGCTCTTAAAGGAGCCGCAGAACGACAAGCTGCAAGTGCTGCGCGGCGGCATCGAGCGCCTGCAGGCGGTGGAGTCGATCGTCAACGGGGTGGACGCGGTGCTCAAGAAGGGCAAGGATTCCGCCGACCGCGTGCTGGACATCGATTCGGCCAGCAAGATCGCCAAGAGCATGAAGGAGAAACTGGAAGACCTGCAGCGCAGCGGGCAGGGCGCGCTGGACCTCGCCCGGCTGAAATTCCTGAACCGCAACTACGACGGCCTGAAGGACTCGCTGGAGAGCGCGCGCAGCCACTCCAAGGATTGCGCCCGCAACCTGGAAGAGTGCAAGGGAAAGGTAGACGATAAGGCCAAAGACGAGGAGTTCACCGGGGTGAAGCCGTTCGGGATTTCCCTTGGCGTTAAGGGCGACAAGGAGAAGGCCCGCAAGCTCCGGCAGGTCGCGCAGGAATTCGGCAAGGAAGCGGAGGAAGCCCGGCAATACAGCCGCTAGCATGCATGCCTGAAGATCCTTCGCCCACCTCCCACGCCACCACCGCACCCCAAGACGGCGCCTCGCAGCGCACCGTATATCCTTATCGCTTCGGCGAAGTCGGCGTCCTGATGGGCTTGCTGGACCGCGACAAGGTCCGCGAGGCGCTCACCACTCAAAAGAGCCGCAAGCTGGAAGGCAAGAACCCGCTCGTAGGCGAGATCATGGTCGAGCGCGGCTGGATCACGCCGCGGCAGGTCGCCGCGATCCTGGTGGCGCAGAAGCGTTACCGCAGCGACTCGCAGGCCCCGCAGGCTGGACTGGCGGGCCTCACGGGTTCGCCCCAAGCCGCTCCGGCTCCGGCGCCTGCTCCGGCCGCCGCCCCGGCCCCCAAGCGCAATTCCGAGCGCCACATCGCCGCCGCCGCGCCGAAGAAATCCTCCGAGCGCCGCATTCCGGCCGCGGCGCCGTCCTCCGCGCCGGCCGCGCCCGCGCAGGCGCAGCGCCAGAAGCTGGGCGAGTTCGAACTCATCCGCAAGCTGGGCGAGGGCGCGATGGGCCAGGTCTTCGAGGCCTTTTCGTCCGAGAAGAACCGCAACATCGCGCTGAAGATCCTGCCGCGCCAGCTCGCGCAGGACCAGGAGTTCGTCGAACGCTTCAAGCGCGAGATCAAGCTGATGGGCGCGCTCAACCACCCGCATATCGTCGAACTCTACGACGCGGGCGTGGCCGGCGGCTACTACTACTACGCGATGGAGTTCGTAGACGGCGAGACGCTCGATAAGCGCCTGAAGCGCGACGGCAAGATGGCCGAAAAGGACGCGCTGCGGATCGGGCGCGAGATGGCGCTGGGGCTCGCGCATGCCCACGCCAAGGGCATGATCCACCGCGACATCAAGCCCGAGAACATCATGCTCACTAAGACGGGCATGGTGAAGATCACCGATTTCGGCCTCGCCAAGCCCACCGAAGACAAGCAGCACCTCACTGCCGCGGGCTTCTCCATCGGCACGCCATTCTACATCTCGCCCGAACAGGCGCTGGGCAAGGAGCGGATCGACCATCGCGCCGACCTGTACGGTCTGGGCGCGGCGATCTTCCACCTGCTGAC
>JACQFI010000020.1 GCA_016200135.1 Planctomycetota bacterium
GAAGGCCGGCGACGCGGTGAAGATTTTCGCGTACTACAAGAAGCCGATCGAGAGCGACTACGGGTCGCTCGTGGACGGCGGGCGCTGGTGGCTCGTCAACGGCTCCGGCGGCGACGTGGCCAACCAGCATCTCTTGATCGACGGCGAGGACTGCGCGACCGTGCTGCGGCTCTGCTGCTACAACACCAGTCGCAACGACTGGGGCACGAACACCTATACGACGTGCTCGCCCGATGCGACGAAGGTGGCTTGGGTGAGCGACCAGCTTGGCGACGGCGAGGTGTACTACGTCGTCGCGCGCACGCCCGATCCGCCGAAGCTGCTCAGGGCGGAGAAGAACGGCGAGGGCGTGAAGCTCACGTGGCAGGAGCCGAAGCGCTGCAAGGAGACCGCGGGCTATTGCGTGTACGGCGCGGGCAAGGACTACGTCTTCCGCCCACTGCAGAAGGAACTCGTGCAGGAGACGAGTTGGAGCGGCAAGGCGCCCGAGGGCGTGACGCTGTTCCTTGTGGCCGCGCGAGAATGGAGCGGGATCGAAGGGCTGCCGAGCAAGGACGCGCATCTTCCTGAAGCACGCGAGGCGACACGATTTTATTATTACTCGCGGGAACGGTTTTTCGATGGATCGAAAGTAGCACGACTCGTCTTCGACGGCACGGCAGCAGGCTGCCGGGCTTTAAAAAGGGTCAAGGACACCGAGCCTTTAAAATCCGATTTCACGTTTCCTTCCTTCATCCATGTAAGGCCCGACCGGCCAGATAGCGCTTGGGAGTGGAAGAAGATCGAAAAAGACCAAGGCGTGGTCCCACTCGGCGACCTGGTAGACGAGGTCTTCATGTGCGGCGATCCGAACGTCACGCCCAAGACGGACGACGACCGCTTCCCGCCGCCGGAGCCTGTGAAGGACGCGAAGGCGGAGGTTTCGCCTGCGGGCGTGGTGAAGCTTTCGTGGTCCCCCTCGCCCGCCCTGAATGTTGCGCATACGGAGATCTTTGCGAGCGCGGATAAGGATTTCTTCTGCGACAATACGTCCCAGCTTGGCGCGGTGCTGGCGTCGCAGCCGCAGGAGTTCCTCGATTGGGACCTGAAGCCGGGGGAGGAGGTCTTCTACAGGCTGGTCGCGGTGGATACGCGCGGGCACCGGGCTGAACCGGTGACGGTGCCGGCCAAGATTCCGGCGGAGAAGACGTGGATCGTGCAGCTCGGGCCGAACGTGATGGAGAGCAAGGACGAGGTCGAGGCCGTGAAGCGGCTCGAGCACAAGATGCGCGCGCCGAAGGCAACGGCCGAGAAGGAGAAGCCCGAGGCCGGCGACTGGAAGACGCTCACGCTGCCCTTCGAGGTCCCCGCGCTCGGACGCTATCACATCTGGGTCGAGTACGCGCCGGGGTTCACGGCGCGGCTGGACGTGAAGACGAACGTCGACGCCGAGGTGCCGGGCACTTGGCGGCTGCGCTGTCCGTTCCGGCCGATGAGCGGGACGCTTTCGCGGCCCGAGCCCGGCAAGGAGAAAGTCTTCTGCGACCGGCTGGTGAGCGGCGAGCGCGACAGTTTCAAGCTCGCCGAGGGCAAGCACACGCTGACGCTGTGCCTCGACGCGTCGATCCCCAACGGGCAGGTGCACGCGTTCGGGCAGGTGTGGATCAGCAACGACCCGAGCTTCCGGCCGCCGGGGTATAATCCGCGGGCGGACTTCGGGAAGTAACTGCTATTGCCGCCAAAACGCGAAGGACGCCAAGAACAGCGCTTCATCAACAATTAGATTTAATCTATTCTTGGCGTCTTGGCGGCAACGTTACTTCCGCCCGATCCCCGTATAGGCGAAGCCCAGCGCGCGCATCTGCGCGGGGTCGTAGATGTTGCGGCCGTCGAAGAGCGCGGGGGTCTTGAGCAGTTTCTTAACGCGGTTCCAGTCAGGCGTGCGGAACTCGTTCCACTCCGTCACCAGCACCAGCGCAGACGCGCCGTGCAGCGCGTCGTACGGATCTTTCGCGTAGACGATCTTCTCGCCGAGCGCGCGCTTCACGTTCGCCATCGCTTCGGGGTCGTAGGCCTGCACCTTTACGCCCGCGGCGAGGAACTTTTCGATCAGCGCGAGCGCGGGGGCTTCGCGGATGTCGTCGGTGCGCGGCTTGAAGGCGAGGCCCCAGAGGGTCACGGTCTTGCCCTTCGCGCCGCCGGCTTCGAGGTGCTTCAGAATCTTGGGAAAAAGAATCGTCTTCTGCGCGTCGTTGACGCGCTCGGCGGCGTCCACGATGGAGGCGTCCACATTCTTGGCGCGGGCGGAGGACACGAGCGCGCGCGTGTCCTTGGGGAAGCACGAACCGCCGTAGCCCAGGCCCGGAAAGAGGAACGCCTTGCCGATGCGCGCGTCGGCGGTGATGCCCTTGCGCACAAGCTCCACGTCCGCGCCGTAGGCTTCGCAGATGCGCGCGATCTCGTTCATGAACGAGATCTTCACCGCGAGGAAGCCGTTGGCGGCGTACTTGGTCAGTTCGGCGCTGGCCGGGTCCATGCGCAGGATCGGCGCGCCCGAGCGGCAGAACGGATCGTAGAGGCATTGCAGCGTCGCGAAGGCGCGCTCGTCGTTCACGCCCAGCACCACGCGGTCGGGCTTGAGGAAGTCCTCGACGGCCGCGCCCTCTTTGAGGAACTCGGGGTTGCTCGCGACGGAGTACGGGACCGGGCTCCCCGCGAAGATCTTCGCCGTCTCCTGGTTCACGCGCGCGTTGGTGCCGACGGGCACGGTGCTCTTGAGGACGAAGAGCGCGGGCGCGGCGCTGGGGGCGCTCGCGCCGTTCTCCTGTTTAAGCGGCGGATTCGCGCGCAGGCGGTTGGCGATCTCGGCGACGGCAGAGAGGACATAGCGCACGTCGGCGCTGCCGTCCTCCATGGGCGGCGTGGGCAGACAGAGGAAGAAGACGCGCGCGTGGGCGACGGCTGCGGCGTAATCGGTGTCGAACAGCAGCCGGCATTCGCGCGTGTTGCGCTGGAAGAGATCGAGCAGGCCGGGCTCGTAGATGGGGAGTTCGCCTTTGCGCAGGCGGGCGATCTTTTCTTTATCGATGTCGAGGCAGAGGACCTCGTTGCCGGTCTCGGCGAAGCACGTACCCGCGACGAGGCCGACGTAACCGGTTCCAACGACGGTAATGCGCATACGCGAGAACGCTCCTTCCCTGGCCCGCAGGCGCGCTCAAGGTACACGATTTTGCGGCGGCGAAAAAGGCAGGTTTAGGGAGCGCCGGCATTCTGCCGGCCGGAGGACGACGCTCCCAACGGCGGCGCTTGCGCTTTTCGCGCGCAGCCTATGCGTTACAGTGGTTGCGCTTGCCGTCCCGCGCCAAAACCGGAACACAAAACACCCGGCCCAAGGAGGGCCCGACCATGCCCAAGGAACTGCTCGCCGTCGCCGCGAAGAAACTCGACTGGCGCACGTACGAGCCCCCGCCGCTCAAGCCCGACCAGGTGCGGATCAAGAGCGAGTACGCCGCAGCCAAGCACGGCACGGAACTCTCGGTCTACAAGGGCGTCTTCGTCGAACGCGGCGCATACGTCGGCGAATACCAGGTCTTCGATCCGGCGCAGCCGCCCGGCTGGGGCAAGTTTCCCACCGGCGTCGGGAACATGGCGGTGGGCACGGTCACGGAGGCCGGCGCGGAGGTGAAGAACCTGAAGGTGGGCGACCGCGCGCTCACGTACGGCAGCTTTAAAGAGCTGCACACCGTCGGCGCGGCGAACTGCTGGAAGATGCCCAAGGACCTCTCGTGGAAGTCCGCGGTCTGCCTCGATCCGGCCGACTTCGCGCTGGCCGCGGTGCGCGACGGCCACGTGCGCGTGGGCGATGCGGTGGCCGTATTCGGCATCGGCGCGATCAGCCTCGTGATCATCCAGGTCGCAAAGCTCGCGGGCGCGTACCCGATCGTCGCGGTGGACATGCTGCCGCGGCGGCTCGAAGCGGCCACGGCCTGCGGCGCGGATTACGTGCTCGATCCGACGAAGTGCGACGCGGGCTGGGAGATCAAGAAGCTGACGAACAAGCGCGGCGCGGACGTGGCCATCGAGTACAGCGGCAGCGCGAAGGCGCTGCAGGCGGCGATCCGCTGCGCGGCGTACGGCGGGCGCGTGGTCTGCGGCGCGTGCCCTGCGCCATACCCCGCGGGCCTGGACCTGGGCGCCGAGGCGCACCACAACGTCCCGGACCTGATCTTTACCCGCGCGTGCAGCGAGCCCAACCGCGAGCACCCGCGCTGGGACAACAAGCGCATCTACGATGTCTGCTGGCGGCTGATCTGCGAAGGCAAGATCAGCGGCGAGGCGATCGTGCAGCCGGTGGTGCCGTTCAACGACCTCGTGACGGAGTATCCGAAGATCGACACGAACCCGGGGGACAGCATCAAGCTGGGGGCGAAGTATTAAGGGCTCAGGGCTGCTTACTCCGACACGAGGGGTGCGGTAGGTAGATTCTAAATTTCATACCCTTAGCTCTCGAATACTTCACCTTTGGTGTACGTTATTAATGCATAATAAAGTGCGATGATTGTTGCCGCTTGCGCGACGGCTTGAGGAGCTTTCCCCTATGCGTTACGCTTTGCTTTTGGAGGTGCTCGTGCTTTCCTGGGGCGCCTGCGCGGCGGAGACGCCGGGCAAGCCGGGCGCAAAGCCGGTGCTGCGCGACTTTCTGGGCCTCTGCACGCACACGGTCCAGTTCAAGCCGAAGCTGTACCAGCCGATCTGCCGGCTCGCGCGGGACTACCACCCGCTCGAATGGGACGTCGGCAAGGACAGCGACTTCGCGCTGAAGTTCCCCGAGGCGCGCAACCGCGTGAACTGGGACTCGGTGTACGGTTCGTGGAAGGACGGCGGTTTCGAGGTCGATTGCTCGATCATGTTCGAGACGCTGCCGCACGACGGCTGGAAGGACTTGCCGCGCGACGCGTTCAACTACGCCAAGGCCTTCGCTAAGTTCTTCGGGCCGTCGAGCGAGAAGAAGCTGGTCGCGTCGGTGGAGATCGGCAACGAGCCCGGCAAGTACGATGACCCCACCTATAGGAAAGTTTTCGAGAACATGGCCAAAGGTTTTCGCGAGGGCGACCCGAAGCTGACGGTGCTCACCTGCAACGCCACCGCCGGAAAAAGCGGCGGCTACGAGAAGTCGCTCGAATGCGTGAAGGGCCTGGAGGAACTCTACGACGCCATCAACGTCCACGATTACGCGCAGGCCGAGGGCTGGCCGACGTGGCGGCGCTCGTTCCCCGAAGACCCGAAGATTCCGTACCTAAAGGACCTGCAGGCCATCGCCGACTGGCGCGACAAGAACGCGCCCACGAAGCCAATCTGGATCACCGAGTACGGTTGGGATTGCAGCACACAGAAGCCCGACCCGAAGACGGAGTTCGCCAAGTGGGTCGGCGTCACCGACACGCAGCAGGCGCAATATCTGGTGCGCTCGACGCTGGTCTTCATGGGGATGGATCTCGCGCGCGCGTATATCTACTGGTTCAACGACGAGGACAAGGCGAGCCTGCACGCCGCCGCGGGGCTGACGCGGCATTGGAAGCCGAAGGAGAGCTACTGGGCCGTCGCGCACCTGCAGAAGACGCTCGGCGAGTACCGCTTCGCCAAGGCGCGCGAGAAGAAGACGGGCGAGCTGTACGTGTACGAGTTCGAGCACGGGACGGACGCAAAGAAACACGTGCTCGCCGTCTGGTCGCCCACGGGTGAGGGCCGCAAGGGCGAGACCGAGATCGACCTCGGCGGCGGGAAACTCATAAAGGCCGAACGCATGCCGCTGAAGGAAGGCGACGTGCCCGCAGAGACGCTCGAAGTGAAGGACGGCAAGGCGAAGGTGAGTTACGACGAGGCGGTGATTTATTTGTGGGTGGAAGGGGCGGCGAAATAGAACCCGGTAGGGCAGGCATTCTCGCTCGACAAAGCTCGCGGTC
The DNA here is from genome assembly GCA_016200135.1 of Planctomycetota bacterium. GTDB lineage: Bacteria > Planctomycetota > SZUA-567 > H5-PLA8 > H5-PLA8 > JACQFI01. Next base: position 5,943 of record JACQFI010000020.1, read on the forward strand.
ATGAGCCAGTCGAATGATTGCCTGCCGGCCTTGGGCATTCGGCGTGCTATTGGACATGCTCTCTCAAAAACAAAAAGTGGAACAACAACTTTCATTCTGGGGCAGACAGGAATGTCTGCCCTACCGAATTGGCGCTACGGCGCGAGCTCGAGCGCGCCGGCGTCGCGTTTGCCGGTGGGCGTGCGGCCGGTGAAGTCGCGCAGGAACGGGCCGTCGAACTCCCAGGCGTACAGTTCTTCGATGCTCGTGCGCGCGTCGGCCAGCGTGCCGAGGCTCACGCGGGCGAACTCGAACGTCGCGGCAAGGCATTCGCCTTTGGGCGTGCCGGCGAGCAGGAAGTCCGCGCCGTTGGCAAGCGCGGCTTCGTCGCCGAGGCCCTCGCCCTCCCCTGCTTTCTTCCCATCCACGTAGAGCGTCAGGCGCTTGGCCTTGCGGTCGGCTTCCGCGAAAACGTGGTGCCACTTGCCGTCGTTCAGCTTCGCGCTTCCCTTGATCTCGTGCGCGGAGCCGCCCGCCTTCACGGTAAAGACCGGCAGGCCCTCGGCGTTCAGCGTTAATCCGTAGCCGGCGGTCTCGTCCATCTTGCGCAGCAGTACGCCCTGCGCGTTGGGCTCGAACTTCGCGTAGACCTCGAGCGCGAAGTTCGTCTTCTGCACATCCAAATTACGGAGGTCCGCGCCGGAGATGCTCGCCTTCTGGCCCTTCTTGACTTCGTACTCGAAGGGCTTCGCGTTGTCGGCCTGCGCGAGCGCCGCGTAGGCGTCCTTGCCGTTGAAAGCGACTGAACCCTCGGTCCAGTCTTCGAGCACGCCCGGGAGGTAGTCTTCGGCCTTCACGTTCGCGGTCTTGAGCGGGTACGTGGGCCGCGTGAAATAATCGTCGCGGTTCTGGTGGTACGCGGTCATGTACCAGTGGTCGTCGAAGAGGACCGTCGCGTCCTGCTTGTTGCGGCGGAAGTTCCATTCGCCCACGACGCCGTAGAGCGCCCAGGGCACGAAGACCTTCACGCCGCGGTCCACGGCGGTCGAGCCTGCGGCGAGGCGGAAGTCGTGCTGCTTGGCATCGCGGAGGAGCGGCTTCGGCGCCAGCTCACCCACGGCGGACGCAAGGGCCTGGTGTTCCGTCAGCGCTTTCTGGAAATCTTCGAGGCCCTTCAGCCAGCGGCCGGTCGGTTCGAGGCAGGCCATCTGGCCCGAGATATCGCTGAAGAGGTTGTTCGCGTAGGCGTCGGTCTCGATCGCGAAGTGTTCCTTCTGCGCGCCGGCGTCGTGCGCGTTGCCTTCGGCGGCGGTCTTGGCGGGCTGCGAGTGCCAGAATACCCAGCCGGAGACGCTCTCCCAGACGTTGCCGAGGAAGAGATCGCGGCCCGCGTGCGGCGCCTGCCTGCGCGAGCCCTGGAAGAAGTTGTAGACCGTGTTGTTAAAGAACGCGTTCTGATAGCTGATGATCTCCTGGAACGCGGAGCTGTTGCAGAGCGGGCTCGTTGGATCGCTGGACTTGCCCCAGGCGATGTTGTTGAAGTGGTAATTCTTGAAGCCGCCGTCGAGGTAGAAGGCGTGCCCGAAGCGCGCGCCGCCCGGGCTGTTCTTCGCGTAGCCCCAGTGCCAGTAGCCGCCGGGGTTGCCGCTGATGTTATCGTAGACGTACGCGGGCCCGCCCTGCCAGGTCTCGATGCCGCCCCAGTCGTTGGTATTCAAGAGCGGGTCGGTAACTTTGTTGTGGTGGATCAGCAACCGGCAGAAGGGCGCCTCGCCGCCCTGCCCGCTGGCTTTTCCGCCGAAGATGAAAAGGCCCGCGCCGTAGATACGGTCGAGAATGTTGCCCGCGACTTCCGCCGTCTGGGGGAACTCGACGGAGACCGCCATGCCATGCGCGCCGCGGTGCGGGCGCATGCCGATCATAAAGAGCTTGTTGCGCAGCACGCTGACTCGTTCGCCCTTCTTGATCAGGACCGCCGCGATGTCGGTGAAACGGACCTCGTTGTCGGAGAATTCCACCGAGCCCAGCGCGCACTTGCCGTTGAGTTGTTCCACGCGCAGGGCCTGGCCCAGGTGTTCGAAGAGGCAGTTGCTGACGCGCACGGCGTCGGTGTTGCCGAGCAACCGGATCGCGGCGTTGCTCACTTCCTTGTGCATCCAGGCGGGGAATTCGAGGTCCCACCACGTATTCGTGCAGCGGAAAGTCAGCCCGCTTACTTCAACGTTCTTCAGGCCGGCGGTCTCGAGCGCGTCGCGCTGCTGGGGATTCAGCACGTCCGTGCGCGGCGGCGCTTGCGCAGAGGCGGCGTCTTCGAGCAAGCAGTAGCGCTTGCCGGCCTCGACGATAGCGGCGTTGGGGTCGGCATCGTCCGGTAGCCGCAGGTACAGCCGGCCGCCCTCGCCCTTGCGCGCGAACCAGAACTCGCCCGGCGCATCCAAGTACTGCGGTTTGTCTTCGAGGTAATAGCGGTTGTTGGTGATGATCGTACCGCTGTCGCCGAACCAGAAACCGGAGAAGGCGACGCCCTTCTTCTCCGCGTCGAAGGCCTCGACCTTGGACGGATAGGGCGTGCCCATCATGATGCCCCACTCCGAGCGCACGATCGCGCCTTTGTAGTAGTCCTCGCCTTGGGTAAAGCGCTTCGTATCCACGCCCAGATGCAACAGGTTGCCATTCACGGTGGTCTTGTTCTTGCCTTCCCACCACTTGGGCTGCTCCCAGGTCCACCACTCGCTCTTTACGTCGTCGGGGTTGGACGCCTTCCAGTTGGGCGTCTTCGCGAGGTCCAGGCGCGTGAACGCGCCGTCCTTCACCAGCCAGACGTTGCGCGGTGCGTAGTCGAGATCGACCCACCAGACTTTTTCGGCCTCGGGAAGCTCCTTGAGGTCCGCGCCCTTCTTCCAACCGGTCACGCGTTCGCTGCCGCTGATGACCGCCGCGCCTTCGCCCCAGCTCGGATCGCTGGTCAGGCGGATGGGATCGCCGGGCTTGCCGGATTCTTTGCCCGCCAAGCTGCCGCGATACGTGACGCCGCGCTTGAAGACGTAGGTCTGAATCCCCGAACAGGCCTTCGCGTTGCCCGCGGCCTGCGGGTCCCAAGGGTGATGCTTCCAGGGCTTCTCTTTCGAATCGCCCGCGTTGGCGTCGTCGCCCTGCTCGAAGTCGATGTAGCGCAGCGACGCGCCTTTTTCGAAGACGAACGCGCGCGGCTTCCATTTCAGGTCGCCGGCGGGCAGTACTTCGACTTGGGGTTCGGCCCAGGAGTACGTCTCCGCCGCGCCGCACCCTCCGGCCGCGAACAGCAGCGCCGCCCAGCCGAGCCTAGTCATCGCCACGCGCGTGTTCATGTTGAGGCCGCTCCTGTACCGCTTGTGCTTGTAAGTTTCCTGATGCGGGACTTTCTTACACGGCATTTCTTTCGACTACACCGGGTTTCATACTGTTTTCTTAAGATGAAAGTTACAGATAGGGCATAAACGGCGGTAGCAGAGCCGCGAAAGCCCCAAAGATAGCCAGGACCGAGAACGAAAAAAGTAACGCAGCAAGAAGGCGAGAATGCCACTTCATCGCGGCATAAGCGGCCAGGATCCAGAGCCCAAGCACGATGGCACCGTAACGTCTTTCCCAGACGCCAAGCCCCAAAACCAGACGCGTGGCAAAGGGCAGGTCCATCAGGTGGTTAATGGCGATCGTTTGCAACCTCGGCACGCTGAACCATAGGCCGGCCATAAACGCCAGCACGGCCGCTATGCTGGCGTAGGAGAGTTTCGCGATCAGACGGTCGTTGGGTTCACTCATTTGTTCCGCAGGGCATGCTCGATTTTATAAAGAGGCAGATAGATCGCGCCGGCCGAGAACATCACCGCAAGAACGCCGGAGACGACCAGATACACGCCCAGGCGAAGCGCACGCCGGGACATGGCCCACCAGGCAGCAACGCCCGCCGCGCCGAGCGCCACCACCGCCGAGACCTCGCCCATGCGCGCCAGCGCGAGGACGAGCTGCGTGGGCGCGGGCAGGTCCACTTTCAGTTGCTCGAAGATGGGGATGAAACGTGGAGCGAGGAAGGCGATGCCAAACGCGAAGACACCCCAGAAAAAGACGCCGAGCATACACGCCAAGCGCAGCGCCGGTTCCGGCGGAGTGTCGGTCGCGGGATTCTCGTCCGGCATTCACCCAACCCCCAACTTTGCGATAGCTACCGTACCAACTGCTCCCGCACTTGCAGATACGGGATATGCAGCGCGGCAAAGCTGCCGCCGAGTAGCAGGGCGGCGATGATCACCAGGGCCAGCGCGGCCGAACGGTTCTTCGAGAGATGCGCGGCGGCGGTGAAGACCAGGCTCACGAAGGCCAGGATCGCGAGGGCTTCGGGATGGCGGAAGCCCATCACCACGCGCGTGATGAAGGGCGGGTCGCTCTTCAGGCGGTCGTAGAGCGTGCGGTATTCGGGCACGGCGAACATGCAGGTGAAGATGAAGAGGCCCCACAGGATCAGGGAGAGCGCGCAGAGCGGCACCAGCCAGCGGTCGCGCTTGGGCGCTTCCGCGGTCTGCTGCGCTGGGGCGGTGGGGGTTTCGCCCTGCGCGGCAGCGGTCTCGGGTTTCGCGTCCGTTTCCATGGTCGTCATGTCATGATCCTCAGCGGTACCCGCGGCGTCCAGCGGCGAATGCGGGCTCGCGGCAGTTTCTGCCTTCTCGCTCTACGCCGTCGCCAGGCCCCTATATTTAGGGCAGAATGCGGTTGCAAGTAGTGCTTGCCAACGCCAATCTCGTAGCGTTCAATTCGTTTATTCAGACATAAAGGAACCATGAGCACCTACCCGGCGCCCGAACCCAACCCGACGTTCAAGCCGCAGGAAGTCCTGCCGGGGCAGGTCTTTCTCACCCGCTACCAGGTGGTGCGGGTGCTCGGGCGCGGGGCCATGGGCGAGGTGCTCGAGGTCCTCGACAAGCACAGCGGGCTCTCGTACGCGCTCAAGCGCGTGCCGCCGGAACTCGTCCGCGACATCGCGCAGATGCGCTCGATCCAGGCCAACTTCGCGCTGGTGAGCCAACTCGCGCATCCCAACATCGCCACGACGCGGCACCTGGAGCTCGACACGGCCACCGGGCACGCCTACCTGATCCTGGAACTCGTCCGCGGCACCGACCTGAATTACTGGATCCTGGACCAGCGCGACCGCCGCGGGCAGCACGACGCGCCGCTGCCGCTCGCGACGGTGCTCGGCATCGCCGAACAGATCGCGGCGGCGCTGGACTTCGCGCATTCGCTGCCGGTCTCGCGCGACCCCTCCGGCAAGCCCTCGCGCTTCGGCGTCCTGCACCGCGACCTGAAGCCCGCCAACGTGATGCTCGATACCGCGCGCGCGTTCCGCTCCGGCATTCCGTACGTGAAGCTCGTCGACTTCGGGCTCGCAGCGGAGATCCAGGCGAGCATGTTCAGCCTCTCGGTGGCGCCGCAGCGCGAGAACACCGCGGGGACGCTGTCCTACATGTCCCCCGAACAGTGGGAAGGGCGCACGCTTACGCGCGGGATCGACCAGTGGGCGCTCGCGGTGGTCATCTATGAGATGGCCGCGGGGCGCAAACCGTTCGTGGCGAGTTCGGCGCAGGCCCTGTTCGTGCAGGTGAAGAACGCCAACCCCGAACCGCCCGCCGTGCTGAGCCCCCTGCAATGGGCCGCGCTGCGCAAGGCGTTCCATCCCGACCGCAAGCAGCGCTACCGCTCGTGCGTCGAGTTCGTCCGGGCGCTCGCGGGGGCGGACAAGGCCACGGAGGGCTCGATCGTCTCCGCCGAGATGCCGATGCCCGACGAGTTCGACCCGCCGCGGACCTATCCCGCCACGGCGCCCGAGACGCCCCTGCCTGCGCCGGTCCAGGCGGCCGTTCCGGTGGCGCCACCCGCTACTGCGCCGGTGCAAGCGCAGACGCCCGTGCCCACGCCTTCACCCGCGGCGGCGCAAGCCCAAGCGCCTGTGCCCGTGCCGCTCGCACCGCTGCGCATGCAGGCCAAGGACTTCGGCCTCCCGGTTCCCAAACTGCCCGACAAACTGCCGACGCGGGGGCTCAGCCCTGCGCACGCCCAAGACCGGAGCAAAACCCCTGGCGCCACGCCGCTGCTGGCGCTGGGCGCGTGCGTGCTGGTGCTGGCCGTGCTGGGCGGGGTCGCGTGGATAATCCTTGGAAAAACGGGCAACAAGAACGCAACCGGCCCCATTGCCAAGACCGACGATCCGCTCAACGCCGGCAAGAGCGGCGATCCCTATGAGAATGGCGGTGGAGGCGCGGCGGATGCGGAACTTCCGGCGGACCTGAAACCGCTGACGGTGGTCTGGGAAGATAACCCGGCCTTCGAACTCTGGTACACCGGAGCCGCGTTCAAGAATGAAGGCGCGCGCCGCTCGGCCCTGGTTCCACCCGGCGGGTGGCTCGAGATCACCGCGCCGGGCGCCATGGCACAGGTCTATCACGAACTGCTCTGGCAGGGACAGCCGGAGGTCCACCTGCGTCAGACCGGCGAGCTGCTCGAGATGGCCGAAGCGGCCGACGGCCCATGGGTCCCGCTGAGCCTGAACGCACGCTTGAACACCGCGGAGGCGCTCAAGGCCTTTACCTCGCGCAAGGATCCGCCGGCATGCGTCTTCGTGCCGGACCTGGTCTACAAAGGCACGCTCGAGGCTCTGAAGAAACTCGGCCCAAAAACAATCGTCTACGGCGACGCCTACGACGTGAAGGACCTCGCGCAGGTTCCCGCGCTGCGGCGGCTCAGTCTCATGCAGTCGAAGCTCGCGACCTCGGAGGGCCTGGCGGAGTTCAAGCAACTCACGGCCCTGGACCTGTCCCTTTGCGATGAACTGAAGGAGATCGACGCGCTCCGCGGCCTCGACAAACTCGATACCGTGCTGCTCTACAGTTGCGTGAAAATCAAGGATCTGACTCCGCTGGACAAGCTGAAGAACCTTCGCGAGCTTTTCCTGCCGCCGACCGCCACCGACGGAGACCTGGCGCGCATGCGCGAGGCCGGGGCGTTCGACAAGCTGGCGGCGTTTGGCTGTCCCGGCGCCAAGGGCGTGACCAGCGCCCACGCGCTTGCGGGCGCACCGTCGCTCCGCGCGCTCGATCTATCGGGGTGTTCCGATACGTTCGATTTCGAATCGCTCGAAGGCTTCCGCGGCCTGCGCACGCTTATCCTGCCGCCCTGTACCAAGGAGGCGCTCGACGGTCTGCGCAGGAAAGGCACGCTGAGCACGCTCGCCAGCCTGAACCTGCAGAGTTCGCCGCAGCTTAAGGGCATGACCGCGCTGAATGCCCTGCGCGGATTGAACCGCCTGACACAGCTCACTCTCGACGGCTGCAACGCGCTGGACAACCTCGAACCGCTGCTCGAACTGCCCGGCCTGTCCGAGCTCTCGCTGAAAGGCTGCGCGAGCGCCGCCGGCGTGGAAGTGCTGGCCGCACTGAAGGGCCTGCGCCGGCTGGCCCTGCCGCCCGCGCTCACCGACGCGAATCTTAAGCAACTGCGCGATGCGGGCGCTCTCGACGATCTGGTGCATCTGGAGCTGGAAGGCTGCGACTGGGTGACGAACCTGAAACCGCTGGAGGGCCTGACGGCGCTGCGCAAGCTCTCCGTGCATGCCTGCCTGAATCTCAACCGCGAGGTCCTGCTCGCGCTGAGCCAGGCGCAGCCGGACCTGGTCATCGACGGGCTGGCCGACGCACCGCTCGCGCCGGCAAAGCCGGCGCTCAAAGATCCGCCGGCGGCCGATCCCGCCGCGAAGCTTCCGGGCGATCCGGTCCCGCAAGACGCGAACCCGCTCAAGACCGCCTCGGGGCTGGTCTACTACGAATTCAAAAAGGGCGACGGCACAGAGGCCGCGGCCGGCGACGAGGTGACGGTGGAGTACGCGATCTACCTGGAAAAGGACGGCAAGAAGATCGACAGCTCCAAGGACCGTAACGAGCCGATGAAGTTCAAGCTCAGTGGCGTCTTGATTCCCGGCATGGAGGAGGGCTTGAAAGGCATGCAGGCGGGGGGCACGCGCAAGCTGGTCGTGCCGCCGAACCTCGCGTACGGCGACGCCGGCTCGGGGGCGATTCCCGCGGGCGCGGTGCTGGTGATCGACGTGACCTTGCGCGAAGTGAGTAAGGCCACCGAAGAGGCGGAACCCGATAAACCCGATCTGCACAAAATAGGTCCGGATGCGGGCGAGACCCAGGACCTGGCCGCGCCCATTTCGGCCGTCCTTCAGCAATTGCCCGTACCGGTCGGAACGTTTCTTCACAAAGGCGCGCCCGTTGTACAAGTAAGCGGTTTCGACAGCACCGCAATGAAGGCACGGGTGGAGACGGCCAAGGCGGCGCTCGAAAAAGCCAGGACCGAATTCGCGGACGCCGACAAGATCCACAAGAGAAACCTGGCCCTTCAGAAACAGGGCCTCGTTTCGAGTCAGGAAGTCGTGGCCTCGGGCATGAAGCAGATGGGCGCGCTGTGGCGCCAGGAAACCGCGCAGAATGATCTCGCCAACGAACAGAAGATGCTGGCCCAGGGCGGACCGCTCGTCATGCCCTTTGACGGCGTGGTGGTGAAGTACCACGCCGAGATCGGCCAGACGATCCAGGCGGGCCAGCCGTTCCTCACCGTCCGCAAGGCTACAGAAGCGGACAAGCAAAAAGTTGAAGAGGCGAAGAGCGTCCTCGACAAGCTCGGGGATTAAATAGTCTTTCCCGCATAACGCGCCGAACCGTTTCGCGCCTTCGCGCGTATTCACCCCTGTAAGGCGAGTTCCGCACGGTCCCCTCCGGATCGACAGTCCGCCCAGAAACCCTATCGGAGATAGGGAAGGAGAACCCATGTCTCGAATGAGAACCCGCGGTTTTACGCTGATCGAACTGCTGGTGGTCATCGCCATCATCGCGATCCTGGCCGGGTTGCTGCTGCCGGTGCTGGCCAAGGCGCGCTGGATGGCCAAGCGCACGGCCTGCGGCAGCAACCTGGGGCAGATCGGCAGGGCGTGCAGCATGTATGCGTCCTCGAACAACGACCACATGCCGGACGACGGCAAGGGCGCCCTGACGTCCTTGAACCTGCTCGTGGATACCTACGTCGGGGACTTCCGCGTCTTCTCCTGCCCTGGCGAACCGAGCGATCTCACCGGCATGACCAAGCCTGCGCAGGGCCAGGCCCCGAACCTCGGCGCGACGGGCGCACCCGCCACGAACTACGGCTTCGACCGCCGCCACACGGCCACGCACGGCGTCGCGGCCCTTGCCGGCGACGCGGCCGGGTCCAGTTCCGCCGGCGGGAAGGCGGGGAACAGCAAGAACCACGGCAGTTCCAACGCCCTCGGGATTGGGCAGAACATCCTGCTGGTGGCCGGTTCGGTGGAGTGGCTCGAGAGCGCCGACCGCGATGTGAACGGGACGAAGGACAACATCTTCGCCGACGACACCGCCGCCGGGACGCTGGGACTCGACCAGGACGGGTTTATCCAACAGAAATAACGACGACGGCAAAAGCGAAGCACGAAAGCCGAAAAGGCCCTGGGGTTACCCCGGGCCTTTCGGCTTTCGTGCTTGGGATTTCGGATTTGCCTTGTAGTACACTGACCGTCACGCACCCAGAACACTCATGCCCGTTATCGTTATCGCTTTTGACCCCGATAACACCACGCTTGAGCCTCAACACGCCACTTTTGACCCTAAGCGCTTAGATATTAGGGTATAACAACCACAATTCCAGGCGGCGGATTTCCCATAACACACTATAAGTAGTCTATAAACAGAAGAAGTGAAGGCGAACGGATCGGCTTTGAGCCTCTCCGTTCCCGCCTTTGAACCGAAGGTTCGATTTTAAGGTCGTGGGGGCTGCGCCCAGGGCGAGCGAGGAGCAAGCGTGAGCGGTTCGGCAAGCCGGAACGGGAACGGGTCCGCGGGGGTGCTCGACGAGATCTACCGGCGCCTCGAGCCGCCGCGGCTCTTCCAGAAGCTGGAGCTTACCGAGCGTGGCCGACGCTACGTCGGCCGCTGCCCGCAGTGCGGCAAGCGCGAGCTCTACGTCCTGCGCTACGACCCGCGCTACCCGGGCCTGCGGGCGCGCTGCAACCGCGCCAACCACTGCGGCTACGCGGTCTCGGCCTGGGAGTATCTCCGCGATGTCGAGGGCGTTTCAGAAGAGCGCATCTTTCGCACCCTGGCCGAACGCGCCGGCCTGGATCTGCGCCAGATCGCCCGCCACGGCGGCGAGGACCTGGCCGCCGTCTGGCAGCGCCGCGAACGCCGGGCTGCGCTGCATGAGGCCTTCTGGACCTGGGCGCAGGAGCGCCTTTGGGCCGAAGCCAAGCACCCCGCCAGCGAGGAGGCCCGCACGGCTGCGTTCCTGGGCGCACGGGGCTATCCGGAGGCCCTGGCGCGGGCGATGGGCTTGGGTTTTCTGCCGCCGACGGCACAGACGCGCGCGCATCTACTCAGCCGCGATGGCTTCACTACCGAAGACCTCGCGGAGGCCCCGTTTCTCGACCCGGCCTTCGACCGGTCGAACGAGGCCGGGGAGCGGCTCTACACCCTCGCGATCCCCTATCCGGAGCAGCACAGTCTCGTAGCCCGCGTAGCGCTTGCTAAAGCCCGTATTCCCGTCGATGTACCCAAGTACCGATATCCGAAGGGCCTGAAACTGGAAGCACCTGCGTATATGCGCTCTGTGGATCGAAAGCAGCCCGTGGTTGTGGTGGAAGGCTTCCTCGACGCCGCGTTGGCCCATGCCCTGGCCGAGCAGCAGGAGGCACCCGAGCCCCTCGAGAGCGCAACCAAACCCGGCAAGAGAAGCACCGCCGAAGCGGAAGCGAAAAGCTTAGGAATTGGGACATGCAAAGACGCGCAAAAAGGCATAAGAGGACTGGGGCAATTCGTCGCGACAGGCACCAACCGCCTCAACGCGGCCCAGATCGCCGCCCTGCGCGAGGCCGGTATCCGCGAACTGGTGTTATCTTTTGACTCCGATTCCCAGGGCGCCGAGGTGGGGGGCGGCGCCGGGGAGTCGGGGTCGCTGGCCACACTCGATAAGCTGGCCGAAGCCGGGACGTTCTTCCCCCGAGTGCTGCGCCTCCCCGCGGAACTCGGCTGCAAGGACCCCGACGAGGTCCTCACCCGGCATGGCGCGGGCGTGTGGGTAGACTTGTTGGCGAATCGAACGCTTTCCGAGGCCCAATTCCGCGCCGGGATCCTGCTGCGCAAGGCGGGCCTGCTCCCGGCTCCGGAAGCCCTCCCCTCCCCTGCTCAGCGCGACGCTTTACTTTCGGAGCTCGCCGCGCTGGCGGAACGCGAGGCCGGCCGCCCGCACCGCGCGCTCTTTTTGCAGGAACTGACGGGCCTGCTCGCCGCCGCGCTGGGGATGGACCGCGAGGCGCTCGCCGCCGCGCTGGAGCCGTTCCGCGCCCGCGCAGCTTTAAAGCGCCGCGCCGACGCCCTGCGCGAGGCCGCGCTTGCCGTGCCGAACCGGCTCGCGGCGCTGGAGCACGCCTTCGCGCACGAGGAACCCGCCGCCGTCGCGGAGCAGCTTGGCGAGGCCGAGGACGCCCTGCGCGCGGGGCTCGACCGCGCCGCGGCGCTTGCGGGCGCGCACGCCGGGTCCGCGGCGCTCGAACCGGTGAGTCTCGGCGCGTACGCCGCGAGCCTCGCTACGCGCGAGGAGGCGCTCGCGACGCCGTACGCGAAGCTCGACGAGGCCGCCGCGATCCACGCGGGGCGCATCACGCTCGTGGCCGCGCGCCCCAGCCACGGCAAGACGACCTTCCTCGTGAACCTGCTGGTCCACTGGCTCAAGCAGCATCCGCAGAAACGCTTCGTTTTCTTCAGTTACGACGGCCCGCGCGAACAGCTCCTCTCGCAGCTCGTCAGCCGGCTCACGCGCCGCCATGCGCTGCGCGACGTCGAAGAGGTCCTGCGCGGCAACTTCGCGGCGCTCGATGGCCACCCCGAGCGCGAGGACCTGGCCGCGAAGACCCGCGCGAGCCTGCGCTGGCTCGAAGAGCACGGCGCGGAACAGCGGCTCTTTATCGTGGACCGCGCGCTCACCGCGAAGGAACTTGAGGGCGCGGTGCGCGGCATCGCCGCCGGCGGGCCGCTCGGCGCGATCGTAGTGGACTACATCCAGCAGGTGCGCCCGGGCAACGGGAAGAAGTTCGAGACGCGGCAGCGCGAGGTCGGGTACGTCTCGCGCACGCTGCAAGCGCTGGCGCAGGAGACCGGGGTGCCCGTCGTCGCCGCGGCGCAGCTCAACCGCCTCAGCGAGAGCCAGGGTAAGACCGACCGCCCGCGGCTGTGGCAACTGCGCGAGGCCGGCGACCTGGAGCAGGACGCGACCACGGTCTTCGGGCTCTACAACCACCATCAGGCGCTCAGCGAATCCTTTGGCGGCGAGGAGGCCTCGAGCGCGCTGGGCGTCTCGAACGCGTCAAGCGTCTGGAGCGGCGGGCCGGTGCTGGGCGCGAACCGGGCCGGTTCGAACGGCCACGGCCGCAAGCGCGGGCGCGCGCACGGCTCCAACGGAAATGGCCACGGCAGCGGCTTGCATACGGCGGTGATGGAAGAGGGCTCGCCCGATCTGCTCGAAGAAGAACTCCGCGCCAGCCGCAACCTGGGCGCGGCCTCGCGCTGGATCGTCCCGACCGCCCTGCGCTCCGTGCCGCTGGACGTGGAAGTGCTGAAGGCCAAGCACGGCCGCACCCACGCGCGTGTGGCGCTGAGCTACGACATGCTGGCGAACTACATCACGGACGGACGGACGGATGGAGCGCCGGAGGTGTGAGGACGGTCGCGGCCGTATTCCCAAAGCAACCAACCAATGGTTGATTTTCAACCACTACATTTACAGGTTATTTCAGGATGAGCGCGTCCGGCGGGAGCTGGAGGCTCCCGTGCCGTGCCAGAGGGCGCTCATGGGCAGCGCGTGCAGGTTGGGGCCGAAAGGGACGGTCTGCGCGCCCGTGTAGAGCACCACGCCGCGGCGGAACTTGCGCCCGGCGGCCTCGGCCAGGGCGCGCAGCCCGCGGAAATCTCCGCCGCTGACGCTCGCCGCGGCTTTCGGCGCTCCGGAGTAAGGCCCGCCAGGTGCGCGAGCAGGCCCGTGTCGGTGAAGTAGACCTTGGGCGACTTGACCAGCCGCTGGCTTAAGTTGCCCGACCACGGGCGCAGGAAGTGGACGAGGAACGTGGCTTCGAGCAGCGCAATGTAACGCTTGAGCGTCGAGGGCGGGATGTGGCTGCCCTGGGACCACTCGGCGAAGTTCTGCAGGGTGCCGGCGCGGGCCGCCACGAGCGCGAGGAGCCGCGGGAGGTCGGTGAGGCCCTCGATGTTGGCGAGGTCGCGCACGTCCCGCTGTAGGATCGTGGTGACGTAGGCGGCGTACCATTCGCGGCGCCGGTTGTCCTGCTTGCGGCGGAGCGCCTCCGGAAACCCGCCGCGCAGCGCGCGCCCGGCCGCGTCCGCGCGCGTCTCGGGGACGGCGGGCAGTCCCGAGAAGAGCGCGTCGACGAAGTTGCCGCGCGCACCCTCGAGTTCGCCTTGAGACAGCGGCCAGAGCGTCAGAATCTCCATGCGGCCGGCCAAAGATTCGGAGAGCTTGGGCAGCAGGAGCACGTTCGCGGAACTCATGAGCAGGAAGCGGCCGGGGCGGCGGTCGCGGTCCACGGCGGCCTTGAGGGCGACGAAGAGTTCCGGGGCGCGCTGGACCTCGTCGAGGATCGCGGGGCCATGCAGGCCCGCGACGAAGCCGCCGGGATCGGCGCGGACGGCGGCGAGCACCGCGGCGTCGTCGAGCGTGAAATAGCGCACCGCGGCGCGGCGCTTGAGCGCCTCGCGGACAAGCGTAGTCTTGCCGGTCTGGCGCGCGCCGTTCACCAGCACGACGGGGGTGTCGGCAAGGGCGCGACGCAGGGGGCCGGCGAGGTGGCGGAGATACATGGCCGCCACGGTAATGCCTGCGAGTTGAAAATCAACCATCTAATGGTTGATTTTCAACCATCGCACAGGCCGAGCCGGGCCGCGGGCCACTATGCCCGTGCCGGCCGTACGGCGGTCGCGGTGCGCGGACGGGCGGGTAAGCTAGCGGCGGTGGGTTTCAAGCAAGGGCTTATCCGATGAGCGAGGCGCGTACGGTGAGCGTGACGGTCCGGCGCGATGCCGCGACCGTATATCGTTATCTGGCTGAGCCCACAAACTTCCCGCGCTGGAGCCTGTTCATCCAGGCGATTGTTCCGGACGGCGACCATTGGATCGCCACGACGCCGGACGCGAGCGTGCGCATCCGCTTTGCACCGCGGAATGCGTTCGGCATCGTGGACCACTGGGTGCAGGTAAACGCGGACCTGGAGGTGTATGTCCCGCTGCGCGTGGTTGCGAACGGCGCGGAGAGCGAGGTCCTATTCACCGTCTTCCGCTTGGCCGGGATGAGCGAGCAGCAGTTTGAGGCCGATCTCGCATTGGTCCGGACGGATCTGGGGCGCCTGAAAGTAGTGCTCGAGGACGGGAACGTAAAGCCCGGGACATGACTCGGCGGAGATTTGCTCAGTCCTTGTATGATCCCATACATGAAGTGTGTTTTACAAAGGCGTATGTTGTTTCCACCTATGTCATTCGTAAGATCGAAGTGTATCTCTAATAGGCGTTGCCGGACCCCCAATCCCCTTCAGGAGTAAACGGCCATGCTCGCCCTTCCCCGCCCTGAGTACCCGCGTCCGCAGTTTGTCCGTAAGGACTGGCTGAATCTGAACGGCGAGTGGCAATTCGAAATCGATTCCGGCGACAGCGGGCTCGAGCGCGGGCTCGTGAATAAGGAACTCAAGGGCCAGATCACGGTGCCCTTCTGCCCCGAGTCCGAATTATCGGGCGTCGGCAACACGGACTTCCTCAACGCCGTCTGGTATCGCCGCAGCGTGGAATTGCCCAAGGCTTGGGCCGGGCGTAACGTCCTGCTCCATTTGCAGGCCTGCGATTACGACACCACGGTGTGGGTCAACGGCAAGGAGGCCGCGCGGCACCGCGGCGGCTTCACGCCGCTTAGCGTCGACTTGAGCCCCTTCGCGAAGCCCGGCGATACCGTGGCGGTGACGGTGCGCGCGCGCGACGACAGCCGCAAGCAGCAGCCGTGCGGCAAGCAGTCGATGCGCTACGGCAACTTCGGCTGCCACTACACGCGTACCACGGGCATCTGGCAGACGGTCTGGCTCGAACCGGTCGCCGCCTGCGCGCTCAAGCGCCCGCGCCTCACGCCCGACGTCGCTAACGGTTTGATCCGGCTCGAACAGCCCATCACGCAGAACTGCCCGAGCCTGAAGCTGCGCGCGACGCTCAAGAGCGGCGGGCGCACGGTCGCGGAAGCCGCCTGCCGCGCCGACCTTGATCTTGGCCCGCGCCTCGATCTGCATATCCCTGAGAAGGACCGCAAGCTCTGGAGCATCGAAGACCCGCACCTGTACGATGTCGAGATTGAGCTCGTCGATACGGCCGGGAAGGTCGTGGATCGCGCGGCGAGCTACGCGGGCCTGCGCGCGGTGGCCATCGACGGCAAAAAAGTGCTGCTCAACGGCAAGCCCGTCTTCCAGCGGCTGGTGCTCGACCAGGGCTACTACGCCGACGGCATTCTCACCGCGCCGACGGACGAGGCGCTCAAGAAAGACATCGAGCTCAGCATGGCCGCGGGCTTTAACGGCGCGCGGCTGCACCAGAAGGTCTTCGAGGAACGCTTCCTTTATCACGCGGACAAACTCGGATACATCGTCTGGGGCGAGTTCCCCGATTGGGGCAGCAACGTGGGCGGACCGAGCGGCGACAACCAGAAACATACGCTGGGCTACGTGAGCGAGTGGCTCGAGGCCATCGAGCGCGATTACTCACACCCGTCCATCGTCGGCTGGTGCCCGCTCAACGAGACCTGGCAGGAGCTCACCGACAAGATCACGGACCTCGACATCGTTACGCGCGCGATGTTCCTCGCCACGAAGGCGCTCGACACCACGCGCCCGGTGCTCGACGCGAGCGGCTACTCGCACCGCGTGCCCGAGACCGATATCTACGACTGCCACGATTACGAGCAGGACCCGGCGAAGTTCAAGAAGAACCAGGCGCCGCTGGCCGAGGGCAAGCCGTTCGAGAACGGCAAGGGCAAGTGGAACGTGCCGTACCGCGGGCAGCCGTTCTTCGTCAGCGAGTTTGGCGGGATCTGGTGGAACCCGGATGCGAAACCAGGCGAGGACTCGTGGGGCTACGGCGAGCGCGTGAAGACGCTGGAGGAATTCTTCGCGCGCTTCGAGGGCCTCTGCGCCGCGCTGCTCGACGATCCCAACATGTTCGGCTACTGCTACACGCAGCTCACCGATGTGTACCAGGAACAGAACGGCATCTTCCGCTTCGACCGCCGCGAAAAGTTCGGCCTCGAGCGCATCCGCAAGGCGCAGCAGAAGCCGGCGGCGATCGAGCGGCTGTAGGTTTTGTGGTCTCGCGCGAAGAACGGCACGAATTCTAACTGCGCTTAATTGCGCCGCGCTGCGTGTTTCTTCGTGCCCTTCGTGGGCGACCCATCGCCGTTCTTTGCGCCTTAGCGTCTTTGCGCGAGAATGTCTACCTCACGTCCACTTCCCACAGCAGCGGGCAGTGATCGGAGAGCTTCGCCAGGCGGCGCCCGTAGAGCACTTCGCAGGAGACCGCGCGGCGAGCAAGCGTGGGCGAGAGCCAGACGTAGTCGATGCGCGCGTAGGGATTCTCGCTGGGAAGCGTGTGGCCTTGGACGCGCGGGTGCAGGCGCCGGTAGAGATCGATCCAGCCTGCGCGCTTGAGATGCCGCGTCGCGTCGGTGCGCAATGCGGCGGTGTCTTTCATGCGCCGCACGCGAAAGGGGACGCGCATCCACTTCGTCGGCTCCTTGATGTCGCCGTAGCCGTGCAGGCCGCAGAGGCCGACGTGGTTGAAGTTGGTGCGAAAGAGCGGGTACCGGTTCAGGTCGATTCGAGTTCGCGGCCGCATGCGCACGGGGCCGTACAGATCTCCCGAAGAGAGGCTGTTCAGGTCGCCGGTGAGCGAGCACCATGCGCCGAAGTGCGGTTTCATGGCGCGCGCCACCGTCTTGATCTCCGCGAGGCGCGCGACCTCCGCGAACGGGTTCAGGTGCGTGTTGAAGAAGTGCCACGTTCGGCCGCCGGGCAAGGGCAGGCGAACTTCCTGATAGCCGAGGTGGAAATGGTCCTGGTCGTCGTGCGCGATGGCCTTGGCGCCGGGTATGCGCGTGAGCAGGGCCGGCTGGTAACCGTGCGTGGTCCAGAACGGAAAGCCGGCCATCTTCAAGGCGCGTTCGGCGCGGCGCAGCAGCTTGGCGCCGCGCTGGTGCCAACCGTTGCATTCCTGCAGCGCCACGACGTCCGGCTTGAGCGAACGGAGCGTGCGCAGGATGCCCTCGAAGCGGCCGTCCATGCCGCCTTCGAGAATGTTCCAGGTGAGCACGCGGATGCGGTTGGCGGCCATTTTGCTGTTTCCTCAGTTGCCCTTTCCAAAGTGCCGACGCCTTTTTGTAACTAGGAAAAAGCTTTAGGCAATAAAAACGAGAGAGGCAGTGCAATGCCCGCGAATGGGAAAGGAAAGAACATGAACCCTATAAATGCGCCGGTGAAAATCGAGACGGCAGACTCATAGGCATTTTTTGCGCCACCATATGTTGGAAATTCGATGTGAATCCTTCCCACGATGAGTCCAGCCAATGTTCCAATAAAGGATGAAACCGCCAAATAAAGCAGCGATCCCGTCTCGGGCAAGCGCCACGCCGCGGAGATTTCCAGACAGCTTGGAGATAAGCATAACGTGACGACATACAAATCCGTGATGCGATAGTTGAAGGTTCGTTTGAGCCGCCTGAATTTAGAAATGAAAAAGAAAACGTTTAGAAGAAGCGCTAAATGTGCAAGGATAAGATATACGATGAGGCCCGCCATACCTGTGCACCCTCATCACTATAGACTCTACACCCGCCGCGGATCGACGATTACTTTCACTTCGCTCGACGCGCGGTCTTCGAGGCGCTCGAAGGCTTCTTGAATGCCGCCGAGACCGATCGTGTTCGAGAAGAATCCCGCGCGGTGCAGGCCGAGGTCGTCTTGCGCGAGCTGCGCCAGCACTTCGGGCAGCGTGTGGTTGCTGCGCCGGCATTGGACGATCTCGAGTTCGCCGCGCCGCCAGTCGTGCGGGTTGAGGCTCAGGTAATCCACTTCCGTGATGCCGAGGACGCCGATGCGTCCGCCGCGGCGGCAGGCGGCCACGGCCTGGTCGTAGGCCTCGGACGAACCGGAGCACTCGAAGACGACGTCCGCGCCCAGGCCCTCCGTGGTCTTGCGCGCGGTCTCGACGAAGCCGGCGGGTTCGACCGTGCGCGCGGCGCCGAGCTTCTTCGCGATGCCGCGGCGCAGCGCGCGGGGATCGGAGAGCACCGCTACTTTCGCGCCTTGGGCGCGCGCCAGCGCGGCGACGCTCAGGCCAATGGGCCCGCCGCCGATCACGCCGATGCGTTCGCCCGCGCGCAGCCGCACGAGTTTGAGCGCGTGCAGCGCCACGCCCAAAGGCTCCGTCGCCGAACCGAGCGCGGCGTCGACACCCGCGGGCAGGTGTTCGACGCAGGCCGCCGGCATCGCGAGGTAACGCTGGAACGCGCCGGCGAATCCGGGCGAACCGAGAAAGCGGATTTTGTAGCAGAGGTTCTCGCGGCCTTCGCGGCACGCGGGGCAGGCGCCGCACGCGATCCCGGGTTCGATGGCGACGCGCTGGCCTTCTTTAAAACCCTGCACGCCCTTCCCCACTCCGGCCACGACGCCGGCGGGTTCGTGCCCGAGGATGAACGGAAACGTGACCACCTGCGAGCCGATGCGCCCGATGCGGAAGTAGTGCAGGTCCGAGCCGCAGATGCCGATGGCGGTCAGCTCGACGAGGACTTCGCCCGCTTTGGGCGAAGGCACCGGCGCGTCGGCGACTTCGATGCGCCGCAGGCCAGTCTGGAACGCCGCCGGCGAACGCGGCCCTCGGCGCTTGCGAGTCTTGGATGATGTTGGCATGAGCGCAGATTACTCAAATATGGAGCGGGAGCAACGTGAACGGCGGGCATCAGGGGTTGGGCTTCTTCTTGCGCGGCTCGATCCAGACCATGCCCTTGCCGTCGGGCGTGGGCTTGAGGGACCACTCGGCGTCGCCGAGGTAGCAGATCCAAGTGAGTGCGTTATAGAGTCGCATGTTTTGAATGGGACAGAATTGAAGAGGTTTGATTGGGGAATTCAATAATTCTGGGGCAAAGGCAAACTTAATGCCTGGGAGAGTGCATATATATTCCACTTCTCCCGTCAATGGCACATCAATATCCTCAAACGAACCTCTGCGGTTTAACCTTCGCATGATCTCTCTTTCCCACTCCTGAGTTACGATGGGAAGATGTTGAGGATCTGGATCCTCTTTCTTTTTGATGTAGATAGCTTCGTTGCACGCTTCCCACTCAAGTCCATTGGAAGTGCACATGGCGTTAAGGGCTTCTCTGAGCGACAAATTCGAAAGAGTGATATGGGATTTTGACTCAAAATCATCAAGGCTTGGATTTATGAATACATGAATTTCAGAAGAAGTGAGTAAAGATATATTGAACAACCGTAAATCTCCGCTGTTGTTTTCCTCCAAAAGCTTTTTTGTCAACACTTGGTCAAGTCGAGCCTGCCATTCCGCCTCCTCCGGATCGAACGTCCACCACTTCACGCCGCCGTAGAGCCCGATGCTGAGCACCACGACGAACGCGAGCAGCCAGGCGATCGAGAACCGGGGCCGCTCGCGCTTGCGGATCGCGCGGACCAGCGGGAAGCCGAGCAGCAGCAACGCCAGTGCGCCGCCGAGGGCGACGAAGTTCAAGCCGGGCGCATATAGCGACGAAGGGTCCATATTTATTTAGACGCGGTATACCGCGCGTTGGGACAGAACGCTAAGGGTTCATGCGGAGGCGGTACGGTCTCAAATCAGGGCGCGAAGCAGAGCAGTTGCCCGGAGGCCGTGACGACGAAAAGGCGGCCATCTTTGAAGGCCAAATCGGCGGCGGCTCCGGGTAGGTCGGCGGACCAGAGTTCCTTGCCGTCGGAAGTTTGCAGGGCGATGACCTTGTCTTTTGAACCGGCAAAGACCAGGTGCCCCGCGTGGATGAGCGCGGTCACCCGTTCACCGGGTCCAGTCTTCCAGAGCGTTTCCGGCTTGGGCGCGGGCTTGGCTTCCTTGGACGCCGCGGGGTCGGCGTCGGGATCGTTCGCGGCCGGTTTCCCGGTCTCGCCCAGGCGGCCCACGCCCTTCGCCACGGGCGGGATCCAGCGTTCGGCAAGCACGCCCCCAGCGGTGGGCGCTCGGTAGACGGTCTCGCCTTCGACCACGGGCAGCGTTTCGGAGGGCTGCGCGAACCACATCACGTGCCAGGCGACGCGCAGTTCTTCCGCCGCGCCGACCGGCACATCGCCGATGGCGGCCACCGCGCCGCCGCGCACGCCCGGCAGCATGGCCGCGGGATGGGCGGGGTCTTCAAGCGCGACGCGCGTGGCCCAGCCGTCTCCCGAGGGCACGAAGAGTTGTTTGGAACCCAGCGCCAGCGGTCCGGCGAAGACGAAGCCGTTCTTGAAGCCCGCCGCGCCGGCGTAGGTCTGGCTCCAGCGGGACTCACCCGTCGCGGCATCGATGGCGTACACGGCGGCCTTCTCGCTGGGGAAGAGCCCCGCGGCGAAGTAAGCCGTCCCGTCGCGGACCACCACGCCGCAGCGCGACGGCCAGCGCGACTGGTAGCGCTCGTAGGCCACGATGCGTTCTTTACCGAGCGCGGCATGGAAGCGCCAGGCTTCCGTGCCGTCCGCGGCCGCGAGCGCACGCGCCCAGCCGTCGTTGTCGCTGACGTACACGCGGCCTTGCGCAAAATACGGCGCGACTTCCACCCGCCCAGCCACGCCAACCGTCCAGCGGAGTTTACCGGAGGCTGGATCGAGGGCCTGCAGATCGTGGCCGCGGAAGACGCCGAAGAGCGCGCCGCCGCCGAGCGCCAGCGGGGCTGTGCAGCCTTCGCTGCGCCAGCTTTCTTTAAGCGGCAAGACGGGCTGTTCGGAGGTATGGCCGCTGCGCGCCGCGTCGGCACGCCATCCGGCCCACGAAGAGACGGCCGTTTCTTCTTTGTTCAACGCGCGGTCGAAGGCCGGGCCTTTGATCAGGCGGGCCTCGGGCGTATTAGGCGCGGCCGGTCCGGTCGCGAGCGCGGCCAGGCCGCGCATGGGTGAGACGCAGCGGCAGCCTTCAGCCTGGACGAAGAACATGCCGTAGCCCGGCATCGCGGGGAACGAACAGGACGGTCGGAAGCCCGAGAAGGCGAAGATCTGCGGCTTGGGCTTGTCGCCTACAGCCGTCGAGAGGTCCATGATCGTGGGCGAGAGGCCGCCGCCGCGCTGGACGAGGTAATTGGGCGTCGCGAGGCTGGGCGTGCATTTCAGATTGCCGCCAATCCTCCAGAGCAGCTTGCCGGTTGCGGCGTCGGCCGCGGCGGTGCCGTCGGCGTGCTGGCTCGCGCCCAGCAGCGTTCCGCCTGAGAACGTAAAGCCCGCGATGCCTCCGCCCAGGTCGGGCGCGAAGAGGCGCTTGCCGTCGGTGGCCGAGTACGCGGCCAGTTCGCGCGTGTTCTGTCCGATAGTAAGCAGCGCGGGAATTGAGGTGGCCTTTTTGTTCGGGCGGTTATAGAGCATCCAGACTTTGCCGCTGTAGACGGCCAAGCGGGCAAGGACCGCGCCTTCGGGCAGATCCGCCGGCGAGGACCAGCGCACCGCGCCCGAGGCCGCGTCCAGGCCCGTCAGCGCGCCTTGCTTATCCACGAAGAAGACCGTGCGCTCGGAGATGGCCAGGGAGGCCGTGGAAAACGGTTCCGGCTTTGCCCAGCGGACCTTGCCCGAGTCCGGATCGAGCGCGAAGACCGCGCCGGCTTCGCCGCGGTACATCATGGTGTTCCAGTCCACCTTGTCGTTGGGCGAGGCGCCGCTGGCCGCGAAGAGCGTTCCGCCATCGGCGGCGAGATGCAGCCAGACGTCGGTTGCGCCCGGTTTGGCTTCCGCGGGCAGTTTCCAGACGGCCAGGCTCTTGCCCGTGTCCAGAGCGAAGACATGGCATTCGGCTCCGGCGAGCACGTACAGTTTGGAACCGAGCACCAGGCTGTCGCAGCAGTTCTCACGATTGCTGTACACGCCCGGCGCACGGTCGAGGGGGAGTTCCTTCACGCCGGTCTTGGACCAGAGTTCCACGCCGCTGAAGGCGTCGAGCACCTGGATGAACGGCGTCTGTTCGGGCGCATTCTTGTACGCCAGACCCACTAGCACGAGGCGGCCCGAGGCCAGGAGCACGGCGGCCGACGAGGTGGCCGGACGGCAGTCGGTCCACCAGCGCGGCGTGAAAGCCGCGCCCTTAAGCGTGTCGCGGCTGGACCAAGAGTTGGCGGCGTCGTGTCCGCGCTGTGGCCATTCGTCCCATTCCGCGGCGGTTGGCTTTGTGACGCAGGCCCAAACGCCGTGCGTTTCGACGATCTCGAAGCGTTCGAGGCCTTCGGCGCGCAGCCAGCCTTCCAGCTTGGCGCGCGTGAGCGGTTCGGCGCCTTCCGGCGCGGGCTCGGCCTGACCGAGCAGCGCCACGCCATTGGGGCTCAGGACGCGGAAGATCTCCTTGAGCGAACGGCCGCGCAGGCCTTTCCCGAAGCCGTCGCCGCAGATAACCAAGCTCGCGGTCTGCGAAGGGTATTCGAGCGGCGCGAACGGTTCTTCCACGACGCGCACCCGGTCTTCCAGGCGCGCTTCGCGCACGGCCTGACGTGCTTTGGCGGCCAGTGCGGCGTCGGGTTCGAGGGCGTCGATGCGGAAGTCGGTCTGCTGAGCCAGCGCGAGCGCCAAGGCGCCGTCGCCGCAGCCGATATCGAGGCCCAGGCCGCGCGGAAATTTCAGTTTCGTTTTGATGAACGCGGCGAGTTCGGCGGCTTGGGCAGGCGGCGCTTTTTCCGCGCCTCCTGCCGCTTCCGCCAAGGCTAGGATGATGGCAATTCCAACCAGCTTCACACTCAAGGTACGTTGCATACCATAAGAATAAACCAACCGGGCCACGCTAGCATGTGCAATCCGGTCTTGCGGACGCGCCTTGCCTACACCTTCGCGCCGTTGTTCGCGATGACCTGCTTGTACCAGTGATAGCTGTCCTTCGGGATGCGCTGCTGCGTGGCGTAGTCGACGAAGACGAGCCCGAAGCGTTCGCGGTAGCCTTCGGCCCACTCGTAGTTGTCCAGGATCGACCACTGGAAATAGCCGCGCACGTCCACGCCGTCGGCTGCGGCCTGCTTGAGGGCCCCGATGTAGCGCGCGAGGAACTCGATGCGCTGCGGGTCGTGAACGTTGCCGTCGGCGCTCAGCCAGTCGCAGTTGGCCATGCCGTTCTCGGTGACGTAGACCGGCAGCTTGTAGCGTTCCCAGTAGAAGCGCGGGCCCCAGCGCAGAGCCTCAGGCGTCACCGGCCAGCGCATCGTCGTGTGCGGATAACCCGGCGGGAACGGGACGATCTCCGGAGCGCCCTGCGGCGTCAGGCGCACGGGCCGGCCCTGGTAGATGTTCACGCCGAACCAGTCCAGCGGCTGCGCGATCGTCTGCATTTCCGCGGCGGAGAAGTTCGGCGCGTCGGCCCCGTAGAGCTTCAAGCCGTCCTCGGGATAGCGCCCGAAGAAGACCGGGTCCATCCACCACGAGCTGTTCCACTGGTTCTTCTCGCGCACCGCGAACGTGCCCCAGCGCGCGGCTTCGATGTCGTGCGGCGAATCCGGATTGGCCGGATACGCGACGCAGCCCACCGGCGCGTAGCCGATCTGCGCGGGCTTCTTGGCGTGGGCGCGGATCGACTGGACGCTCTTGCCGTGCGCGAGCAATGCGTGGTGGCCGGCTTGGAGGACCTCTTTCCACGGCAGCTTGTGCCCCGGCGCGTGCGCGCCGTCGGCCAGGCCCATGCCGATGAAACACTGCGGCTCGTTGTGCGGCATCCAGAAGCGCACGCGGTCGGAGAGCGTGCGTACGACTGCGGCGGTGTAGTCCGCGAACCAGGCGGGGCTCTCCGCGCTGCGCCAGCCGCCGCGGTCTTCCAGCGCCTGCGGCATGTCCCAGTGAAAGAGCGTCGCGAAGGGCTCGATATCGTTCGCGAGCAGTTCGTCCACGAGGCGGCTGTAGAAGTCGAGGCCCTTCGAGTTCACGCTGCCACCGGGATGCTTGCCGTAGCTTAAGACGCGCGGCCAAGCGATGCTGAAGCGGTAGGCCTGCAGGCCCAGCGCGCGCATGAGCGCCACGTCTTCTTTGTAACGGTGGTAGTGGTCGCAGGCCGTCTCGCCGGTTGCGCCTTCGTAGGTCTTGCCTTTCATGCGGCTGAACGTGTCCCAGACCGAGGCCTCGCGCCCGTCTTCGGCCTCGGCGCCTTCAATCTGGTACGAACTCGCCGCGGCGCCCCAGAGAAAATCTTTTCGGAAGGCCATGCGCATTCCTTTCGGCTCTTTTAACCGCGTGACACGCAGAGGCACGGAGAACCTATTATTAGATCGGATGGGCATGTGATAGGAAAGTTAGGAAACGGTGAACAAGGACCCGCAGGCGTTCAACGGATCCAGTGCTTCGGGGGCGGTTGTCGGAAGGACTTGGCGACGAGTTCCGCCAGACCCCACAGCGCCCCGATGCCAAGCGCAACCAACCAGAAGACCATCCACGGCAGCGTCACGTTGTTGTAGACGCTGCCTTCCCAGCCGTTGTTAAAGATCGCGTAGAAACCCAGCCCCGGCGCGAGCCAGGCGAAGACCGGCGGATAGTTATCGTGGTTGAATACGAACGCGATCGGCACCCAGAGGATGGGCCACGCGAGCAACACGCCTAAGAACAATCTTCGATAGCCGGCCATAGCTGCCTCCGTAAGAAGGACGAGCGAAGGTCGCGCCATTTTTGGAATTCTTTTCGCATAGCCGGACAACAGCGCAGTGCGCAACGGGAGGCGACTGATTTTCATCACGGCAAAGTCTTTCTATTCGGGTTGGCTGACATTCCTGAAGCTGGATCGAAAGAAAGCCGGCCTTATGCTTAATAGTGTTTATGTCGCCGCAAACGCATGGAGGACGACTTACCCCAGATGGATGCAGCGCAAACAACAACCCCATTAGAACGAACTAAAGCGCCTTGGCCGCTGCGTCACGCAGTGCCCCTATTGATCAGCATTTTCATTTCCGGCTTCTGGATCTTCGCCAATTATTCAGGCAGGCCTGGCCTCCTGCGGCTTAATGAAAAGGGTCCGCCGGCTGGAGCGGTCGTCAAAAAGCATGTCGTGTACGGCTGGCCGATCGCCACGCGCGAAGAAGTGGAAACGGTCTCTTCGGGCGGCGGCATGTCGAGTTCGAAGCATACGGCGGGCGATGCGTTCGTGGTCAATGTGGCGTTCGGCGTGGTGCTGGTGTTGCTGGCGGTTTTTGTGACGGATTGGTTGCGCGAGCGGCACCGCTATTCGGCGTCGGGACCGCTCACAGAAGAACTGCGCGCGCAGCTTCATGAACGCAAGCAGGCGTTTCGCCGCCGCTGGTTCGGCGTCCTGCGGGTGCTGCTGGCCCTGTTTGCGGCCTCCATCGGCGTCCTGATCCTTTACGGCTGCGTGATGGGCCTGCAATGGCGTGCGGAAGAAGCGTCGTCGCCTTACGCCGAAGCCGTCACGACCGTGCAGAGAAAGGGCGCGAGCAGCCGGTCCGTTCGCAACGGTGGCGGCATGATGACGGCGGCGCTGGCCATCGGCATGCTGGTGGGCACCGTCATCATCTTTGGTGCGGTGGCGATGATCGCACGGCGCTTCCGCCTGTGGATGGCCTTGGCCGCTGTGCTGATTACGGGGCTGATGGGTTCGGTCCCGTTTCTCTATGGACCGCAGGGCGAGCCCACAAAAGCGCTGGTCTCGTTTGGCTTCGAGAGCAGCCTGAGCGCGGCGCAACTGGACGCGATTCGAGGACTGCTCGATCCGGCGGCGGCGGAGAAGACGCTTCCGGAGAGCGTGCGAAAAGACCTGCCGCCGCGGCTGGGCCTGCGCGGCGTTCAGGTTGATGGCAAGGCCGAGGACGGCGGCCCCGGCCTAGGTGTGGTGCTCGAATTCGAGCCGCGAATCGACAGCGAGGCCCGCGCGACCGTTTTCGAGATGTATTATGAGTACGTTTATCAGACTGCCTCGCGCGCGGCCAAAGCCCAGGGGATGCCCATGTTGGGCGGCGAGGGCAGCATCAGCGTGGGCGGGCACACCTGGTCGAAGATACGCAAGGAGTGGATCGCCGCGCAGCAGACGGAACTCGATGCTCTGTTCCCGGCGGGGCCGTAGTCGTGTAGAGCTGCCCGCCCGCTATGTTGCACCAAGTTCTCCGAACGAACCGGAAAAGATTCTCAAGCTTAAGCTGTGACACTTTTACGCCAGTGCGCTTCCATTCTTGTGCGCCGCCCATTGCCGCCGGTCAACGGGGAAGACCAAGGATTTCTGAACCCTAGGGCCTATTCTGGGCAACTATTAATGTAGGTTAATGGTCTTTTGCCGAAAGGGTAAGAGACCTGTATAAAGACACGTCTCTTTCACCCTGGAGCGAGCATGAACAAGCTGCCCGTCATCACGCTATCCTTCTGGATCATGAAGATCTGTGCGACGACTTTGGGCGAGACGGCCGGCGACCTTCTGTCCATGACCCTGAACGTGGGTTACGCCACCAGTTCGCTGATTCTGATTTCTGTGTTTCTGGTCAGCCTTGTTACGCAATTGAAATGGGACAAGTATAACCCGTTTCTGTATTGGACCGTTATCCTCGCCACCAGCACGGCCGGCACCACCATGTCGGATTTCATGAATCGTACGCTGGAACTCGGATATATGAGCGGCAGCATCATTCTGTTTTCGCTGCTTGTGACCACGCTTGCGTTCTGGCGCTGGAGCGAAGGCCCGGGTTCCCTCTCCGTCGATAATATCCGGACCTTCAAAATCGAACTGCTCTATTGGATCGCGATTCTGTTTTCCAACACGTTGGGAACGGCCCTGGGGGATTTTCTGGCCGACGATACGGGCCTGGGTTTCGCGGGCGGAGCGCTGCTGATCGCAGGACTGCTGGCGGCCGTAACGTTGGCCGCGTTCTTCACCAAAATTTCCCGGGTACTTTTATTCTGGGTGGCCTTCGTGCTGACCCGGCCGCTGGGCGCGACCATGGGCGACTGCCTCACTAAGTCGCATGAAGAAGGCGGGCTCGCCCTTGGCACCATGGGTTCATCGGCGGTTCTTGCGGCCGTGCTCGTGAGCCTCATCTTAATTACGGTGAGAACCCAGAGCGCAAAGGAAGCCAAGCTCTCCGTGGTGGACGCCGAACTCCAGCGTTGATTTCGCTGGTGAGCATGGCCAGGCTAAAAAAAAGCCGCCGGGATTCGTGGTCCCGGCGGCGCTGGAGCAAACCCCCTGAGGGTGAGGGGGCGAAAGGAGACTTGTACGGTGCTTATTCCGACACGACCCAGCCGGTGTTCGGGTTGTAGGTCGTGATGTGCGTCGTGGGGCTCGAACCCTGGTCCTTCTGGTACACGGTGCCGGTGTTGTTGATCTGGAACGAGTTGCGGCCCGTGCCGTCGTACGATGCCGGCATGGCGCTGCACGCGTAGCCGAGCGTCATGTTCGTGCCGACGACGTAGGTCTTGGTGCCGCCGGGAGCATTCGCGCCCTGGCCTGTCAGCACGGTAAAG
>JACQFI010000027.1 GCA_016200135.1 Planctomycetota bacterium
AACCGATGAAGATCACCGCCACCATGCCCACGAGCATGATGAGTCCGAGGGCTTCGGCAAAGTTCATGCTTGTCAGACCTCGATCTTCTCGTGCCTGGTCAGGAACTCCCCGGTCCGCCAGGCCCAGAGGCTCTTCATGAGCTCCGAGATGCCCTGCAGGAACAGCATGAACGCGGTCAGCGGAATGACGCCGCGCAGCGGCCACAAGACCGGCGTCCAGGCACCGGAGCTCGAGCGCTCGTCGATCGAGACCGAGTAGAGGAAGTCGTCGATCGAGATGAAGAACAGCACGGCCATCGTCGGCAGGAAGAAGAGCAGAAATGCCAGGCTGTCGATCATGCCCTTGGTGCGCTCGGAGAACGCTTCCCACAGCATGTCGGTGCGGACGTGGGCGCCCTTGAGGAGCGCCAATGCGGAGCCCAGCATGAACAGGGCCGCGTACGACATGGTCGTCATCTCGAGGGCCCAGACCGTCGGCTCCTTGAGGACGTAGCGCGCAAATACTTCGATCACGTTCGCGAAAATCAGGGGAATGATGAAGAGTACGAAGAGGTAGCCGGTCCAATCAGTGAACTTGTCGATGGTGCGGATGACGGCCAGGAAGCCCCAGGATGGGATCGGCTTCGGCGGAGAGGAGAGGCTGGTCATGGCAGTGTCAATCCTCCTGCTGGGCAACTGGTGCGGATGGTAGCGCGTTTGGCGGCGACCCGGGCGCTTGCGCACGCGGACCTCGCTCGGCGGGCTCGGCCGCCCAGCGTCCGAGGTGCTCGAGGTGGAGGGAGTCGGATTAAACTTCCTGTCCCTTCGCAGTAAGCGAAGACCTATTAGTTCAAGCAGAGGCCGCCATGATTACCGTCAATATTCACGAGGCAAAGACACAGCTCTCCCGTCTGGTCGAACGGGCGGCGCGGGGCGAAGCGTTCATTATTGCCAAAGCGGGTAAACCGATGGTCAAAGTGATTCCACTGGGGCGTACGCAAACAGGCACGGCCTGCCGTCTGGGCTTCATGACGGGCGAAATTACCGTACCAGATGATTTCGATCGGATGTGCGGCCATGAGATTGCTGGCCTATTTGCCGGACACGCGGCTTGAATCTGCTGGTCGCATTCTCGTGGCGCAAGCGCGCGTGGTCGATGCGTGCCTGACAATCGCTCGGGTAAACTCCGCCCATGCCCCACGACCTCCTCATCAAGAACGGCCTTCTGATCGACGGAACGGGCGCGCCGGCGCGGCGCGCCGACATGGCGATCGACGCAGGACGCATCTCCGAGATAGGCAGCGTCTCGGGGAGCGCGAAACACGTGATCGACGCCGAAGGCCTCGCGGTCGCACCCGGCTTCATCGATCCGCACACCCACTACGACGCGCAGATTTGCTGGGACGGCGCGCTGACCCCCTCGTCCTGGCACGGCGTGACCTCGGTGGTCATGGGCAACTGCGGCGTGGGCATCGCGCCCTGCCGTCCTGCGACGCGCGAGATCGCGATGCGCGACCTGGTGAACGTGGAGGCGATTCCGTTCGAGGTGCTCAATGAGGGAATCACCTGGGACTGGGAGAGCTTCCCGCAGTACCTGGACGCCGCCGCGAAGCGCAAGCCCTCGCTCAACCTCGCCTTCCTCGCGCCGCTGACCCCGTTCCGCCATTACGTCATGGGCGAAGCCTCGATGGAGCGCGAGGCGACCGGGGACGAAACCGCGATCATCAAGGCGCTGCTCGGCGAAGCGATGGACGCGGGCGCCTTCGGATTCTCGAGCACCCTGCTCAACCAGCACATGGGCTTTGCGGGTCGACCGCTGGCCTGCCGCAACGCGAGCCGCGCAGAGCTGAAGGCCTACTGCAACGCCCTCCGGGAACGCTCCAAGGGATCGATCGAGATCGCGATGACCAAACAGATCGGCGTGATGGACGATCCCGAGCTGGAATTGCTCGAGTTCATGCTCACGGAAAGCGCCCGCCCGATCACCTTCATCGCGATGTTCGACCGCGACGACATTTCCGAGGCGGTGCGCACGTCGTTGAAGAAGGCGGCGCCGATGATCGCGCGCGGCGCGCGGCCGCAGACTTCGCCGCTCCCGCTGACGCGCGAGATCAACATGCGCAACCCGTTCTCGTTTGCCGCGTTCCCGTCGTGGAAGCGCGTGTTCGAGGACAAGTCGAAAGTGGCGCAGGCCGCCGTATACCGCGACCCCGCCTTCCGCGCGCAGTTCCGCGAGGACCTGAAGCGCCCGGCGGCATTCGGCAACTGGGAGCGCATCACGGTGCACGAGGTGAAGTCGGCGGCGCTGAAGAGCCTCGAAGGGCAGACGGTGGCCGAACTCGCGGCGGCGCAGGGCAAGGACGGCGTCGACGCCTTCCTCGACCTCACGCTGGCGGACGATCTGGATAACGAATTCACGATGACTTCGTTCAACAACCGCGCGGACCGCATGGCCGAGATCCTCAACAACCCGGACATGCTGCTGGGCCTGGGCGACGGCGGCGCGCACCTGGACATGCTGTGTGACTCGGGCTATCCCACCTATGTGCTCGGCACGTGGGTACGCGAGCGCAAGGTGCTGACGCTTGAGCACGCGGTGCGGCGCATGACTTCCGACCCGGCGGATTTCTTCGGCATCAAGGATCGCGGCCGCCTGATGCCAGGGCTGGCCGCCGATGTCGCGATCTTTGATCCCGCCACCGTGGGCTCGATGGGAAGACCGGAGCGGCGCTACGACCTGCCGGGCGGCGCAAAGCGCATGGTGATGCGATCGCAGGGCATCG
>JACQFI010000032.1 GCA_016200135.1 Planctomycetota bacterium
ATCCGCGGCGCAGCCTGCGCCGAACGGCGGCGCCGCGCCCGCGGGCTGGCAGCCGCTGCTCGACGCGCTGCGCAGCGACGAGTGGGTGGTGCGGCAGGGCGGCGGGCCGGACGCGATCGAGCGCCAGCACAAGAAAGCGCGGCTGACCGCGCGCGAACGCATCGCGAAACTCTGCGACGCCGGTACCGGCTTCCACGAAACCGGGCTCTTCGCGGCGTGGAAGATGTACGAGGAGTGGGGCGGCGCGCCGTCGGCGGGCGTGGTGACGGGCATCGCGCGGGTGGGCGGGCGGCTGTGCATGGCGATCGCGAACGACGCGACGGTGAAGGCCGGCGCGTTCTTTCCGCTGACCGCCAAGAAAGTGCTGCGCGCGCAGCGCATCGCGATGGACAACCGCCTGCCGCTGATCTACCTCGTGGACAGCGCGGGCGTCTTCCTGCCGCTGCAGGACGAGATCTTTCCGGACGAGGACGACTTCGGGCGCATCTTCCGGCACAACGCCAAAATAAGCGCGAGCGGCATTCCGCAACTCGCGGCGATCATGGGTTCGTGCGTGGCCGGCGGCGCGTACCTGCCGGTGATGTGCGACAAGGTGGTGATGACCGACGGCAGCGGGCTCTACATTGCCGGCCCGAGCCTGGTGAAGGCGGCGATCGGGCAGGACCTGCCGGGCGAGGAGATCGGCGGCGCGAAGCTGCACGCGCAGCTTAGCGGCACCATCGACTTTCGCGAACCCGACGACGAAGCGGCCATAAAGCGCCTGCGCGGGCTGGCCGAACACTGGCCGCCGCCGCCCGCGCCGATCTTCCGCCGCGAAGCCGCGCGGCCGACCGCGGTTCCGACGGGCGAGATCGTGAAGCGCATGCCGAGCGCGTCCGGCAAGGAGTACGACGTGCGCGCGGTGCTGGAGTGCATCGTCGACGGCGGGAGCTTCGAGGAGTACAAGGCCGAGTACGGGCGGACGCTGGTCTGCGGGACGGCGCGCATCGACGGCTGGTCGGTGGGGATCGTCGCGAACCAGAAGACGCACATCCGGGAACCGGGCAAGGCGTTCGAGCTCGGCGGGGTGATCTATCCCGAGAGCGCCGACAAGGCGGCGCGCTTCGTGATGGACTGCAACCAGAACCGGGTGCCGCTGGTCTTCGGCCACGACGTGAACGGGTTCATGGTCGGGCGGCAGGCGGAGATCGGCGGGATCATCCGCAGCGGCGCGAAGCTGGTGAACGCCGTGGCGAACTCGGTGGTGCCCAAGTTCACGGTGATCTTTGGCGGGAGTTACGGCGCGGGGAACTACGCGCTGTGCGGCAAGGCGTACGACCCGCGCCTGATGCTCGCCTGGCCCACCGCGCGCTACGCCGTGATGGGCGGCGACCAGGCCGCGCGCACGCTGCTGGACCTGAAAGTCGCGCAGTTGAAGAAAGCGGGCAAGACCGTCACCGACACGCAGCTTGAAGCGTTGCGCCAGGAGATTCTTGCCACCTACGGCGAGCAGACCGACCCGCGTTACGCCGCGGCGCGGCTGTGGGTGGACGCGCTCATCGACCCCGCGCAGACGCGCGGGTGGCTCGCGCTGGGCCTGGAGATGGCGGCGCAGAACGAGCGGATCGAGGCGTTTAGGACGGGGGTGTTGCAGGTGTAGGGGTGTTGAGGTGAGTTAGAAAATGGACAAGCTTGGGGGTTTGGTTTGTTTTATTTACGATCCAGAAGGTAGAAAGGGTAATCCGACGAGGGGTTGCGATTGATTTAAGCAGAGGAATCGATGAGTTGAAGGTAATGGTATTAACTGTATGGGTTCGGAAATGAAAACCATCCGCGCGATCTATGAGCATGGCGTTTTCCGGCCGCTCACGAAGGTCGATCTGCCCGAAGGCTGCGAAGTTGCCTTCGTGCCGCGCATGGTTCGACGCGCTAAGCCCAAAAGGGTCTCTAAGAACGCGATGAAGAAAATTTATGAGACGCTTTCCAGAAGCTCTGCCACGGGCAAAAGCGATATTGCACGGCGGCATGATAAGCACCAGCCATAAACGTAGTGATTCAGTGACGGACAAAGCATTCATAGCCGATGGATTCCAAAGACTGGAGCAGCGCCATGAATATCGTTCTTCTGCACCATAGCACCGGCGGTTGTATCTGGAAGGGCGGCGTGGCGGGTTGGTTTGAGGCGTACAATGCACGGCAGGGGACCGCGTACCGGATTTCCGAGCAAGCGTTCCCCAAAGACAAGCCGTACGGCTGGAGCAATTATCCGTTCGATTACTACAACCTCTGGGTGGAGCACGCGGGCGCGGCGCCCTTCATGGACGAGCCCACGCTAGAGTTGCTGACCAAAACCTACCAGGTTATCGTCTTCAAGCATTGTTTCCCGGTCAGCAACATCAAGGAGGACATCGGCCAGCCCGATATCCGGTCCAAAGAGCGGCGGCTGGAGAATTACCGGCTGCAATACGGCGCGCTTAAAGAGAAGCTGCGGAGCTTTCCAAACCATAAATTCATCGTGTGGACGGGGGCCGCGTTGACGGCGCAGGGCACGACGCCCGAGCAGGCCCAACGCGCGCGGGCGTTCTTCGAGTGGGTCCGGTCCGCGTGGGACGAACCCGGCGACAATATCTTCCTGTGGGACCTGCATGCGTTGCAGACCGAGGGCGGGCTGTATTTCAAAGATGAATACGCGGCCGCGCCCGGCGACTCGCATCCCAGCGCCGAGTTCTCCCGCAGGGCCGCACCGCTGCTGTGCCGCCGCATCGTGGACGTGATCGAGGGCCGCGGCGACCGGACGCCCATCACCGGCAAGCCGGAATAACGACGCCTGGGCTTGCGCTGCATTTTACCCTCTAGGCTTGAGGCAGCGGGTCGCAGCAGTGGCGTCCCTGCCGGTGAGCGCAAGAGCAGCGGCGGGACGCCGCTGCGACCCTCCGCCGGGACGGCGGAGCCACGTATGTAGACCCTCCGCCGGGACGGCGGAGCCACGTATGTAGACCCTCCGCCGGGATAGCGGAGCCACGCATGTAGACCCTGGCGAGCCGGCGGGGCCACGCATGTAGACCCTGGCGAGCTGGCGGAGCCACGCATATAGACCTTGGCGAGCCGGGACCGCGACTTGAAACGAGGGCCCAACGGAGCTATAGAAGGTTCATGCGTCGTTTGGCCCATTCCCTTGTTCTGGCGGCGTGCGCCCTGAGTGTCCTGGGGACCGCGTTGCCGTGCTGTTGCTGGGGAAAGCTGCTTGGGTCGGGCGGCGCGGCTCACGTGGCGAGTTGCTGCCGCCACAACGCCATGCCGGCGGCGGACGCGCCCAGTCCGGCGACGCGCGACGCGCAGCGCCGGTGCGCTTGCCCTAAGCGGGCCGCGGTCAAAGAAGAAGCGCCCAAGTTGGAGTGCTCGTTTTCCGGGCTGGATGCGGCGGCGGTTCAGCCGCCAGCGGAGTACGGCCTTTCTGTCGCCGGGGCGTTTCGCGCTCCGGCCGAGCGGACGCACCGGCCGCCGCCGTGCCCGATCTACCTGACGCACCAAGCCCTGCTCGTCTAAAGCCCTGCCCCTGAAATTGGGTTGCGCCCGGTCCTTGTGGCCGCGCGCTGCCGCGGCGTTTCCGCCGCGGATCTTACGCCATGCGAGGGGAGGCACTTCGAGCGATGAGACGATATGGCCTTGGAATACTGCTGCTGGTTTGCGGGGCGCTGCCCGGCTGCGGCGGCCGGCGCGCGGCTGTGGGGTTTCACGACGTTCAAGAGCAGGTGGGCGCGGAGATCGGCAAGGAGCTCCAGTGGGAAGGCGCGCCGGCGTCCGCGAATGCCCAGGAAGCCGTGGAACCGCTGCTGCAACAGAAAGAGCTCTCCATCGACGCGGCGGTGCAGATCGCGCTCCTGAAAAACCCGTCTCTCCAGGCGGTTTTCGAGGAGCTCGGCATCGCGGAAGCCGACGTGATGGAGGCCGGCGTGCCCAAGAACCCGGTGTTGGGCGCGAGCGTGCGCTTTCCCGACCGCGGTCCCGCCGGCGCGAACAACGAGCTGACGATCGCATTCAATTTCATCGACCTGCTTCTGATTCCAATGCGGAAGCGCATCGAGGGCCTGCGCTTCGACGCCGCCAAGACGCGGGTCGTCTTCGCGGTGCTCAACCTGGCCACGGACGTGAAGCGGGCGTACTACGAACTGCAGGGGGCGCAGGCCCGGCTGCGGGTCAAAAAAGACCAGTTGCTTGGCGCCGAGGCCGCGTCCGAGTTCACGCAGAAACTCCTGAAGGCGGGCAATGCTTCGGAACTGGAAGCCCTTCCGCGGATCGCGGCCTACCAGCACGCGAAGCTCGAGGCGGCCCGCGATGAACTGGAGCTCGCGGGGTTGCGCGAAAAGCTGAGCCGCCTGCTGGGCGTCGCGTGCGCGCGGATTCAGGAGAAGATTCCCGACGGCTTGCCGGAATTGCCCGAGCACGACGCCTGGGGCGAGAGCACCGCCCTGGAAGCGCGGGCCGTCGCCAACCGGCTCGATCTGCAGGCCCAGCGGCGGGACATGGAGATCGTGGAGCAGGCCCGCGCGCTGCGGCACTGGGGCGTCTTCACCGCGGTGGAACTCGGCGCGTCCACGGAGCGCGATCCGGACGGCGTGCGCGTCACCGGGCCGACGCTGCAGATGGAACTGCCGGTGTTCAACCGGGGCCAGGCCGACCGCGCGCGGCTGCTGGCGCAGTACCGGCAGAGCCGCGACCGGCTGGCCGCGCTGGAACTGGAGGTGCGGTCGGAAGTGCGGGAGGCCCTGGCGAAACTGAACGCGGCGCGCGGCGCGCTGGAGGCGTATCGCACGGAGATCGGCCCGCTGCACGCGCGGCTCGTGGAACTCGCGCAGGAGCGCTACAACAACATGACGCTGGGCGCCCTGGATCTGCTGGCGGCCAAACAGGAGCAACTAAGCGCGCAAGCCGAACAGGTCGAGGCGCTGCGCGATTATTGGATCCACCGCGTGGAACTGGAACGCGCCGTCGGCGGACGCCTGCAGTCGGTTCCGGCGCAGACGCCCGCAGCGGCAACCACCCAGCCGCAAGAACCGGTGCGGCCACCGCCGCCGGCGGAACACGAGCACCAACATTGAAAGGGGATAAAGATGACTCGCCGCAAGCCCGGCCTTCTTACGATCGCGGCATTCAGCGCCGTTACGTTATCCGTGCTGCACGCCGAAGAGCCCAAGCAGAACTACGTTCCGGTCGTCACGCCTAACGGTTCGACGCTGCCGTACACGCTGGACAACGGCGTGAAGGTGTTTCACCTGACGGCCGAACCCGTTAAGCGCGAGTTCGCTCCGGGCCTAAGCGTGGAGTGCTGGGGCTACAACGGCCAGACGCCCGGGCCCACCCTCGAGGCGGTCGAGGGGGACCGGGTCCGGATTTACGTCACGAATAAACTCAAGGCGCCTACCTCGGTCCACTGGCACGGCATCTTTCTGCCCAACGGCATGGACGGCGTATCGGGGCTGACGCAGAAGCCGATCCAGCCGGGCGAGACGTTCAAATACGAGTTCACGCTGAAGCAGCACGGCACCTTTATGTACCACCCGCATTACGACGAGATGACGCAGATGGGCATGGGGATGGAGGGTTTCTTCATCATTCATCCCAAGGAACCGCACAAGCCGGAAGTCGACCGGGATTTCGCGATCTTTCTCGCCGAGTGGTACATTCCGCCCGGCGGCACGAAACCCGACCCTTCCGTCATGGTCGACTTCAACTATTTCACGTTCAACAGCAAAGTCTTTCCGGCCACGGCGCCTCTGGTGGCAAAGAAGGGCCAGCGCGTGCGCATCCGCCTCGCGAATTTGAGCATGGACAACCATCCCATTCATCTCCACGGCTTCACCTTCAAGATTACCGGCACCACAGGCGCGCGCGTGCCTGAAAACAGGCAGGCCGAGGACGATACGGTGGATGTGCCACCGGGCAGCACGCGCGACTTCGAGTTCGTCGCCGACGAGCCGGGCGACTGGGCCTTTCACTGCCACAAGACGCATCACACGATGAGCGGCATGGGGCACGGGCTCTCGAACGTGCTCGACGTAAAGCTGGGCGACACCGCGAAGAAGATCAAGACGCTCCTGCCTGGGTACATGGAGATGGGCGGCAACGGCATGGGCGAGATGATGGACATGGGCGGGCCCAAGAATATGATCACGGTGGGCGGCATCCAGGGGCCGTTCGGGACGGTTGACATGGGCGGCATGTTCACCATTGTCAAAGTCCGGGATGGGATCGGAAGTTACGAAGATCCCGGCTGGTACAAACATCCTGAAGGAACGGTGGCGGGTCCCGTCTCCGAGAGTGAAGTGCCGAAGGACCCTGCGCCTGGGGAAAAACCCGCCGGGCATGAATAAGCGCAGCAATTAAACGTCTTGACGGTTGGGCCCGGCTCCGTTGAAAATGCCGGGCAGAACGATTCGTTCAGGCCATTAAGGAGACTGCCATGTTGAGATTCGTTGCGCTGGTGCTCGCGCTGTCCGTTGCCGGCGCGGCCGTTGCTTTCGCGGAGGATGCGCCCAAGACGGAGAAGCCCGGCGCGAAGGCCGAAGCGTACCCGCTTAAGACGTGTATCGTGAGCGGCGAGGAGTTGGGCGGCGAGATGGGCGATGCCGTGACGATTCAGCACGAAGGCCGGACCATAAAGTTCTGCTGCAAGAGCTGCGTCAAGAAATTCAACGCGGACCCCGCCAAGTATTTGAAGGTCCTCGACGAGGCGGAAAAGAAGGCGAAGGAAGAGGGCGCGAAGACCGGCGAAACCAAGTCGAAGGACGCGAAGACGGGCGAGGCCAAAGACCCGAAGTAATTTGAACGCCTAACGGAAGGGCTCGCGGCGCCTAGCTCGCGGCCTGCCGCTGTGGCTGTTAGGGGTTGAGTTCGGGACCGCGAGGTTCCGGACTCAACCCCGCTTTATTTAACTCATCTCCGCCGGGACGGCGGAGCCACGAACGCACCGAACGGAAAGACTGCGAACCTGCCGCGGCAGACTTTGACGGCGGGCACTGCGCGTACTATACCCGAGTGCTGAGCCAACCATCCATTCGCCGGCCGTTGCGGGTCGCGGCACGGGAACTTCAATAAGGAGCACGCCATGGAACTTCGCTATCTCGGACGCGCCGGCGTCAAGGTCTCGCCGATCTGCCTCGGCAACATGAACTTCGGCAGCCCGGCCTGCGACGAGGCGCTCTCGCGCAAGATCATGGAGCGCGCCGTCGAGAAGGGCATCAACTTCTTCGATACGGCCAACGTCTACCAGAAGCAGGTCAGCGAGGAGATCCTCGGGCGCTGGCTGGCCGACGGCGGCGCCGCGCGGCGCGAGAGCCTGGTGATCGCGACGAAGGTCTTCGGCAAGGTCGGGCCGACGGAGAACGACCGCGGCCTCTCGCGCTACCACATCCTGCGTTCGTGCGAGGCCTCGCTCAAGCGCCTCAAGACCGACCGCATCGACCTGTACCAGTGCCACCACTGGGACACCGCGCCCATCGAAGAGACCC
The DNA here is from genome assembly GCA_016200135.1 of Planctomycetota bacterium. Taxonomy (GTDB): domain Bacteria; phylum Planctomycetota; class SZUA-567; order H5-PLA8; family H5-PLA8; genus JACQFI01. Next base: position 7,488 of record JACQFI010000032.1, read on the forward strand.
TCCGCGCCATGGACGACCTGGTCCGCGCCGGCAAGGTCGTCTACTGGGGCACCTCCAACTTCAAAGCCTGGCACCTCACCGAAGCCACGCTCAAGGCCGAGGCCGCGCACGCGGCCGTGCCCGTCAGCGAGCAGAGCCCGTACTCGGTGCTCAACCGCCACGTCGAGAACGAGCTCGCGCCGTTCTGCATGAAGTTCGGCGTGCGCATGCTCCCCTGGAGCCCGCTCAACGGCGGGCGCCTGAGCGGCCTCTACCGCAAGGGCAAGCCGATCGAGGATACGCCGCGCAACAAGAGCGAGGCGTACCGCAAGGCGCTCGAAAAGAACATGGACCTGCTCGAGGGCCTCGCGCGCCTGGCCGACGAGCTCGGCCGGCCGCTCGCGCATCTGGCGTACGCGTTCCTCTTCCGCCAGCCGCACGTGGGCAGCGTGATCAACGGGCCGCGCACGCTCGAACACCTCGACGAGTCCGTCGCGGCGCTGGACCTCAAGCTCTCCGACGACGTGCTCAAGAAGATCGACGAGCTCGTTCCGCCGGGGACCGCTCCGGATTACGTCGGATGGTAAGCGGAACGGCGCCCGCGCCGACCGAACCTGCCCCTACGCGCGCGGCGGTCCCGGAAGGGGACCCGCCGCTTACGCTCGTACAGCAACGCGGCATCCGCGTCTCCATCTGGGGCCAGGTGGTCGGATGCCTGGGCTACCTCTCGTTCAGCAATCAGACGCTCTTTCTTTACTTCACCAACATGCGCTTCAGCAGCGCCCAGACCGTGCTGCTGCTCACCCTGCCGGGCATCGTGCAGGCGGTCACGCTCTTGCCGTGCGCCTACATCGCCGACCGCCGCGGCAAGAAGAGCATGGGCGTCTGGGGCTGCGCGGTGATGGCCGGCGGATTCGGCGGGATCTCGCTCTCAGGCTTTCTGCAGGAAGGCTTCGCGGAACCCGCGATCGTCCTCGGCATCGTCGCATACGGCTTGGGCCAGGCGATGTTCAGCGCAAGCTGGTTCGCGCTGCTCAGCCCGCTCGTGCCCACGGCAATCCGCGGGCGCTACTTCGGCAAGATGCGGCTCTCGTGGCAGGTCGCGGGCATCGCGTTCGGCCTCGCGGCCAGTTCTTTCCTGGCCAAGGACTCGCCCACGCTCACGTTCCAGATCATTTTCATGCTCGTGACCCTCGGCATGACCGCGCGCGTGGTGCTCTACGGGTACATCCCCGAACTGGAGAAGCCCGAGCCCGGCGGCAAGGGCATCGTCGAGTCGGTGCTCGAGATCATGCGCGTGAACGGCTACGCCTCGTTCTGCTGCTACGTCTTCCTGATCACGCTCGTCACCTTCGCGTCGCCGAGTCTCTTCGCGCTCGTCGAGAAGAAGCACATGCAGTTCGGCGACAACGCGATCGGCTGGATGGGCAACCTCTACATGATCGGTTCGATGTTCGGGTTCATGGCCGGCGGCTGGATGGTGGACCGGCTCGGCACCAAGCCCGTCTTCCTGATCTGCCACTTCACGTACGCGACGGTGCTCATTCTCTTTCTGGCGCGCAACGTGGTTCCCGTTCCGCCCGCGGTCTACCTCGCCGTCCTGAACGGCGTCTACGGGCTCGTCTGGGCCGCCTCCACCATCGCGGTCTCGACGGAGATGCTCGCGCTGATCCCGCCCGAGAACAAATCGCTCGCGACGGGCCTCTGCCAGACCCTGCTGATGGCCGGCCAGGCGCTGGCGGGTTTCTTCAGCGCCGGCGCGATCGACCTGGGCATCTTCAATAAAGGCTGGAAGTTCATGGGCCACGCCATGAGCGACTACGACGCGCAGATCCTGCTCAACTCCACTTTGGTCCTGGTGCTTGTCGTCGCGCTGGGCCTGGTGCCGTCCGTCATCCGCAAGGCGGAGTGGGTGCCGAAGGGCGATTGAACGGAAAACCGGAGCACCGCGAACGCCATGTCTGGCGAAAAGCTCAATGTGGTCTTCGTGTTTGCCGACCAGTGGCGCTACCAGGCGCTGGGTTTTTCAGGCGATCCCAATGCGAAGACGCCTTGCCTCGACCGGCTGGCCGCCGAAGGCATCCACTTCACGCACGCGCTCTCGGGCCATCCGGTCTGCTGTCCGGCCCGCGCGAGCCTGCTCACCGGCCAGCAGCCGCTCACCCACGGCGTCTTCCTGAACGACCTGCCGCTGCGGCCGAAAGGAACCACGTTAGGCGAGGCCTTCAAGCGCGCGGGCTACCGAACCGGCTACATCGGCAAATGGCACGTGGATGGGCAAGGGCGCTCGAATTACATCCCGCCCGAACGCCGCCTGGGGTTTGAATTCTGGCGCGCCCAGGAGTGCACGCACGACTACAACCGCAGCCCGTATTTCACCGAGACCGGCGAGGCGCGCGTCTGGGACGGCTACGACGCCGCAGCGCAGACGCGGGAGGCGCAGCGCTTCATGCGCGAACGCGCATCCGGCGATCCGTTCCTGCTCGTGCTCTCGTGGGGGCCGCCGCACAATCCGTACGAGACCGCGCCGCAGCGCTTTCGCGCGCTTCACGATCCGGCGCGGATTCAGTTGCGCCCGAACGTCCCGGCGGCGCTCGCGGAGACCGCGCGAAACGAGTTGGCCGGATACTACGCGCACGGCTCGGCGTTGGACGCGTACGTGGGCGAACTGCGCGGCACGCTGCGCGAATGCGGCATCGCGGACCGCACGCTCTTCGTCTTCTGGTCGGACCACGGCGACATGCTGCATTCGCAAGGGCAGCGGCGCAAGCAGCGCCCGTGGGACGAATCCGTCCGGGTGCCGCTGCTGCTGGACTGTCCGGCGCTCTTTGGACGGCAGGCGCGCGCCGTGGACGCGCTCATCGACACGCCCGACCTCGCCCCGACGCTGCTGGACCTCGCGGGCCTCGCCGTTCCGGACACGATGCAGGGCCGCAGCTATGCGCCGTACCTCTTGAAGGGCGCGCCCGCTCCCGCGGAGGCCGTGCTGCTCGGTTGCCCCTCGCCCTTCGGCGAATTCCTGCGCAAGGACGGCGCGAAGGAATACCGCGGCGTGCGGACGCGGCGGCACACCTACGTCAAGACGCACGACGGCGCCTGGCTGCTCTACGACAACGCCCGCGATCCCTACCAGATGAACAATCTCGCCGGCCGGCTCGAAGCCGCCGGACTGCAAGCGGAGCTTGAACGCGCGCTGCAGGGCCTGCTCGACCGCGACGGCGACCGTTTCGAGCCCGGCCAAGCGTACATCGACCGTTGGGGCTACAAGCCGGATGCGAACGGCACGATGCCGTATGCGTAGCGGAAGGCATTGATGTAGTTCAGGGCGCGTCGTGGTCCTTGAGGAACTTCTGCGGGTCCATCCAATCGTGCAGGCCGTCCTGCCAACTTTTCAGACTGATGTATCCGTGGACCCAATTCCCCTCGTTGTATTCGCCGTGATGAAGCCCCACGTGAACGTGCGCGTGGTACCCGCCGTTGTCGACGGTGTGGCTCCGGCCGATGCTGGCGATCTTCTGTCCTCCTTCTACACGCTCGCCTGGCTTGACGTGCAGCATCGGCGACAGATGCGCGTACAGTGAGCAAAACGGCTCGCCCTTGGCGTCCTTGTGTTCGATAACCACGATGAAGCCCCAGCTAAAAATGTGTTGAACGCTGCGCACCACGCCCGGCGCGACCGCCACCACCGTGCGCAGTTCCTTGTTCCAACCGGCGTCGTCTCCGATGTGAACGGAGCCCACGAAGGCCGTGAAATCCTTGGTGACCGAAAAGCCGTAACTGGTCCGGCCCGGGTCGTAGTAATCGCGCACGGGCGTCACCCATTTGCCGGCCATGGGTGCAGGTCATTCTCCGCTTCCAGCGCCTTGTTCAGCGCGGCCAGATCGTCCGCGCACCCGTTCCAGGTGAAGTATTCTGCCGCGATCTCGCGCAGGTCCGAATTTTTATCCTCCAGCAGCGCCCGAACCTTGGCGCGCGGTTCTTCGCCATCGGCCAACTGAGCGATCAAGCCCACCACCGCGCTTCGCCGTATAAAGGACCGGTCGTCGTTCAGCAGGCGCAGAGTTGCGGGCGTGAGAGCGGGCGAAAGATAATGCGAGAGCCGCGTCGCCGCCGCGGCCCATCCTGCTTCATCGTCCAGCAGGCGTTTGATGCGCTTCAGGGACGCATCGGGATGATACTTGTCGGCGAGTTCGAAGACCATCTCGGCGAGGCTGAGGTCGTCGCCGTCCGCAAACGGCAGTATCTTCTCCGCCAACTCCATCTCAGGGACGTTCCGGGCCAGAGCTTTAAAGGCCGCCGCGCGAACTTCGCGATCTTCTTCTTGAAGCGCCTTCAAGGCCGGCGCAAGCGCCTGCGGGCTCCATCCATATTGCAGTCCAACCAATGCCGCGACGCGCACCCGAGCATCGTCTTTAGCGAGGCATTCAAGGAGCTTGGGCGTCGCAGCCTCGCGCAGGACGGCAAGTTCTTTCAAATGGGTGAGGATGTCCTTGCTCACTTCCAGATCAGCCACGATTTTCGAGACGGCCTGATCCACCTGCCCGCGCGTGCGCCTGAAGAGGATGTCCTCCGGCTTGACCGTCGCTTTTGTTTGATTGGTGAAAGTTGCGGTGACGGGATTCGTGGAGCCGTCGCTAAGGCCGACGCTGCCATCCTTGAGAAACACCCACTCCTCAGCGCAATGCGCCCACGGGAGGACAAGTAGCATGCCGATCCAGCAGCGCATTCGATATCCTTAATGGTTTTATCAGAGGATGGTCCATTTCCTTTCATGCCGCTACATTCGCGCCAACGCACCTTGCGCCGTCCTTTCGGAACGCCCCCGGTTGACGGCGCGCTTGGTTATTTCTAGACTGTGTTTGGCCTTTTACCGATGCTTAGTGGGTAGAATTCAGCCTGCGTGCACTCAGCGAGGATCAACGCATGTCCGGTGTCCAGCGGCGTAAGACGGTTGGCGTGATGGTGGGCAACGTGCTTGTCGGAGGCGGCGCGCCGGTGCGCGTGCAGTCGATGACCAACACCGACACCGCCGACGCCGTCGGCACGGCCAAGCAGTGTATCCAGCTCGCCGAAGCCGGCAGCGAACTCGTGCGCATCACCGTCAACATGCCCGAAGCCGCCGAAAAGGTGGAAGAGATCAAGAAGCGGATGCTCGGCGCGGGCATCACCGCCCCGCTGATCGGCGACTTCCACTACAACGGCCACAAGCTGCTCACCGAGTTCCCCGGCTGCGCGAAGGCGCTCGACAAATACCGCATCAACCCCGGGAACGTCGGCCGCGGCAAGCGCCGCGACGAACAGTTCTCCACGATCTGCAAGATCGCCGTCGACAACAACAAGCCCGTGCGCATCGGCGTCAACGCGGGCTCGCTCAACCAGGATCTGCTCGTCGAGAAGATGGACGAGAACACCACGAAGAACCTGGGCAAGGAACCCGAGGACATCCTCAACGAGTGCATGATCCTCTCCGCGCTGCAATCGACGGAACTCGCGCTCGAGTGCGGCCTGCGCAAGGACCAGGTCATCATCTCCTGCAAGATCTCCAAGCCCACCGACCTGATCAAGCTCTACCGCGAACTCTGCACCAAGACCGACCAGCCGCTGCATCTGGGCCTCACCGAGGCCGGCATGGGCGCGAAAGGTCTCGTCTGGTCCGCCGCGAGCATGGGCGTGCTGCTGCACGACGGCATCGGCGACACGATTCGCGTGAGCCTGACGCCCAAGCCCGGCGGCGACCGCCGCGAGGAAGTCTACGCCGCGTGCGAACTGCTCCAGGCGCTCGGCATCCGCAGCTTCGCGCCGAGCGTCACCGCGTGCCCCGGCTGCGGCCGGACCACCAGCACGACCTTCCAGGAATTGGCGGAGAACGTGCAGGGCTACCTGCGCGACAAGATGCCCGAATGGCGCGCGCAGTTCGAAGGCGTAGAGGAACTGAAGCTGGCCGTGATGGGGTGCGTGGTCAACGGTCCCGGCGAGAGCAAGGCCGCGAACATCGGCATCAGCCTGCCGGGCTCCGGCGAGGCCCCGCACTGCCCGGTGTACGTCGACGGCAAGAACTTCGCGACGCTCAACGGCACCCCCGACGAGATCGGCAAGAAGTTCATCCGGATCCTTGAAGACTACGTCGCGACAAAGTACGCGAGGAAAGAGCCGGTCGCGGCGAAGTGAACGGCGGCTCACGCGAACAGCATCTCGCGCAAAGACGCTAAGGCGCAAAGAACGGCACGGAATCAATCCTCCAATTTTGCCGCGGTCCGAACAGGTCATGTGCCGCCACGCTTTGACCCAAGGCCTCCCGCGCCGCGGAGCGGCGCTTGATGGTAGCCGTGGGTTTTAACCCACGGAATGAAGGCAAGAAAAGAGCCCCGTCGCGTAGCGACGGTTGAGCGGGGTTCAGGGCGTCGCTCCGCGACGCCGACACGAGGGGCGCTGAGCAAACCGTGGGTTGAAACCCACGGCTACCATCACGGTGTCGCTCCGCGACACAACGGGAAACGCGCCCGTTCAAATTGGATTAAGAAGGCCCAACAAAATGCTCTTGGCTCATAGCTCCCGGCAGCACGAGAATCCTGGAGGTCAAAATGGACTTATGCCTCGAGCCGAGGGCTGCGAGCCATTTTGTTAGACGTCCTGAGTACCGTGTAATGGATTTAGAAGCCGTTTTGCCGTTCTTTGCGCCTTAGCGTCTCTGCGCGAGATACGGCGAGGCTACTCTTCGAGGTTCAGCTTTTTGCGGATGTCGTCCCACGGCGCGCTGTAGGGCTTGACCTCCAGCTCCGTGGCGGTTTCGATCTGCCGCGCCAGGGCGCGCTGCGGCGGCTTCGAGAAGGCCACGCAGAGCAGGCCGCCAAGTTTCTCGAAGGCCATCGCTTCGTGCTGGCGGCAGAACTCCGGGTCCAGCAGCGCCACGGTTTCCTGGGCTGCGGGGAAGAAGCGCAGGTAGATGCGCGGAAGATGCGTCTGCTTGCGCAGCGCCTCGACCAGGTCGCTCTCCACCAGACTGTACTCGTCGCGCAGGATCCGCCCCAGCGGCTGGAAGGTCTTGCGCTGCAGGGCGAGCGCCTCTTCGAGCTGCTTGGCGGTGATCTTCTTGGCGATGACGAGCAGCCGCCCGAGGGGCAGGTTGTCGTTGCGCCCGCGGGAGGTGGACGTGCCGGCCTCGGCACCGCTTTCGGGTGAGGGCCGGACGGGGGAGAAACGCCTTGGGGACGGCATACAATGGTTCGCTTACCACCTCTCGGCGCGGAATCAAGCCCTTTCGTACCTTTGATGTGCAACCCTATAAACGCTATTCCGGCTACGCCTGCTGAAAGCCCCCGCTTCACCTCTGGCCCGGCATGTCGGCATTCGTGGCTCCGCCGTCCCGGCGGAGGTCTTGGGGCGTCCCGGTGCCGCAAGGGATCGCGCAAAAAAAATGCCGGTAGTGCCGGCGCGGGACGCCGATACCACTTGGAGGGCTGTCCGCCTGCCCATTTCTAAAGACCGCTTGACAACCGCCGGCCTGCCGCTAAAAGTTAGACGAGGCTAAGTTAGCCGCGAGAAACTTTTTCGAGGCGTCTGCATGCGCGGTGCGAACGGCCAAGGCGGCGTGAACGGAAACCTCGCCCCGCGGGCGTCCTCCGGGCGCGCGCTTTCAGCGAACATGGAAGACTACCTGGAAGCGATCTTCCGCATCTCCGGCCGCGGCGGCGCCGCGCGCGTCTCCCAGATCGCCGACGCCCTGGGCGTCAAGCGCCCCAGCGTCTCCAAGGCGCTCAAGCGCCTGCAGCGCCAGGGCCTGATCCGGCATAGCCCGTACGGCGGCGTGGGCATGACGGCGCGCGGCCGCAAGCTCGCCGACCAGCAGGTGCGCATCCACCGCGTGCTGACGCGCTTCCTTTCCGAGGTGCTGCACCTGCCCGAGGCTCTGGCCGAACACGACGCCTGTCTGATGGAACACGCCATCAGCCACGAGACCGTCGAGCGGCTGGTGGAGTTCATCGACCATCTGGAAGTGGGCGGCGCGCGGGCCGCCGTACGGGCCTTCGGCGCCAAGGCGCGCCGCCGCGCCGCGCCGGAAGCGCCCCGCGCCGCGCGCAGGTCCTGGCAGAGCCGGGTTTGACCGTCTGTTTTTTGGCGTTTTGAGTTAGCCTTGGCAAACTCTTAAACGCCGGACGCACTTGAGGAGCCTCTCGTGACGACGCAGCAAGCCAAAGCCCCCTCCGCCTCCCTTCAGGAGGTAAACGCCTCCGTCCCGCTTCCCAAAAACGCCAGTTTCTGGCGGCGTCTGCTCACTTTCGCCGGTCCCGCATACATGGTCAGCGTCGGCTACATGGATCCCGGCAACTGGTCCACCGACCTCCAAGGCGGCGCCCAGTTCGGCTACACCCTCATCTGGGTGCTGGTGATGTCCAACCTCATGGCGGTGCTGCTGCAGCCCCTGTCCGCGCGCTTAGGGATCGTCACGGGCAAGGACCTCGCCCAGGCCTGCCGCGATTACTACCCCAAGCCGGTCGCGATCGCGCTCTGGGTGCTCTGCGAGATCGCGATCGCGGCCTGCGACCTGGCCGAAGTCCTCGGCTCGGCCGTCGGCCTGAAACTCATCTTCGGCATTCCCATCCTTGCGGGCGTGCTGATCACTTCGCTCGACGTGCTCCTGCTGCTCGGGCTCCAGCGCATCGGCATCCGCAAGATGGAAGCGCTGATCCTGATGCTGGTCTTTACCATCGGCGCATGCTTTATCGTCGAGATCTTCCTCGCCAAGCCCGATTGGGGGGGCGTCGCGGGCGGGTTCATCCCCACCAGGCTCTCCGGCGAGGCGCTCTTTATATCCGTCGGCATCATTGGCGCGACGGTGATGCCGCACAACCTCTACCTCCATTCGGCCCTCGTGCAGACGCGGCAGGTGGGCAAAACGGAGGAGGACAAACGCCAAGCCTGCAAGTTCAACCTGATCGACTCCGTCGTCGCCCTGAACTGCGCTTTCTTCGTCAACGCGGCCATCCTGGTGCTCGCTGCGGCGGCCTTCAACCGCACCGGGCACACGGAGGTCGGGAAGCTCGAAGAGGCCCACTCGCTCCTCGCGCCGCTCCTGGGAACGGCGGTGGCCGGCTTCGCGTTCGCGCTCGCGCTGCTCTGTTCCGGACAGTCCTCCACGCTCACGGGCACCCTCGCCGGGCAGATCGTCATGGAAGGCTTCCTGAACCTGCGCATCCCACCATGGCTAAGGCGCCTCGTCACGCGCTGCCTGGCCATCGGACCCGCGGCCCTCGTAATCTGGATCCAGGGCGACTCGGGCGTGGACAGCCTACTCGTGCTGAGCCAGGTCGCGCTGAGCTTGCAGTTGCCGTTCGCGGTGATTCCCCTGATCCAGTTCACCGGCGACCGGACGAAGATGGGCGTCTTCGCGTCCTCCACCTTTTTCAAGATCGTGGCCTGGATCACGGCCACGGTGATCCTCAGCTTGAACGCGTTCCTCATTTATCAGGTGATCACGGGCACCAATGAGAACCCGCCCGCCGAGCCTCTGTGGGTCACCGCGCCGTACCTCTTCTGGCTCCTGCTGGTTCCGGTGCTCGCCGGCACACTGACGCTGCTGGTCTGGCTGATCCTGTCCCCCTGGTATAAGCGCATGCGCGGGGAGAAGGCTGCCTTTACCGCCGACCAATCCCTGCCCGCGGCGCCCGCGGAGAACTACCGCCGCGTGGGCGTGGCTTTGGAAGTCGGCCCCGCCGATGAGATGACCCTGCGCCACGCCACCGCTCTGGCGACCCGCAACAAGTCCAGCCTCGTGCTGATGCACGTGGTCGAAGGCGTGGCCGCGCAGGTCTTTGGCAACGCCGCCGAGGACCGCGAGGCGAGCCAGGACAAGGCCTACCTGGAACAACTGGCCGCGAAGCTGCGTGAACAAGGCTACGAAGTGGGAGTCCGCGTCGGTTACGGGGACCCCGCCATTGAACTGCCCAAGCTGGTCGCCGAATGCGGACTCGATCTGCTGATCATCGGCAGCCACGGGCACGGGCCGGTGTTCGACCTCCTGCGCGGCTCCACCGTGGACCCCGTGCGCCACCGTGTCTCGATCCCGGTGCTGGTAATCCGGAGCTGATGCGCGGCCGGCCTTCTTTGAATTTTGGCGCGTCCCGGCCGTCTGGAAATCAGTGGCCTGCCGGAACGCAGCGCTCTAACATAGGGCCGGGCCATTAAGGAGGAACCCCATGCGTACGCTTGCTTGCACGCTGATCTGCTTTGCGCTCATGCTCTGTACCGCCGCGCGGGCTGAAGATGAGAAGAAGGAAGACGCCACGCAAGCCGTCAAGGACGCGGTCAAGGCGCTCTTTCCCGAAGGCTCGGTGAAGACCATAACCAAGGAACAGAAGGGCAAACTGCGCCGTTTTAACGCCGTAGTGACGGATAAGGAGGGCGAGCACAAGCTTCTGCTGCGCGGCGACGGCTCGGTCCTGGAACGCACCGACCCGGCCAAGCCCGAGACGCTGCCCGCGGGCATCGTCGCGGCGCTTAAGAAGAAGAACGAGAAGGGCAAGGCCACGGCCGCCACGAAGTACCTCATCCGGAGCAAGACCACATTCGAAGTCGAGTTCACCGTCGAGGGCAAGAAGGATAAGTTCTACTTTGGCGAGGACGGTTCCGAGGCGCAAGCGCCCGTGACCGGTAAGGACGACGAGGAGAAGTAGCGCGCGGAGCCTTGCCGCCGCAATACGCGGTTCACCCGTCCCGTTGCACGGCCTTTGCTTCCGGGTAGAATAGCGCCCGGCAAGGCCGCGGCGGGCGAGTCCTCGCGACCGGCCGGAACCACCTTGGAGAGACAGAAAGACATGCCGACTTACGTCTACAACTGCAAGGCCTGCGACCATACCTTCGAGCGCTTCGAGTCCATGACCGCGAAGCCGGACAAGTCCTGCCCGAAGTGCAAAAAGAAGAAGGCCGAACGGAACATCTCGGGCGGCGCTGGCTTCCTCTTTAAGGGCGCGGGCTTCTACACCACCGACTACCGCTCGTCCTCGTACAAGGAATCCGCGAAGAAAGACACCACGGCAGCCCCCGCGCCCAGCGGCGATCCCAAAGCTGCCGGCGCGTGCAAGACGGAAAGCGCCCCGAAGACCGAGAGCACGCCCAAGCCGGCAAGCACAGCGAAGAAGAAGGCGTCGTAGTTCGAAAACGGAAAAACGTAAAACGTAATTAAACAAAACAGGGGCGCGGGAGTCACATACTCCCCGCACCCCTGTTTTTATTACGTTTTACGCTTTACGTTTTATTCTTTACGCCTTCACCTTCGCCGAGTTGATCGTCACGTTCGTGACCGGCCAGTCGCCGTGCCCGCTATGTTGGCCGGTCTTCACCTTCTTGATCTTGTCGATTGTCTCGCGCCCGCTCGTTACCAGTCCGAACGCGCAATATTTGTTGTCGTCGAGGAAGGTGTTGTCCTTCACGTTGATGTAGAACTGGCAGGTGGCGCTGTTCAGGTCGTTCGTGCGCGCCATCGCGATGCCGTAGTTGCAGTTCTTCACGCCGTTGCCGGACTCGTTCTTGATCTGCGCCTTGGTGCTTTTTTGCTTGCCGTCGGGGGTGAAGCCGCCGCCCTGCACCATAAAGTTGTCGATCACGCGGTGGAAGATCGTGCCGTCGTAGAAGCCCTCGTTCACGTAATCGAGGAAATTCTTTACCGTGATCGGCGCCTTCTCCTGGTAGAGCTCCACCTCGAAGCTGCCGAGGCTCGTATCGAACACGATGACGGGGTTGGGCATGTGGGCTTCCTTTCCGCTTGAGTGCACCGAAATCCTTCTGCGCAAAACACGAAAATGTAAAGCGTAATGCTTAAATCGTAAGAACGGCATTCGCAAATGGAAGCGATTGGGTTTTTTCTTTACGTTTTATTCACGACGTCCGCACCAGCACGTACTCCGGGAGTTCGAGCAGCGCGGTCTTGGCCTGTGAGGCCGGCAGCGCGGTGACCTCGTCCCGCGCGCGCTGCAGTTCGTTGCGCGCGACCGTGATCGCGTAGTTCACCGAACCCGTCCGGTCGAGGTACGGGCGCAGGCGCTCGCGAGTCAGGCCCTCCTGGCCGGGCTTGAGCAGCGCCAGCAGTTCCTGCTTCTGCGGCGCGCCGGCGTTGGCCAGCAGATGAATCAGTGGCAGCGTCAGCTCGCCATTTTTCAGGTCGCTGCCGAGCGACTTGCCGACGGTGGACTCTACGCCGATCAGATCCAGGCAGTCGTCCACGATCTGGAAGGCCAGGCCCAGGCGCCGGCCGTACTCGTAGAGCTTGCGCCCGTCGGCCTCGCTTGCGCCCGCCAGCAGCGCGCCCAGTTCCGCCGCGGCGCCGAAGAGCACCGCCGTCTTCTTCTCGATCAGGTCGAAGTAGCGGCCCTCGTCCAGCTCTACCTCGAAGCGCGACGCGATCTGCAGCAACTCGCCTTCGCAGATCAGCCGCGAGATGCGCGAGAGGATGCGGTACGGCCGCGGATCCGCCAGCCGGCCCAGGTGCTCGAACGCGAGCGAGAACAGGATGTCGCCGGTCATCACCGCCGTCTTGTTGCCCCAGGCGGCGTTTACCGTCGGCATGCGCCGCCGCGTCGCGGACTCGTCTAGGATGTCGTCGTGGCAGAGCGTGGCCAGGTGGAGCATCTCCACCAGCGCGGCGACTTCGTAGCTGAGCGGCGCTTCGCCGCCAAATGCCTGCGCCGAGAGATGCAGCAGCGCCGGGCGCAGGCGCTTGCCGCGGAAGCGTTCGATGTGCTGCATGAGCGTCTGGATGTAGGCGTATTGGCTGGACAGGAGTTTGAGCAGCACCTGCTCGGAGCGCTCCAGGTCCGGGAGCACGGGCGCGATCAGCCGCGCCAGCGTGGCGGCGCGCTCTTCCGAACTGGCCGGCAACCCGTCCATCCCGCGTGAACTCATCGGCACTCCATTTAGATCCGCCGCGCTCCCGCGGGGTCCCGTAAGGAATCGGCGCATTATAGGTCCTTTATACGCTCCCACAAGCGCGAGCCGGACGCCTGAAACAAGTCAAAAGCTTCCACCGAGTTTCCGTATATGCTCGCCGAAGGAATGTCTCGCGCCGCCTGCCCTTCGAGTATAATGTCGAGCAGGCCGGGAGGGCCTACCATCCGCATGATCCGCTTTCGAACGGTTGCCGCGGCGCTGTCCGCGCTCTGCCTGACGGCCATTGCGGCGCGCGGGTTCGACGAGGGCCCGCCCAAGCCCGTCGATCCCGAGGCTGGCCCCGGCGCGCATAACGCGCCCGGCGTCAAGCCCGGCAACGCGCATCTGCAGAACCTGCACATTCCCGTGCGGCCCCGCGTGATGGTCATACCCTTCAACGATGAAGAGAGCACGCGCAAGGGCATGATCGACGACTGGGAGGCCGGTTACGTCGGGCGGCGGATGCGCGAGGCCAAGCGCGAAAAGTACGACCTGGTCGTCCTCGAGATCGACACCGGCGGCGGCGAAGTGGCCGCGTGCGAAAAGATCAACAAGCATATCGAGAACGGCGGCGTTCCCGTCGTCGCCTTCATCCGCGGCCAGGCCTTCTCCGGCGGCGCCATCGTCTCCCTCGGCTGCAACGCGATCGCCATGGAGCCCGGCGGCCAAGTCGGCGGCGCGCAAGCCGTGGGCGCCGGCGGCGTCAATCTGCCAAGCGACATGCGCGAGAAGGCCCGCGCGTACCTTACGGCCCTCGTTACCGGCCTTTGCGAACGCAACGACTACCCCAAGGCGCTCGCACGCGGCATGGTGGACCAAGGCGTGGAAGTGGTCGAGACCGACGACCCCACCCATCGCTTCCTGACGAACGACGATATGGAGGACTGGGCCAAGCACACCGACCGCCGCGGTCCCGTCCCGAGCGTAATCTCCACTTGGAAGAAGAAGGACAGCATCCTCAGCCTTACCGCCAACCAGGCCTACGACGCCAATATGGCCTCGAGCCTCTGCAAGGACCGCAACGCGCTCTTCGCCACCATGAGCATTCAGCCCTCGGAGGTCTACGAGGCCGGCGTGACGCCGGCGGAGAAGGTCGCGCGCTTCCTCGGCCATCCAGGCTGGCTCGTGCTGCTCGTCGTCGTCGGCCTGATCGGCCTCATCTGGGAACTCAAGGCCCCCGGCCACGGCGTCGGCTACGGCGTCTTCGGGCTCTGCCTGTGCGTCTTCTTCTGGCTTGCGATCTTCGCCGACACCGCCGGCGCCGCCGAATTGATCCTCTTCGGCCTCTGCATGCTGCTGCTCGGCCTCGAACTCTTCGTCCTGCCGGGTTTCGGCGTCGCGGGCTTCGCCGGCATCGCGCTCGTCCTGCTCTCGATCATGCTTGCGTTCCTGCCCGAGGGCACGATCCCCAGCTTCTTCAAGGCCCCCGGGGAGGTGAGCCCGTTCCAGGCGGAACTGATCGAGAGCAGCCTCATGTGGGCCGCCATCGCGCTCTTCACCGTCATCGGCGCGATCCTCTTCGGCATCTTTACCGGCATCAAGCTGCCTGGGCTCAGCCGTCTGGCGCTCAAGTCCGAGGTCGTCAGCGGCACAGCGGCGGAGTCGCCCGCGGCGCCCGTGCCGGCCTCCGCGCAGCCCTATACGCCCGCCTATCCCGATACCTCCAAAGCCGCCGCGCAGACGGGTTCCACAAGTTCGCCCGCGCCGGCCGAAGCGCCGAAGATTTCCGAACTCGTCGGCAAGGAAGGCGTGGCTGAATCCGTCCTCCGCCCGGCCGGAAAAGTCCGGCTCGACGGCCACTCCTACGACGCCTCCACCGAAGGCGAATGGGTGGAGGCCGGCCGCAAGGTCAAGGTGCTCGAAGTCCGCGGTTCCGCGCTGCGCGTGCGTGGAATTTAGAATCCGCTCTTGGTTCGCCGGGCCGGCAGCGTAGAGTCTGCGGGTACTCCACCCAATTGCGCTCGCGGCACCGGACGCCGCGAGCCAGAAGCCGAGAGCCAGGAGCTGCGCCCGAAATGGATCCGCTCGTCTGGTCGGTCCTCTGCACGGTTCTCATGATCCTGATGATCATGATCGAACTGCTCACGCCGAGCTTCGGGTTTTTCACCACCGGGGCCGTGGCGTTCCTCGTGGCGAGCTGCGTGATGGCCTTTCGCGAATCCGCCACATCCGGCTACGTGATGACCGGCATCAACCTGGCGATCTTTCCCGTCGCCGTCTATTTTGCGATGCAGGCGATGAAGCGCAGCCCGCTCATGCACAACAAAGAGATCGTCGCGGGCGTGCCGGTGGAAGTGCAGAAGGCAGAGGCCCCCAATGCGCTTGTCGGCAAGGAAGGCACCGCAGTCACCATGCTGCGGCCTTCGGGCACCGCGCAGATCGGCGACCAGCGCCTGCAGGTGGTTACCGAAGGAAAGTACGTCGAGGCCGGAAAGCCCGTGAAGGTGCTTAAGGTCGAAGGCCCGAACGTCGTCGTTGAACCCATCGCCTGATCCCGCACAAGCGCTGCCCAACAAATAAAAAAGGCGGCCTGAAGGCCGCCTTTTATCGCATGTAGCGGATTGAACGACCTGCGCTTCAGTTCACGCGCCCGAGGAACTCGCCGTCCTCGACGCGGACCTTGATCTTGTCGCCCTTCTTGATGTGCCCGGGCACCTTCACTTCGCCGCCGGTCTCAATCACCGCCAGCTTGAAGACCGAGGTGGCCGTGTCGCCGCGCGCGCCATCGGGCGCGTCGGTCACCGTTACCTCCACGGTCGAAGGCATCTCGATCTGCACAATCTTTCCCTGCACTTTCAGCAGGTTCATCCGCGTGTTCGGGACCAGATACTGCTGCTGGTCCTTCGCCACGAGGCTCTTGTTCACGTTGATCTGGTCGTAGCTCTCCGGATGCATGAAGACCAGCGAATCGTTCTCCGGATAGAGGTACTCGTACTCCTCGCGATCCAGGAGGATCTTTTCGACGTTGTCGTCGGGCGAGAAGCGCTGCTCGAAGACGTTCCCGCGTTCGAGGTGCTTGAGCTTCACCTGCCAGTAGGTGCGCAAGTTGCCGCGCGTCTGCTCGTGGCGGTCGAAGACCACCCAGACTTCATTGTTGAACAGGATCGCCTCGCCGATCTTCACGTCACGCATCTTGCACGAAGCCATACGACACCCCTTCTCTTACACAAAAACACAAAAAGGCGGCGCTTTCCCTGGCGCCGCCACGGACGCGAGAATCTACAGGATGATTTGCCTCAAGGCAACGGCAGGTTCTAACGCGGGTGAAAGGTGGGCGGGCGTTGTTCCGGTGGGGCGGGCGTCTCTGCCCGCCAATGTGGAGCGAGCAGCTCCACGCTCTAGGCATTACGCTCCCCGCTTTTCACTCCTCGCTCTACGTGAAGTTTGGTTTCCGTTTCTCCAGAAACGCCGCGACACCTTCCTTGCAGTCCGCCGTGCCGCGCGCCTTCGCGTTCGCCTCCACGGCCAGATCGAGCGCCTTCTTCATACTCATATCGGCCGAGCGCCGCAGCAGGTCCTTCGTCATGCGCAGCGACTGCGGACTCAAGTCCGCGCACTGTCCCGCGATCTCCTCTGCCCGAGACAGGACGCGCTCTGGCGGTTGCACCTCATTCACGAGCCGCAGCTCGCGCGCTTCCGCCGCGGGCACCGCGCGCGCGGTAAGCATCAGGTCGCGCGCGACGCGTTCGCCCAACGCACGCACGAGGTACACGCCCACGATCACTGGCACGAAACCGATGCGCGCCTCGCTGTAGCAGATGGTCGCCTCGGTGGACATAACGGCTAGGTCGCACGCAACGGTGAAGCCCGCGCCGCCGGCGAAGGCGTGCCCGTTCACCGCCGCGATCAGCGGCTTGGGGAACGCGCGCAGCCGTTCGAAGAACGTTAGCACCTGCTTCGAGGCCGCCCGGTTCTGCTGCGGCGACATGCGCTGAATCGCCTGCATCGCCTCGAGGTCCAGCCCCGAACAGAACGCTTTCCCCGCGCCCGTGAGCACCACCGCGCGCACCTGCTTGTCCTCTTCCAGAGCCTCCAGCGCTGGCAGCAGCCCATCTTCTTCGCGATACGGAAGCGGATTGCGCTTCTCCGGCCGGTTGAGCGTCACGACGGCATGGCGCGCGCGCTTTGTGACGAGGATCGGGGAGGGCATGGTGCGTCTCCATTTTTGGATTTTGGATATCCGATTTTGGATTGTTACGCGGCAACCGGGTGGGCTCAATCGAAAATCGGAAATCCCAAATGAGTTCACGCGTACCGCGCGTGAAACTCCCGCGCCAGCTTCGCGCATGCCGCCAGCTTGCCGTGGTCGATGCCGCTCGCGTAGCCGTGCGCTTCGAGCAGTTCCACCAAACCCTCGGTCGGCACGTTCGCGATCAGCCGGTCTTCCGCGAAGGGGCAGCCGCCCAAGCCGCCCAGTGCGCCGTCGAAGCGGCGGCAGCCGGCCTGCAATGCGGCGAGGATGTTCTGGCTCCAGTCGTTCGGCCGCCCGTGGAGGTGCGCGCTGAACTCCACTTCCGGTAGCTCCGCCCGCGCATGCCCGAAGAGGTGCTTCACTTGCTCCGGCCGCGCCACGGCGGTGGTGTCCGAGAGCGCCACGTGCCGCACGCCCGCGCGCCGCAGCGCCTTGAGGAAGTCCAGCAGGCGCTCCTCGTCCCACGGTTCGCCGTAGGGGTTGCCGAAGGCCATCGAGACATACGCGAGGAAGCTCATGTCGGCGTCTTCGGTGCGCGCGATCATCCGTTCGAGCGCCGGCCAGGTCTCGGCCACGGTCTTGTTCGTGTTGCGGATCTGGAACTCGTTCGAGAAACTGAACGGGAAGCCGAGCGTATCCAGCCCGCCGACTTCGATGGCGCGGTCCACGCCCTGCTCGTTGGCCACCAGCGCGATGTACTCGACCGCGCGGTCTCCGCGCACGGCCTCGACCACCGCGCGCGTGTCGGCCATCTGCGGCACGGCCTTGGGGCTCACGAAGCTGCCTACGTCGACGTGCTTGAAGCCCGCCTCGAGCACCGCGCGGACATAGCGAATTTTTTCAGGCGTGGGGATCGGCTTTGCGAGGCCCTGGAAGGCGTCGCGCGGCGTCTCGACGATGACCACGGCCTCGGACATGGCGCAACTCCCGCTAAGCTGCGCGCCGCGATGGGCGAGCACCCTACTATTGTTTACACTGGGACGCGCCCGCGAAAGGGAAAAACCGCGCCCGCACATAAATCAATGTACAGCGGATTGTATACTTGCTTTCCCTCCTTCCCGCCGCAATTTTGTCCGAATAAGGCGCAGCGAGTGCACCTGAACGTGTATTTAAAAGGGGTGGGAAAGATTCGGACACGGTGAGTGCGTGCCTGGGTTGAAAGGGAGCGGGATGCGAAGCGTGCTCTTGGCCTGCACGATCCTTTCGGCCGCTGCCGCGTGCGGCGCGACGGAATACGTCGGCATCCAGATGTCCGAACCGCCCAAACCGCCCGATAAGCCTGCCGAGGTCCATCCGGCCCCCAAGATGACGCGCGAGCAGCGTGAAGCGATCGGCGCCGCGGCCAAGGCGGCGGACGAACGCGAAGAGTACATCCGCACGGTCATCCACAACATCCTGGTCGCCGAGTACCAGAAGCGGACGACCGTTCCACCGGAGAAGGACGAGTACCGGCGCTATCTTCAGGAGATGGCCCGCAGGGACGAGGCCCAGAGCGACCCCGACGTCGCTAAGATTCGCGCGCAGTATCGTGACGAAGATGCGGGCGACGACTTCCGCAAGTGGAAGCATTCCGGCGCCTACGCCCACTGGAAAGCGGTGGAGCCCAAAGAGAACAAGGCCGCGCCCGAAGCGCCCGCCGAGGCGGACCGCAAGTCCACGCGGCTGCTCTGGGAGTTCCTAAAAGGCACGCTGAAGCCCCGCGAGCCCGCGCGGGCCAAAGTTCAAGACGAAGAAGCCAAGTAGCGCGAAGCTACTTCGCCGGCTCCCGCTCGTCCTCCGCTTGCCAATGCCTTAGGCGCTGCGCGACCTGCGTGGCCCATTCGGGCGCCGGCCACGAGGTCTGGGAACCCGCTGCGTGCCACCATTTCATCACGGCTTGCGGTGAACGCGCGTACGCATAACCGTCGTTCGCCCGAATCCAGGCGGGATCGTCGCCGACAATTGATTCAAGATATGCCCAGTAACCCTCAAAAAGCGGGCTCCTGTCGCGGCCTACGTCCCGCTCCGCCGAGGACACCAGCAGGGGCACAAGGCCCGGGGCGAGCGAGTCGTGCAGGCACAACACGCCCAAGTAGTGCCGAAACAGATCCTTATCGTCATGGCAGATGCCTTGCTCCAGCGCGGCCTGTATTTCCGTGTCTCGGCGGAATGCGCACGCAGGATCGCGCATCAAATCTTCAAGCACGCCCAAGGCGAGGCGCTTGACCTCCGTGCTGCCGTTCGCAAGTAGGCGCAGGAGGGAGCGCTTGCCTTTCTCACGCGCCACTTGAAACAAGTACCTCGCGACGTCCTGCGCGGCGTAGTCTTCGTGCTTCGCAAAGGCCTCCTCGGCGGGATCCAGGAAAAGTTCCACCTCGGCGTTCAGGGCTTTCTCGACCGCGGGATGCTCGACAAGGCGCTGAAAGGTCTGTTCGCTGGCCTGCCGCGCAGCCATCAGCCAGTCGAAGAGTTCTCGCTTACTCTTCCGATCGGCCAAACGCCGAGTCACGTCGCGCTCGTCCCGTGCGGCACACTCCGGTTCCACGGCATGCGCGGCGACCCATGACCTAATGGCGGCCAGCAGTTCCTCGCTCCCCGGGCCCTCAGCATGGAGAAACCAGCGCCCGGTAGCGGTGGCGCCAAGGTAACTCGCCGGACGCTCGGAACTCGCCGACTGTGGGGCGCCTTCGTATGCATGCGGAAAGCGGAAGAGTTCCGCGCGGCCTTCGAAACGATAGCCGTCGACCTCTTCCGAAGGCCGCCGCCAAGTAGCGAGATTCGCCAGACGGACGCTGTGAACGCGCCAGTCGAAGGTCGTGAGTATCCGTAACTTGTCGTCCAGCGTGAGCGGCCCTGCGTAGCGCCAGCCCGGCGGATTCAGCAACTCTTGCCGCCAGTCGGAGGAGGCACTCCGGTTCTTGAACTCGCCGAGATACGTCCAATTCTCCGGCAGAAAATTCGACAGGCCCGGGCAAGAACGGCACGTGCGTGGAAGCACTCGGAAATCCTGCCAGGGCGTCGAGACGTCGAAGGGCGCGGATGTGGCGCTGGCATACCGGCCGTCGTAGAAGCGGATGCGGACGCGGTAGTTGCCGGGAGGGACCGCGGCATCCACTTCCAGCCAGGTTCTGTAATCGTCGCCGAATTTGATCTCGATAGGGCCGGCGGCCAGAAACGGATTGGCTCCGCAAGAAACCGGCGTGGCATACACGCGCGACGGCGCGCCGTGCTCCGGCCGCGCCTGCATCTCCAGTTCGAACTGCGGCCGCATGCTTGCACGCGGTACTTCGGACTCTTCGCGCGCGTTCAGGCGGGTGCGGATGGCGTTCAGCCGGGCGCGCGCCTCTTCGTCCTCGCATCCGTCCGCAAGCGCATCCAATTCCGGCAGCGCAAGCGAAAGTGTGAGCTGTGAAAGCTGTCCGTAGATACCGGACTCGGCGGCCGCCCGGACTTCAAAATCTTCATCGGCGAGTTCGCTCGCCATGCGGCGAATCTCTTCACGATCGAAGGCTTCACCCATCCACGTGACCGTGCACTCCAGGGAAACCCGAGCTCCGATCTCCACCGCTTCCGGCATCGGTTTGCAGACCACCTTGAATCCGTATCGGGTTACTTCGATGTCCTTGGCCGGCGGAAGTTCTGCACCTGAGCAGCACAGGGCAAGCAGCGCAAGCACGGCAAATACAGGAGGGAACTTTCGCATGGATCGCTTCCACCTTTGTGGATGGTGACGAAGCGATGCGGGGCGCGTGACCGGAAATCCGTACGCATGCCGCGAAGCGATTCCGAATTCCAGTGCGTTACGCGTTTGCTTGCGTTGCCGCGGTGCGGAAATCGTAAACCCCGTTACGAAAGTTGGCGACGGCCGTCAGGCCCTCCGGCGTGCCCTGCGGGCGAACCCGGTAATTCACCGAGACGCGCGGCCGCGGCGTCCTGTTGAGCGTCACGCGGTGCCAGCAGTACGTGCTCATCAGCACCAGCGTGCCCGCCGTGGGCGCGAGCGCGAGTTCCCCGGCCATCGAATCCTGGTGCCCGCTGGGCGGAATCTTGCCGCGATGGATCGACCCCGGCACGACCACGGCGAGGGCCCGCTGCGCTATCTCTTGCGCAAACGCATCGACGCCGCAGCCGAACTCCTGCGCTTCTCGACGTTGCCCGCCCAGGAGGTCGCCCGCCAGTGCGGCTTCGACAATCCGTTTTATTTCAGCCGCCTGTACCGGAAGATGCGCGGCAAGCCGCCGTCGGCTGAGCAGAAAACGCTGAAGGGATGATCGGCGGCGCGTGGCGCGCGAGCTCTATTGGGCGGGCTCCGGCCCATCCTGCTGCTTCCAGTCCTTGAGCCGTTGGGTGAGCTTCGCGGCCCAGGCCGGCCGCGGCCAGTCGCGTTTGACCCCGTCCGTCCGCCACCACTCCTGCATGACTTCCACCACCGGGACGTCCGTTACGCTCTCGCGAACGCCCGCCCAGCCATGGTCGTCGGACATCAGATTCAAGAGCGCCTCCCACGCCTGGGTCACGGCGCCGCCGTCGGTCTGCTCCCATACGCCTTCCACCAGAACGGGCGCCATGGCGGGCGCGAGGGCTTCATGGCGCAGCATGGCCCGGACGCATGGCCAGAGCCGCCGCGGTTCGACCTCGCCCGCCGCGTTCACCAAGCAGTCCGCCAGTTCCGCGTCCTTAGAAAACCCGGTCTCGTGGTCCCAGATCATATCGGTGAGAAGATCGATGGCCCGCGCGCGCACGTCCTCGTCTTTGTTCTCCACCAGCCGTTTCAGGGCGTCCCGGCTCTTGGCGCCGTAGTGTTTTAAAAGGAAAACGCTCACCTCGCGCTCGTACTCGATCCCGCCTTGGAAACGACCCTCGGCCAGCCGCAGGAACGTCTCCGTCTCCGCGTCCAAGGTCTCGTTCACGAGGGGGTACGCGCGCAGCAGTTCGGAGCTGAACCCGTCGCCTTCGGTCCTCGCCTTAGCCAGCCAGTCGAAGAGTTCGTCCTTCTTGGCGCGGGTCTTCAAGCGTTCGCTCAGGTCGCCGGCGCCGCGCGTTGCGCGCGCCGGTTGCGCGGCGTTCTCCGTGCACCAGACCTTCAACGCATCCACCAGCGGTTGGCAACCCTTGCCTTTCGTCGAGAGAAACCACCGGCCCTCCTTGGTCGCGCCCAGATACAACGCCGGTTGTTCAGCGTCTTTGACCGGAACGCATTCAAAATCCAGCGGATAGCACCGCAGTTCCGCCGAACGCTCGAAATCAAAGTAAGCGTGATCCCCGGTGGGGCCCTGCCAGCTTGTCAAATCGCCCAACGGCAAGCTCGCTACCGCCCATTCAATACTCGAACCTTTCCTGAACAGGTCGTCCAGCTTCACGGGTCCGGAATACTGCCAGCCCGATGCGCAGGGGTTGCTGCGCATGAGCCCGTACCCCTCGATTCCAATACCATACGAGCCGATCGCCACCCATCCCTTGGGCAAGACATTCAGCAGCCCGGCCGCTTCCTGAACTTCGCGCGCATCAACGCGGAACTCGTGCCACTCGGTGGCCACGTTGACCGACAAGCGCTCGGCCTCGGGCTGCCGGTCTTCTTGATAGGGGTTCGGCGGGGACTGAGCGGTGTTCAGGCGTACTCGCATCCGATAATGCCCCGGCGGAAGTCGGCCGGTCCGATGCGCCTTCCGCTCGCGGCGCTCACCGAAGTTGATCTTCGGAATCTCGACAAGGAACGGATTCGCGGCCGCGTGCTCGGGCGCCGGATTCACCATGTACGGTTCGCCCTGCTCCGGCAGCGCCTGGATCTCCGTGCTCAAACTCAAGAGGATCGAATCATTCGCGCGTTCTCCCTTTTTGCGTTTTTCCAGGCGCGCCTTGAGGTTCTGCAACTGCGTGGTCCGCTCGATGTCGACGATCTTCTCGCCCAGCTCCGTCAACGCCTCCAGGTCGTTCCCCGGCGATGCCGTGCGCAGGAGGGTTTCAAGCGCCGCGAGCGCCTGCGCGCGGACCTCAAAGTTCTCGTCGCCGGTCTTCTCCGCCAGCTTCCGCGCGTCCTTCTTCTGCTCGTCGGATAAGCGCTGCTTCCAAGTGATGGCGCACTCGGCCCCCAGGTCCTCGCCGATCTCGATGCGGTCCGGGGCGCTCTTGAGTTCAATCTTCAGGCTGTCCGTGATGGAAGGTTGGGGAGCCGGCGTCGCCGCGTCCTGCGCTCGTGCAAGCGCGGCGGTCAGGAGCGCGAACAGCGCGGCTTTACAGAGTCGCATCGATAAACCTCCCGCTTTTCGCCGGCCTAATTGATCAGACGCCTCGAACTGCGCCCCGTGACGCGCCTGCTGGAGCAAAAGCGATATGGAGCAAAGACGTTTTGCGGGAGGAGAGTGTTGCCGAAGGGCGCGTGCGCCCGCCACCGCGGCCTCCGCCCAAGCCCTTCCAAACCCTGTAGCCTGCTCCTGAAAATGTGATACACAAATAGCCATGGCGAAAGGCTTCTTTTACTCTTCGAATTTACCCGCCGGACCCGGCCGTTTCCAGACTACGGCCTGGACGGTCGTGCTCACCGCCAAGGATCCCAACGGGCAGGACTTCCAGACCAGCATGGAATACCTGATCCAGACCTACTGGAAGCCCGTCTACCTGTTCATCCGCTCGAAGGGCAAGTCGCACGACGCCGCGAAGGACCTGACGCAGGAGTTCTTCGCGCTCTTCCTCGAAAAAGAGTTCCTCAAGAAGGTGGACCGCGAGAAGGGGCGCTTCCGCACCTTCCTCCTTACCGCGGTCACGCGCTTCCTGCTCAACACGCACGCCCGCAACACGGCGCTCAAGCGCGGCGGCGGGTTGAAACCCTTGCAGAGCCTCGACGCGCTGAAGGACGAGGAGGTCGGCACGGGCTACGAGCCCACGCAGGGCGAGACGCCCGAGGAGGCCTTCAACCGCCACTGGGCACAGGCGCTGCTGGAGCGCGTCTTCGAGCGCCTGGAAGACGTATGTAAGAAGGAAGGCAAGGAGATGTATTACGAGGTCCTGCGGCGGCAGTTCTTCGAGTCCGCGCCCGGCGGGCGGCGGCCTTCGTACAAGGATATCGGCGACGACCTGAAGATCAGCGAAGTGGACGTGACCAACTATCTGCACCGCGCCAAGAAGATCTACAAGGACCTGCTCCGCGAAGAGATCCGCTCCTACGTCGCCAGCGACGAGGACGTGGATCAGGAGATCCGGGACCTCTGGCGGTGCCTCGCGGAATAAGAGCCGCAACGGCGTACGGCATCTCGCGCAAAGACGCTAAGACGCAAAGAACGGCACACCGCTTACTTTTAAAATCGTCTCCTCAACTTGGCGGTCCTCTTGTGTCGAGAGAACCCCTCGCCCCGAGTCTTTGTGAGGTTCGTACATTAAGTTCCGTTCTTTGCGCCTTTGTGCGAGACATGCAGTTCGGGCTTAGCGAGAGACCGGCAGTTCGCGCTTTGCGGGAATCCTTGCCTGTGCTACAAGGCGCAACCGTAGCGACCTTCGAAACTAAACAAGATCTGAGCCATGCGCAGCGGCCAGAGGCCGAGAAGCGCGGGAGCACCCAGCATGCGATGCGCGGCGCTAATTCTATTTGTCATGGGCGTGTGGACGGTGGCCCGATTGGGCGCGTCCGACGCCCCCGACGGCACGACGTTCGAGCACCCGGTGCTGGGCGTGGACGGGCCGGGCGCGATCCGGATCAAGTTCTGCGGGATGCCGGTGAAGATCCAGCTCGCGGAGTTGCAGTTCAAGGGCGAAGCCAGCGAGAAGGCCGCGGAGGCCTTCCTGAAAGACCAATTAGAGCCTGGCACGAAGATCACGCTGGTGATGGAAGCGGAGAAGGCGGGCGACGGCCGGACGCTGCCGCAGGCGCACGTCTTCAAGGCCGGAACGCATCTCAATCTCGAAATGGTCAAGCGCGGGCTCGCGATCAACGACGGCGGCAGCAAACGTTTTGCGTCGGCGCTGCAGAACGCGCAAATGGACGCGATGACCAAGAAAGCGGGACTGTGGGCGCGCGGGCCGGAAGCGGTGGCGCAAACGCGGCCTTCTGAGCTGCCCAAGCCCGCAACGCCCGTCACACATGCCGCGCCGGAAATGGAGCTTGCCCCGACCGACTACAACGGTCGCGTGGTCGCCGATCTTCAGGGCAAGGAGTACCACCTGCCTGGCAGCCGCTACGCCAAGAGCATCCGCCAGGACGCGCGCATCGAGTACGCCAGTCCCGAGGCCGCCGAGAAAGCGGGCAAGAGCCCGAGCCCGTTCAGCTTTCCCGACCGGGCCAAGGCCGCGCAGACGAAGCTCGCGGCGGCCAAAGGCGGGATGTCCAACGCAGACACCGTCAAAGGCGCGCAGGCGGCGTTGAAGGAGGCCCTCGGCTACATGCAGGAAGCGCGCCAGGCTTCGGGTTCCGACCTGAAGCGCGCGAACACTTTTTGGCAGAAGGCGGCGAAGCTGCTTGGCGAGGGCATCGACCGGCTCACGCCCGTCGCCGACGCCAATCCCAACAACAGCGAGATCCAGAAACTGGCCGAAGAGATGTCGATGAACCTGTATTCATGCAACAAGTACCAGAGCCTTTAAAGCGAGGGCGCGCCCAGGATGCCGTTGTTCTCCTCCCCCCTTGAGGGAGAGGGTAGGGTGGGGGGGATGAACCCACGACTTCCCCCCTCCCAACCCTCCCCCTCAAGGGGGGGAGGGAAATACAAGAACAGCGAAAAACGGCGAAAAGTGAAGCGGCCGTGCGATACGGAAGACGAGGAATGCCATGAGGACCATGCGGATCCATCGAATCGTTCCTTGGGCGGCGCTTGCGCTGGCGGCGCTGGCCCTGCTGCCCGGCTGCGACAAGAAAGAGGGCGAGGAAGAGCACGCGCCCAAGCCCGTGAAGCCGGCCGTTCCGGAAGGACCGGCGGTTAAAGAGGAGCACGCGCATGCGGAGCAGGCCGCGAGCGGCGGGAACCTCGAACGCATCCTGAAGGCCAAGGTGCTGCGCATCGGCGTCAAGAGCGACAGCCCGCCGTTCTGCTACTCGGACAAGGACGGCCGGCCGGTGGGCTTCGACGTGGACCTGGGCTTCCGCATCGCCCGGCACCTGGGCGTGCAGCCGGTCTTCGTGACGGTGAAGACGGCCGAGCGCATCGAGAAGCTCAGGAAAGGCGAGATCGACTGCATTGTGGCGACGTTCACGGCCACGCGCCGCCGCGCGCACGACGTCGATTTCTCGATCCCGTACTTCCAGGATCAGCAGAAGCTGCTGGTGAAGGCCGACTCGGCCGTGCAGTCCTACCGCGACCTGGGTGGCAGAAAAGTGGCCGTCATCCGCAATTCGACGAGCCTCGACAACCTCAAGATCGTCGCGCCCGACGCGAAGATCGTCGAGGTGGACACCACCGACGAAGGGATGGAAAAGATCGAGAAGGGCGATGCCGACGCGTACACGGGCGACGGCGTGACGCTCCTGGGCGCGCGGCTGGGCGCGAAAGATCCCGAGAAACTGCGCATCGCGGGCGAGGGCTTCTCGGTGGAGCCCTATGTGGTCGGCCTGCCGCGCAACGATTCCGAACTGCGCAATCGCGTGGACGAGATCCTGACCGATCTCTGGAACAAGGGAAGCTGGACGCGTCTCTTCGACAAGTGGCTGGGCGAGAAGTCGCCGTACAACATGCAGGCGCAGTTCCAGATGCCGGTACTGCCCGAATAACGATTTGGGAAATCCGAAACTCGAATATCCGAATAAAAGAAGGGCGGCAGCGCCGCAGCTTTTGCAATTCGGTTCTCTTAAAACTCTGCTGTTTGCCTCGGATTTCGATATTCGTAACTCAATTTTCCCGTAAAATAGGTTTATGGATTCATCCAAGGACGAGACGGTTGACCTGAGACCCTCGGGCGCTCGGGCCAATCCCGGTGTCGACGCCGCCTCCGAGAAGGCGCCCGAGCCATCGGCTGCGGCGAAGGACGCCCGCGGCCCGGAGCGCGCGACGGCGATGAGCATCGCCGAGTTGCTGCTGCTGGGCATGGACGAGGGCGGCCGGAAGCTCAAGTCGGAGGACAGCGGGCGCTGGATCGGCAAGCTGATCGGCGACTACCGCCTCGACCAGGAGCTCGGCCGCGGCGGCATGGGTATCGTCTTCAAGGCCACGAACGTGCGCGTCGGCAGCACGGTGGCGCTGAAACTGCTGCGCTTCGCGCCGGGCGAGACGGCGGAGCGGCTGCGGCGCTTCGAGACCGAGGCGCGCGCGGCGGCGGCGCTGAACCATCCCAACATCATCAATGTCTTCGACGTCGGCCAGGTGGGCGACCTGTACTACCTGGCGATGGAGTACATCGAGGGCCAGCCGCTCTCGGATAAGATCGCGGTGGGGCCGCTCGACCCGCTCCAGGCCGTGCGCATCACCATGGACGTCTGCAACGCGCTGGAGTTCGCCCACGAGGCCGGCGTGATCCACCGCGACATCAAACCCTCGAACATCCTCATCGAGCCTTCCGGCCGCGCGCAGATCATGGACTTCGGGCTCGCCCGGAGCGTGAACCGCGAGGGCGCCGCGAAGAAACTCACCGAAGAAGGTTCGATTCTCGGCACGGTCTACTACATGAGCCCGGAGCAGGCGCTGGGGCACGGGCACCAGGCCGACAGCCGCTCGGACATCTACTCCGTCGGCGCGGTGCTTTACGAGATGCTCACGGGCTTGCCCCCGTTCGACGGCGAGACGCCGCTCGAGATCGTGCGCAAGGTCGCGCAGGAAGAACCGCCGCCGCCGCGCAAGCTGCGCTCCGCGGTGGACCGCGACCTCGAGATCATCGTGCTTAAAGCGATGGAGAAGGATCCGCGGCGGCGCTACGTCTCGGCCGCGGCGATGCGCGAGGACCTCTGGCGCTACCATTCGGGCGAGCCGATCATGGCGCGCCCGCCGAGCCCGTTCTACCGCACGGGCAAGTACCTGCGCCGCAACCGCGACTGGACGATCCCCGCCGGGCTCTCCATCCTTGCCGTCCTGGCGATGGCGGTTGGATTCCTGCTGCACGACCGCACGCTGCGGCGGAACTTCGAGGACGAAGCGCAGCAGCGCCAGGCGGACATGCAGGAGCGCGTGCGCCGAAAACTTCTGGAGTTGGAGGCCGAAGAGCTGAACGATCCCGCGCGCGAGCGCTGGCGCATGGTCCACGCCCTGCGCCTCTCCGGGCATCCGCAGGCAGCCCTCGCGGAACTCGACCGCCCGCCGCCTGCCGCGCCTCCGGCGGGCGGCAAGGCGTTTGAAGAACTGCTCTGGCGCGCGATTCTCATGCGCGAGGCCGGCTTGCCTGGCGACGGCGAGGCCTTCGCAAAAGCGCAAGGCTATGCAAAGGCGCGGCAGCAGGCCGCCGACGCAGCAATCGTGGACCTGTACCTGAATCCGGCCGCCGCTACCGAACCTCCGGATAATTCGGATGCGGAATGCGCGCGCTATTTCTATCATAAGGGCCACGCGGCCAGACTCCGCGGTGAGATGGCGACCGCCGCCGAGAACTTCAGGAAAGCCGCGGCCTGTTCGCCCGGCCTGCTCGAAACGCGCTGCGCCGCGCTGGAAGCGCAGGCGCTTGAAGCTCCAGATAAGTGATCGCACGTACGCCGAAAAAAGGAGAACGAGGCATGGATGCGCAAGGCTTGGGCGCGAACGCCGTCTGCCAAGTAGCGGTGGTGGTACAGGACATCGAGAAAGCGGCGAAGGCGTACGCGGCGGTCTTCAACCTGCCCGTGCCGCAGATCCGCGAGACCGAGGCCGAAGAGAAGACCCACATCCGCTACAAGGGCCAGCCGACGCAGGCGCGCGCGAAGCTCGCGTTCATCAACATGGGCCAGGTCACGCTGGAACTGATCGAGCCCATCGGCGGCCCGAGCACCTGGCAGGAGCACCTCGAGGCGCGCGGCGAGGGCGTGCATCACATCGCCTTTCGCGTGCCGAACATGGAACAGTCCGTCTCGTTCCTCGACGCGAAAGGCTGTCCGACGGTGCAGCGCGGCGACTTTAAAGGCGGCTGCTACGCCTACGTCGATGCGTCGAAGGACTTGAAGGTAGTGTTGGAACTGCTCGCGAGCACGCCCGCGTGAGGCGCTTCGCGGCTCCGCAATGACCGCCAGCTTACTGGCCGACCTGGTCGCGATCCTGCACGGACTGATCGTGCTCTACGTCGCAGGCGGGGCCGTGCTGATCGTGCTGGGACTGTGGCGCAAGTGGGCGTTCGCGCGCAACCTCGTCTTCAGACTCTCGCATCTGCTGCTCTGCCTGGGGATCGTCGCCTTCGAGTGGATGGGCGAGGCCTGCCCGCTAACAACTTTGGAGCGGCATTTTCGCGCGCAAGTTAATGGTGATTCGGGCTTCGAGGGCGGCTTTATTGCCCATTACGTGAGCCGGACGATTCACTTGAATGTCCCGCCTGAAGCGCTTGCGCTGCCGACAACTTTTTTCGTTGTGCTGGTGGCCGCGCTATACATCTGGGCTGGGCCGCGAAGGGCTCTAAAGCAGGATGTTGGCAAACCCAAAGCGGCACCGTCGTCGCGAAACGGCTAAGGATTATTGAAACGGGTACGGGCTATTTGACGGGTCCGAAACGGCCGGAGATGCGCCGGTTCTGCGCGGAGGACGCGCCGGCCTCGCCGAACCCGCGCGCCGTGATGCCCGTTTTGCTGTGCTGCCGGTGCCCGCAGAAGATCGTGGTGGTCCGGCGCATCAGGTCGTGGGCCTTGGAGAGGGCGTGCGGCAGGACGATGCCCGTCTGCCGGTTCTTCATGCGCTGGTCTTCTTCTTCGAGGAATGCGTTGAGAATCTCCGCGATGCGCTGCGCGCTCTCCGGCCGGCCTTGCGCGGTGTAGGAATCCACGCAGGACGGCGCGCCATGCCGTGTGCCCTGCATGATGGCGTCGGCCTCGCGTTCTACCTTCTCGCGCGCGATGGCGTACGTCGGGCCCTGAATGCCTCGCAGCGTGACCATGAAGACGGTCCGGGGATCGCCCAGCACCTGGCCGCCGAGCAGGAAGGAGAGTTCTTCCGGCGAGGCGAAGAGATTGAGGTTGAGCAGCGCCACGTTGTACGCGCTGCCGCAGGTCTTGTTCTTGAACTCGTCGATCATGGCCGCGGCCTGGTCCACCGAGCCCGCGGTCTGGAAGAGCGTATCGGGCGCCATGGTCTGGCGCTTGAAATGCTTCTCAACGGTCTCGACGATCCGGAGTTCTTCCGGCAGGCTGGCGAGTTCGAGGGAAAAGATGGCGTATTTAAAGGCTTCCATACTTCGGCATGTCTCCTCAACTCAGTAAACACCACTCAAAGATGTCGCGCAAGATTCATGCCTGAAACGCGCTTCCCATTTCAACGGCGAGGACGTACCAGCACGTATATTATAATCTATCTTTCGCACTACGTGCATAAAAAACCTTCTGAGACTGCACGAACACATCTAACCTTTTCTAGATATAGAAGTTATATGGAATATCTTGGGTTGAACGTCAAGCTCAACTTAGAGCACTCCTTTTGTGCTTGGAATGCCAAGGATCCGTGTATCGCGTTCCACAGCTTGGCGTAAGGCACGTGCAAAAGCCTTAAAAGTGGCCTCGATGATGTGATGCTTGTTGCGGCCCGTGCGAATTTCAACATGCATCGTCGTGCCCGAAGATGCGACGAACGCGCCCAGAAAATCTTCAAGCAGTTCGACGTCGAAGCGGCCGACCTTGCCCTTGCCGAGCCGCTCGCCGCCGGTCAGCGTCAGGTGCGCGCGGCCGGAGAGGTCCACGGTAACTTGGGTGAGCGCTTCGTCCAGCGGCACGCTGCCGAACCCGAAGCGCCGGATGCCGGCCTTGTCGCCCAGCGCCTTAGCCACGGCCATGCCAAGCACGATGCCGGTGTCCTCCACGCTGTGGTGATCGTCGATGTGGTAATCGCCTTTGCAGACGAGTTCCAGGTCGAGCGCGCCGTGCTTGGCGAGGGCCTCGAGCATGTGGTCGAAGAACCCGACGCCGCTCTTCACGCTCGCGCGGCCCGAGCCGTCGAGGTCGAGCGTGACGCGGATGTCGGTCTCCTTGGTCTTGCGCGCGATCTCGGCGCGGCGTCCGGAGGCAACGTTATGCGAAGAGCGCTTAGCCACGTGCGAGGTACTCCTTCAAAGCTGCGAGCAGGGCGTCGATCTCCGCGTCCGTGCCCACGGTGATGCGCAGGCCGTCGTCGAGGAGCCGTAACGGGAAGTATCGTATCAAAAGGCCCTGCTCCTTGAGGAAACGATAGGCGCCCGAGGCCGCCGCGGCGTTCTTCATGCGCGCGAAGATGAAATTCGACTGGCTCGGCAGCACGTCCAGGCCCAGCCCGGCAAGCGCTTGGGCGAGCCGCGCGCGGGTGGCCTTGACCTTCTCCGCGTTGGCCTTGGTCCAGGCCGGATCTTTCAGCGCGGCCGCGCCGGCGGCGATGGCGAGGCGGTCCAGGTTGTAGCTGTCCTTCACTTTCCAGAGGCCGTCCACGAGCGGGCGCGGCCCAAAGAGCAGGCCCAGGCGCATGCCCGCCAGGCTGTGGCTCTTCGAGAACGTGCGCAGCACGACGACGTTGGGCAGTTCGCGCGCGAGATGCAGCAGATTGCCCGTGGCGAATTCCACATAGGCTTCGTCGAGCACCAGCACGCTGTTGGGCAGGCTCTGCGCGAGCTTGCGCACCGTCGCTTCGTCATAGACCGTGCCCGACGGCGAGTTCGGTGCGGCGACGAAGACGAGCTTGGCCTTACAGCCGAAGAGCTGCGCCGGGAGCGCGAAGTCGCGCGGGAAATCGAAGGTGACAATCTTCGCACCCTGCGCGTGCGCGAGGGTCTCGTAGAGCACATAGGTGGGGTAGGGGTAGGCGATGACTTCGCCTTCGCCCACGAACGCACGCGCGAGCATCGCGAGCAGTTCGTCGGAGCCATTGCCGTGCAGGATCTGGTCGATGGGAAAGCCCGTCGCATCCGCCGCGGCCTGGCGGAATGCCGTGGCCTTCGGGTCGCTGTAGAGCCGCAGGCGGTCGCCGGGCGCGGCGCCGGCTTCGAGTTCCGCGCGGATCGCCGCGGCCACTTGCGGCGAAGGCGGATACGGGTTCTCGTTCGTGTTAAGCTTGATGACCTTCGCGCCCGCGGGCGGCTGCTCGCCGGGCTTGTAGGCCTCCATGGCGTCTATGTTGGGTCGGAAGAGGGACATGGTTTTTCCTAGCTATGGTTTCAGGAATCGAACGCTCAGGCCCAGGGACTTCGCGGCTTTGGCCATGCGCTCGTCGGCCGTGATGAGCGGCAGGCCCTCCAGGACGGCCGTTGCGCAGTGCAAGGCATCCAAGCTGCGCAACGGAAGAGTCTTCCCGGCCGCAAGCAGATGGCCGACGGCGCCGTCGCAGTGCTTATGTTCCAGCGGCACGATGCGGAAGTAACGCTCCGAGATATGGCTCCGAAAGAGCGCCAACCCTCGTCTTGCTTCCGCTTCGGACAATTCCCGCTCACGCACCTTTCTCACCAAGGCCGAAACGATTTCGACCTCTGTCAGCGCGCAGACGACCCGTTCGTCATGGCTTTGAGCAAGCGCATTGGCCAAGGCACTGTTGCGCTCGGGAGCGTAGCAGGGCACGAGCACGCTGGTGTCGAAATAGGCCGCGCTAATAGCGCTCTTCCTTTCGCATCTCGGCCACGGTGTTGCCCGTAACCTTGGCTCCGCGTTTGATCATGGCTTCGCGGAATTGCGACAAGTCCGGAAAAGGTTTGGGCCGCCGCCGCGGCGGCACGATGCGGGCGACCTCCTTGCCGCGCCGCGTCAGGACCACCTCTTCTCCAGAGCCGGCTTTGGCGATCAGTTCGCGCAGGTTCGACCGGGCTTCGCGAACGCTGACTTTGGTCATGGCTTGATGCCTCCATGTGTACACTTGAAATGTACACTAGATTGAGCCCATCCGCAAGGCCACTGCCCTCCGGTGCGCTTCAAATCTTTCGACGTCCGCGAGCGGCTGCTCGCCGGGTTTGAAGACCTCCATGGCGTCTATATTGGGTCGGAAGAGGGACATTGTTGCTCCAGTGATTTGGTCTTTCCCCATAATCCCCATGCGATGTTGGACACAAGAAAACAGCGCTCACATCGAAAGTTGAATATATTGTGCCAAGGTTTATCCAACAACCACGCTCCACCACATTTGGGGCATTTTCGACGAAGCTCTTTTACATTGGCCTTCCCCAGAGTAACTCGGAACAAATAATAGTAAGTAGGTTTGCCCGTAAGCTTGCGAATTCTTTTGCTGATGTCTAAGCCTCTTTTTGAAAGGCTTCTTTTTAGATCGGACATCTCGCGAATCCCAAATCTTTCACCCGTGGAACAATTCATCTGCAAAGAATCACAGTTTCGATAGTCTGCGCACCAGCTAACGATATCCGAGTATTCGTTATTGAGAGTGGGTGGGATTTTATAGAGTGGAATGGGACAAAAACAGTCGCCACAGCACAACGGAGAATCGTTATCGTTAAAGGTTGTAAATAAAATGTAGGAACTTGGCCTGCGATGTTTGCAAGCGCCCGGCGAAGAGTGGATTCGACCCATGACTCTTGTCTTGATCGCGCTCTTGCCGAGGGCCTTCAATTCTTTGAGTCTTTTTTTGGCCCATTTATTCCAGTTTGAAAACTGAAGGGCCTTGAATTCGGGAATCGTCAAGAAGTACCGAACGCCATCTTTTCCAATACTGGCAAG
>JACQFI010000029.1 GCA_016200135.1 Planctomycetota bacterium
CCCCCAGCATCTCGGACAAGTTTTTCTGCCTCAGTAAGTTTATCCTCGCCTGCCCCACAACCGCTGAGGAAATTAAGTCCCAAAGCAATTAGAAATATAGATACACGCATATGTATCCTTTCCTTAATCAACTAGCTACAAACCAAAAATTACTGCTCAGATTCATCCCAATAAATCCCTTCAGTTTTACACTTGCCAGGCTGTGAGAAGAGGAACGCTCTTGAGCCTCGAATGAATGAATCGAGTTTCTTTTGGTTGTTTTCACCTTCTGCCCAAACCTCTCTTCGCTTGTATGGGCTGGGCTCCTTCGCTGATTCCTGTGGGCATCCCTCACTTTTCCGGTGAGTTTCTCTTGAAAGCACCGTGTAAGGCGCCTCCTCCAAGTATTTTGGATAATATTGAACTAAGACCTCACGACTTCTATAGTAGCAACATATCCAGCAAGATTCATCCTTCTTTTCTGCGGAAGCCTTCTCTTCGTCAGCCTGCTTTTTGCTTGCATCTGCAAACTTCTTAATTTCATCTATGCGGATGGCTGATTCACCTGAGTAATCCCTTGAGAACGGAAGCAAATAAATCCACGGTGCGTCTATGTACTGTTTTCCTTTTGGTGGGTGGGTCTCGTTTACGATCATGAACGAGAGCTGGATAATTGGATTTAGCTTGATGGCATCAGCATCATTACGACGTTTTACCTCGGAAGATGACATGGGGAATATATAAATCGACCCTGTTGCACCCGAAATTGTTGCATAAGTGCCTGGAGGACCAGCAGGTGTGGGGGGACCTGGAACAGGACCCGGATCTGGCGGCCATTTTGCTGGAGCTTCTCGCCATCCGCCACTAAGAGGCTCCAACCAATCAGTTGGTCGGTCGCTTACGAAATCATAGAGATGCGGGAATGAATGGATATATCCCCACGGATTTCTATTGAGGAACCTCCCCAACGAATAATCGTAATAGCGATATCTCCACTGCCCCAATCCAGTTTCCTTATCCACCCTCTGGCCTTGGAACAAGAACGGATTCCCATACTCCGAGTTGTTCGGGTCGCTCTTCGCCGTCCCCGACGCATCCAGCACCGTGACCTTGCCGTAGGGATCGTACTTATAGCGCTCGACAACCGTCCCCGCTGAATTGGTGAGCGCGGCGACGGAATAGAGATCGTTGCTGTGATAGTAATACTTCGTGCTACCGACCAGCATCATCAGCGGTTCGTCGAGATAGGTCCCGAAGACAAATAGGCGAGAAGCGGACGAAGGCGAAGCTCCGCCATCGTACTCTGCAATAGAACGCCAGCCGTCGTAGGCGAAAATCGTGCTGTTGCCCTGGAAGGACTTCTTCACGCGGCGGCGGAAGGCATCGTACTGGTAAGTCGCGGTGTCCGCGCCGACCACGGCGGTCTTCATGCAGTTTTCAAAGTCCCACGTATGGGTCTGGCCGTTCGAGTTCGTGGTCAAGTTGCCCTTGAGGTCGTAGGCCAGCGAGGTGCTGTTGATGGCCGTCAGTTCATGGACGGAGTTGTGGGTGCGGGTCTGCGAAGAGCCGTTGTCGTTGAAGGCCGACCAATCCCCCACGAGCGATAGCGTCCACGCCTGCGTCTGGCCGCTGTTGCGGGCAAAACCCGTCAGGCGGTCCTCATTGTCATACGTGTAATCCTGGACGTTCGTCGGCAGCGCCGCGTCGTTTTCCTGCGTCTTGTTCTTGTTCACGTCCCAGGAGTACGCAAAGTTCGTGATGCCGGTCGGGATCGCGATGGTGCTCGTGCGGTTGTCGCCGCGATAGGTCCGGGTCTCGACCTTGCTGTTGCCGAAGGTGTCGGTCACCTTCCGCATCCCCAAGTCATACGCGAGGGTCGCCACATTGACCGCGTCGTACTTCACGTTCGAGAGCTGGTCGCGGTTCGTGAACGTCTGCGCGACGCCTCGCTGGTCATGCGCCCGCCCGCATCATACGCCCGGTGGACGAGGTTGCTATAGCGCCCGCTGGTCGCGTCGGTCAGGCGCGAGGCGTTGTCATAGGCAAAAACATCATTCAGGCTGTCCGGGTACGTGCGTTGGATCAGCCGGTTCAGGCGATCATAAACATACAGCGTGTTGTCGGGAATCTGATCCGTCCGCCGCATCATGCGCGCGGCGGCATCGAAAGCGAATGTGACGCTGTGCGTATCGGGATAGGTCTCGGTTACGCGCAGGTTGCGCGGGTCGTACACGTAAGTCGTGGCCGAAGATTGCGCGTCGGTCAGGGTCAGCAAGTTGCTGTTCGCGTCATAGGCCCATGCGGTCGTGCCGCTCACGCGGTCAGTGCAGGCGGTCTTGCGGTCGCGCCCGTCATACGAACAGATCGTGATGTGCGTCTTCGCATCCGTCGTCGTCTTCAGGTTGTTGTGGTTGTCGTAGGAGTACGCGGTCACGTCGCCGGTTGCGGCCCCCGTGCCGTCCACCGAGAGCGTGTCCGTGCATTGGGTCTGGCGGTTGCGCGCGTCGAAGACGCAGTCCATGCCGACGCTATTCGGGTCGCGGCTCTTGACGCGATTCGAGTTGGCGTCGAACGAGAAGGCCGTCACGCGCGCCTCGCCGTCCACCGTCGAGAGCGTGCGTCCCACTCCGTCCACGCGCTGCTTGTTGGTGTGGCTGAGACCGTCGTAGAACGTGGTTTCCACCACGTTGCCTTGCGCGCCGGTGGTCCCGCCCACCACGCCGTCGTACACGACCCGCCTCGTGTTCCCGTTGCCGTCGATGGTCAGGACCACGCGCCCGATGCCGTCATAAACGGTGACGGACTTCTCGCCGTTGGGGTTGGTAACTTCCACCGCCGAACCCACCGAACCGGCTCCGAAGTACGTAGCTCCAAGCTGCGTCAGCTTCGTGGCGTAATCAAGATCGATCCCCACGCCATCGGTGAGGTTCTCATCGTAGCGCCATGTAGTGGTCAGGCCGTCCGTGGCATTCGTGCCGTGGTCGCCCGCGATAGGCGGATCGTTCTTGGCCACGTTGCCCAGGTCAATGAACCACTGCGTGCTCGCGATGGGGCGCATACGCGCATCGTAGCGCGTGGTGGTCTCATTCAGCGTCACGGTGGGGTCGTGGTAGATGGAATCCGGGAGCGTTGGGTCTTGCGGATAGAGCGACCAGTCCGGCACGGTGTACTGATGCACGACGAGGTTGCGGCTGTCGCGGTTGCCGACATAGGCCGCGCGCGTCGCCGCCGTGCCGCTGTTGTCGTCCACGTCGGCGGCCGGCTGCGCGTTCACCTTGTGGTAGCCGCAACACTTCGACCAGAGCGTGGTCCAGGTGTTGCCGCGCGCGTCGATGCGGTCTTTGCTGCGCCGATCCAGATAATACGTGTAGCTCTCGGTGGCGGCCTCCGATCTGCCGAATGCCTCGGTGGTGCTCTTGGCGAGGTTGCGACCGGTATAGGTGTACTTCGTGATGAAGTCGCCCTCGCTGCCGGCGACAAAGCTCCAGTCGCCCTGCTGCTGGAAGCTGCGCGGCCGCTTGACCTGCGTGCGGTTGCCCTGCGCATCGTAGGTGAATTCGGTCTTCGCGCCGATCTGCGTGACGACGAACTGCGCCGTCCCGTCGTCCCATTGCCTAGCGGACTCCACCGTTGCGGTCGTGCGTCCGCGCGAATCGTAGGCAAAAGTGTGCTCAATGTTGCGCCCATCCACACGGGCGAGGGCTTGCCCTTCGGCATCGACGGTCATGTCTTCGATGACGAACTTGGCGTTGAGCGAGGCGTCGCGCGCGAGCGTCGCGATGGTCCCCGCCGCGCCGCTCGGTGTCGTCTCGCGCACGGTGCGGATCAGGTACGGATCGGCGGAGGCGTAGACGAAGTGCGTCCGGCGGCCGTATTCGTCGGTAACGCTGGTGACTTCGTTCTTGGTATATGTCGTGGTGGAGGTCAGCAGTTTCGCCGCACCGCCGGTGAGCGAGCGGTTGGGCTGGACGACGCGGGTCTTCTGCCGGTTCCGATAATCGTAGGTGTACGTAGTCGCGTTGCCTCGGTCCGTGCAGGTGTCGTGTAGGCTTGTGCCGACGCGGTACGTGCAGGCAAAGATTGCGGAGTTAGCCGAGTCGTTGGCCGCCGTCACGCGCTGCGTCTGGCGCCCGCTCGCATCGTAGGAATAAGTCGTGGTGTTCCCCAGCCGGTCGGCCTGAGAGACCAGCAGGTTCGCGTCCGCGCCGGACCCATAGGCGAGCGTCTCAAACGTGGCATCGTTGTAGGTGATCTTGGTGACCCGGTTGCGGGCATCGTACTCGTGCGTGGTGACGCGCAGTTCCGGATCGGTCATGGAAACAAGCCTTCCCGTCGAGTCATACGCAAAGAGGGTTTCCGCGCGCGGGTCGCCCGCGTTATCCGCCGGATCCTTTATCTTTACGAGGAAATGATTGCTGTCGTACTCGTAATCCGTGACGTTGCCGTTGGCATCGGTCGAGCTCTTGAGCAGGAACGGGTTCGTGTCGCCGGACGGGAAGTATTCCCAATTCCAGGTCGCCGTCTCCGGCGTGGCCGTGGGCACGCCCGCGACGAGAATCTTGCCCACGGTCTTCGTCAGCATGTTCCCACGCGTGTCGTAAGTGTATTCTGTTACGCGGCTGAGGCGGTCTACATGCTGCGTGACTTCTTCGAATCCGTTGTACGCGAAGGTCTCGAATGTGGCGTCGGGATAGGTGATCTTGCTCACATGCGTGGCCGCGTTGTACTCGAAATCCCGTCGCCGGCCGGTCGGGTCGGTCCTGAACGTGGGCTGCGAGAGGTACCAGGACTGGTAGCTGTTGGCGCTGCTGAACTCCAAGTGCTCGAAGTTCGATTCCAGGGAGGCCGACACGCTGGAGTACGCAAACGGGCCTCCCGCGTCGCTTATGGACCAACTCGCGGCATACTTGACGTCCCAGTTGCAGTAGACCTGCTTAAGAAGGCCGTTCCCCTCGAATACCCACACCCTTGTGTAGAGGGGATCGGGAATGTTCAGGTAGGCGACTTCATTGTTGCCGTTCACGACCATTCTGACCAGTTGCGCCGAGGTCGGGAAAATATCGTCGGGCTGATCGGGCTGAAGCGTGAAATTGGTGGACAAGTAAGACTTCTTGTTCCGATGCGTGCCGCTGGCCGCCGCGTCGAAATAGCTGACCTCCGTCGTGTTCGAATCGGCATCGTAAGCGCGGGTGATGGTGGACGTGGTGCCGTCCGGCAACTGTACACCGGAGAGATAACCGTCCGTATAGCTATAGGAAACACTCGTTCCATTAGGCATGGCTATGCTGCTCACGACCCAGCGCCCCGACACCTGCGTTGCCAGATAGGAAAAGGTGGCCACTTTGCCGTGCGCATCCGTAACGGTGTCGATCTGCCAAAGCCTCGCTTCCGAACCCATTAGGTCGTCCGTAGGCTGATACTTGTACGTCAGGGTGATCGCATAGCCATTGCGGTCTTCCATCTTCGTGATGCGTCCGACCCTGGTTCCGTCGATGCTCACGATCTGGAAGTAATATTTGCTTCCCTTCCAGGACGTGAGGATCGCGGACGTCGCATTGGCTTGATTGGTGGCAAGGTTGCCGCTCGAATCGTAGAGCCGCAGGTCTTTGTGGGAGTGCGTCTTGAATGAGACATAGATGCCGTCCTTCGTATCGCTGGGATTGAATGGGTGTGTATAAGGGCCATCGATAAAGCGCTGCCGGTTAAAATTAGTCGGATCGATCAGGTCAATGGATGTCTGACCGTTGGCATCCGTATTCAGGTAGAGCTTGTGATCGAAATTGCAGTAAACGCCGGGGCCAAAGGAACTGTCGCGGCTCACGTCGCGGTATTGGTGGAAACGAACGAGCGAAAAGGTCGGGAGATCGTTCTGCGCGCTTGCGCTTCCGCCACAGGGAGAGCAACCACCACCACTGCTTTCAATGCCGTAATCGGACGCCCAATGCAGATGGTTCAGCGAAAGATTGTCAACCATAGACGCGGCCGCCGAATTGTAACTGTTGGCATGGACGCCGGCGTTCTCTTCCCCGCAGAATGCGCTGTAGGTGATCCTATCCAGATTTTTGATGCATTCCTTACACAGGCAGATTTCGCCCGTGTTGCTACATTGTCCCCAGCCGCCCGTTTGCAACACGATCAGCTTGCCGCCTTGCGGCGTGATCGGATTGGTGTTGCTGGCATCGTAGCCGGCCGCGCTTATCGTTGCGCCAAGGATAAGAGCCAGGAACACCAGACTGTTGCGATACATGCTTGCGTCTCCCATTTCACGGGTTGACTGGATTTCTTGCTACCGCTTCTCCGCTTCACCTATCTCCACCACGAACTTCGCCTGCCCACTCGCCAGCGGCGATCCGGCCAGGATGTTGCAGTCGTTCAGGGCGCCGGGCGTCGCGACGAACGTCACCGCCGCCACGCCGTCCTTGTCCGCGCGCACCGTCACGCAGTTGAGCTTGCTCTCGGCAAACGTCCCCAGGTCGAAGGACGTGAACGAGACCGGCGCCAACGGCGTGCCTTTCACAGTCAGTTTCACCGACTCGCCCTGCTTGATCCGGCTCAGGCGAGGAGTCTGAGCCGTTAACGCAGGCACATCTTTTCCCGGCTGCGCGCACAGGAAACACCGCCCCGGTTCGACGGTGTTGAGATAGGCGTTAGGATTGGCCTCGAACGCCGCTTTATCGAAGGGCTTGGCGGGAATCAGGGCGGAGAGCCGCTCGGGATGGTCCTTCTTCTTGAGCGCGTCTGCCACGGAGGCCGCCTGCGGGCTGGCGTCCGCCTTAACGGGGACTACACGGCCGAAATCCTGCGGCTGGGGTTTCTCCGGTTTTTCATTCTTGTCCAGAGTTTTGGCGCTCTGGCCAAGTTCGGATGACCCTTGACGCGGATCGAGAGGCGACGAACTCTCGACGGCGGATCCGCTGGTGGATTCTTGAGCGTCCTCAGTCCGAAGTTTTTCCCGCGTGGCTACGTTTTCGTTTTGAGATCGAACGGCCAGCATCCACGCCGTTCCGAGGGCCACGAGCAATAAGAAGACAACCAAGCCGGCTTTTTTCATCTTCACGTCCCGTCCGCGAAACAGACAAGCACGAAAACGCCTTGTGGGCATTTTCCCAAAGCAACATTTCAGGAGTTCAGCGAGGTGCGGATCACGGAGCGGGTCGCGTTTTTAAGATGGTTTTTCGCTTCTTCAAGCGATATTGCGGTTTTCTTTCTATTATTCTTTTGCGAGGACCCGATAGAAGAAAAATGTGGAACCGATGAAACAAGGCGCGACCTGCGGATCATCGGTAACGCCGGAAAACCCGCCCATGCGCGCATGCGAGGGTTCCTTACCGGCTCATCAACTTACGCAAACGGTTACCGAGCTCGTTCTTCCGCGGACCGACGCCTCGCTCGAACCGCCAAATCGTGGTCACCGGGAGGTCCAGCCTTCGCGCCAACGCATTCAAGGTCAAACCGCGGCTGAGCCGCCACTTCAAGAACCTCGCAGGCAAAGCCGCAACCGGGCGCTTCTTTCCGGCTGTGCCCGCACGCCGGCCGGCCGAACCGAGCAGTAGGCGCAACTTCCGCGGTCCGATGCCGAGGTTTCTCATGAGCAGGAGTTCGATGCGAAGCGAAGGCGCCTTTACCTTGCGCTCGATCCTCCAAAGCTGCGCCACGGAGACGCCGGTCTTGCGGGATAGTTCCACAAGCGAGAGGCCCATTCTCGTCCTCCAGGCGAGTAAGCCTTTGGTGGCCATGGGTGCGGGTCTTCCCGCCTTGAGCGGTTTTCCACCTTTTCCGGCTGGCGAAAGCAATGCCCGCGCTTGGGTAGGGGTGATGAGGAGTCCGCGCGTAAGCGCAAGCTGGACTTGAGGGGTGGGCTTGCCAATGCCCCGTTCAAGCCGCCATAGAGTGGCCGAAGAAGTCTGGACGATCTTGGACAAGTCCCGCAAGGTATACCCTTTGCGAATCCGCCAGTGCATGAGCGCCCGCGGCGTTGGCCACTGGATCCTGGGCTTTCGGTTTCTTTTTCGATTCATTCCGATGCCTTTCGTGGGTGCAGCATACCAGCGTTAAGGTTGAGCATGTAAGCGAGTTAGGTTAATAGTCCCGGAGCTACCCAGAATTCATACCATACGAACGGAGCGGACGCGAAAAGAACCTTTCATTCAAGCTTATAGGGCAAGCAAACGAACGTCTTGCGTGAAATTTATGAAACGCCCGTATTCCACGATTCGTGGCGAATGCCGTTGACTCGTGGAAGCGAAGCCTTATGAGTGGCGGCAATCCTTCGAGACGAACCTTCGGCGAGGCGGGCGAACTGACCATGGGCGTTCGGCGCATCGGTATGGCCATTGGGCGGCGCGAGATCACGCTTGCGGGCGTCGAGGGCGACGGCAAAGGGCGACGGCTCGCGCTTCAGACGCGCAGGGTACGCGCACCGGGCGCCACGCTTGCCGCTTCCATCAAGGCGCTCCTGGCCGGACTCGATCCGGGATGGCAACGCTGCGAAGTGCGCATCGCGCTCTCGCCCTCCGACCTAGCCTGCGCGGACGTCTTTGAAGTTCCGTTCCGCACTGAAACACAGGTCCAGGCCGTGGCCGGTTCGCTGGCCGAGGGGCGTTCGACCGGCGAGTCCGCCGAGAATCTCGCCGTGGACGCCCTCCTTCTGGAAAGCACGCCAGACGGCAGCCGCGTGGAACTGACCGCCCTTCCGATTGACACCCTTGAAGCCCTGCGAGCCGCCGTGCGCGAGGCGTTGCCCCAAGGCTCGCTGACCCTGGTCACTGCGCTGCCCGCCGTTCTGGCACGCGCCTTCGTTCCGCATCAAGTACCCTTCGTCATGGCGTTCCAGGCCGGCGGCGAAGGCTTCATCCTCGCGGGACGCGACCGTGAACTCGCGTCGGTGCGTGCCTTCCCCTTGGAAAACGGCCATCCGTTGAGCCCGGCGAAGCTTCAAGCGGTAGCGAGTGGATTGGGAGCCGCCAACGTGTCGATCCACGATTTGGGCGCGGCGGACGAAATCGACTTGAAGTGCGGTGTCCGTGCGGAGCCGGCCTTTGCCTGCGCGGCGGCCGTCACGGCGCTCAATGTAGCGGCCCTCACCAACGTTCTGCGCGGCGCGCCGGATGCGCCGAGGTCCATCGGTTCCAAGCTGGAGCGCCCGCTGCTGCTTTTGGCCGGCGCGGCGGCGCTCCTCTTATTCGCGGCGGGGCTGGTCTTCCACGTAAAGGCCCGCCGTGCCGAATCCGCGTTGGAACGGACGGCCGAGCAGGAGCGGAAACTCTGGAACGAGTATCTGCCGGGACAGCCGTACAGGGCTGACGGACTGGCCGCCGCATTGAAGCGCGTGCTCAACGAACAGCAGCGGACGGCGGAGGCCAATCGCGGCGCTTCGGCCTTGGCCATCTGGGGCGAACTGGGCAAGGCGCTGCCCGACCCCGACACCGTGGGCCTCGTGCTCGATTCGATGCAACTCGACACCGCGGGCGGGCGCTTTACGGCCAAGGTCGACGCCAAGCCTGGCGACCCGCTGG
Organism: Planctomycetota bacterium; assembly: GCA_016200135.1. Taxonomy (GTDB): domain Bacteria; phylum Planctomycetota; class SZUA-567; order H5-PLA8; family H5-PLA8; genus JACQFI01. The sequence goes on from JACQFI010000029.1 coordinate 9,495, forward strand.
CCAACGCCGCGCTTCTAGAGCACGCCCTGAACTCCTCCGAGCGCCTCTCGGCACGCGGCGAGTTCGAGACGCGCGACAATGCCGTGACGGTACGTATGCGGCTCGACTACCGCACCCCACGCCAGGGGCTGGCGCAGACTCGCGCGGAGGCCGCCAAGCCATGAGCCGCCCCCGCGCGCTACCGGCGCTCTCTTTTATCCTGGTGCTGGCCGCGGCACTCTTCGCCGTCGAGCGCTATTCGGTCTACGCGCCGCTCCGCGCGGAGCTGACCCTGCGCGGCGCGCAAATCGACGAGGCCCGGCGCATCGCCGCCGCATATCCCGAAGCGTTCGGCCCGAAGGCCGCGAGCGCGGCGCCAGCCAACCTCAAGGAGATCGTCCAGGCCGCCGCGGCGCGGCGCAGCATCCCCGTGACGTACCTGAACGAGAGCGAGAAAGACCTATCGAAGGACGTACTCGAAACGAGCGTCGCCGCCCGCGCGGTGAACGTGCCGCATGCGAACCTGGTGGCGTTCCTGGGCGACTTGGAATCCCGCGGCGGCGGCGCGCGCATCAAAGAGATCCGCCTCAAGCCCGCGAAGGAGAAGAGCGGCCAATACGATGAAGCCGAGATCGTCTACGCCATAAGCCGCATCTCAACGAGCCCTGATGCCCGAAGCCCGAAGGAGCGCGCGGAATGATCTCCAAGCGCCTGCTCTCTTTGGGTCACCGCCGCGGGGTGGTCCTGCTGCTCGTGATCGGGGCCGTGGCCATCCTGGCCGCGCTCGCGGTCGAAGTCGCCCACCGCAGCCAACTCGACGTGAGCCGCACGGCACGCTCCGGCCGCGACGCGGCCTTCCGGCGCGACTTCGATTCCGGCCTCGCCGTCGCCAAGGGCCTGCTGGCCGAGAAGCGCACGTCCGCGAACTGCGACTACTGGGGCGACGGCTGGCACAAGGAATTGAAGGTGGAGCTGGCACCCGGCGAACGTCTGGCGCTGCGCCTTGAAGACGAGGCCGGGAAACTCAGTCTCCAGAAGGTTGCTTCTCCCGGAGATGGTGGGGTCTTCGCCCGCAAGTCCCTCGAACGCCTCTTCGAGAACCTGCGCAAAAACGACCCCCAGCGTGAACGGCAGTGGGACGCGGTCGAGCTATCCCTGCGAAAGCGCTTGGGTCTCCAAGACGAACCCAAGGACGGAACCCTAAAAAAAGAAGAGAAAGCGCCCCTCAAGCAGCCGCCGACGCCCCCGAAGACCGCTCCTTTATATACGCTCGACGGCCTACGCGAGGCGGGCATCCCCTTGGAGATGGTCTTCGGGCAGGGGTCGTTCCAGAAGCCTTTTCCGGACCGGCCCGCGCTCTGCGATCTACTCACGACCTTTGGTGACGGCCTGGTCAACCTGAACACCGCGCCCGAAGCCGTACTTTACGCGCTGGACGAGGAATACGACGAAGGCCTCGTCGACCGGATCGCCGCATGGCGCGGCAAGACGCTGGACATGAACGCCCAATCCGCCTTCCGGCCGTTCCGCCAGCCGAAGGACCTCGAATTCGTGGAGGGAATCGTCCAGCGCGCCGTGGTCGACGGCCGTCCGCAGGTGATCAAGAACCTGCTGCTCAAAGTCCAGACCCGCGTGACCGTCCTGAGCCATTGCTTCTCGGTGCGCATGCTCGCCGAGGTCGAAGGACGGACGCGCATGGGCTGGGGCTTCTTCGAGGTCCCTCCGGCCACCGAGGACGGCACGCCGGCCGAGGGGATCAAGCTGCTGGCGTTCGAGGAGCTTGAGCCATGACGCGCGGCATGGAAGCGCTCTTGCGGAACCTCATCCTCGCGGCGGCGGGGCTGCTGCTGCTGGCAGGCATCGGCTTGGCGGCTTGGGCATTCACGGAGAACGAGGAACCCCCGCAATCCCTTGAACCGAAGGCCGCAACGGCTGGGAAAACCTCGCCCGAACTCGCTCCAGCCAATCCGCAGTTGGACCAGCTCGCCCGTGCCAAGATGACGCGCACCGTGACTCCAAAGGCAGCCACCACCGCAAAGGCGGCTGCGCCGGCGCTCGACAGCCTGATCCGCATCAAGGGCATCATGGATTATGGCGACCCCAAGTCCAACGAGGCGATCATCGAGGACGTGAAGTCCGGCCGCGCGCAGAGCTACCGCGCCGGCGACCGGCTCCAAGGGGTGGACGCCGTCGTGACCCAGGTCGATTCGGGCGTGAGCATTCAGTACGACGGCAAGACGGTACGGATGGAAGTTAGGGGTAACGAACAATCGGAAGGCAAGCCCATGGCCAGCCCGGGTTCGAACGTACGTACAGCCGAGAGCGGCGAGTTGCCTGTCCATCCGTAAACGACCTTTAATCCGTAGGGGGGATGAATCGTGAAGCTTCGAACGAGGGGTCTGCTGGCGGGCGCGCTCCTGCTGCTTTGTGCCGGTGGGTTAAGGGCCGAAGAGCCCAAGCCCAATGAGGAGAAGAAGGTGAAGGTCAACTTCATCGGCCTGGACCTGGCCACGCTCGCCAAGCAGGTGGAGAAGATCGCCAACCGCAGCTTTCTCTACGACGAGAACATCCTGCGCAACAAGCACGTGACGCTCCAGAGCGAGACGCCCATCGGCCCCGACGAGTTCTACCGCGTCTTCCAGGCGGTCTGCCAGACCAACCAGCTCGTGATCGTCCCCGTGGAAGGCTCCGGGATCAACCTGGAGAAGATCGTTAACGCGCAGGGGGCGTTCAAAGAACCCGGCGCGCAGAAGGTCCTCGTCCAGGGCGAGAACGTACCCAAGGACGACTCGCTCGTCTCGTACCTGGTAAAACTGAAGAACACGACGCCCTCCAAGGTCCTCGCCGTGCTCCAGCCGGCCCTCTCCCCCATCGGGTCCGTCACGCAGATCCCGAACTCCGACCTGCTCATGATCAACGACATGGCCTCTTCGGTGAAGCGCGCCGAAAAGCTGCTCGCCCTCCTGGATGTTCCCGGCGATCCCGTGGCCTCGACCGGCGTCACCATCCTCAACATGTCTGCGGATAAAGCACAGGGGATGCTCAACGAGTACCTCCAGGCCTTCTCGAAGGCGACGACCGGCGAGGCGGGCCGCGAACGCGTCGTGATCCTCAGGGACGAGCGCCTCAACTCGCTGCATCTGATCGGTCCGGAGAAGGACGTGGCGCGGGCGGCGGAGTTCCTCAAGACCATCGACCTGGACGTGCCCACCGCGCGCCGCTCCATCCGCTACTACAAGCTCAAGAACGTCGCGGTGAAGGACATCGTGGATTACGTGGGTCAGCTCCTCGGCGTGGCCCTAGCCGCTCGCGGCAATGAGGCGGCCCCCACGCCCGCGGTCTCGGCTGGCGCACCGGGTGCCCAAGCTCAGCCCGCACAACCGGCACCTCAACCACCCCCGATGCTGCGCGCGCCTGAAGTCACGCGCGGCCAGGCTCAAGGCGCGCAGCGCCGCCCCGGCGCGATCCCCGCCGAACTCATCCCCGTGGAGGGCCTCAACACGCTTGTGGTCTCGGGCGATGCGACGGTCCACAAGGAAGTCGAGGCGATCCTTGAGAACCTCGACCAGCGCAAGGGCCAGGTCCTCATCGAAGTCGCCATCGTACAGGTCACCGGCGACGACTCGCAGGACTTGGGACTGGAGTTCCTCACTTCGAACAACGCCATCGACAACAAGAAGTCCGACGGCGGAACCGGCTTTGGACTGGGCACGCAGTCCGATCCGACTGGCCGCGGCTTCCCGACGGTCTCGTCCATCGCCGGTTTCACGGGCGGCGCGTACCGGTTCATCAAGGAGAACGAGTTCCAGATCGTCATGAAGGCGCTGGCCACGAAGTCCAACGTCTCCATCGTGAGCCAGCCGCTGCTGCTCGTGAACGACAACGAGCAAGCCTCGTTTACCACCAAGGTCAGCGAGCCGACGATCACGACCTCGCAAGGCACGGCGACCACGAACACCTCGTTCGCGGGTTTCGCGGACGCGACGACCGCGCTCAAGATCACGCCGCATATTTCGCCCGACGGCTACGTGAACCTGGAGATCGGGCAGACCTTCGAGGAGTTCACGGGGTCGTCCTCCGGCAACGGCATCCCGCCGCCCAAGGTCTCCAACGACACCAACACGAAAGTGACCGTGCCGGACCGGAACACCATCGTCATTGGCGGCTTCACGCGCGATTCTTCTTCGGATACGAAGACCGGCGTGCCGGGGCTGATGCACATACCCGGCCTGGGGAAGCTCTTCACCCGCGACAATAAGCGCAAGACCGCCAGCCGGCTCTATCTCTTCGCGCGGCCCAAGATCCTGACCACCGTGGGCTTCGAAGACCTGAAATCCGAATCGGGTGTAAAGAAGGACGACGTGGAGTCGCTCTCCCGGAAGTCCGACATCAAAAAAGAGATCAAGGAGCGCATCGGGCGTCCGGAGGCCAAGGCGGAGATCGTCATGCCGATGGAGACGCCCAAGGAAGAAGGGGCGCCCAAGAGATAACCGATGACCACCCCGCCTGTTACCCAAGCCATGGCCATCGACTGGCCGAAGGTCTGCGTCCCGGCGGAATACCTGGAACGCATCCCGCTCCGTTTTGCCCGCGAGCACGCCATCGTGGCGGTGGCGAAGGCACAGCAGAACGGTTACGCCTCCTTCGTGCTGGCGACTCCCAACCCGGACCGCTACTGGGTCCACGACCGCATCGCCTACAAGCTCGACGCCGAAGTGGACGTGCTTGCCGCGCCCGAACGCGAGGTCCTCGATCTGATCGGCCGCGCCTACCACGCGGAAGCCAAAGAAGTACACGAAGTCGCGGATGAACTGGCCGCCGCGAGCATCAGCGGCGGCGAGATCACGCTCACCGAAGACGTGCTGGAACTCGACGACAAGGCCCCTGCGGTCAAGCTCGTCCACGCCATGCTGCTTCAGGCCGTCAAGCAGCGCGCTTCGGACATCCACATCGAGCCCGCCGAGGACGGCGTGCGCGTCCGTTTCCGCATCGACGGCGTCCTTTACGAACGCGTGCGCCTCCGGCCTGAAGTCCGCGAAGGCATCGCCAGCCGCATCAAGGTCATGGGCCGGATGGATATCGCCGAGAAGCGCCTGCCGCAGGACGGCGGCGTGACGATCCGCATCGGCGACCATCGCATCGACCTGCGCATCGCCACGCTGCCGAGCCAGTACGGCGAGCGCATCGTCCTGCGGTTGCTCGACAAGCAGACGGGCCTGCTCTCACTCGAAGGTTTGGGCCTCACCCCGGAGAACCACAAGCGCGTCCGAACCCTGCTAGACATGTCGCACGGCATCATCCTGGTTACAGGTCCGACCGGTTGTGGCAAGACGACCACGCTCTACGGCATGCTCTCGGCCATGAACTCCGCCGAACTCAATATCTTGACGCTCGAAGACCCCGTCGAATACCAGCTTCCCGGCGTCTCCCAGACGCAAGTCTCGGAGAAGAAGGGCCTGACCTTCGCCAAGGGCCTGCGTGCGCTGGTCCGCCAGGACCCCGACATCATTATGGTCGGCGAGATCCGCGACCTGGAGACCGCCTCCGTCGCGATCCAGTCCGCCCTCACCGGCCACTTGGTTCTCTCGACCCTGCACACCAACGACGCGCCATCCAGCGTCATGCGGCTCCTGGACCTGGGCGTCGAGCCGTTCCTCGTTGCCAGCTCAGTCAACGCCGCCATTGCCCAGCGACTTGTGCGAAGGGCATGTACTGCGTGCCGCCAGCCCATGAACCTGGATCTGGCGCATTTGCGCATCGAAGGCTGGCAGAACGACGAGATCGAATTCCTTAGTAAATTGCCGAACCCAAGCTTTGTCCGAGGCGTGGGCTGCGACGTCTGCTTCAAGACAGGTTTCTCCGGGCGAACCGGCATCTACGAGATGCTCTTCATGAACGACGATCTACGGGAGTTGATTGGACGGCGCGCGTCCGCTGCGGAGATCAAGCGCGCCGCCCTTGAACGCGGGATGCTCACGTTGCGCCGCGACGGCCTGCGCAAGGCCGCCGAAGGGGTTACGACGCTGGCCGAAGTGCGCGCGGTAACGCAGTTGGACCTGGAGTAGTACGTACTCATGGCTTTATATCGCTACGAAGCTCTGAATCCCACCGGGCAGACCGTCCGCGGCACCACGGAAGCCGGCACACCCGCCGAGGCACGCGCAGGACTGCGCACCAACGGACTCCACGCGATGCGCCTGGAGCCTTCAATTGCTATTCTGGATCCGCAAGAAACGCCGGCCGCATCGACAGGCGGATGGCGCCGCATGGCCGGGCATCGCCTGGATCTCTTGGCGGCCTTCTCGCGGCACTTGGCCATGCTGCTCAAGTCGGGCCTGCCGCTCGCACAGTCGCTAAACATTTTAGCCGAGCAGTTCGAGGACAAGGCGTTCCGCGACGTGATCCAGAACATGAGCGTGCGCGTCCGCGAAGGCGCATCCTTCGATCAGGCCCTCGCCGTGCATCCGAAATTCTTCCCAGACCTTTATATCTGCGTCACCCAAGCCGGCGCGGCCTCGGGCCACCTCGGTCACGTGCTCGGCGATCTCGCCCATTACTACACGCGCCAGAAGCGCCTCCGCGACCGCATCGTCTCGGCCCTGACGTATCCCGCGCTGATGTGCGCCATCGGCTTAGTCGTGCTTGTCTTCCTGCTGGCCTTCGTCGTCCCCAAGGTCACGACCGTCCTGCTCGAACAGAAGCGCGCACTGCCTTGGCCCACCGAAGTGCTGCTCTTCGTGAGCGGCCTCTTCCAGGACTGGTGGTGGGCGATCGCCTTGGGCGTCGCCTTCCTGGGTTGGTGCCTGAGCGCCATGCTTCGTACCGATCAAGGCCGCCGGACGTGGGATGCCCTTCTGCTAAAGTTGCCGGTCATCGGAGACTTGATCCGCAAGCAGGCCGTCGCCCGCTGGGCGGACACGATGAGCAACCTTCTCGGTAGCGGCATCCCGGTCGCTCAAGCCCTTGCTGTCGTGCGCGGCGCGCTCGGCAACCTGATTCTCGCCGACGAGGTCGCCAAGCTGGAGCAAGGCGTCCTGGAAGGCGCCGACATGTCTGAGATCTTGAAAGACAGCAAAGAGATGCCGAAGTCCATCGGCTTCGTGGTGGGCGTCGGCCAGGAATCCGGCGAACTCTCGCGGGTCCTGAGCGACGTGGCGGCAAGTTACAATGAAGAAGTGGACGTGGTCTCCTCGCGGCTCACCGAACTGGTCAACCCCATCTTGATCGTCTTCTTAGGCCTGGTGGTCGGCTTTGTCGTAGCCGCGATCCTGCTGCCGATCACCGACTTCGCGAACGTAAACTGATCGGAACCACAGATGCACACGGATGAACGCAGATACGAATAGGACTTGGAAAGGACCGTCAAATGAACCCTCCTTTTAGCATGAAGCGGCGTATCCGTGTGTATCCTCAGTTCTCTGTGGTTTCACGCGCCTTCACGCTCGTCGAACTGACCGTCGTCATCGCCATCATCGGCATCCTGGCCACGCTCGTGATCGTGCGCTACGCCGGCAAGACCGACCAGGCCAAGGTCGCGGCGGCGAAGGCGCAACTCTCGCAACTCGAAGGCGCGGTCATCGAATTCCAGGCCCAGTGCGGGCGCATGCCCAACTCGCTGGACGAGTTGGTCAATAAGCCTGGCGACTGTCCCAAGTGGCAGGAAGGCGGATACTTAAAAGGTACGAGAGTTCCCAAGGATCCTTGGGGCCACGAATTCGGTTACAAGTCGGAAGGCGGGAAGTTCGAGATCATCTCGCTGGGCGCGGATGGCGCCGAAGGCGGGACCGGCGTCAACGCCGACCTTTCTTCCCTGACGATGGACGAGCCGCAGAAATGAAGCGCATGCAGATTCGCTCGCGCGGCTTCACGCTCATCGAGCTGACCGTGACGCTGGCCCTCGCGGTCGTGTTCATGGGCCTTGTGATCGTCCGTTTCTCGTGGGGCAGCCCGCGCCAGCAGACCATCGCGGAAGGCCGCAAACTCGGCAACCTGATCGAGACCTACCGCGAAAAGGCCGTCGCGGAAGAACGCCTTTACGCGCTCCGAATCGACGCTGAACAAGGCCAATATGCGGTCTACCAGCCGGCAGAGCGGCGCGCGGGATCTCTGGACATGCTTGCACCCCTGCGTTCAGGCAGTCTCCCCGGCTATGTAGCGATCAAGGCCATTCGTAAGCAAGCGGACGTACTGGCATCGCCAGTCGTATTCTATTTCGATTCGCGCGGCGTGCTCCCCGATCTCTTCATCGACCTTATTCACAAAGACGGCGCCGCCGTCTCGCTCCACCTCGACCCGCTCCAGAACGAGGTCACCTACGATGAACGCTGACGCGCGCTGCCGGCGCGGCTTCACGCTCGTCGAAGTCATCGTCGCCCTCGGCATCGCGGCAGGCGCGCTCGTGCTCCTGCTCTCCGCCAACCACGCTTCTCTCCAGCGCAGCATCTGCGCCCGCGCAACGGCGAAAATTCAGCGCCTGTGCGAATCCAAGCTCGACGAATTGCGCAGCGGCGCTGAAGTTCATCCCTCGGGCGAGTTCGACGACCTGCCCGGCTGGACCTGGAGGGCCGACGTCGAGAAGGCCCAACTGGCGGACCTCCAAGGCCTGAAGCGGCTTACCTTGAAGGTCTATTCGCCTGACGCGCCGTTCAAGCCCGCAGAAACCTACACGATCCTCACCTACGACGAGAAAGCGGTCAAGAAATGATGTCCCGCCCACGCCGGAACGCACGCGCCTTCACCCTGATCGAGATGGTCATCGCCATCGCGCTGGCCACCGCCATGATCGTCGCCGTCAACTCCACTACGCAGGCCATGTCGGCGACCGCACGGCGCCAGCAGGTGGCCGCCCGCGCAGAAGCACGCTTTGATCGATTCCTGGAGATCATCCGACGTGACTTGCAGGGGATTGTTTGGAAACAAGGGATC
>JACQFI010000025.1 GCA_016200135.1 Planctomycetota bacterium
CTGTGTCCTGGTGCCTGATGGCAGCCCCGGCGGCTCGCCCGCGCTGCCCGACGGCTTCGAGGGCGCGCTCCTCATGGGCCCCAACGCCAAGGGCGTGCGGGACGAGTTCCACCGCTGGCACCCGGCCAGGATGTGGCGGCACGCGGAGGCGCTCGACCGCATCGTGGGCGAGACCCACGCCGCGTTCCCGTCGCGCTCCGCGGCCTTGATCGACCTCACGCTTTCCAGCGAAGACTTCGAGCTCTGGATCAAGAGCCCCGCCGAATGGTGGCCAATCTGCGAGTCCCTCCGCAACGCCAAGCGCTTTCTGCGCGTCCATCTGCCTGCGGGGGTCGGCGCGGTCTCGCTCTTCAAGCAGGTCGTGAAACGCTTCCGCTACACGAACTTCTGGATCGATCCGTTTGTGCATGGCCCGTCCGAAGGCTGGCAGGGCCACGTGCGCCTGGCCGAATACGAGAACGTCTGGCTCAGTTCGCTCGGCCTTGTCCCGTTGCCCGAATCGAAGTGGAGCGAAGCCAGCGCCACCGAGGCGCTGAACTTCGTCGTCGGCGAAGTCGGCGCCGCGAAGCTCGTCTACGCCAGCGGCCTGCACTGGGACGAGATCGCCGCCGGCAAGGACCGCCCGCTGCGCGAATGGTTCGAGCAGCACGCCGAGTTCGAAGACCCCGAGCGCCCGCTGGTGCTCAGCCGTAACGCCACTGCCTTCCTGCACACGCCGCTCGAGGAAGAAGAAATCCTCTGAAATACTTTCTCGCGCAAAGACGCTAAGGCGCAAAGAACGGCAACAACCGATTCTTTATATTATTCGTTCATTCTGTGTCGTTCTTAGCGCCTTTGCGTCTTTGCGCGAGACACGCCGTGCCGTTCTTTGCGTGAAACAGCCCGTGCCGTTGACCCCGCCAAAAGCCTGCTATCCTTGCCCCTCATGAGCAAACACGCCCCGTCCGCAAACGATCCCGCCGCGCACGCGGCTTGGCTGCGTGCCGAGATCGCGCGGCACGACCGGCTCTATTATGTGGAACAGCGCCCCGAGATCGGCGACCAGGACTACGACAAGCTCTACCGCGAGCTCGCGGACCTCGAGGCCGCGCACCCGGATCTGCGCACGCCGGACTCGCCCACGCAGCGCGTCGGCAACGAGCTCAAGGAAGGCGAGAGTTTCGAGACGGTCCCGCACAAGAAGTGGATGCTCTCGCTCGACAACACCTACAACGAGGACGAAGTCCGCAAGTTCGACGAACGCGTGAAGAAACTTCTCGAGGGCCGCCAGCCTGCCTACAGCGTGGAACTCAAGATCGACGGCGCGGCGGTGAGCCTCTGGTACGAGGACGGCCGCTTTACGCGCGGGCTCACGCGCGGCGACGGCGAGCGCGGCGAGGACATCACGCGCAACCTGCGCACGCTGCGCTCGATCCCACTGCGCCTGAATCTCCCCGAAGGAGAGAAGCCGCCCAAGTTCATCGAACTGCGCGGCGAAGTCTACATGCCGCGCAGCGAGTTCGCGCGGCTCAACAAGGCGCTTGAAGAGCAGGGCGAGGAAGGCTTCGTCAACCCGCGCAACTCGGCCTCGGGCTCCATCAAGATGAAGGACCCTGGCGAGGTCGCGAAGCGAGGCCTGCGCATCTTCGTCCATACCACCGGCGTCTTCGAGGGCCTCGACTGCGCGCGGCACTCCGAGTTCCTCAAACTCGCCGCTGCGTGGGGCCTGCCGGTGGTGCCCGGGCACGAGGTCCGCGAGGACATCGAGGGCGCGCTCGAGTACATCCGCCACTGGGAGCACAAGCGCGGCGGCTTCGACTTCGACACCGACGGCATCGTGGTGAAGGTCGATCAGCTCGAGATGCAGGAGAAACTCGGCACGACCTCGAAGTCGTACCGCTACGGCATCGCGTACAAGTACCAGCCCGAACAGGTCGAGACCGTGGTCGAGGACATCGAGGTCCAGGTTGGCAAGACGGGCGTGCTCACGCCGCGTGCGCGCTTCAAACCCGTCTTCGCCTCCGGCACCACCGTCACCTACGCGAGCCTGCACAACCAGAGCCAGATCGAAGAGAAGGACATCCACATCGGCGATCACGTCATCATCGAGAAGGCCGGCGAGATTATCCCGCAGGTCGTTCGCGTGGTGAATGACAAGCGCACGGGCAAGGAGCGCGCCTTCAAGATGCCCGACGAGTGCCCAGTATGTAAGGGCAAGATCGAGCACCGCGAGATCGAGCGCAAGGAGAAGGAGCGCACGCGCGTCGTCAAGACGAGCTGGTGCGTGAATCCGAACTGCCCCGCGCGCTACCGCGAACGCGTCATCTACTTCGCCTCGCGCGGCTGCATGGATATTGAGGATCTCGGCGAGAAGCTCGTGGACAAGCTCATCGCCGAGGGCAAAGTCAAGGATCCGGCCGACCTCTACGACCTCACGAAGGACGACCTGCTCAAGCTCGAGCGCATGGGCGAGAAGACCGCCGACAACTTGCTCAAGCGCCTGGAGACGAGCAAACAGAACGACCTCGCGCGCTTCCTGGCCGCGCTCAACATGCCGCACGTGGGCGAACGCAACGCGGAACTGCTCTCCGAGCACTTCGGCTCGCTCGAAGCGCTGCGCGCCGCCAGCGCGGAAGAACTCCAGCATGTCCAAGGCGTCGGCCCGATCATGGGCCAAGCCGTCTTCGATTACTTCCGCGACGAGCGTGAGAAGAAGCTCGTGGACCGCTTAGTCAAGGCGGGCCTGAACACGAAGAGCCTCACCGCCGAGAAGCGCAAGGCCGCCGCGGCGGCCGGCGGCGCATTCGCGGGCAAGACCTTCGTGCTCACCGGCACGCTCACCAAGTTCAAGCGCGAAGAGGCCGAGCAGATGATCAAGGACCGCGGCGGCAAAGCCGCGGGTAGCGTGAGCAAGAAGACCGACTACGTGCTCGCGGGCGAAGAGGCGGGCTCGAAGCTAACCAAAGCGAAGCAACTTGACATTAAAATCATTAGTGAGGATGAATTTGAGCAGATGCTATCCCAGGAATGAAACGCCTAAACTTATACTTTGTTTCAGATGCAATAGTAATTCCGTTACTCGGCAAGGAGAAATTTCCTTATGCTTAAATTTAGTGATTTAGGCGGAAGCAACTCACCCCCAAGATTTTATCTTGCTTGCGACAAATGCGGGGCAGAGGCGATAGTCGGTCAATCAGTACTTTTTATCGAAAAAAAGTCTGATCTTGTTTTGGTACTATGCAGTAGTTGCGAATCAGACGGACCGTCAGGTAGTTCGCATGAAATGCCAAGTAAAATCGAGGTTAAAACTAATCCTACAAGCAACAATAACGGATTGCAGATAGTAATTCCATTGTTTGGAGACACAGTTCAGAGCAAGGATTACGCAAGTTATTGTCCAACGAAAAAGATGAAGGGGGATAAAAGGAAGACTGTATGTTTTACTGGGATCACGATAACACGCAGGCACGAGTTGAAAGAACTTGCTGAGGCATATGACATTAGAGTTGTGACCAGCGTACACAAGTCAACCGACTGTCTTGTTGTTGGACCCTCCGCCGGTGGTGGCA
>JACQFI010000026.1 GCA_016200135.1 Planctomycetota bacterium
GTGGTGAAGAACCTCGACACGCCCAAGCCGATCCAGGACCGGCGCGGCAATATCCTCAACGCGGAACTGCTGCAGGAGGAACTGCAGACGGCGATCGGCGACGCGCTGGCGCTCTGCGTCGAACGCCTGAAGGACGCCAAGGCCCGCAGCAAGATCATCCTGCTGCTCACCGACGGCGTGAACGACGCGGGCGAAGTTTCTCCCGAGGACGCGATCGCGCTGGCGAAGCAGGAGGGGATCAAGATCTACACGGTTGGGATCGGGCACACGGGCGAGGCGCCGTTCCCGGCGCAGGATTTCTTCGGCAATCAGGTCTTGCAGCCGCACCGCGTGGAGTTCGACGACAAGATTCTCAAGCTGGCGGCCGAGACCACCGGCGGAAAGTACTTCCATGCCGACGACACCGGCGCGCTGCTGAACGTGTACGCGAGCATCGACCAACTCGAAAGGAGCGTGACCGAGAAGGCCGTGTACATGGAGTACCGCGAGCTCTACGCGTGGCCGCTGGCCGTGGGGCTCGTGCTGCTGCTCGTGGAGGCGCTGCTGGCGGCGACGAGGTTCAGAACGATGCCTTAACGGCGAACGGTGGTTTTCTGGTTTTGGAAAACGAGCAAACGGGTGAACCAGCAAACCAGATAACTAGGTAACCAGAGAACTAGATAACCAGGAAACCGTAGTCATGGAATGGCAGTATCCCGAAGCCCTGTACCTGCTCTGGCTCGGTCCGCTGTGGATCGGGCTGGCGGTGTATGCGCGCGCGCGCAGGCGGCGCGCGGTGCGGGACTTCGTCGCGGCGGCGATGGAGCCGCGGCTCGTGCCGGCGGAAAGCGCCGCGCGCTTCTGGCTCAAGGCGTCCTTAAGCGCCGCGGCGCTGGTCTGCGCGGTGCTGGCGCTGGCGCGTCCGCGCTGGGGCGAGTACTTCCTGGAGGTGCGCTCGCGCGGCTGCGACCTGTACGTGCTGCTGGACGTCTCGAAGTCGATGCTCGCCGAGGACGTGCCGCCCAACCGGCTGGAGCGCGCGAAGGCGGACCTGAAGGTGCTGCTCACGCGCTTGAAAGGCGAGCGCGTAGGGCTGATCGCGTTTGCCGGCCGCGCGGCGGTGAAGTGCCCGCTCACGAGCGATTACGGGTTCTTTCGTCTTGCGCTGGACGACACCGATACGTCCAGCGCGCCGCGCGGCGGCACGGCCATCGGCGACGCGATCCGCAAGGCGCTGGAGATTCTGCCCAAAGAAGGCGACCGCGACGAGGCGCTGCTGCTGATCACCGACGGCGAGGACCACGAGTCCTATCCGCTGCTGGCCGCGGACGCGGCGGGCGAGCGCAAGGTGACGATCTTTTCCGTGGGCCTTGGCGACGCGGCGCAGGGCGCGCGCGTGCCGAGCAAGAAGGGCGGCACGTGGCTGACGCGCGAGGGCCAGCAGGTGTGGTCGAAGATGGACGCGAACACGCTCGACGAGATCGCCAAGCGCACCAACGGCGCGTTCGTCTCGGTGGGGACAAAAGCGTATGACCTGGGCCAGATCTACGTGGACCATCTCGCGCGGCTGCGCGGCGAGGAGGGCGCGGAACTGAAGCGCAAGCGGCTGGAGGAACGCTTCCAGATCTTCCTGGGGCTGGCGCTGCTCTGCCTCGCGCTGGATTTGCTCATCCGGCCCTACGCACCGCGGCGCGAAGACAAAGTGGATAAGAAAGAGCGCGGCCAAAAGGGCGGCGAGCAGGCGGAGGTTGCCAAGAAGCAAGCCGGGGCGGTTCCGGCGGGCGCGGCGGCGCTGGCGCTCTTAATGGCCGCGAGTCTGTGCGGAAGCGTTCGCGCGGCAGAGGCGGCGAAGACGCCGCCGGCGCCGGAAGCCAAGAGCGCCGAGAAGAGCGGAAAATCCGCGGAAGCGCCGGAGGACTTGAAACAGAAAGAACCCGGCAAGGACGCGCCGAGGCTGATCGCGGAGGGGCTCGAACTGTACAAGAAGTCGGAGTACGAGGGCGCGCGGGAGAAGTTCGCGGCGGCGGCGAGCCGCACGCTGGAACACGAGGCCGCGGTGGCCGCGTTCGACCTCGGCGCGGCGCTGCAGCGTAAGGGCGACGCGGAGGGCGCGCGCGCGAAGTACGAGGAGGCCGGGAGCGCGAAGGACAAGCGCATCGCAACGGCCGCGCGCTTCAACCTCGGGTGTCTCGACGCGGACGCGGCGAAGAAGCTCGCGGGCGAGAAGCCGGAGGAACTCGAAGAGGGCAAACGTCCGCAGGTGCTCGAAGCGATGGCCGCGGCGGTGAAGCACTTCCGCGAGTGCCTGGACCTGGACCCGAACCACGCGGGCGCGCGGCGGAACCTTGAACTGCTCCGCGCGTGGGTGAAGTACTACCTGGAACTCTGGCGCAAGAAGGACCAGCAGAAGCGCCGCGACGAGATGGACCTGCTCGCGTTCGTCGAATACCTGACCAAGACGGAGGAGGGCCTGCAGGCGCTCTCGGAGCAGTTGGGCGGGACGCCCGGCGCGGTGCGCGACGCGTTCGCGGAGGCCAAGCGCGCGCAGGACGAACTGGCCGAAGAGATCCCGGCGTTGAAAGAGAAGATTCGGCAGGCCGCGTCGCCGCAGCAGGCTCCGCAGCCGGGAAAACCGCCGGGGCCGCCCGCGCAACCCGATCCGGAGACGGCGAAGGCGCTCAAGCAGCTCGAGACCTGGGCCGACGAGGCCGGCAAAGCGATGGCGGAAGCCGCGGGACGGCTGGACGAACCCGCCGCCGCGCCCGCGGCCGAAGCACAGGGGAAGGCCATCGAGAGCCTCGACAAGATCTGGGACGCGGCGGCGCCGTTCCGGCGGCTGCTCGCATACGACCTGGAAAAGCAGACGAACATCGCGGGCGCGCTGGCGCCGTTGCCGCCGGACGCGCAGCCGCCGAGCGTGCCGATCCCGCTGGTGGACACGGCGCGCAAGAAGGAGACGCTCGAACTCACAAAGCTCCAGGACAAGACCATGCACCGCACGCGGCTGATGCGCGAGCGCGCCCAGATGGAACTGGAGGAACTCGAAAAGCAGCACGCGCAACCGCAGCCGTCTCCGCAACCCGCGCCGCAACCGCAACCCGGGCAGCCGCAGCCGCCGGACCCGAAGAAGGTGCAGGAGGGCCTGCAGAAGGCGGTGGATCTTGCGCCGAAGGCGGTCGAGCACCAGGTCGAGGCATTGAAGAAGCTGAAGGACGAGGACCGCAACGCGGCGTTTCTCGAGGCCGAGGAGGCGCGGAAGATTCTGGAGGAGATCGCGAAGGCGCAGCCGCCGGACCCGAACCAGCAGCAGGAGCAGAAGAAGGACGACAAGAAAGAAGACCAGGAGAAGTCGAAGGACCAGGATCAGAATAAGAGTCTGGACAAGAGCGAGGACCCGAAGAAGTCCGAGCAGGACATGAAAGATCAGGATAAGAAACAGGATCGGAAGGAACAGCCGAAGCCGAAGGAGATGAGCAAGGAGCAGGCCGAGGCGATCCTGCGGCGGGTACAGGAGCGCGAGCAGGAGCGGCGGCGCAAGCTGGAGGAGTTCAAGGCGCTTTTGGTCACGCCGGAACCGGTGGACAAGGATTGGTGAATGCGCGCATGAGCCGATGGACCATGCAACTTTTTGGGTGTGTGCTGGCGGCGCTGGCGGCGTGCGCGCCGGGCTTCGTCGCGGCGGCGGAACGCCCGGTGCGCGTGGAGGCGGAGTTGGAGCAGAGCGAGACGTGGATCGGCGAGAGCGTGCTCTACGTGGTCGGCGTCTTCAACGCGCCGGACGACGCCGAGCCGGACGTGAAAGGGCTGGAACAGGATTTCAGCGTCGAGAAAGGGCAGACGGAGAACAGCCTCAGCATCGTGAACGGGCAGCGGACGAAGCTGCTGAAGTTCTCGTACATGCTTACGCCCAAGCGCGGCGGGCGGCTGGAGATTCCGCCGGCCACGGTGACCGTGGACGGCAAGGCGTATCGGAGCGAGGCGCTCACGCTGAACGTGAAGCCTCCCGACAAGCAGGACACGGTGATGCTAGAGATCGACGTGCAGCCCAAGCGCGTCTACCCGACGCAGCCGTTCAAGGTCACCGCCCGCGTTCTGATGAAGCCGATTCCGGCCCGGGAACGCGATCGGGAGCCCATGCGATACTTAAGGCCCGCGACGCTGCGCATCCCCTGGCTTCCGCAAGGGCCCGCGGGGGCCGAGTGCAAGACGGACGTGAGCAAGTACCTCTCACCGATGCTCACGCAGGACCGCGGATTCGTGATTCCCTCTCTTACGGTGCGAGGCAGCACGCCCTTCGACCTGTTTGAGCGCAGCCGGCAGGCGATCCTGCTGCCGAAGGCGCGCCGCGAGAACCGTACGGCCGCCGACGGCAAGGCGTACGAGTACTGGGTGTACGAGTTCACGCTGGAGTACGTCGCCGAGAAGCCGTTGAAGGTGAGTTTCGGGCCGGTGACGTTGCGCGGGCCGTTCATCACCGGGCTGGACGGCGGAGCGCCGGCGACGCGCGAGTTGTACGTAGTCGCGCCTGAGGTGCAGGTGGAGATAGTGGACCTGCTCGCGAAGAACGCGCCCGCGGATTTTACCGGCGCGATCGGCGCGGTGGAACTGCGCGCGGAGGCGCAGCCTAAGAGCCTGCGCGTCGGCGACCCGCTCACGCTGGAACTGGTGGTGACGCCCACGGCCGGGGGCGGCTCGCTGAACCTGATCGGGCCGCCGGACCTTGCGAAGAATGAGGCGCTGGCGAACGACTTCACGATCATCGACGAACGGCCCGTGGGTGAGATCGCGGAAGGCGCGAAACGCTTCAAGTACGCGCTGCGGCCCAAGCGCGCGGGCGTGAACCTCCCGCCGGTCTCGATGGCGTACTTCGACCCCAAGAAGGAGACGTTCGAGCGCGCGTCGTCGCAGCCGGTAGAACTCCAGGTCACGGACGCAGCGCGAGTGAATACCGTGGAGGTCCACGGCGGGCCGCGTGTGGCGCCGGGCAAGAACGACTTGCGGGAGGCCGAGGGCGGCATCTACCGCAACCTCACGGACGCGGAGGAACTTGCCGACCGCCGCTACGACGTCCGCATGTACGCCGCATTGCCGCTGATTCTTCTGGCCGCGTATCTCGGCATGAGCTTCATTGTGACGCGGCAGCGGCGGTTCGCGGCCGATCCGGCGCGGCAGCGGCGTTCGAGGGCCTTGCGCGAGACGCGGCGGCGGCTGGGGGCCGCACCGAGTTCAGGCGTGGAAGCGGCGGCGCAGGTTCGCGCGGCGCTGCTCGGGCTGGCGGCGGACCTGCGCAATCTGCCCGAAGCCGGGCTGACGCCGCGCGATGCCGCGGAAGCGTTGGCCGCGGGCGGGGCCTCGGAGGAGGCGCGCAAAGAGTTGCTCGCGCTGCTGGAGACACTGGAGTTGTCCGCGTACGGCGGGGCCAGCGGGGGCGATCTGGCGGGATTGCGCAAGCGTGTGGACGAGTTGGCCGGACGGCTGGACCGGGAGGTGGTCGCGTGAGCGGCGCACTTAATCACCGGCTGGCCTTGAATGCGCTCATAGCACTGCTGATCCTGTTTCCACTGTTTGTGGTGCTTACCTTGGTTTCACCGTTGACGCTGTTTGGCGCTGGAAAAGCAGACGCTGAAGGAGACCGGCAGCGGCTCTTCAATCTAGCACAGGAGCACTTCGACGCGGCCAAGTCGCCGGAGGATTTTCTGCAAGCGGCGACGCTGTACGAGAGCATCCTGAGCGGCGGGTATGAGAACGGGGCGATCTGCTTCGACTTGGGCAATGCGTACATGCGTGCGGGGCGGCCGGGTTCGGCGCTGGCGGCGTACCGCCGCGCGCAGCGGTTGCTGCCGCGCGATCCTTACGTGGACGCCAACTTGCGAGCGGCGCTGGCGGCATTGCCGGATGCGCCGAGGCTGGAAGGCGCGGGCGACGCTTGGTGGAAGCGGGTCTTTTTTTGGCACGCGAGCCTTGCGGAGCACGAACGGCTGTGGTTTGCGGCGGCGGCGTGGGCGGCGGCGTTTCTTCTGGCGGCGGTACGGTTGCTGGCCTTCCCGCAGGCGGGGCGGGGGCGGAGTTCGCTGGGCTGGGGCACGCTCGTGACGCTGGCTTTCAGCGCGGTCTTCTCGCTGAGCGCGGGGCTTGGGTATCAAGAGGAAGCGCAGACGCGGCATGGGGTAGTGCTGCGCGAGACGACCGCGCGCAAGGGCAATGGCGAGAGCTACGCGCCGGCGTTCGACAAGGCGGTGAAGGAAGGCGCGGAGTTCATTATCTCCGAGCAGCGTGGCGAGTGGCTGGCCGTGCGCTTCAGCGGGGCGGGGGAGGCGTGGGTTCCGGCGAAGGATGCGGTGGTGTATTGAGTTCGAACGGCAACGGAAAACGACTTCAACACAGAGGCGCAGAGACACAAAGTCCGCATAGAACTTCACGGGCTATTCATTAGACCAACTTCCTCTGCGGCCGCTGCGGCTCTGTTTCGCTGTGTTGATTCTTGGGTTGTTTTGAGTGCCGAAAGCCTGTGGCCGTAACGACCGGCTCTCTGTTAATATCTTTAACATGGACGTTTCGTGTCCCAAATGCAGCCGGACGATGATCGTGGATGCGCGGGCGCTTCAGGGCAGCTCGCGGGTGCACGTCTGTCCGGCGTGCGGGCACCGCTTTGAGCCGCGCATGCAGACGGTGAGCGCGGGGGCGGGCGGCGGGAATGGCGGCGGCGAGATTCGCGCGGCAGCGCCGGGGGCGAAGGGCAGCGGCAAGATGCCCTCGGTCGAACCGAGCTCCGACTCGACGCTCTCGGCGGGTTCGCGCACAGTAAAGTCCAACAAGCGCCATCTCCCCGACAAGATCGGTCCCTACGAGATTCTGGACGAGCTGAGCCGCGGCGGGATGGGCATCGTCTACAAAGCCCGCGATCCGAACCTGCGCCGCCTAGTCGCGATCAAGGTGCTGCTCGCGGGCGAAGGCGCCACCGACGAAGACGTGAAGCGCTTCCAGCGTGAGGCGCAGTCGGCGGGGCGGCTGCAGCACGCCCACATCGTGATGATCCACTCGATCGACATCTACCAGGGCAAGCCGTACTTCGTAATGGACTTCATCGAGGGCGAGACGGTCAAGCAGCTCCTCGAGAAGGGCCCGGTCTCGCCGCGCCTGGCGCTGCAGATCGTCGAACAGGCCGCCGAGGCGCTCGATTACGCTTCGAAGCAGGGCGTGATCCACCGCGACGTGAAGCCGGCGAACATCATCGTGGATGCGACGGGCCACGCGCGCATCATGGACTTCGGCCTCGCCAAGCGCGTGGACGAGGACCTGCATATCACGCAGTCGGGCACGACGATGGGCACGCCCTCGTACATGTCGCCCGAGCAGGCCGAGGGCCGGCTCGACCAGGTGGACGGGCAGAGCGACGTGTATTCGCTGGGCGCGGTGCTCTACGAGATGCTCACCGGCCAGCCGCCGTTCGACGGCCCGACGACGATGGCCGTGTTGCGCAAGGTTCTGGACGAAGACCCCGTGCCGCCGCGCAAGCTGAACCCGCGCGTGCACGTGGACATCGAGACGATCTGCCTGAAATGTCTCGAAAAAGACAAGATCCGGCGCTATCGGGGCGGGCGGGAACTCTCCGAAGACATCCGGCGCTTCAACGCGGGCGAACCGATCTCGGCGGCACCGCTCGGGTTCTTCGGCACGACGGCGCGCAAGGCGAGAAAGCATAAGAGCGTCACCTTCGCCATCGTGGCGGCCATTACGGTCTCGGCGCTGGCGCTGGGCTGGGGCTTTGCCAACAGCGCGAAGGAAGAGCGCGACCGGGAGCGGCTGCGCAGGGAAGAAGTGGCCGCGAAGATCCAGACGGGCTCGAAGAACTTGCAGGAAGCCGAACTGGTCGTGGACATCCTGCCTTCGGCGATGGACTTCGACAAGCAGGCCGAGAAGGCGCGCAAGGTGCTGCAGGATGCCGACAGCGCGTTCCGGCTGGCGCAGGCGCAGGAGCCCGATTCGCCGGAAGTGAAGAAGGGCTTGCAGGGCATCGACCGCTGCCAGAACCGCCTCGAAGTGGAGCGCTTCGTCTTCAAGGCCAAGAACTTCATGAAGCCGCCGCCGAACTATCCCGCGGCGCTGGCCTTCGCCGACGAGGCGCTCGCGCGCGACAAGGAGCACAAGGAAGCGAACGCCATCCGCAAGAAGGCGATGGGCATCCGCGCGGTGACGATCAATACCATTGGCGGTCCGGCGGAGGTCTCGGCGCGCATGATCGCCGACGCGGCCGGGAACACACTGCCGGACACCGGCGAGAGCCCCGGCGCGGGCGAAGCGCTGGGGGCGACGCCGATCAAGGACCGCGAGATGCCGCCGGGGCTGTACGTGCTGACGTTCAAGCGTTCGGGCTGCGAGAACCAGGAGGCGACGCTGCTGGTCTCGCGCGACAGCGACCCGTCCGTGACCATCGACCCCGGCGCGACCGACCGCAACATGGTGAAGATCCCCGCGGGCCGGGTCTCGCTGCCGCAGGCCGGCCGCACGGACGTGCCCGCGTTCCTGATCGACCGCTTCGAGTTCCCCAACGTGGCGGGCAAAGCGCCCGAGACGAGCGTGAACACGATCCTGGAGGCGCGCGAACTCTGCCGCAAGGCCGGCAAGTCGCTCTGCACCACCGCACAGTGGCTGCGCGCCTGCATGGGCGAGGCCGACGCAAAGTGGCCGTACGGCGAGTCGTACGTCTCCGGCATCTGCGCGACGGGCTTCGATCCGGAGTCGCAGAAGCGCCCGTTCCCGAGCGGGACGTTCACGAACTGCCGCTCGAAGCAGGGGGTCTACGACATGTCCGGGAACGTCTCCGAATGGACCGACGGGGACGAGAAGGACGAGATCATCTTCGGCGGCGACTGGACCGACAGCGTGCGCACGCCGGAACTGACGATCTCCTGCCGCGCGCGGCAGATTCCCGCGCTGATCAATCGCGAGCGTTCCGGCGTGCGCTGCTGCAAGGCGGCGAAATAGGGACAGCGGTAGGCGGAAAGCAGAAGGCAGAGAACGGGTGGGACAAGGGAAGTGCGTGGAGAAACGTGTAGCCGTTTGAGCCAAATAGAGTTATGGGTTCGTTGATTATGCGATTCGGCGCATGATTCATGCTCTCAAAACCAGCTTCACCCGCGTCTACATCACCGGACGCGGGAGGCCAAAAGGATGGACGCCGTTCAGGCGCAGATGACTGGCAAGATCCTGTACTGCGAGTCTTGCGGGAAGTTGATCCCGCCGGAGGAGGCCGAGGCCGAGGACTTCGCGGTCATCGGCGGGCTGCCCGTCTGCCCGCGCTGCCTGGAGAAGGACGACCCGAAGCGCAAAGAGATCTTCGATACCGCGCGTTCGACGCGGCTGAAACTGCAGGTCCAGTTGGTGCAGCAGATCAAGACGGCCAAGGCGCCGGAGCAGGTCTTCCCGCCGCCGGGCTCGGAATTGGCGGATTCCCCCACCAGCACGCAGATTCGCGTCATGCGCGAGGAACTCGACGCCGAGTTCGACGCGGAGGACCAGGGCAAAGCGCCGAAGGCGAAGCCGGCCTCCACGCAGAAGTCGGAATCGAAGCTCAAGGCGCCGCCGCCCAATGAGAATCCCGACATCGTCCGCATGGTCTACGCGGAAACGCCGGGCGGCGCGAAGTCGGGCGTCTTTCCCGTGCTGCCGCGCCGGACGAAGCTCGCCTTGGCCGCGCTCCTGCTGCTCTCGCTGGCGGCCCTGATCGGGCTGACGGCGTACTCGCTCGGGCAGAGATCGGCCGTCCAGGCGGAAGGTCCAGGGCCGGCCGCGCCTGGGGTCCCGGTTCCGCCGCCGCTCGTGCCCGTTCCAACCGTTCCCAAAACCATCCCAGCAGTAAAGAAAGACGACCCCACCGCGCAACTGGCTTACGTGGAGACGCTTGAGTCGCTGCTGGGCGAGCGGCCCGAGCGCGACGTCCTCTTGAATGCCATCGGCGAACTGAAGCCGCTGGCGGCCTCGGCGCAGCCTGCGGTGCATGCCGCCGCTACGCAAGCCTTGCAGCGCTGCTACGCGCGGATCGATTCCGAAGCGCGGCAGGCGGCGCGCGACGCGGCCGAGGGTGCGCAGGAACTCGCCGACCAGGAACTCTTCACGCTCGCGACGCAGCGCATCGCGCAGGCCGTCGCCGCGCTGCCGGAAGCCTCGCCGTGGGCACAGCAGAGCGGCCGGCGGCGCTTGCAGGCCGTGAGCGAAACGCTCTCGGCGCGGAAGGAACAGGCGCTGGTGACGGCCATGGAGCGCATCGAGAACCTGGTGACGGAGGGGAAGGAGGCCGAGGCGCAGAAGGCCGTGGCGGACCTGCGCGCGCATCCGGAGCCCGAGTTCCAGAAGGCCGCCGTGCACCTCGCTAAGTTGCTGGATAAGGCGGAGGACGAACGCAAAGCGATGCAGAAGCGGCTCGAAGAGGCCGCGCGCGTGGCGTGGCCGAAGTTCTTTCGCGACTTCGACGAGGCCCTCGCTGCGGGCGATCCCTCAAAAGCAGAGGCGCTCTGCAAGCCCGCGGCGGACGCGGTGCTGCGCGTGGGCGGCATCGAAGCGCCCGCGGAGGTGCTCGCGGGCTTCGCCGAGCAGTCCGCGGCGGTGAAGGACCTCTACGACGCGGCGCTGAAAGGCGCCGCCGCGCGCGAAGGTTCGACGGTGACGCTCCCGCCGGGCATGGGGCGCAGCAAGGGGACGCTCAGCGGCGTGGACGGGCGCAACTTAGTTGTGCTGCTCGACGACAAGGCCGAGATGAAGATCGCGGTGGAGCGCCTCGCGCCGATCGAACTCGAACGCCTGGCCGTGCATCAGAAAGATATCCCCGCCGCACGCTTCCGGCCCGCGCTCTGGACGTTGGTGGTCGCGAAAGGACTCAACGAGGGCAACGATCCGGCGCGCTGGCTGACGGAACAGTACGCGGGGCAGAAGCTCGCGCTGCCCCTGTGCTGGCAGCGGCGTTTCGACCTTGAACATCACGCTACCCAGCGCGACGAGCTCGCCCAAAAGCTGGCGGTCCTGCGCAAGGCGCTGGCCGATAAGGATGAGGCAGCCACTCGCGTGGCCCTGGCGGCGCTGCAACCGGCGCTGAACGACCCGGCGAGCGGGCTCACGCCGGCGGACCGCGAGACCATCGCGTCGGCCGGGAAGGAAGCGGGCGTGGGCAAGCTGCGGCACGTGATCTTCCAGAACGGCGCACAGCCTTCGCCCGATTACGTGGGCATCCAGATCGACCAGATCAACCGCTACTATAAGAATGAGGAACGCACCGACGTGGACGTTCACGAGGGCCTGAAGGTTGGCTCGTACAACGACCTCCAGCGCGTGCTCATCCGCTTCGACGGCCTTGAGACGGGCTTGGGCAAGGGCCGCATACGCAAAGCGACGCTGGAACTCTACGAGACCGAGGCGCCCAAGGCCGACGGCGCGGTGGTGGCACTCTTCCGCCTGAAGAAAGCCTGGACGCCGAACGCGGGCACGTGGAAGAACGCCGACCAGCGCAAGCGCATTGCGTGGGAGAAGGGTGGGGCGTCGGGCGCCGAGGACGCTGAGGACAAACCCGACGCGCAACTCGCGTTCGACGACCAGAAGGGCCTGTGGCGCTCGTGGGACGTGACCAGCTACATTCGCGAGATCACCGAAGGCAAGGCCGTAAACAACGGCCTGCTCGTGCGGGTGCTCAAGGACGAGCCGAAATACCACATCCGATTCTATCCCGAAGGCGACCTGGACGCGAAGAAGGACGCCGTGCTGCGCCCGCGGCTGGTGGTGGAGATGGAAGGCGGCGAGTGAGAGTTGTTTCGCGAGCACGTGTTTTGAATAGATTCAGGAAGGCTAACAAGTGAAAACAATAACAATTGCATAAACGGCAAGAACAGGAATCATGAGGAGAGATTCTACGAATGAACATCCTATGTACTTCTCTTTTTTGTCTAGATAAAGCCAAATAACGATTCCAGCTATGGCGCTAAAGGATATGTACGCCAAAATACCCAATGCTATTTCTATAGATACACCCAATACAGATTCGCTATGGATGATACCTGCACGTTCTAATGCCTTGCCCGTAACCATCCCGCACGTACCCGCGAGAGGGACCCCAAGAAAGTAAGGACCCCATTCGAAAAAACTTCCCATATGTAACGCTCCGGATTTACGCATTCAATTTCAAGCGATGTATCCGCTCACACGCAATGCCAGAACACTAACTGTAAATATCCCCGGTACATATGCTACTCAAAAGGGCTTTCAATCGAGTCAAAGGAGTACCCCTGACAGAATCTCAACGGAGCTTTTGAGCTTTAGGAGTCTCCACCTTCACCATAGACTGTGTAAGGGAAATCGAACCGGAGGCCGCCATGCCATTCGTCCGCCGCACGACCATCCACGACCTTTGGGAGATGAAGAAGCGCGGGGAGAAGATCCCCATGATGACCTGCTACGACTACACGTCGGCGAAGACGCTCGACGAAGCCGGCATCCCGATCATCCTCGTGGGCGACTCGCTGGGCATGGTGGTGCTCGGGCACGAATCAACGCTGCGCGTGACGCTGGACATGATGATCCACCACTCGAAGGCGGTCTCGCGCGGCGTCAAGAAAGCGATGCTCGTGATTGACCTGCCCTTTGCGACGTACTCGTCCTCGGACCTGCCGACCTCGCTGAAGACCGCGGGCCGCGCGATGGCCGAAGGCTGCGCGCAGGCGGTGAAGGTGGAAGGCGGGCGGCGCATGGCGCCGGTCGTCGGCGCGCTGGTGGCGTCCGGCATTCCGGTGATGGGCCACATCGGCCTGACGCCCCAGTCGATCCACATGATCGGCGGCTACCGCGTGCAGGGGCGCTCGCAGGAAGCCGCCGAACGCTTGATCCTCGCGGCGCAGGCGCTGGAAAAAGCGGGCGCGTTCGCGCTGGTGCTGGAACTCGTGCCCGCGCCGCTGGCGGAGAAGCTCTCGAAGATGCTCACGATTCCCACCATCGGCATCGGCGCGGGGCCCGGCTGCGACGGGCAGGTGCAGGTCTTCCACGACGCGATGGGGCTCTTTGAAGATTTTCTGCCCAAGCACGCCAAGCGTTACGCGAACCTGGCCGGCACGATGCGCGACGCGGCGAAGAAGTATATCGAGGAAGTGCGCGCGGGTACTTTCCCCGATTCGGCGCACTCGTTCGACATGGACCAGACGATCGCGGGTGGTACGGGCGCGCAAGTGCCGCGGAAATAGATTCGATGGGCAGGCGCGCCTATAGGTATGTAGAAAGCTGCCATGGTTACCGCGATGTCGCTGATATCGCTCGTGGTGATCGGCGAGTCCAGCATGATCGTGCTGCGGCGCTGGCGCCGGTTCAAAACGCTGGGACACTCATTCAATTATAGAATCGTGGACCTCTTGGGCGCCGTGATCGGGCTCTCGCTTACGAGCGCGCTCTTTTTCTGGGTCGTTTACCATGGGGAACATTATTGGAGAGATTCGTTGCCGTTTGTCCTATGGTTTGTGGGCTTAATGGGAGTGGGACAGTTGGCGGGATCGGCCGTAGGACGATTTGAGATCGACCTACCACCGCTCTATGGAGTCTTGGATGCCTCGGAGCGTGCTTTTTCTGTTTTTGTGTTTGGAATAATCGGAGGCTTCTATGCCGGAATGTTCACCCTTTTTTGTATATATGTAGCGCATGCATTTGGTTGAAGTTGCTGTCTGAGACATTAAACTACTCGCCAGATATGCGGCTCTCGCCCGCGTAAACGTTAAATCGTCCATCACGCACAAAGCCGAGCAGCGTCTGGTTGAACTCCCGCGCGAGTTCCACGGCGAGGCTCGAGGGCGCGCCGACCGAGGCGACGACGGGGATCGAGGCCATCACGGCCTTCTGCATGATCTCGAAGCTCGTGCGCCCGCTGACGAAGAGGATGTGCCGGTTCAGCGGCAGCTTCTGGGCGAGGAACATCTCGCCGATCACCTTGTCCACCGCGTTGTGTCGGCCGACATCTTCCCGCTGCGCCAGCAGCGCGCCAGCGGCGTCGAAGAGCGCCGCGGCGTGGATGCCGCCGGTCTTCTCGAAGACCGACTGGCGCTTACGGAGTTCTTCGCTGAGCTTGTGAATTACCGCGGGCGCGACGGTGAAGCCGTTGTCGGGCAGGCGTTCCGCGCCCGAAGTTCGGATGGATTCGAGCGAGGCCTTGCCGCAGACGCCGCAACTGGAACTGGTGTAGAAGTTGCGCTGGAGGCGTTCGGCGTCGAACGCCGTGCCGGGGCGCAGCCGCACGCGGACTACATTGTATTGCTGCTCGAGCTTGTGCGCGCCGACGCAGTAGGTGATCTCGCGCAGGTCTTCGGGCGCGCGCAGCACGCCTTCGGTGAAGAGAAAGCCCGCGGCGAGTTCGTAGTCGTCGCCGGGCGTGCGCATGGTCACGGCAAGGCTGCGGTCGAACTTTTTGCCTGCGGTCTCGCCCGCGAGCCGGATCTCGAGGGGTTCCTCGACGGCGACGAGGTCTTTTTCTTTTGTGGTGGCGGAGCCTTTGATTTTCTGAATGGCGACTTTGGCGAGGTTGCGCCGAGGTGTCATCGCGCGCCCCTCCAGGGCTTTCAATTCTTGGGGCACGTACCAGGGGCTACGTCCCGATAAATCGGGACTCCACCCCTGGCTATTTCCGCGCGGCCCTTCGGGCCTGACGGCAACAACGACGAACTACGACCACAAACCACAAACCACAAACCACGAACCACGAACCACGAACCACGAACTATGAACTACGATCTATGAATTGCGAACTTCCGTTGACGTTTCGGATTTCGAGTTTCGGATTAGCCGTTATGCGATCACGCGCGCCTTGATCGCTTTGCCGTTGGCCGCGCTCTTCTTCTTTGTCGCGTGCACGGGTTCCAGGCGCACGGTCAGGACTTTGTATTCGGGGCACTTGGAGAGCGCGTCGGCGCTCGACGAGAGCAGCATGTTGACCTCGACTTCCGGGAAGTGGAAGGTCGTGAAGACCTGCCCCGGTGGGACGCGCTCGGAGATGCGGCAGTTCAGCGTGACAGCGCCGCGCGCGGAGGTGATCTTGACCGGCGCGCCGTCCCTTAGGCCAAGCTCGGCGGCATCCTCGGCGTGAAGCTCCAGGACATCCTGATTGACGAACTCGACGAGCTTCGAGTGCCGCGTCTGCGCGCCGGAGTTGTAGTGGTGCAGCACGCGGCCCGTCACGAGGGTGAACGGATAGTCCGCGGTGGGCACTTCGCCGGGCGGCAGGTATTCCACCGGCGCGAAGTGGGCCTTGCCGCGCGGGAAGCCTTGCAGATGCATGATCGGCGTGCCGTTGCTGGCGGCGTTGGGCACGGGCCATTGCAGGCCGAAGTTCGTTTCGAGCCGGTCGTACGAGACGCCGTTCATCGGTGGCGTGAGGCTCGCGATCTCGGCCATCACCTTATCGGCGGCGATATCGCCCATGTCGTAACCCATGTGCTTGGCGACGCGCGCGATCTGGTCCAGATCGGGCACGATGCCGTCCGGCGGATCGATGATCTTGTGGACGCGTTGGATGCGCCGTTCGCCGTTGGTGAACGTGCCGTCCTTTTCGACGAAGGACGCGCCGGGCAGCGCAAGATGCGCGAACTTGCAGGTCTCGTTGAAGAAGAGGTCGCTCACGACGAGGAAGTCGAGCTTCGAGAGCGCCGCGTGGACCTTGTGGAGATTCGGGTCGGTCTGCGCGACGTCGTAGCCGAGCACCCACAGGCCGCGCAGCTTGCCTTCGAGCACCGCGTCCCACATCTCGGGGATCTTCCAGCCCTTCCGTGCCGGGATCGGGCGGCCGGTGATGTTGAGGAACTTCGCCTGCACCGCGGGGTCGTCGAGCTTCTGGTACGAGCTGAAATAGACCGGCATGGAGCCGACGTCGCAGGAGCCCTGAACGTTATTCTGCCCGCGCAGCGGATTGATGCCGGTGCCGGGGCGCGAGACGTTGCCGGTGAGGATCGCGAGGTTGCACATGCCCATGATGCCGTACGAGCCGTACTTGTGCTCGCTGACGCCCAGGCCGTGCGCGCACATGGACGCGCCGCTGGTGGCGTAGAGCCGCGCGGCCTGGCGGATCTTTTCGGCCGGGACGCCGGTGATGGCTTCGGCGGCCTCGGGCGTGTACTTCTTCACGGCCTCGAGCCACGCGCCGAAGTTCTCGGTGTGGGCCTGGATGTAGTCCTTGTTCTCGAGGCCCTCGGCGAGGATCGCGTTGGCGAGCGCGTTGAAGAGGGCCACGTTGGTGCCTGGCTTGAGCTGCAAGTGCACCGCGGCGTAGCGCGTGAGTTCGATCTTGCGCGGGTCGATGACGATCAGCTTCATGCCCTTGCGCACGGCGCGCTTGATGCGCGCGCCCGTTACCGGGTGGCCCTCGGTAGGGTTGGAACCGATGAGCATGAGCAGCTTGGCCTGTTCCAGGTCGGCGAGCGAGTTCGTCGCGGCCCAGGTGCCGAAGACTTCCATCATGCCGCTGACGGTCGCGCTGTGGCAGACGCGCGCGCAGTTGTCGATGTTGTTCGTGCCGACGGCGCAGCGCATGAACTTCTGCATCAGATAATTTTCTTCGTTCGTGCCGCGGCTCGACGAGATGCCCGCGAGCGCGTCGGGGCCGTCCTTGGCGCGGATGCGCATGAAGTTTTCGGCGACCATGCGCAGCGCTTCGTCCCATTCGATGGGGACCCATTCCGTGCCTACGCGCTTGAGCGGTTTGCGCAGGCGGTCCTTCGAGTAGACGTAGTCCCAGCCGAAACGGCCTTTTACGCAGGCGTGGCCCCAGTTGACGGGGCTCGCGTCCACGGGCTTCATGGTCACGATGCGCCCGGCACGGACGCCGACATCGAAGTTGCAACCGACGCCGCAGTAGGCGCAGGTGGTGCGCGCGACGTACTCGGGCTTGCCGTATTCGGCGACGGCCTTCTCGAAGAGCGCGTCGGTGGGGCATTCCTTCACGCACGCGCCGCAACTCACGCAGTTGGACGCCGCGAAGCCGACGCCGTTGCCCGCGACGACGCTCGATGCATAGCCGCGGCCTTCCATCGAGATCGCGAACGTGCCCTGCATCTCGTCGCAGGCGCGCACGCAGCGGGCGCAGGCGATGCATTTGTTGGCGTCGAAGGCGAAGTACGGGTTGCTCGCGTCCACCGGGTACTGGCGGCGCTTGACGCTCTTGTAGCGGACCTTGCGCAGGCCGAAGCGCGCGGCGTAGGTGCGCAACTGTTCACTGGCGTCGAGCGCGTTCTCGGGTTGCTCGGAGAGATAGAGTTCTACGATGTTGCGGCGGTGGCGGTTGAGCGTCTCCGAGTCGGTGCGCACGGACATGCCTTCGCGCGCGGGCGTGGTGCAGGACGCGGGCAGGCCCTTCTGGCCTTCCACTTCGCAGACGCAGAGGCGGCAGGAGCCGTAGGCTTTCAGGTTCGGCGAGGCGCAGAGGTGCGGGATCACGATGCCGGCGCGATGTGCGGCGCTCCAGACGGTCTCGCCGGGCCGGGCTTCTATTTTCTTGCCGTCGATGGTGAACGAGGGCATGGCGGTCTCCTTCGCGGCGGGTCAGCGCCGCTTTTGGAACTCCTTGCCAAAATACTGCATGATCGTGCGCACGGGTTCGGGGGCCAGGCCGCCGAGCGCGCAGAGGCTGGTCGATTTCATGGTGTCGCCGAGTTCGTTCAGCAACGCGTAGTCTTCGTCGGTGGCCTCGCCCTTAACCGCGGCGTCGAGGATCTCTTTCGCGCGCGTGGACCCGACGCGGCAGGGCGTGCACTTGCCGCAAGACTCGTCCGCCGTGAATTCCATGTAGTGCCGCGCGAGCACGCGCATATCCGTGCGCTGGTCGAAGACCACAATGCCGCCGTGGCCGAGAATTCCGCCGGCCTTGATGAACTCGTCGAAGCAGATGCGCGTCTTGAGCAGGGCTTCGGGAAAGACCGAACCCAGCGGGCCGCCGACCTGCACGGCCTTGAAGCGCGAGCCCTTGGGCAGGCCGCCGCCGAAAGCGTAGATGGCCTCTTCGAGCGTCAGGCCGAAGGGGACTTCAACGAGGCCCGCCTGCTTGATGCAGCCCGCGAGCTGCAGCGGCATCGTGCCTTTGGACTTTTCCGTGCCCATGGAGGCATGCCACGCGCCGCCGCGCAGGATGATGTCGGGCACGGTCGCGAAGGTGACGACGTTGTTCACAACCGTGGGCTTGCCGTAGAGGCCCTCGATGGCCGGGAATGGCGGCTTGGGGCGGACCATGCCGCGCTTGCCTTCGAGCGATTCGAGCAGCGCGGTCTCTTCGCCGCAGATGTACGCGCCCGCGCCGATGAAGATCTCGAGCTCGAAGCTCTCGGGGCCGAGCATGCCGGCTTCGAGCGCGCGGACGGCGGCGGCGCGCATCCTGCGTATCGCGGCGGGGTACTCGCTGCGGATGTAGACGTAGCCCTTCTTCGCGCCGACGGCGCGCGCGCAGATCGCCATGCCTTCGATGAGGCGGAAGGGATCGCCTTCCATGATCATGCGGTCGGAGTAGGTGCCGGGATCGCCCTCGTCGGCGTTGGCGACGACGTACTTGACCGGTGACTGAACATCCTTGGTCGTCTGCCACTTGATGCCGGCGGGGAAGGCCGCGCCGCCGCGCCCGCGGAGCTGCGCGGTCTTGACCTCGTCGATGAGCTTCTGCGGGCCCATCCCGCGGGCCTTATCCAGCGCCGAGAAGCCGTAGGCCTTCACGTCGAGCGGGTCGGTGATGCCGGCGTTGGCGAAGGTGAAGCGCGTCTGCTGCGCCAGGAAGGGAATCTGGGCGATGGGCGTCGGCTTCTTCTTAAGGAGCGTTGCCGCCTGCTTCGGCTGCACGTTGGCGTACGCGGCGCGGCCTGCGGGCGTGTCCACTTCGACCAGCGGTTCGAGGAAAAACGCGCCGCGGGAGCCCGTGCGCACGATCTCCGCGCCTGGCAGCTTACGCAAAGCGTCGGCGACCCGGTTGGCTCCGGCCGCGACCGCCGTGGTGTCGTGGGGGACGTAGAGCTTCACTTTTTGTATTCCTTAAGCAGGTCCGCGAGCGTCTTGGGCAGCACGCGGCCGTGCACGTCTTCGCCGATCATGGCGCAGGGCGAGAGCGCGCAGTTGCCGAGGCAGTAGACCTTTTCGAGCGTGAAGCGCTTGTCCTTGGTGGTCTCCCCAAGTTCGCAGCCGAGCTTTTTCTCGATGGCCGCGAGCGACTTTTCGGCTCCGGCCGCGAGGCAGGATTCGCCCAGGCAGAAGCGGATCGTGTGCTTGCCCGGCGGCTCGGTGCGCAGGTCGTGGTAGAAGCTTAAGACCCCCGCGACATCGCTGTCGGTAACGCCCAGCGCATGAGCGATCTCGGGGACGGCAGTGTGCGGCACGTAGCCGAGCGTCGCCTGGACCTTCTGCAGCGTCGCCAGGATGTTGGGCGGCGTGGTCGCGCAGCGTTCGAGCACTTGGGCGAGTGGCGGCATAGTTTTGAAGCCTAACCCCGGACCCGAAGGTGTCAATTAAGGCGGGAAGAAGGCGCTTGCCGGAATGCGAATTGTTTTCGGCGTGGGTGCGTACTAAGGGGAAGGGCATGAGCCATCATTTTGGAGTCTTGGGCGCGGGCCGGCAGGGCGTGGCCGCGGCGTACGACATGCTCGCCTGCGGCGGCGCGAACTCGGTGACGCTGCTGGATGTGGACTTGGCGCGCGCGAAGAAAGCCGCAGCGCGCGTCAACACGCTCACGCGGAGCACACGCGCGCACGCGGGCCGTGCGGACGTGAAGGACCCGCGCGGCTTAGCGCGGACGCTGAAGGGCTTTGACGCGGTGCTGAACGCGTCGCCGTACCGCTTCAACATCGCCGTCACCCAGGCGGCACTGAAGGCGCGCGTGAATCTGTGCGACCTCGGCGGCAACACCGGGATCGTGCTGCGGCAACTGAAGTTCGACCGCGAGGCGAGGCGCGCGGGCGTGACCATCGTGCCCGACTGCGGGCTCGCGCCGGGCATGGGCAACGTGCTGGCGCGGCTCGCTATCGAGCGCCTGCAAGCGCGCGGAGCGAAGCCGGAGGCCGTGCGCATCTACTGCGGCGGCCTGCCGCAACACCCGCGCCCGCCGCTGAACTACCAACTGCTCTTCGCGATCGAGGGCCTCATCAACGAGTACCTCGGGCACGCGCACTATCTCAGGCGCGGGCGGATCGCCGAGGTCGAGACGCTGGGCGAGGTGGAGGCGCTCGAGTTCCCCAAGCCCGTGGGCCGCTGTGAAGCCTTCGTCACGAGCGGGGGGCTCTCGCTGCTGCCCTGGCGGCTCAGGGGAACCCTGAAGACACTCGAGTACAAGACCGTGCGTTACCCGGGGCACGTGGAGAAGATCCGGCTGCTGCGCGAGCTGGGGGTGCTCGACGAGAAGCCCGTGACCGTGCGCGGCCAGGAGGTGGTCCCGCAGCAGATCTTCGCGGCCACGGCCACGCCGCGGCTGACGTTTAAGAACTCGCCGGACGTAGTGGTGCTGCGGGTGGCTGCGAGCGGCCGGCGGGGCAATGGGCTGCAGCAGAAGATTCGGCTCGATCTGCTCGACCGCTTCGACGCGAAGACGGGTTTCACCGCGATGGAACGGACGACGGGCTTCAGCGCGGCCATTATCGCGGAGATGCTGGCACGCGGCGAGGCGCGCCCGGGCGTGTGGACTCAGGAGGACGCGGTGCCGCCGGAGACCTTCTCGCGCGAGTTGGCGCGGCGCGGGCTGCGGGTGGCGGAGCGCTGACTCGCCTTACGCGCAAGGTAGACCGAGACGAAGGTGCTTGCCAGCAGGCAAAGAGCTACGAGAACCAGACCCGATGTGCGGGAAGACGGCGGTGCGACAGTCGGCTTCGGATTCTGGATGGCCGCCGGCGTAGCCGGATTGATAGTTTCGGAGTTTTCCAGGCGCGTTTCGACGCCTATCTCCGGATTCTTGTAATATGTTTTGGAAAAGTTCGCTTCAGGATCTTCGCCTTTGGAGATCCAGTCGAGTTCGGATGCGCGGACTTTGGCATACCAGCGGTCTGCTTCGGCCTGTTCCTGCCGGAACTGGGATTCAAGCAAATCTAATGTCATCTCGTGTTGGCCAGCCACATGTGAAACCTGCATGGCTAGAGCGCTTTGAGCCATGGTTCGATAAGCCTTCTTAGCCGCCTCTTCGGTCGACACATACGAGGCTTTCAAATACGCCCGCGCCGCGAGCATCTTGGCGTCACCGTTCTCCTGGTAAGAGGTTCTACTGTCCTGGATGTTGATTAAAAGAAGGTCGCCGAGCGCTTCGAGTAGAATAGGCGCCTCGTGATTGGCAAAAGTCATCATGCCCAGGACGCCTTTGAGGGCTTTCCGGGTCTCCGCGTCGCTTTCCAACGCCTTGCCAGTGTCGCTGGGACCTCGATGTTTCATAATGAAGTCCGCGAAACCCTGCGGGTATCCTTCGCTATAGCGAGGCGACGGATTGAGCGTGCTAGGAATCATTCCGTCCTTGCGCACTGAGAGCATGTATTCAAAAAGCAATTTCTGGTAAATCTCGCGGCCAAAATGGGCGTCTGGATTGATTTTGAGCGCTTTTTCTATGGTGGGAATGCTTTCCTCGATCTGGCCGTTGAAGAACTGGAAAGTGCCGAGGTTCGAGTACGTCTCATAGACATCGGGCTTGATCTTATTTTTCTTGAGGATGGTCTCGATGGCCTTCGCGTGCTGCCCGATCTTGCTGAATGCCACCGCCAGGTCGTCGTAGTATTCAAGCTTCTCTGAATTCGCGCTGAGCTTTGCCGACCGATCCTTGATGCGCCATTGGTAAAATTCATTGCTGTGGCGAAGGAACTTGCCTGAAATAATTTCGAGCACGGTTGGGAACCGCTGACGCTCCATCTCGAGCGTGTCTGAATCCCAAATGCATGCCAAGGCAGGCACGAAGAAACAACAACAGACCACTAGGCCGACTAAGGCAGGCTTAAAGGAGGGCATAGGAATTATCCCAGAATGGACTTGCCGACCATAAGGGTCCTATGCCGAGTATTACGTGCTTAGGAGTCGATACTTTCGATGAATCTGGAGTTTCTGAAAGTTCACCGCTTCTTCTGGCACTTCGGGCAGAACCAGGTCCCGCGCTGGCCGACGACGAGGCGCTTGATCGGCGCTTTGCAACGCGTGCAGGGTTCGCCCTCGCGGCCGTAGGCTTTCAATTCGCGCTGGAACCAGCCGCGCGTGCCGTCGGGGTGCAGGTAATCGTCGATGGAGCTGCCGCCCGCGGAGATGGCTTTGCCCAGGATGCGCTGGATCGCCGCGTGCAGCCGCGCGGCGGAGGCGGGGGGCACGCGGTGCGCATGCGCGAGCGGGTGCAGCCGGGCCGCGAAGAGGGCCTCGTCGGCATAGATGTTGCCCAGCCCCGCGAGGAACTCCTGGTTCAGCAGCAGGCTCTTCAGGCGGCCGCGCTTGGCGCGCAGGCGTTTAGCAAAGGCGTCGGCGGTGATGACCAGCGGTTCCGGGCCGAGCTTGTTGATGGACTTGAGTCCAATGATCTCTTCGCGCCGCCCGCACCAGACGCGCCCGAACTTGCGGATGTCGCGGAAGAGCAGCAGTTCCTGGCTCGCGGCTCCGGGCATTGAGAATTTACCCTGCGTCCCTCGACCCGTGCTGTTCGCGTCTCCCTCCCCCCTTGAGGGGGAGGGTTGGGGTGGGGGGTGTCCTTGGGCGGTGCGCCCCCCCCTTCCTGACCCTCCCCCTCGAGGGGGGAGGGGAACGGCTTCGCCGTCGAGCCCGAAGACCATGCGCACGAACTTGTCGTTTTCGGCTGCGACCCGTTCCCGCGACTTCACGCCCAGCCAGCCGGTCATGCGCAGGTGGACGGCCATTGCATAGTGGCCGTCGAAGTGGAAGACGATGTACTTGCCGCGGCGCAGGACGCGTTCGATGCGCCGTCCGGCCAGGCAGTCCGGCTTCTGCGGCGAGCCCGCGACGGTCGAGCGATTGAGGACCTCGACGTATTTTATTGACCGCCCGGTCAAACTGGGCGCCAGGGCGCGCACGACGCTCTCGACTTCGGGCAGTTCGGGCATGATCGCTTCTTTACCTTGGGCTTGGGCGCGGTATCATCTCGGACCTGTCAGTAATATCCGCTATGGCCGCGTTTTCGAGCACACGGAACCTTTTACGATGTGGCATCTGACGCTGTATTCGAAGCCGAACTGTCCCCTGTGCGACGAGGCCAAAAAGGAACTCCTGGAATTCGAGAAGGAATGCGAGGTCAAACTCGACATCGTGGACATCTCGAAGGATAAGGCGCTCTGGGAGAAGTACCAGTTCGACATTCCGGTGCTGATGGTCGAGGGCCAGGAGGCCGCCAAGCACCATATCGGCCTGAAGAAACTGCGCGTCCTGCACCGGCGCTGGACGGAAGGCAAGGGCCTGCCCCAGCCGGATGCTGGAGTTTTTCCCGCCAACTGAGCATCTTTAACCACAGAGTTCACAGAGCACACAGCGAGCGGCGTTAAACCACATCTACTGCTGCTTGCCAAGAGGATCGCAGAGGGCAGAATAGCTTTCTGAAAGCGCCAAACGGCGCCACGCAACAGATCTGAGGATGCCCTCTTGGTCTCACTCGCGAAGTCGGCAAGCCCTCCGGTGGACGTGCTGACCTTCCCGGCGCGCGCGTCCGAACCGGTCTCGGCCGAGCCGCCCGAAGTCGGCGCGGAACTGGCGGGCATCCGGGAGAAACTGGCGCGCGGCGAACGGCTGACGCGCGAGGACGGCCTGGCGCTGTACGCTGCGCGCGATCTGCTCGGCCTGGGGCGGCTCGCGACGTGGGCCGCGCAGCGCAAGCACGGGCGGAGCGTCTACTACGTCCGCAACGGGCACATCAATTACTCGAACTTCTGCACGCTCTCCTGCGCGTTCTGTTCCTTCTACCGCCGCAAAGAGAAGGACAAACGCGCGGACGGCTACGAGATGACGCTAGAGGAGGTCTTCCAGCACGCGGAGAAGATCGCGGCGGGCGGCGCGACGGAGGTTCACATCGTCGGCGGGCTGCACCCGGAGTTTCCGTTCAGCTACTACACGGAGATGCTGAAGGGCATCAAGGCGCGCCAGCCCAAGCTGGGATTGAAATGTTTCACGGCCATCGAGATCTATCACCTCGCGGGCCTGGCGCAGCTCTCGCCGCGCGAGACCCTGACGGCGCTAAAGGAA
>JACQFI010000028.1 GCA_016200135.1 Planctomycetota bacterium
ATCCGCCGTTAGTTTGATCTCCGCCGCGACCACCCACTTCGCCTCTTTGACTGGATTTGTAGGCTTCGTATGCGGCCACGCTAAAGTCAACCTTCTGTCGTAGGTCATAACCCCTATCCTGGTCTACTTTCGATAGATTTCCTGTTCCGGTACGAGCAAAGTTCAAAATCGCGGCACTTCTCAGAGCTTCATTTTTCTCCTGCACGACAAGTTTGTCCACGTACGCTTGCAAGTCTTTCGTATACTTCTCCAACTGAGTCTTAAAAATATCGGATATATCTTTTAACTTTGGATCATTCATTTTCGCCTTATTAAAATTAATCGCATAAAGTAAGTCGTCCAGTTGGGGATATTTACCATGAATACCCTCCAACACCTTCCTTACCTTTTCATCGTTTACATCGATATGAACTGGACCACTTGGAACGTTGGTTCCTTGTCTCCCTACGTTCGCGCCCTTACCTACGGCAGCCCCAACATCAGCAACACCCTTACCAAACCCGAGGGCAATAAGATTCTTCGGCGGCTCAGGCGGAGGAGGTGGTTGTGGTGGCTTTGGCGGTTGTGGTGGCTGCGGTTTGCCGCCCCCTCCCCTGAAGTCGTTTCCGCCGCCTTTGCCAAACCCGAGGGCGACCAGGAATTGGAGATTGCCAGTCTCCCCCGTGCCCCCGATGCTCAACCCCTCATCCGACCCAGGCTGCTTCTTTCCAGAGCCACCCGCAGCGGAAGGGCACCCACAGTTGTTATTGCATTCTTCCGACGTCTCCAGCCCTAGCGGATCGACGAGATCAACCGGGTCATTGTCAAAGGCGTTGTACTTGTTCAGCAGTGGCAGGAAGTCCCTCTGTAAGAAGATGCCCAACTCGAAGTCGTAGATACGATACTTCGATATCCCATACCACCTGCCGCCGATCTGGAGGGTCAACCAGTTGGACTGAATTAGCACGCGATTGACGATATCGATGTCGATGGTCTTCTCGGCGGCGCGGACGGCTTCGAGCATGCAGGCGAGGCAGAGGTTGCGGGTCTTGCGCAGGACGCCATCGGCCGAGCGAACGACCAAAGAAATCAGCGACAGAGCACCCGATCAAGACTATGCGCCCGGCCCGAGTTGGGAAGAATGGAGTAGGCGGTCTTCCGCATTCCATGTAAAGAAGAGGCCATGCGCACAGGAACGGGGTGCCGATGAACGCGCCAGGCAGCCCGCCTTCGATTGCGGTCGTGGGAAGCGGCGTGATCGGGCTGAGCGCGGCGCTGCGGCTCTGCGAGGCGGGCTGCAAGGTAACGGTGCTTGCGCGTGAGCGCCCGCCGCAGACCACCTCCAATGTCGCGGCGGCGTACTGGTCCCCCGGGTGCACGGAAGGGCCGCAGCATAAATGGTCGCTGGAGACGCTGCGCGTTCTGGAGAAACTGGCCGCCCAACACCCAGCCTTCCTGTCTCCGCGGCGTTTCTGGAAACTCTTCAAGCGACCCGTAGCGGATCCGAGCTTGGGCGAAGGCATGTCCCGCATTCAGCGCCTGCCGCAGGGGCAGTTGCCCGAGGGCATCGGGGACGCGTGGGGCTGCGATACGTACGTGATTCACGCCGACCGTTATCTCGCCTGGCTGACGGCTCAATTGGAAACGCAGGGCGTGCGTTTTGAAACGCGGGAACTCCGGGCGCTCAGCGAGGTGCCGCCGGGATTCGCGGCCATCGTAAATGCCAGCGGCCTGGGCGCGCGCGAGCTTGTCCCCGATGCCGGCATGTATGCGATTCGCGGGCAGGTCGTGCGCGTCGAGCTTCCCGGCGCGCTGCCCCTCTGCATTTTGAACCACCATGAAGACGATGTTGCGACGTACGTGGTCCCGCGGCAGGACGATTGTATTCTGGGCGGCACGTATCTGTATCGAGAGGAACAGCGAGCGGCCGATGAGGCCACGACCGCGGCCATTCTGGAGCGCTGCCAGCGGCTTGCGCCTCAACTGCAGGGCGCGCGCATCCTTGAAGTGAAGGTTGGGTTGCGCCCGGGAAGAGATGCGGTGCGGCTCGGGTGCGAGCGCATGCGCGACGGCAGGCCGGTCGTGCACGCATACGGACACGGCCCGGTCGGCTTTACGCTTTCCTGGGGCTGCGCGTCACAGGTAAAGCGGTTAGTGCTGGAGACGCAGGGGATGGCCGGCACTTTACAGGCCTGACCGCCTTACGCAGCGCGCGCAGGTGGGTTCGGGGCGGGGCGGGTGAACCAGAAGGCCCACGCGATGAACACGGCCTGCAGTGGGAGCCGGATCCACAAGGCGAGTGGACTGAAGTCGGGGTAAAGCTGCGGGTTGGCCGCCATGTGGATATTGGCGGGAAATACGGCCAGCAATAAAAGGATCAAGCCCCACGCCGCGCTACGGGTGAACTTGGGGATGAGCACTGCGACGCCAAGCGCCATTTCGATGAGGCCGCTTAAATACACCAGCAATGCATGCCATGGCAGGTAGGGCGGCATGATGCTCATGTAAAAGGCCGGGTGCACGAAATGATTGACGCCCGCCGCCACGAAGAACAGGCCGAGCAGAAATTTGCCGAGTATCCGAAGCATGAAACGGTTCTATCAAGAAGAGCGGAGATCGCGCACGCCCATTTTAACTCAGCCGGATAGACAAAAGAAGAATCGAGTAGGCTGGACTTGGAACTTTAGTAGACTGGCTCCTGAATTTTATTGCCCGGGTCCTTATGCCGCTGCGGTAATCGCACGGGAGGCGCGCGTATGACGGAGCAGCCGGCAGGGACGTCCAACTATACGGGCCTGTGGGTCTTCCTGGGCCTCTTGTGCTATGCGGTGGCCTGCATCGGCGGCATCTACCTCATCACCGGGGAACTCGTGGGCGAGAAGGGCTTCAAGGCGATCCTCGCGGGGAGCATCGGGAGCTTGTTCGGGATGCTTCTCCTGGGGGCGCTGGTGAGTTCGCTGGTCTTGGACCGCTTCAAGGACAACTCGGTCCGTCGGGCGCGCGTGGCCGCGATCCTCAGCGCGGTGTTCGTGCTCGCGGTGGCGTACTTCGCTTGGAGCGAGTTCCTGCCTCTGGCCAAGCGGAATCCCGCCTCCTTTTATGGCGCCCCGGATTCGCGCTACGAAGTCACGTTTACCTCGGGCGCCAAAGAGATCCGGTCCGGCGCGCAGCTCGGCATGGATGAATGGAGTTGGTGGGTGGGGTTCTACTTCTCGATCGTCCTGGTGAATGGGGCGTTGGGGCTGTGGATGCTGGGTTCCAGCCTGGCGACCGGCCGCCGTAGTACCATTAAGGAGTCGCAGGCGCCGACCACCTTATAAAGTGTGAAAATGGAAGGCGACACGCACATGGGAACCTCTTTATCAGGAAACGTCTGGAAGTGCTTGACACATCGCGGCTAATCCCTATATTGTCTCCGCTCTTGCCGGAAGGAAGACTGTGTGTCGTCTTGCCGATCGGCTTGGCAGACGGGCTGCAGTAGCTCAGCTGGTAGAGCACTTCCTTGGTAAGGACGAGGTCACGGGTTCAATTCCCGTCTGCAGCTCCATTGTTAACGGTATGTCCCAGGGTCGCCGGAGCCCGCGGGCAAACGGCGTTCGGCGTAGCGTCTAAGGAGAGGATGGAAAAGCGATGGCCAAAGAAGCATTCAAGCGCGAGAAACCGCACGTCAACGTGGGCACGATCGGGCATATCGACCACGGCAAGTCGACCCTCACGGCCGCGCTGGTGAACGTCCTCGCCGAGCACGGCAAGGCCCAGGCGAAGTCCTACAAGGACATCACCAAGGGTGGCACGGTGCGCGACGACAACAAGACCGTCACCATTGCGGTCTCGCACGTCGAGTACTCATCCGAGAAGCGCCATTACGCGCACATCGACTGCCCCGGCCACGCCGACTTCATCAAGAACATGATCACCGGCGCGGCGCAGATGGACGGCGCGATTCTGGTGGTGAGCGCGGCGGACGGCCCGATGCCGCAGACGCGCGAACACGTGCTCCTGGCCCGCCAGGTGAACGTGCCGGCGCTCGTCGTCTTCCTCAACAAGATCGACCTGGTGGACGACCCCGAGCTGCTGGACCTGGTCGAGATGGAAATCCGCGACCTGCTCAAGAAGTACGACTTCCCGGGCGACAAGGTTCCGGTGATCCGCGGCTGCTCCAAGCCCGCGCTGGAAAACACGAAGGACCCGAAGGCGACCAAGTGCATCCTGGACCTGGTTCAGGCGCTGGACGACTTCATCCCCGAGCCGAAGCGCGCGAAGGATGCGCCGTTCCTGATGCCGATCGAAGACGTCTTCTCGATCGAAGGGCGCGGCACGGTCGGCACGGGCCGCATCGAACAGGGCGTCGTGAAGGTCGGCGACCCGGTCGAGATCGTCGGGATGCAGAAGGAGTCGTTGAAGTCCACCTGCACCGGCGTCGAGATGTTCAACAAGGTGCTGGACACGGGCGAAGCGGGCGACAACGTGGGCCTGCTCCTGCGCGGCATCGCGAAGGACGACCTGCGCCGCGGCATGGTGCTCGCGAAGCCGGGCTCGATCACCCCGCACACCAAGTTCGAGGCGCAGGTGTACGTGCTGAGCAAAGACGAAGGCGGCCGCCACACGCCGTTCTTCCCGGGCTACCGCCCGCAGTTCTACTTCCGCACGACGGACGTGACGGGCAAGATCACGAAGCTGATCAACGCGGAAGGCAAGGACGCCGAGATGTGCATGCCCGGCGACAACATCAAGATGCTGGTCGAACTCGAACCGGGCTGTCCGGTCGCGATGACGGACAACCTGCGCTTCGCGATCCGCGAAGGCGGGCGCACCGTGGGTTCGGGCGTCGTGGTCAAGATCCTCGAATAAGAACCGGAAAGCGAACGCAACATGCGCGAGATCGTGGTCCTGGAATGTTCCGTGTGCAAGAACCGGAACTACACCTCCACCATCGACACCCGGGGCGGCCGGAAGGTGGAAGTGAAGAAGTTCTGCCGCCCGTGCCGGGCGCATGTGATTCACAAGAGCCGCAAGGCCTGAAGCGGCGTCTAAGCTTCGGGGTTGGGGCTCCGTCGTGCGAGGCTAGGAGCGTAGCTCAACTGGCAGAGCAGCCGTCTCCAAAGCGGCAGGTTGGGGGTTCGACTCCCTCCGCTCCTGCCAAACGTCCGCGCCGCTGAAGCCGCAGGCTGGGCGCGGGACGGGAAGTGCGGCAGGGCCGTGCGCAGGAGCATGTGAACGCCGGAAGCACCGGGCCCCGCGCGGGATGTCCCACGCGGGGCCGTACCTTTATGGTAGCAAGCGGGACCGCCGGTCCCCGTGGCGAAACGGAAGATGGCACAGGCCGTGGCTGAAAAGGCAGCACCCGTACAACCCCCGTCGCCGGGAGAGCCTCCGCGGGGCGAGGGCGGGTTCTTTCACGTCCATAAGCCGGGCGAAGGCTACACCACGCGCCTGGGCATGTTCATCGTCGCGCTGCTCTTCGTGCTCTTCACCTGCCACCACTGGTTCTACAACTGGATCTCCGTCCGCGACTTCGCGACCAAGTACCTGGGCCTGGGCTTCGCCCTGAACTGGACCATTACCGTCTCCAACGCCACGCGCTACGTCTCCATCGGCGGGGCCGTGATCCTCTTCTTCATCGGGGCCATGATCGCCTACTACTACATCTACTGTTTCCAGCGCTCCGCCGAGTTCCTCGTCAAGACCGACGGCGAACTGGCCAAGGTCAACTGGCCGAAGATCTCGCCGTGGTTCAAGAGCGAGACGCAGGTGTGGGGCGCCACCTACGTGGTCCTGATCGTGGTGTTTGTGCTTACAGTCTACGTGTTCGGCGTGGACTACCTGCTACAGTCGATGGCGCACTTCCTATTCTACAGCAAGTGAACGCGGCGGCCGGGAGCGGCCGCGTGTCCGGGGAAACGACAGGCATGGGCAAGAAACTTTGGTACGCGCTGCGGGCGATGTCCGAGCGCGAAGAGAAGATAAAGGAAGGCTTGGAACTCCGGGTGCGCTCCCGCGGGCTGGAGAAGTACGTCTCCCAGATCATCGTCCCCGCGGAGAACGTCTCGGAGATCCGCGAGGGCAAGAAGCGCGTCTCGCAGCAGAAGATGTTCCCGGGCTACATCCTGATCGAGGTCGAGTCCCAGGATGCGGGCAAGGTGCCCGAGGAAGTCTGGTTCGCGATCATGGAGACGCCGGGCATCTCCGGTTTCGTCGGCGGGAACCGCATGGAGCCCGCGCCGCTGGAAGAGAACGAGGTCCAGCGCATCCTCCAGGATATCGAGGACCGCAAGGAGAAGCCGAAGCCCAAGATGGAGTTCGTCTCGGGCGACAAGGTGCGCATCAAGGAAGGCTCGTTCGAGAACTTCGACGGCACGGTCGAGAGCGTCGATCCGGCGAAGTGGATGCTGAAGGTCCGCGTCTCGATCTTCGGCCGCGATACCTCGGTGGAACTGGAGTACGGCAAGGTTGAGAAAATATAGTGCTGAGTGCTAGGTCCTGAGTGCCGGGTAACGGCCTCGGACGCGTGAGCATTCAGGACTCAGGACTGGAGTAGACCATGGCTAAAAAAGAAGTGATGGCGAAGGTGAAGCTGCAGTGCCCGGCCGGAGGCGCGAACCCCGCGCCGCCCGTGGGCCCGGCGCTCTCGCAGCACGGCGTGAACATCGGCGACTTCGTGAAGCGCTTCAACGCCGACACCGCCAAGCAGAAGGGCATGATCATCCCGGTTATCGTCTCGGTCTACCGGGACAAGTCCTTCGACCTCTTCTACAAGTCGCCGCCCACGTCGGTGCTGCTGCGCAAGGCCGCGGGCGTCGAGAAGGGCAGCGGCGAGCCCAACAAGAACAAGGTCGGCAAGGTGACCAAGAAGCAGGTCCTAGAAATCGCCGAACTGAAGAAGAAGGACCTGAACGCCGGCTCCCCCGAGGCCGCGTGCCGCGTCGTCGAAGGCACCGCGCGCAGCATGGGGATTGATGTGGTGTGAAAAAATCAGTAACGGAATTAATCGGTAACGAAAGTAATCAGTAACGGAAGTAAACAGTAGGTGGTTTTGGAGTGGATGAAGTACGCGTTGGCTGGGTAGCCGGCGCTCAAAGCAGTAGGCCGTTACTGAGCACTTCAGTGACTGTTTACTGATCCCTAGATGTGGGAGGAGGACGGCCCGCGCGCCGTCCGCATGGACTCCCGAAGGAGCGATCGATGCCGAGAGAGAAGGGCCAATACCGGCCCAGCAGGCGCTTCCGCGAACTCGCGGGCAAAGTCGACAAGACCAAAATCTACACGCTCGAGGACGCCGTCTCGATCCTCAAGTCGGGCTCGAAGAAGTGCAAGTTCGACGAGTCCGTCGAGATCGCCATCAAGCTGGGGATCGACACCAAGCAGGCCGACCAGCTCGTGCGCGGTTCGGTCTCGCTGCCCAAGGGCACCGGCAAGGCGATGCGCGTGATCTGCTTCGCCGACGGCGCGCTGGCGCAGCAGTGCAAGGACGCGGGCGCGGTCGAGGCCGGCGGCGAAGACCTGGCCAAGCGCGTCAACGACGGCTGGCTCGACTTCGA
The DNA here is from genome assembly GCA_016200135.1 of Planctomycetota bacterium. Lineage (GTDB taxonomy): Bacteria > Planctomycetota > SZUA-567 > H5-PLA8 > H5-PLA8 > JACQFI01. Next base: position 7,518 of record JACQFI010000028.1, read on the forward strand.
TGTCGCCATCGCGCACCCGGCCTCCATGCGCTACGTCGGCCGCCTGGGCAAGGTGCTCGGTCCCAAGGGCCTGATGCCCAGCCCCAAGTCCGGCACGGTGACGCCCGACGTGGTGAAGGCGGTGCAGGAGTTCAAGGCGGGCAAGATCGAGTACCGCAACGACTCCTTCGGCAACGTCCACGTCGCGGTCGGCAAGCTCAGCTTCAGCAAGGAAGACCTGACCGCCAACATCCGCGCCATGATCGACCACATCGCCGCGGCCCGGCCGCAGGCGGTGAAGGGCATCTACATGCAGAAGGTCCACGTGACGTCCACGATGGGCCCGGGCCTGCGCCTGGCGATGTAACGGCGAACCGCCAACCGCAAAGTGCTGAGTGCTAAGTCCTGAGTGCCGAGAACCCAAAGCCGGATGCCGCGAGGCAAGCGCCGCGAGCAAGAACCAAACGAGGAGTGAACCATGGCCGACCGAAGACCCAAGTCCGAGAAGCCCGCGGGCTCCGGCAATCCGAACCGCATCAACCGGCTGCTGACGGCCACCGTCAAGAAGGACTACGCGTCCCTCTCGAACATGGTGATGGTCAGCAACTTGGGCCTGAACAGCGAGCAGAACAACGAGCTGCGCGCGGAACTGCGCAACAAGAAGATCCGCATGCGCATCGTCCGCAGCCGGCTCACCCTGAGCGCCTTCCGCGAGATGGGCGTCAAGGAAGCGGAGAAGCTCTTCCAGGGCCCCACCGCGATCATCGACGCCGAAGATCCGGTGCTGGCCGCGAAGATCGCCGTGGAGTTCTGCAAGAAGTTCGAGAAGAAGCTGAAGGTCGTCGGCGGGCTGGTGGAAGGCAAGCTCCTCGGGCCGAAAGAGATTGAGGCGCTCGCGCAGTCGAAGACCAAGCCCGAGCTGCTGGCCGAGATCGTCATGCTCTCCAAGAGCCCCGGCAGCCGGCTCTCCGCACAGTTCAAGGGCCCCGGCGGACGCATCGCCGGCGCGGTCAAGTCCTTGGTGGAGAAACTGGAGAAGGCTGGGGCGGGGGCGGCTCCGGCTGCGGCCGAGCCGGTCAAGGCGTAGCAGCGGCGAGACGCCGCTGGGACCTCCGCCGGGACGGCGGAGCCACGAACGAACGCGGCATCGGCGTCCCGCCGATGGATGGGCTTGACGGCGGTACCGCAAGAAAACGCCGGATGCACTTGACAGGTTGTTGTTTCGGGGTTTAATAACTGGCCCGGATTTCCCAATGCACCTGTTCAGGGAAAGCCGGTCGATAAGGCACTTAAGCTCAACGCTAAAAGCAAAAAGAGCTTAGCAGATTCAAAAGGGGAGGTCATTACCATGGCCGAAGGCAAGGAATTCTCCGCGGAGATCAAGGAACTGGGCGACAAGATCGTCGGCCTGTCCCTCCTCAAGGCGAAGGAACTCTCGGATTACCTGAAGGAAGTCCACGGCATCGAAGCCGCGGCGGGTGGCGGCGGTGGTGGTGCTGGTCCCGGGCCGACTCCTGGCCCTGCTCCTGTTGCCGCGAAGACGGCCTTCGACGTCATTCTCGTCAAGGTCGCCGATCAGACCAAGAAGATCGCGGTCATCAAGGTCGTCCGCGAGATCACCGGTCTGGGCCTGAAGGAAGCCAAGGAACTCGTGGATGCCGCGCCCAAGCCGATCAAGGCCGGCGTGCCCACCGAGGACGCCGAGGCGATGAAGGCCAAGCTCGAGAAGGAAGGCGCGACGGTTGAGATGAAGTAACTAAAGCGATCGGTAACGACAGTAATCAGTAACGATAGTGATCGGTAAATAAAGTAATCAGAGCTCCAGCATCGCAGCAGTTACTGATTACTTTCTTTACCGATCACTGCGTTACTGGCGGTAAAAATGGGCTGAAGGGCGCATGCGATCCGCGGGCTTCCCCGCAAGCGCCGAAGGCCCGAACCCTCAGGGAAGCCCTCCGACAGGCGGAAGGCGCGCGAAAAGCACCCTCGGTGCGGCCGCGCGACCCTCAAACCGCCCGTAGCCGTGCGCCGGAGCCGTTGGCCGGTGCGAAGGGACGCGTGAAGATCGCGCTCGGTGGCCGTTTAAACTAGTGGACAGGGGGAACCGCGGCACGAGTCGAGCTCGGGCCGGGCGGTTCTTTGTTGTTTCTCGGGAATCCTGAAACCGCGGGTAGGCGTCCAAGCCCTACGCGCGAAAGAAATTCGAATCGAGACCGCCGCGCCGCCGCGCGGCTTGCGAAGGAGCGTTCAAGACCATGCCTCTTCCCGTCAGGTATTTCGGCCGGGCCAAGTTCAATCACCCGATTCCCAATCTCTGCGAGACGCAGCGGAAGTTCTACGCGGAGTTCCTCCAGGCGGACGTGCTGCCGAACGAGCGCAAGCGCGACGGCCTGCAGGCGATTCTGCAGGAAGTCTTTCCCATCTTCTCTTACGACGAGACGATCTCGCTGGATTTCGTCGAGTACGACCTCGGCGAACCGCGGCACACGCCGGATGAATGCCGCGCGCTGGGCCTTACCTTCGGCGCGCCGCTCAAGATCCGCTGCCGCCTCAAGCGCGACGAGGCCGTGGTCGAAGAGGACGTTTATCTCGGCACCGTCCCGCTGATGATCGGCGGCGGCGAGTTCATCGTGAACGGCGCGGAGCGCGTGATTGTCACGCAGATCCAGCGTTCGCCTGGCGCGGACTTCAGTGAGACCGTGCACCCCAGCGGCAAGCGCCTGCATTCGTGCCGCATCATCCCGGAGCGCGGAAGCTGGATTCAGGTGGAAGTGACGAGCAAGGACCTGCTCTACCTGCGCATCGACCGTTCGAGCAAGATCTGCGGCACGACGTTCCTGCGCGCGCTCTCCGATAAGTTCGGGACCACGCACCAGATCCTCAAAACGTTCTACCCCGTCGAGACCATCTCGCTCGCGGGCAAGACCGAGAAGCTGAAGGGCACGTACCTTTGCCACGACGTGGCCGACCCCAAGTCCGGCGAAGTGATCGTCAAGGCGCTCACCAAGCTGAGCGACGAGATCGTCGAGACCATCCGCGGCCTGAAGGTCAAGGAAGTGGACGTCGTCACGGCCGTGAAAGACGAACTGATCCTGAACACGCTGGGCGAGGACGACTGCTCCAGCCATGAAGAGGCGATTCTGCGCATTTATTCGCGCCTGCGCCCCGGCAACCCGCCGCAGAAGGAGAAGGCGATCGAGCTCTTCAACGAGCTCTTCTTCGACGACAAGCGCTACAACTTCGGGCGCATCGGCCGCTTCCGGCTCAACCGCAAGTTCAACCAGAACGTGCCCGAAGAGCATCTCGTGCTGACCGGCGAAGATTACTACAACATCATCAACTACATCCTGAACCTGCGCACGGGCAAGGGCTACGCGGACGACATCGACCATCTTGAAAACCGGCGCGTCCGCACCATCAAGGACCTCGTGATGGACGAGTTCCGCAAGGGCATGATCAAGCTCCGCCGCAGCGTCCGTGAACGCATGAGCCTGAAGGACGCGGGCGAGATGACGCCGCGCACGCTGATCAACAGCCAGACGGTGGCCAGCAGCATCGAGTACTTCTTCGCGCGCGGCGAGCTCTCGCAGGTCGTCGACCAATCGAACCCGCTCGCGCAGCTCACGCACGAACGGCGCCTCTCGGCCCTGGGG
>JACQFI010000030.1 GCA_016200135.1 Planctomycetota bacterium
AGGGGTTCATGTCGGTATCGACGGGTCCGGGCTGGACGTTGTTGACGGTGATGCCGCGCGGCCCGAGGTCCCGCGCGAGGCCCTTGACGAGGCCTACCAGCGCGGACTTGCTCATGGCGTACACCGCGCCGCCGGCAAAGGGCATGCGTTCCGCGTTGCAACTGCCGATGGTGACGATGCGCCCGCCGGTCTTCATGTGCTTGACCGCCGCCTGGACCGCCACAAACGCCGAGCGCACGTTGATCGCCAGCGTGCGGTCGAAGTCTTCGAGGCGGAACTCGTCGATGGGCGCCATCGCGGCGACGCCGGCGCTGTTGACGAGGATATCGAGGCCGCCGAGTTCCTTTACCGAGCGCTCGACGGCGCCCACTACGGCCCTGGCGTCGGCACTGTCGGCCTGGATGGCCACGGCCTTGACGCCGAACGCCTGCGCCGCCTTGGCCGTCTCGTGGGCTTTCTCGGGCTTGCTCACGTAGGTGAACGCGACGTCGGCGCCTTCGCGCGCGAGGCGCTTGACGATGGCCGCGCCGATGCCGCGGCTGCCGCCGGTGACAAGCGCGCGCTTGTTCTTAAGGATTTGGCTCATGGGTGCTCTCCTTTATCTTTAGAGACGATGGCTTGCGCAGAGATGTGTTTGGCCGCTCCAGATATTCGGGTCAAGAAGAAAGTGTTTGTTCCATGTTTAGCGGTGCGCAAAAGGTGCCAGGCCCGACCTTCATGGCGACTCGGCGGTTGATGCGATAGAGTTTCCGGCGTGCGCACGCTTAAAATTATTCGTATGGATGGGCTGGTCCCGTACGCCGCGGGCTACACGCGGCAACTGGCGGAGGCCGAGGAGCTTTACAAGAATCCGGAGCTGCTCGCGAAGCTGATTCTGCTCCAGCACGCGCCTGTGTACACGCTCGGACGTACGACCAAGAAGGAACACTTGCTTACGCTACCGTATGACGAAGACGACGCGCCGGAGGGTGCGGACAAATCCTACGAACGCGAGGCAAGCACTGGCCCCTCACCCCTGGCCTCTATCCCTCAGCGGGGAGAGGGGAACGAGGCGCCGGAGATCGTCGAGAGCGACCGGGGCGGGTCGGTGACGTATCACGGGCCGGGGCAACTGACCGCGTACCTGCTCCTAAATCTGAAGCGCTGGGAGATTCCAATTCACCAGCACCTGTGGAATCTCGAAGAGGCCGCGCTCCGCGCGCTGGCAGCGTTCGGGCTGCAGGGCCGGCGCGTCGAGGGGATGACGGGCGTTTGGACCGACATTTTGGATTTTGGATTTCCGATTTCCGATTCAACTACTCAACCGACTGAAGGCCAATCCAAAATCCAGAATCCAAAATCCAAAATGGCAAAAGTCTGCGCCGTTGGCGTCGCGTGCCAGCGCTGGATGACGTTCCACGGCATCGGGCTGAACGTGGACCTGGACCTCGCGCCGTTCGAACGCATCGACCCGTGCGGCCTCGGGCGCAAGCCGGTGACGAGCCTCTCGCAACTGCTGGGGCGGCCGGTGGCGATGAGCGAAGCGGAGGAGGCGGTGGTGAAGGCGTTCGAGGAAGTGCTCGGCACTACAAACGCTTAACGGCACCACCAAGACACAAAGTAGTGAAGACGCACGAAGAACGGCGGGGATGAAAACCTTTATACGCGTGGCGCGGCGGGGCATTCCTGAATCTTCGACAACCTATTGTATAAAAGTTTTTCTTGGTGAATCTTTGTGTCCTTCGTGTCTTTGTGGTGCCGTTGTGCAGTGTGCGCTCACCACGCGATCTTCTCGTAGACCTTCTGCAGGCGCGCGGCTTTGGGCGGGTTTACGCTACGGACGAAGCCGATGCGGCCTTGCAGGTGGGCGCGGAAATCGGCCACGCCGGAACGGTTCTGGCTCGCGGGGCCTTTCTTGGCGCAGTTGTGCAGGATCGCCTTGAGCGCGTCGAATTCCTTGCGCGCGACGTTCGGCTTCGCGTTCACCGTGAGGCCGGTGACGACCTGGCGCGAGCCGCGGCGCACGACGGCCTTCTTGGAAGCGTTCCAGCGGAAGCCTTCGTCCTTTACGATGCCACGCACGTAGCGGATCAGCATCGTCATTGACTTGCCCTTCATGAGCTTCGAATCGCTCGAAAACGTGAGGTCGTCGGCGTAGCGCGTGTACGTGACGCCGAACTTTTTTGCCAGCCCCGCGAGGCGGACATCGAGCGCCCACGCGGCGAAGTTCGCAAGCGCGGGGGAGGTCGGCGCGCCTTGGGGAAGATGGCGGGGTACGTACATCCCGCGAATGATCCAGTGAAAAGCTTTGCTGCTATCGTCAGGCGCATCGCAGTTGCTTGGGATGCAGTTCACACAGAGCCGCATGAGCCAATGTGAGGCTTCCACTCCATAGCCGAGTCCGCGGAAGACGGCCAGCACGCGTCTGCGTTTGATCGAGGGATAAAAGTCCTGGAGATCGATTTTGAGGATGACGTACTTGCCCGCGTGCTGGGAAGCATTCGAAATGATCGAACGGCCAGCGACAAAGCCGTGCGCGGCAGGATGTGGAGGAACTTTACTTAGAATTTCTTCGTGAATGCGTCGCTGAATCATTTTCAGCATGGGTTTGGGCGCTTCAATCAGGCGATAGCCAGCGCTGCTGCGCTTCTTGACCCACTTATAATGGTAGTGTTGCTTCTTCTTCACGTCTTCGAGGTAATTGGTGCGGTGATAGTCCGCCATCCATGCCAGCGTCTTGAGTGGAATCTTCAGCCACGCGGCCAGTTCTTCGGGGGTCTGCAAACGCTGCAGGCCGTAGCGTTGCAGGCGCGCGGCGTCCTCGCCAACTCGGCCGTCCAAAAAACCGGGACAGGCCGGCTGTGCAAACGGATACGGCTTTGCACCCTTCACACGAAGGCTTGGAACGTAGGGCTTTGGCTTGTAGCGAGCGAGCGTGGTTTTTGGCAGGCGCTGCGAGGGCTTGCCTTTTTTCCCGGAAGGCCGTTCAGACTCCGAGCCGCCGAAGAGTTTTTTGAGGAAGCTAAGGCCCATGTAGACCCTTTTGATTGAATCAGAACATACACTCAGACCTATACCTGGCGATAGGTGCCGCCGGGCCGGGGGTATCAACCTTGACCTGTGTGGTCTGTACCCGCGACTCGGCACTGCCCGAGTCGCGGGATACAGACAACCGACGAATGCAAGCCATTAGTTCGCCTGCGGGGTAACCCCGCAGCCCTCGCTTGCGCGAGTTCGCTTGACCTCCCCCGGACCCGGCGGCCGAACAGACTGTAAAACTCAAACAGCAAAAGGCAAAAAGCAAACAAACAGAAAACTGCAAACCGCAAGTGGCCAATTGCAGACCCCATGCCGTTTGACTTTTGCGGTTTGCCGTTTGTTTGGTTCTTGCCGTTTGGAATTTCGGCTGGCCGCCTACATGGCTCCCGTGGGGCCGCCGTCCATCTTGGCGCGTTCGGGCTCGGCCGGAGTCTTCGCGGGGTCGGCGGACTTTTCGGCGGGCTGCTTTGCGGGCTCGGCCTTCTTCTCTTCCGTGGCGGGAGCCGACTTCTTCTCTTCGGCATCGGCGGGCTTATCGGCGGGGATCTTGCCGGCGGCGATCTCTTCGAGCCACTTGCCGAGCGCTTCGGCCTGGGACTTGCCCATCAGCCACTGGTGGCGGCCGCCGGCGACGTATTCGATGGTGAGCGGGATGCCGGCCTTGCGCCAGTCGGCCTCGCACTTCTTCCAGACCTGGTGGCCGCCGTCCTGGTCGCCGACGAGCACGAACATCGGGATCTTCTTGACGACTTCGTTGTTCGGGATCGCCATCACCTTGGTCTGGCCCTGCATGTAGGCCTGCATGTCGATGGGGTACGCGGCGTCGAGCACCAGGCCGCCGGCGACGGTGGGATCGTCGCCCCACTGCGAAAGCGCCGCCTGCCCGCCGGCGCTGAAGCCCATGAAGATCGGGCGCGCGGCGTCGATCCCGGCGATCTTGCCGACCTCGGGCAGCGTCTTCTTGATCAGCGCGTCCATCTCGGGGCCGGCCCAGCCCATCCACTGCTTTTTCGTAAGCACCAGCAGCGCGAAGCCGCGCTTGATGAAGAACTTCGACATGGCCTCGGCGGCCTGGTTCATCGAACCGCCCGAAGGATGCAGCCAGACGACGAGCCGGTTGGGCTTCTCCTTTGTCGCCTCGGGGCTCATGCGCAGCCGGTAGCGCAGGCCGCCTTCGGGGAGGTCCTCGACGGTCTTGACGCCCTCGATCTCAGCGCCCTTCTCCCAACCGCCTTTCTTCTCGGCTTCGCGGGCCTTTGCGGCGAGTTCCTCGAAGCGCTTGTCGTCATGCAGGCTATTGAGGTCCTCGTCCTCCTTCATGTGCCCGGGATCGTTGTAGCCCTTCTCGATGGCCTTGGCCAAACTGGCGAAGGCGTCGTCCTTTTTCCCCAGCCGCGCCTGGGCGCAGGCGAGGTTGTAGAGCGCCGTGTTGTCCTCGGGGACAAGTGCCACGAGCGCTTGGCACTTTTCGAGCGCGGTCTTGTAATCCTGCTGCGCGAAGGCCTGGTGGAGCTCGCGTTCGAGCGCGGCCTTGTTGGTCGGGGCGCCGTCTTCGGCGTGCAAGTAAGCGCAGGCCGAAATCGCGGCCAGCAGGACGGCAACCATCAAAGATCGTTGGGACATGCGTGCTCCTTCTTAGTAGTCGTCAGCAGGTATGCGTAAGACCGCTGGCAAGGTCGCGCTGCCTAATCTTTGTGTTCGGAAGGCAAGAGGTGTGAGTTCCGCACCTTGCCTAACAGCGTGAATTTAGCCGCCAAGACGTCAAGGCCGCCAAGAACTTCTTCTAATACCAGAAGAATCGGTCGTCTTGGCGGCACAATTTGTTAGGCGTACATGCACGACGTGCTAGTGCAAGTAGGCTCGAAAAGGACCCGAAATCCACTCGCCAGGGGCGCTCTGCCGCCGCTAAATTGTACGCATGGCAGCGAACGAACCCACGCCCGAGAACGCCGGGCGCGACGGCAGCTTCTACCCGAAGGCCGAGCGCAAGCGCGTGCGCGAGTTCCCCGAGTGGCTGCGCAAGCCGTGGCCCGCGACGTACGACACGCGTACGCAGGAGATTCTCGCGGGGCTGAAGCTGAACACCGTCTGCCAGAGCGCCGAGTGCCCGAACTTAGGCGAATGCTGGAATCGCGGCGCGGCGACGTTCATGATCTTGGGGGAGAGCTGTACTCGGTCGTGCAACTTCTGCGCGGTCAAGACCGGGCGTGGCGAGGCGCTCGAGAAGCTGGCCGACGAACCGCAGCGCGTCGCCGAAGCGACCAAGCAACTTGGGCTGAAGCACGTCGTCGTCACCTCCGTGGCGCGCGACGACCTGAAGGACGAAGGCGCGGGGCACTTCGCGCGGGTAATCGAGGCCCTGCGCGCGGCCTGCGGCCCGGGGCTCATCATTGAGGTGCTCGTGCCGGACTTCCACGCGCGCGAAGACTGCCTGCGCATCGTCGTCGAAGCCCGACCCAACGTCTTCAACCACAATACCGAAACGATCGAGCGGCTGCACTCGCCCGTGCGCCCGCAGGGCAACTACCGCCGCAGCCTGGAGGTATTGAGCACGGTCAAGCGTCTCGACGCGAAGGCCGTCACCAAGAGCGGGCTGATGGTGGGCCTGGGCGAGACGCAAGAGGAGGTACGGCTCACCCTGCGCGAGCTGCGCGAGGCCGGCTGCGAGATCCTGACCATCGGCCAGTACCTGCGCCCGAGCCCGCAACATCTGCCCGTGGCCGAGTTCGTCCACCCCGACACCTTTAAGGCGTACGAACGCTACGCGTTGGAGCTGGGTTACAAGGCCGCCGCGTGCGGGCCGTTTGTGCGCAGCAGTTATCAGGCGGAGCAGGTGCTGGCGGGCGCGAAACACTAGACGAACGGCAAAACCGAAATTCGAATATCGAAATCCGAAACAAGCACGAAACGGAAAAATTCAAGAACTTAACCTGTGAAGCTACAACGTTGCCCGCCAATTCCACGAGTGCTTCGGTGCTTGTAGATTCGAATCTGTCCGGTGGGTTCCACGCCGCGTAGCGGGGTGCGTGGACTTTACGGCCACTGGAAGCCCCGCACACCGCTACGCGGTGTGGCACCCAAACCCGAATCGAATCTACAAGCACCGGGGCTCGATTTGGATTTGGATTCCGCTCGCGCACGCATACATTGGCGTGCGCAAACATGCACAGGCGAGACGCCTGAATCACCAACACATAGAGGAGAGTTCCGCGCATGGCCAAGACTCCGCAGCACGTCACCGTTACCGGCGCCGGAGGGCAGATCGGGTACCAGCTTATCTTCAGGATCGCTTCGGGGCAGTTGCTGGGCCCCGACCAGCCGGTCGTGCTGCATTTGCTCGAGATCGAGCCCGCGATGAAGGCGCTGAACGGCACCATTATGGAGTTGACCGATTGCGCGTTTCCCATGCTCGCGGGCGTGGAAGCGACCACGGACGTGAACAAGGCTTTCGAGAACTGTTCGTGGGCGCTGCTGGTCGGCGCGTTCCCGCGCAAGCAGGGCATGGAACGCAAGGACTTGCTCCAGACGAACGGCAAGATCTTCGGGCCGCAGGGGCGCGCCATCGCGTCGCGCGCGAACAAGGACGTGCGCATCTGCGTCGTCGGCAACCCGGCGAACACGAACTGTCTGATCGCGCGCGAGAACGCCCGCGAAGTTCCGCAGGACCGCTGGTTCGCGATGACGCGCCTCGACGAGAACCGCGCCAAGGCGCAGCTCGCGCTGAAGGCCGGCGTGCCCGTCACGCAGGTTACGAACTTGACCATCTGGGGTAACCATTCGGCGACGCAGTTCCCCGACGCGTGGAACGCGAAGATCGGCGGCAAGCCGGCGCCGGAGGTCATCAAGGACGACAACTGGCTGAAGAACGAGTTCATCCCGTGCGTCCAGCAACGGGGCGCGAAGGTGATCGAGGCGCGCGGGGCTTCCAGCGCCGGATCGGCCGCGAACGCGCTGATCGACATGGTCAACAGCATTCGCACGGCAACGCCTTCGGGCGACACGACGAGCCTGGCGGTGTGCAGCAAGGGCGAATACGGCACGCCCAAGGGCCTGCAGTTCGGGTTCCCTGTGCAGAGCACCGGGTCGGGCTGGAAGGTCGTCGAGGGCCAGAAGCTGGACGAATTCGCTCAGGCAAAAATCAAAGCCACCACGGACGAACTTTTGCAGGAACGCGAAGCGATCGCGGATTTGATAAAGTAAGGGAACAGGGATCAGAGGATAGAGGTCAGGGAACGGTAAAAAGGAAAGGCAACGGAAGCGTAATAGAATCAACGCCCGATATGTCTGATGTCTTGCGGTCTGCTTTCAGGGCTGCGGCCCAATATCAGGAGTGCGAACCATGAACGAGGTCGTCAACAATAGTTCGATCACGCCCGGCGGTGGCGCGGGAGTCCCGACGCCGCCGACACCTCCTACCCCTGCGACGCCGCGGATCGAGGTAATGCCGCCGCTGCCGCCCCGGCCAATTCCCGCGGCCGGAGGCGTTTCCGGCGGGAAGAAGCCGGGCAAGCCGCTGAGCTTCTGGATCGCGCTGATTCTCTTCTTTGGCTTGGGGCTCTCGTTCCTGATGAATATCGCGCTGCTGGCGTTCCAGGGCGCGAGCAGCGGCTTGAGCGAGCACCCGGGCCACAAATACCATGAGGAACTGCTCGACGGCTCGGGCCGCGACAAGATCGCGGTGATCGAAGTCAACGGCGTGATCATGGATTTCGGCGGCGGCCTGTTAAGCCCCGGCAATTCGGTGGTCCGGCGCACGATCGAACAGTTGCGGCAGGCGGCCGACGACGCGTCCGTGAAGGCGATCGTGCTCTCCATCGATTCGCCCGGCGGCGGCGTGACGGCGAGCGACCTGATCTACCACGAGGTGCTGAAGGCCAAACAGGCGGGCAAGAAGGTCGTGGTCCACATGGGCGACCTCTGCGCCAGCGGCGGGTACTACATCAGCGCGCCGGCGGACCGGATCGTGGCCTCGCCCACGACAATCACGGGCTCCATCGGTGTGATCATGAATCACATCGACTATCACGAGTTGCTGGAAAAGACTCTCCTGATCAAGGAAGAGCCGATCAAGAGCGGCCCGCACAAGGACATCCTTTCGCCGGCGCGGGCGATGACGCCCGAAGAACGCGCGATCCTGCAGGGCCTGATCGATTCGATGTACAAGCGCTTCGTGGACTTGGTGATCGACGGACGCAAGGGCCACGCGAACTTCCCGGCCGATCGCGCCGCGGTGGTAAAGATCGCCGACGGCCGCGTGTACACAGGCGACGAGGCTGTGACGCTGGGCCTCGCGGACGCCACGGGCTATCTCGAAGACGCCTACCAGGAAGCGGCGAAGGCCGCGAGCCTGACCGACTACCGCGTGATCAAGTACTCCCGCCAGCCGAGCCTGCTGGACGTGTTGGGCGGCAACGCGGAGTCCAAGGTGAACATCAACGGCGGCGTGCAGATTGACGCCGGAAAACTCCTGCAGGACCTGACGCCGCGCCTGGAGTACCGCTGGAACCCGGGGCCGTAAGTGGCTTCGAGGAAACGGAATCTGGATTCGATTTCCCCAACCCCACGAGGATTGCAAATGCGCATCCGTACAATCGTGTTTTTCACCGCCGCCGTGTTGACCGTGGCCCTGCGCGCGCAGGGAGCCGAAGCACCCGCCAAGCCCACCGAGGCCCAGGTGCTGACTTGGATTCAACTCCTGAGCAGCGACGACTTTGAGGTGCGCGAGAAGGCCGAGAAGGACTTGAAGGCTGCGGGCGCCAGCGCGATTCCGCTGATCACGAAGGCGATGGAGGCCGGCGACGCGGAGCTGCGCGCGCGCGGGCAGCGCGTCCTGGACGATCTGGCCTGGGCCGTGCGCCCGGCGGTGGCCAGCATCCCGAACGCGCTTCCGGCCGAGACGATCTTCGTGGTCCACACCACGGACCTGAAGGCTGCGGTGGCGCGCCTGCGGACCGAGACGGCCGCAGGCAAGCTTTACGACAGCGCGGCGCTGGAGTCGGTGAAGGCCACGGTGGGAGATGCCGTCGCCACGGGTTCGCAGATGGGCGACGAGGAGAAGAAGACGGCCCTCACGTGGCTCGAACGCTATGGCGGGCCTTCGGGCATCTCGTTCATCTCTTCGGACCGCACCAAAGAATGGCAGGAGCGCGACAACGCCGTGGCGATCGTGGGGCTCAACGACCCCGATCCCGCCAAGGCCTGGTCGGAATTCATGACGCGCTTCCCGCTCGGCGGAGGCCAGACGGCCAACGAACGCTACCACGGGATTGATGTGGCTCATGCGAGCAATGGGTTCTGGCACGAGGGCCGCGCGCGGGTGCTCAATCTGGGCGTGAACTCCATGAATACCAATTACAACTCGGTCAAGCTGGTCATCGACCGGCTCGCCGACGACAAGGCCCCGCGGCTGAACCAGGCTCCGCAGTACAAGGAAGCCGCGGGCAAGCTCGACCCCGCACCGCTGGCGGAGCTCTACTGGAACGTCGCCGAACTGATCAAGCAGGCCGCCCCGGAGAACGACGGAAAGGCAAAAACGGCGCTGGACGAACTTGGCTTCTCCGCCGTGAAGTTCCTGGCGGTAAGCCTCTCCACGAAGAACGGGCTCTGCGCCGAGCGCGCGTTCGCAAAAGTCGAGGGCGAACGCAAAGGCGTCGTGAAACTGCTCGGCTTCGCCAAGTCCACGGCCAAGCTCGCGCCGCTCGCGCCGCCCGACGCGCTGGCCTTCGTCACCATTCCCGCCGATGGCCGGATGGTCTACGACACGATCCTGGGGCTCTCGGAGAAGCTGAGCCCCGGCGACGCGGCCCAGTTCAAGGCGGCCGTCACGCAGATGGACGTGGGGCTTGGCTTCAAGGTCGTGGACACGCTCATCGCGCCGCTGAAGGGCGAGGCCGCCGTTTGGGCGACGAAGCCGTCGGGCGTGGCTCCGATTCCGGAACTGGGCGCGGCATTCGAGACGCCCGACGCGGCCAGCGCCAAGACCCTCGCCGAGAATCTCAGCAAGCTGATCCTGACCGCGAGTGGCAAACCCGATATGGGCGGGAAGGCCGACTTTAAAGGGCGCACCTGCTTCTGGATCAAGAAGGAGCTCAACGGCGCGGACTTTCCCTACACGATCTCCTGGTGCGCGGATGGCGCGCGCGTGCTCTTCTCGGGCAGCCAGGAAGGCCTGCAGGCGCTGGTGAACCGGATCGACAACAAGGCCGCGGGTCTGGAATCGGCCGAGGACTTCAAAGCCCTCCTGGCGTCGATCCCCGAAGCCGAGCGCGGCGGAATGATCTACGTCAATACGGCGGAAGTCGCGGGCTGGGGCCTGCCGATCCTGCTGCCGATTCTGACCGCGCAGGCGCCGCCGGAAATGAAGGAGAAGCTCAACGCGGCGCTGAAGGACCCGAAGGCGCTCATCAGGGGCTTCCCGGGAACGCTGCTCTCGATCTCGGGCGCCGCCGACGGCGTGCAGGCGCGCGCGAATGGCGGCCTGCCCGCGACCGCGGACGTGCTGGCCGTGCCGGTCCTCTCCTTCCGGATCATGATGATGCGCATGGAGGCCGAGATTCAGAAGGCCGCGGCCCAGCCGCAGCCGGTCATCGAGGAGGATAAGACCGCCGACGCGCCAAAGCCCGAGAAGAAGGAAGAGGTAAAGAAGTAAGCGGTGCTCGGTTGGACATGTGCGGCCGAAGTGGTTAAGGTCCAGCGCATGCGCCGGCCCATTCTGCATTCGCTTTCGGCCTTCCTGGTTGCGGTCCTGCTCACCGGCTGTGGCGACGGCGGCAAGCCCGCACAGCAGAACAAGGTCGTCGTGGTCTACACGCCGCACGGCGACCTTGGGATCGACGTAAAGAATGCCTTCGAGGCGGCGCATCCCGGCTACACCGCGCAGGTGATCGACCTCAGCGGCGGCAACATCCTGCCCAAGCTTCAAGCCGAGAAGGGCCGGCCCGTCTGCGACGTCTGGTGGGGCGGCGCGACCGGCGACTTCCGCAAGGCCGAGCGCGACGGCCTCTTCGAACCCTACGCGCCCGAGTGGGTCAAGTTCCTGCCCGAGAACGCCAAGAGTCCCACCGGCGCGTGGAACGGCACGTACCTCTCGCCCGAAGCGATCATGTTCAATGAGAAAAAGCTCAAGCGCGAGGACCTGCCCGACACCTGGGAGGGCCTGCTCGACCCCAAGTGGAAGGGCAAGATCGTGGCGCGCGACGTCCGCGCCAGCGCGACGATGAAGACGATCTACGGCGCGCTCGTCTATAAGGAGTGGAAGCGCACGGGGAACCTCGACGATGGTTTCGCGCTGCTCGAGAAGCTGCACGCGAACACCGGGTACTACGCGCCCAGCCCGGAAGTGATGTTCACGGTGCTGGCGGCGCCCGAGAGCCCCTACGCGCTCACGCCGTGGAACCAGTTCGACGCCCTGGGGCGCAAGCACAACCACGGTCTGCCGTTCGGCTACGTGCTCCCCAAGGAGACGCCGGTGATCGTCGAGCCCATAGCGATCGTGAAAGGCGCGCCGCACCCGGAAGAAGCGAAGCTCTTTTACGACTTCGTGACTTCGCAGGAGCAACTGCTGCATGCGGCGGAGAAGTACTTCCGCGTGCCCGCGCGGTCGGACCTGTCGAAAGAGAAGCTGCCCGAGTGGATGCGCGAGATGAAACTGGAGCCGCAGAAGATCGACCAGGACGAGTTCGACAAACAGCTCGAGGGCTGGATCGCGCGCTGGCAGGACACGATCCGGTCGAAGCCGCTGACCGAGAGCAAATAGGCCTGTGCCACGTTTCGACGCGCTCCGGTTGCAGACGGTGTGGTCCTGCGCTATAGAACACGCATGCCGAAGATCGCGGACCGGTTCGTCCCAAGCGCGGCGCTGGCCTCGTGCGCACTGTTGGCCTGCGCCTTCGCGGGCGGATGCGGGCGCGAAAAGACCGCCGCCGCGCCGAAGTATGCGGATGAGAGTTCCTCTTCTTCCAAGAAAACCGGCGCGGAAGCCTGGACGAAGAACGACGATAAGGAAGGCGCGAAACCCGCGCAGGGTTCGTCCAAGACGGCTGGGACCGCGCTGCCCGCGGAAGCGCCCGTTTCGCCGCTTGGCTATGTGTGGGACGGACAGTATGCGGCGTACTCGACGCCGACTCCGCTGGCCACGGCCGTAAAGAAATGCTCCGCGGCGCTGTATACGCTGGGTTTCCAGCTCGACGGCAACGCCACCCGCGTCGCCAACGACACGGCGGTGATGGCTGGCGCGAACGAGGCCAAGTTGCCGATCGATATCAAGATGCGCACTGTCGCCAAGGCCGACAAGAAGGAGACCGAGATCAAGATCCGGATCGGCGTCACCGGCGACCGCGCCGGCGCCGAGCGCGTGCTCGACGAATTACGCAAGGAATTGGCAAAGAAATAGAGTGCAGTGGTCAGGGAGCAGAGGTTAGGGGACTGATTTCGGTGCCCTGATCCCTGCCTTCGGTTCCCTGTCTTCTGCCCTTTAAGGAATCCCATGCCCCCCCCATCTCGCTTGTTCGATCACGTGGGCCAGGCCGTCGGCGGGACGCCGCTCGTGGCCATCGACCGCCTCGCGGCCGGGCTGCCGGGGCGCGTGGCGGTGAAGCTCGAGTACTTCTCGCCCGGCGCGAGCATCAAGGACCGCCCGGCGCTGACGATCATCGAACGCGCCGAGCAGGCGGGCCTGCTGAAGAAGGGGCAGTACGTCGTCGAGAAGACCAGCGGCAACATGGGCGGGGGGCTCGCGTGGGCCTGCGCGGTAAAGGGCTACAAGTTCGTCGCGGTCTTAAGCGCCGGCAACACGCCGGAGCGCAGCCAGATGATCGAGGCCTTCGGCGCGAAGGTCGTCAAAGTACCGCAAGCCAAAGGAGGCAAGCCAGGACTGGTGACGCACGAGGACCTCGAACTGGTCGAGGTCGAGACGCAGAAGCAGGTGAAGAAGCTCAAAGCCTTCCGGCCGGACCAGTTCGACAACCCGAACTCATCGCTCGCGCATGAGATTGGCACCGGGCCGGAGATCTGGGCGCAGACCGGCGGTTCGGTGACGCACTTCTGCTCGTTCGTCGGCTCCAGCGGCACGCTGATCGGTACCTCCAAGGCGCTAAAGGCGCAGAGCGCGAAGGTACAGTGTTACGCCGTCGAGCCCGAGAAGACGCCGTTCCTTGCCGGGAAGAAGATCCGCTCCACACAACACACGATTCAGGGCGGCGGCTACGCGGTGCGTCCCGGTATCTACGACGACGCTGTGGTGGACGGGTATCTCACGGTCACCGACGCGGAAGCCAAGTCCACGGCGCGCGCGCTGGCCACCAAGGAAGGCATCATGGGCGGCTTCAGCGGCGGCGCGAACGTGGCGGCCGCAATAAAGCTGGCTCGCGAAGCGCCCAAGGGCAGCCTGGTCGTGACGGTGATCTGCGATTCCGGTCTGAAGTATCTCTCGACCGACTTGTATTAGCGCGCTACGCGCTTTCGCCAACCATCAGACATCCAGAATAATCCTGGCCGCAGGAGAGATCCGGTCGTAGGTCGATTTGCGGATGCGGTCGATTTGGCGGTCGCGCTGCTGGGCGTGTGCCGTGCAGAACGCACAGTGGATGACTCGGCGCGGCCGACGCGAACGATTCATCGTGCCCGAGTGCCAGAGATGCGCATTGAAGACCAGGACGGAGCCAGCCGGTGCGATCACGAGTTCCTCCTGCGGGTGCGGCGCTGCGGGATCGATTACGTATTGTGCCAATTCACCGGCCATCTTGTGCGAACCGGGCACAACGCGAGTGGCTCCATTTTCAGCCGTGAATCCGTCCAGTATCCAAGCCGTGTTAACCAGGCTGTAAGGTTCATGCTCCTTCCGCGGAGCAGCATCTATATGTAGCGCCTGTTGGCCTTGCCCCGGCAAAGCGTCGCGTGCGTTGAGCGAATGGAGTTTGAACTCCGTTCCCAGGACATGCGCAATGGCCGCGAGCAGACGCGGATGGGCGTAGATGTCGTCGAAGGCCTCCCCTTCGCTTACTAGGTCGGCAAGCCGCCGCGTTCCGGCTTCGTGATTCCAGAAATCGGTATCCGAAAAACCTTTCATGTCCTCGCGCCACTTGCCGTACTTCTCGTACATGAGTTTCTCATAGGTCGTTCGCAAGGCCTCGAGCCACTTGTCGCCCATCATGCCGTGTAAGACGACGTAGCCTTTCTCGTCGAGCAACGCTCGTTCCTCGCGCGTGAGTGTTGACGGCGAGACGCCCAAGTACTTTAGCGCTTCGGAGACGGTGTTTAGAATCATGGACTTTTCTATCATTGTGAGTTCCTCCACGAATCCAAAAGGCTGATTGAAGTCTGAAGGTCACATGAGAAAATACCATCTCAGCGTGTCATGTGCCATGGACTCGGCGCGCTTAGGGATGGACTTTTCGGCTCATCTCGATCATAGAGGAAGAGCCCCTTACTTATGCCACGCATACGATATGCGGGACACCCCGCGCGCCATCTGCGCTCGCTGCCGGTTCATCACCATGATGTGTGGATCGTGATTGTGTACACCTATGGGAAAGGCGCAGTGCTCTTCGCGGACGAAACCATTTCCTTCCAGCGCGGCACGGTCCTGTGCGTCCCGCCGCGCATGCCTTATGCCGAAAAGTCCTCGTGGGGCTTCAAGTCGGCCTTCATCGCCGCCGAAGATCTGGCCATGGACACGAGCCGCCCGCACCTTTTTAAAGACGAAGAGGGAATTCTTCTACGCCTAGCGCCGCTGGTCGTGGACGCCTACAACTGCGGTAGTAAGCGCACGTCGATAATCGCCGAACAGCTTTTTGGTACGCTGCTGCTTGGGCTCACGCCGGTCGAAGGAATGAAACGCCATCCGATGGTCGAGCGCCTTCGCGAGCTCGTGCATCGACACTGGTCCGATCCGGACTTTCACGTTGGAAAAGGCTTTAATGCGCTGCCGGTCTCTCAGGCGCACCTGCGCCGAGCCTTCGTGCAGGAATGCAAGATGCCGCCGGTCGGGTACTTGCTCCGCTATCGCCTGAACCAGGCACTGCGCTTGCTTTCGATCGGCGGATTCTCGATCAAGGAGGTGAGCCAGATGTGCGGCTTCGCCGATCCGTACTATTTTTCCCGAGCCTTCCGCAAGATCGTGGGGAAGCCGCCGAGCACGTTAAACCGCAAATGAGACGCGGATTTTTCGAAAGGAACCGAGCGAAGCTGTGAAAAGCCAGCGGTTACGGTTTTTTCCATTCGACTTGGGGGGCATGTCCGTGAGTCTGTTACGTTCGCTGTTTGGTCCCAGCAAAGAGGAAATCTGGCGCGCGCTCGCGAACGAAATCGACGCCGAATACGTCAACGGCGGTTTTTGGAAGGGCGACAAGGTTCAAGCGCATTACGGCGACTGGACGGTCACGCTAGACACGTACACCGTATCCAGCGGCAAGAGCAGCACGACATACACGCGCATCCGCGCGCCCTACGTAAACCGCGACGGATTGCGGTTCGAGGTCTACCGCGCTGGGCTCTTTAGCGGAATGGGCCGCGCGCTGGGCATGCAGGATGTCGAGATCGGCGAAGGGGCCTTCGACGAAGCCTTTGTGGTGAAAGGAAACCAGGAAGCACAGGTCCGGCGGCTTTTTGGTAATCCGCTCATCCGAGAATTGCTCGCAGCCCAGCCTGCCGTGCACCTGGAAGTATGCGACGACGAAGGCTGGTTTGGGCCATCCTTTCCCAAAGGCGTGGACGAATTGCGCTTTCATACGGTGGGCACGATCCGCGATGTCGAGCAGCTCAAGCAACTCTTCATGCTTTTTGCCGAAATCCTGAACACGCTCTGCCACATCGGCTCGGCATACGAAGACGATCCCGGTTTGGACTTGTAGCCGGTCCCTTGGCTGGACTTTTGGCCCCACTTCTCCATAATACACGGCAGCCTGGAGATTGGTTTCCCGGCTTTTTTCACGCATTCGCCTAAGCAACGAGGATGGCCGGCCATGGACAGTTTCAAGTACGTCGACGGAGTGCTGCACGCCGAGGGCGTGCCGGTGACCAAGATCGCCCGGGAACAGGGCACGCCCGCGTACGTATACTCCCGCGAGACGCTGCTCGACCATTACACCAAGATCGACCAGGCCTTCGCCGCGGTGCCACATCTGATCTGCTTCAGCGTCAAGGCCAACAGCAACCTGGGCGTGCTGGCGATCCTGAACAAGGCGGGCTCGGGCTTCGACGTCGTCTCCGGCGGCGAGCTGCATCGCGTGCAGAAGATCGGCGGCCCGATGAAGAAGGTCGTCTACGCCGGCGTCGGCAAGACCGATGAAGAGATCGGCGCGGCGCTAAAGGCCGGCATCCTGATGTTCAACGTGGAGTCCGAGGCTGAGCTTGAGAACATCGGGCGCATCGCCACGGACTTGCGCGAGAAGAAGCAGATCGCCGAACCCGCGCGGGTCGCTCTGCGCGTGAACCCGGACGTGGACCCGCACACGCACCATTACATCACCACGGGCAAGAAGGAGACGAAGTTCGGCGTGGACCTGCAGCGCGCCAGCCAGGTGCTGAAGAACGCGCCCAAGTACAAGAACGTCCAGGTCGCGGGCGTCCACGCGCACATCGGCAGCCAGATCACCGAGGTCGAGCCGTACAAGGAATCGCTGGGCAAGGTCGTGAGCTTCATCAAGGACCACCGCAGCAAGGACGTGCCGCTGACGTACCTGAACAGCGGCGGCGGCTTCGGCATCTACTATGCGGATAAGAAGGCCCCGCCGGTGGCCCAGTTCGCGCAGGTGATGGTGCCGCTGGTCCAGCAGTCGGGCTGCACGCTGGTGCTGGAACCCGGGCGCTTTATCGTCGGGAATTCCGGCATCCTGCTCACGCGCGTGATCTACGTGAAGGACAGCGGCGCGAAGCGCTTTCTGATCGTGGACGCGGGCATGAACGATCTGATCCGGCCGAGCCTGTACGATGCGTTTCACGAGATCTGGCCGGTAGAGAGCGAGACGCTGCCGCCCACGCGCGGCGGTGCGGCCAAAGCCGATCCCGACGCGACGCTGGAAGTGGACGTCGTCGGGCCGATCTGCGAGAGCGGCGACTTTCTGGCCAAGGGCCGCGCGCTGCCCAAGGAGATCAAGCGCGGCGACCTGCTCGCGGTCTTCTCCGCCGGCGCCTACGGTTACGTGATGGCGAGCAATTACAACACGCGCGGCCGCGCGCCGGAGATTATCGTGAAAGGCGGCGCGTACGCGATCGCCACGCGACGCGAGACCTACGACGATATCCTCAAGAACGAGTCCGTGCCGGAGTCGGTGCTGTAGGGACGCGCTCTATTCTTCAGCTTTCTCTTGCTGAGAAACAGTGGCCCAATCGGCCCTCAAGTAATCCCATAAATACAGACCAATTGGTATGTTAACACCTGCCTTTGACTTTTAGGCCATGCGAAACTGCGGTTGTCCTGTAAGATTAGGCCGTAGGTATGGTACGGACAGGACACGAGTCCCATGTATCTACTTACATCCATCCGCGCGCTCTTCGTCTTGCTCGCCTTCTTCGTGGGGCTGGGCATCCAGAACGCTTTCCAACAGGAAGTCCCGCAGGAGATGTGGTTCCCGCTGCTGATGGCGGCGCTGGCGGCGTGCCTGGTGGCGGTAGAAATCGTCTTTCAGAAGAAGTACCTCGCCGGTCTGGTCGCGATCTTCTTCGGGCTGATCCTGGGCCTGGTGGCCACGTTTATCACGACGCTGCTGTTGGCTTTCCTCCTGCCGCCGGCGTATTACTCGGAATTCATCCGCCCGCTCGTGCCCGTGATCTCGCTGTTTCTCTGTTACCTTGCGGTCACGATCGTCTTCCAGACGCGCGACCGGCTGCGCTTCGTGGTCCCGTACATGGCGTTCTCGAACCTGGGCCGCAAGCGTGGCGGGCTGCTGCTGGATACGTCGGTGTTCGTCGACGGGCGCATCCTGGATCTCTGCCATTCCTCGCTGATCTCCGACGAACTGATCGTGCCGTCGTACGTGCTGAAGGAACTGCAGGCGCTCTCGGATTCGGAGGAGAGCATCAAGCGTGCTCGGGGGCGCCGCGGGCTGGACGTGCTGGGCAAGTTGCGCGGCAACACGCGCATGATACTGCGCATCGAGGAAGCGGACTACCCCGAGTTGAGCAGCGTGGACGCCAAGCTGGTGCGCATGGCGCGGGAGCGCGACGCGATCGTCTTAACCGGCGACCTGAACCTGGCCAAGGTTGCGCGGGTGGAAGGCGTCGAGACGATTCTGCTGCAGGAACTGGCCGTCGCATTGCGGCCGATCGTGACGCCCGGCGACCGCTTGACCGTGCACGTGCTGCGACCGGGCGAAGAGCGCGACCAGGGCGTCGGCTATCTTGAGGACGGCACGATGGTCGTGGTCGAGGCCGGGCGCGGCGTAGTGGGCCGCGACGTACAAGTGGAAGTGCAGCGGCTGCTCACGACGCACACGGGCCGCATTGTCTTCGCGCGCATGTCCGATGGGGCCGGGCATTCGCGCGATTCGGAGAAGGGCCTCCGCCCTGCGTCCAATTCGGACGGCCGGGAACGCGTCGCCTAGGAACTCCGGGAACCCACTCTTCGCGCATGAAGAAATCCAGAAAAAACCACACTTTACGCAATTCCAAGCCGAAGAGATCGGCGGCCCGGCCGGGTACGTCCGCCGAAGCCTGGGCGAGCGCGGCGGTGGTCGTCGCCGCGGGCAGTTCCACGCGCATGGGCGGGAAGGTCAAGAAGCCGTTCCTCAAGCTGCGCGGCAAGCCCGTGCTGGTCTGGACCCTGCGCGCGCTGGGCCGGGTGCCGGGGCTGCGCGAACTGGTGCTGGTGACGCGCCCGCAGGACCGCGCGCAAGCGCAGCGCGCCGCGGCGCAGGCACGGCTGCCGCGCAAGCTCAAGCTCGTCTTTGCCGACGGCGGCGCGCGGCGGCAGGATTCGGTGATGAACGGATTGCACGCGACGTCCGAGGCCTGCGGGCTGGTGATGATTCACGACGCGGCCCGGCCGTTTCCGTCGCAGGAAGCCATCGCGAAGGCGCTTGCCATCGCCCACGAGCGCGGCGGCGCGATCCTGGCCCTGCCCGTCCGCGATACGGTTAAGCGCGAACTCGACCACAACCTGCTCCCGCTGGCGCAGAAAGTCTCCGGCCAGAACCTGGGTGCGCCGGAGAGCCTGAACGGATCGCATTTCATCGGCAAGACGGTCCCGCGCAAGGGCCTCTGGCTGGCGCAGACGCCGCAGGTCTTCCGCCGTTCGATGCTGCTGGAGATGTTCGAACGCTTCCAGCGCGAGTCGCCCGCCGAGGAAGTGACCGACGATGCCGCGATCTTCGAACGCTACGGGCACGCGGTGGCGCTGGTCGAGTCCAGCATGACCAACCTCAAAATCACGCGCCCCGAGGACTTGGCCATCGCCGAAGGATATCTGCGCCTGGGTCTGGTAAAATAAACGCAACACTTGCGGCCCCTCCCGTCCTCTATAGGGCGGAACAGGGGAACGATACGTGCATGTTGCCGCTTCGCACATTGTGACGCCGCCTGCTTCAAAGCCTTTTTCCGGCGAATCGGATGCCGCGCTTGTGGCGCGCGCCCGGTCCGGTGAGGCATCGGCATTCGAGGCCGTCGCTTCGCGGCACGTGAAAGCCGTTTTTGGGCTGGTGCGCCAGCAGATTGGCGACGAGCACGCGGCCGAAGATGCGACGCAGCAGGCCTTGATCCTGGCCTATCGTTCCCTCCATCAGCTTGACGATCCCGGGCGCTTCGCCGGGTGGCTCTATCGGATCGCATTTCGCGAAGCGAAGCGGGCCGTTCTGGACGGTGCCCGCGAGGTCGCCACGGACCGCTTGCCCGAGCAAGCGGCGGAAATCCGCACGAGTGACGCGGAGCGGAATCTGGCCGTGCGCGAAGCGGTAGGGAGTCTCGAAGAACCGTACCGTTTGGTGGTGACGCTGAAGTATCTGGAAGGGCTCGATGCGGTGGAGATCGGCAAACGGCTGGGCATACCACACGGCACGGTGCGCGCGCAGCTTTCACGCGCAATGCCGCTGCTGCGCGAGAAGTTGAGGAGGCTCCTATGAGCGATGAACCGAATGATGAAGCCCTTGAGCGGCTGTTGCGTGATGAGCTGGCTCATGACCCGAATGCGGAGGAACACATCATGCGGAATGTCTCGGAGGCTCTGCACGCGGACCCAGCCCGTGGAACGGGCGAACGGCGCGCCGCGACGTTCCCTTTCTGGCTGATCGCGGCGGCGCTGGTGGCGCTGGCCGCGTCATTGGGCCTCTTCGCCCTCTTCCTGAATCGCAGTCGCGCGCCTAGCGAAGAGCGCGCGAAAGGCGATAACCAGACCAAGCCTGATGGAGACGCGCGCGATCCAAACCTTGCGGCGCTTCCCATCGCGGACGAGCCCAAGCCCGGCGAGGAGATTTGGGAAGGTTATCTTTTCGAGAGCGCTGACGGGCGCCTTGAAATGGGCGAACACTGTCCGCTCCCCTGCCAGGTGATGGAAGCGGGGTCTAGAATAATCCCGAAGGAGTACGCCGAACGTCTTGCGGCGTTCGCCTGCAAGCCGGTCGGGAACTTCTTCACGTGGGTCTACGACGGCCTGCCTCCAGCCAACGCACCCGCCGAGGCCTACTCAAAAGTGCCGCGCTACCTGGTAAAGATCTGCGGCCGCATAAACCGCGCTGCCCCTCAGGACAACGCTGCAGCCGGCGTGGCCATGCGCAACCCGCGCGTGATCGAAGCGGAATTCCTGGGCGAGGAATGGCTGCGGTGTTGGGCGGACCTCGCGGCCACCGGCTACTATCCGAAAGTGGAATCTCTCCAGGATCCTCCGCCGGAACGGACGGCAGCGCAAAACGCCGCCCTGGCGCCCAAAGTGCTGGCGGCGCTCACGGCCATGCGCAAGGCGTCGGGGATCTCGGACGAATGGCGCACGAAACTTCGCGGCATCGTGCCCGACGCGCGCGCGGTGAACCTCTTTCAACGCGGCCTTGAATTCGAGGCGCAGCGCTGGCTGGCCGATGTAAACAAGAAGCAGGACCTTAGATTGGAGGGCCTCGAAGCGCTCGGCGCACTTCCGCCTTCCCACGAGGCGCTAAAGGAACTTTTTTGTCGCTCTAGCAGTAAGCAGGACTTCTTTCTAAAGGTCGGCTCCCTTTGGTCAGGCGGTTTCGACTATGTTTCATTGAATTATGTTCGTGCCGAGTCGGGCGGCGGCACGTCATGGGCCTATACGCGGCTGGATTTGTTGCTGCGGAGTTGGAGCGAACAAGCGTTCCTCAAGGACCGTGATGCAACAAAAAAAGCGTTTGAAGAGCAATTGAAGGAAGATGAAATCCTTGTCCACCTGCAGCAACTTGACTCCGAGAACCCCAAGGAGCGAGAGAATGCGTTTGAATTTTTGAGTAAGGCCGAAGACCTGTCCACCGTCGCCGCACGCCTGGATGGAATTGCGGCAAAGCAGAAAGATGCGGCGGCAAGAGAGCGTATCGAAGAACTCCGCCTCCGCTTGGCCGGTCCTGTGGCCGCCGTGTTAAATTCGGAGATTCAAGCAAGGGTGGCGATGAGAAACAATAAGTCGGACGAGGTTCTCTTTTTGGATGGAAGTCCCAGTCGGGTTGCCAAAGGCCGCAAACCCTCCTTCCAGTGGAAACAAACGGGCGGTGACGACTTGAAGCTTGACGCGAAATCTCTATCCAAAGATCGCGTGGGTTTGAGGATTTACGAGCCTGGCACGTACCGGTTCGAGTTGCTCGTGCAAGATGGGATACGCGAAAGCACGCCTGTTTCGATAACCATGATTGTAAAGGACGAAATTGAAGCCGCGCCCGCGCCGAAAAAGCGCGAGCCGCAGGGAGCCGGCCATCCGGTCTACGGTGTCTACGGCGATCCCTCCAACGGCGTGGCTCTTGCCATCGAAATAAGCGTCTCGCGCTTGGGACAAATAGACGCGGGCAAGCCGATCCGCCTTTACTACGCGGTCAAGAACACCTCTGATGAAGCGCTCACGCTTCCGCACGCTGTCCTCTGGCCCGCCTACCTGCGATTTATCGTCAAGGATGCGGACGGTAAGGTGTTGCCGCTCCTTGAAGAGGGAAAGAAGCTATTGGACCCCCAAGTCACCGCGCGCGGCAAGATCGGCCCGCCCAATCTTCCTCTGCCGCCCCGAAGCATCATCGAAAGCATGGGCGGGGCCGAATTGGCCCAACTCTTCGACCTGTCGATACCCGGCAACTACACCTTGCAAGTGATTTACGAAGAGACCGACGGCGAAGGCTGGCATGGCAAGGCCGCATCGAACACCGTGAACTTCGAAGTCGTTAAGGGAGGGGGAAAGGAAGAGGCCCAGTTGAAATGGGTGGAGTTCGCCCTCAGCACGCCCGAGCATCTTGACGATTGGAAGCGGATCAAAGCCGACTTGGAGTCCGATGGCGTGCGCTGCGCGGAAGGCGCAGTCCACCTTGGCACCTTTTCGCTCCTCGTCGATGCCCGGGACTGGGAGAAGGCGGTAAATGCCACCCAGAAGTGCATCGAGAAAAACGCTTTAACCGTGCGCATCCATTCAAAAGAAGACGAGGAAGCGTACCAGGTCTTCGAGAAGGGAAAGCTTCTACGAGAAGAATTCTATGCCAGCGAGTACAAGCTTCCTTCGCGGCGCATGTTGTTTCTAGTGGTTCCGCAAGACCCGGAAAAGCGCAGCGGACTTTACGCGCTTTCTCCATGGGACGAGACGGTAGCGGCACCGCTTCAGACGCTGTTTACGCAAGCGGCGGATGGAAAGCTGCAAGGCCCCGTGGCGGGAGCAGCCGTCATTCTCGTCGGCAAGCTTCCGGGCGAAGTGGGAGGATGGGGCGACTTCTTCGTTTCGGAACCCGGGCTGATCTCGAAGGGCGTCATTAAACTTCAAGCGCGGTACGTCGAATATGTCGGAGTTAAAGCGGGAGAGGCCATGCCTAAACATGCCTACGTTCGAATCGATTTACCCTCCCTGCCGGCGGGGAAATACGAAGTGAAGCTCTCGTTCTCGAACTACTCGTTTGAAGGCGATTGGACTAAGCTCAAGGGGCCGCTTCAAGGAGCGCCGCGGATGCAGCCCCTCGAATTCAAGTTTGAAGTGCCTGCCGCCGCAAAGGCGAAGTGAGGCCGCAGGCATCTCGATCCGACTCTGTTCTCGACAACGCACCTTCGAGACGATATAGGCAATAGGTTAAGCCTGAATTGTTCTCAAGGAGGTTGCGCTATGATCCGCTTCGGTATCGGCACCGACAAACACCGCCTGGCCGGAGGTATTCCGCTGATCCTGGGCGGCGTGAAGGTCCAAGCGCTCAAGGGTGCGGTTGGCCATTCCGATGCCGACACGCTCACGCACGCGGTCATCGACGCGTTACTCGGCGCGGCGGGCTTGGGCGACATCGGACACCACTTCCCCGACAGCGATCCCAAGTGGAAGAACGCGAACTCCATCGAGATGCTCAAGAAGGTCGTGGAAATCCTGCATCACGCGGGCTACAAGCCCGTCAACGTGGACGTCTCGGTGCATCTCGAACAGCCTAAACTGGGCCGCTTGAAGCAGGAGATGGCCGGGAATCTCGCCGACGCGCTGCAGCTCCCGCGGCACATGGTCAACGTGAAAGCCAAGACGGGCGAAGGGGTGGATGCCGTGGGCGAAGGCAATGCCGTGGAAGCCCTTGCCGTGGCACAGGTGGAGAGCGTCACGCCGGCGTAAACAATTTTGGATTTTGATTAACTGGCGGCGCGGAGGAGATATGCCTTCGCGCCGTTTTATTTTTTTCGTTCCGGCCTGGTTATGCGAAAAAGTTCCAGCAGGGTTTTGGGATCGAGGTCCTCCGCGCGCTTTGCGCCTCGCTCGTCACTTGGAGCCAGGAGAAGGTCTGCCGTTTTCATGGCCGCGCGGAGTGTCTTGCGGCGCTGCTGGAACAGCTTCTGCAGGAACTCCTGAAAAGCTTTCGCTTCGTGCGGCTTGAGCGCACAGCGTTCCCACGGGATCAAGTCGAGTTCCACCACGGCCGACGAGACCTGCGGGCGCGGCCAGAAGACATGCGCGCCGACCTTGCGCGCGATGCTGCCTTTGCCGCGCAAGGCCAGCAAGGCGGCGAGCGGCCCGAAATCGTTCGAGCCCGGCGTGCCGAAGAAGCGTTCGGCGAGCTCGAGCTGCACGGTCGCGACGATGCGTTCGACCGGCGATGCGGCCGAGCGGTCGGGCACGGAAGACTCCAGCGGCAGCGTTAGGTTTGCGATCAAAGACGTGGCGGCGTTGTAAGGCAGATTGGCGCAGAGCACGCGGCGCGGCCGTTGCTCCGCTTCCGAGATGCGCAGCATTTCTTGGAGCATCTCTGCGTTCAGCTCGTGCTTGCCGGAGAGCGCGTCGCCTTCCAGCAGCGTCAGGCGTCCGCTTGCGATCTCCTGCGCAAACGTATCGCGCAATAATTGCGCCAGGCCGCGGTCGATCTCCACGGCCAGCACGCGCGCCGCAGGATCCGAAATCAGCAGGGCGCTCGTAAGCGCGCCCGTGCCTGGGCCGACCTCGAGGACCAGCGTCTTTCCGTCGGCATGCGCGGCGTGGGCGACGGCCTTGGCGAAATTGGGGTCGACGAGAAAGTTCTGGCCGAAGGCCTTGCGCGGCTTCAGTCCGCGCGCTTCGAGAGCCTCTTTGAGGCGCTCGAGCGGCCCGGTCATGCCTTCCATGCCGGCACAAAGAGGGCGAAGAGGCCGAAGCCGATGATGATCCCGCCGGAGATCCAGTTGATCCAACGCAGGCCGCGCGGCGTGAAACTCTTGCGGAAGACGCCCATGCCCAGCGACAGGAAGACCCACCAGAGTGCCGAGCCGGAGAAGACGCCCAGCACGAGAAGCCAGACGTCCTCAATGTGGTTGCGCAGCTCCGGGAGCCTGAGCCCCGCGAAGATCGCAGCGAAGGCGAGCAGGGTCATTGGATTCGTGAGCGTAAGAATAAACGCGGACGCGAACGATCCGGCGATGCTGGTGGTGGGCTCGTCGCTTTTCTGATCCGCGACTTTCGTGCGCAGCATCTTGTAGCCCATAAAGCAGAGCAGGCAGCCGCCGAAGAGGCGAATCCAGATGATCTGCTGAAGCATGGCGTTGGCGACGACGTTGAGCCCGAAGCCGGCGACGCCGCCGTAGAGGGAATCGGCCAGCGCGGCGCCCATGCCCGTGGCCAAGCCGCGCAGGCGGCCGTGGGCCAAGGTGCGGCCGATGCAGAGCACGCCGATGGGACCCACCGGCGCGGCGATCGCAAATCCCACGATGACGCCCTGGATGAACAGGCCCTTAAGGAAAGGCTCCATTCCGGCACCCGCGGGGCTTTCGGCAAGATCGGTACGGAGCGCGGGATCTCAAGCACCCCGCGTTTTAGATCAGGAGCAGGCCTTCTTCAGCCACGACGTGGTGACCGAGGTCGGCCGGATGATCGGCTGGCCCAGGCCGCGCGCCAGGATCGCCTGCGCGCAGATGCCCAGCGAGCGGCTCACCGCGAACAGCACCGTGTAATAGCGCTGTTCGGTCAAGCCGTAGTGGGCCAGCAGCGCGCCGCTCGCGGCATCTACATTCGGCCAGGGGTTCTTGATCTTGGGGTATTTCTTGAGGACCTTGGGGACGGCTTCGTAGACGTTAAGCACCGACTTGAAGATGGGGTCGTCCGCGCAGTGCGCCTTGCCAAACTCTACGAAGGCCGAGAACCTGGGGTCGGTGACCCGCAGCACCGCGTGACCGTAGCCGGGCACGACGCGCTTGGCGGCGATCGTCTCTTCCGCATCCCTTGTGATCTGTTCCACCGTCGGCACGCCGCCGTACTTCTTCATCGTCTCCATCAGCCAGGTGAGGCACTCCTGGTTGGCCAAGCCGTGGAGCGGCCCCGCGAGGCCGTTCAGGCCCGCGCTGAGCGAGTAATAGAGGTCGGAGAGCGCCGAGTTCACCGTCGCGGCGGTCATGGCGCTGACGTTGCCGCTCTCGTGGTCGCAATGCAGGACCATGTAGAGGCGCATCAGCGAGGGGAAGCCGCCCTTCATGTCCGCGACGCTCAACAGGTGCGCATAGTTGGCGGCCCAATCGAGCGAGGCGTCGCCGTCGAGGCGCGGGCCTTTCTTAAAGCGTTTGCGGTAGACCCAGGCGGCGATGGCCGGCATCCGGGCGATGATGTTCAGCGCGTCCTCGAGCGTCGCTTCCCAATACTGGTCCTTCGGCATGCCCTCTTCGTACTTGCGCGCGAAGACCGAGTCGCGCTGCATGCTGAGGATCGCGGTGTTGAGCATGCACATCGGATGCGAATCGGCGGGCAGCGCATCCAGCACGTGCCAGACGTAATCCGGAACCGCAGCGCGGCGCGAGAACTCGCCCCGGATCTCCTCGACGTCCGCCTTGTCGGGAATCTCGCCGGTGAGCAGCAGGTAGAAAATCTCTTCGGGGAAGAGTTCGGTCAGTTCGGCGATCGGGTGGCCGCGGATGATCAGGCCTTTGTCGGGCGGAACGCTGGAGGTGTCGCAGAGAAGGCTGTGAATGCCGCGGGCGCCGGAGAAGATCTGTTCGGCCGTGACCTGGTCGACCGCCTTCGTCCCGCTGCTCTTGAGCAGGTTCTGAAGTTCCTGGCGGTGGCCCGCAAGGACCTGGGCCAGTTTATCTTTAAGCCTTCCCACTCCGGCCTCCTTCTTCGGATGCGTGCGCTGAGTTGTTCAGGATGTGCAAGGAGTTCCGCCCCGTTCATTAAAGCGAGTGTAGCCAATCCGGAAAATCCGTCCACCGAATTAAACCTGCGCCCATCGCCGGAAGACCTCTTCCTTCTCTAATCCGAATCATGCGCGACCCAGCTTACAAGTCCTTGGGACGTCCGGACTCGGCGGAATCGCGGGCGCCCAGCACCAGCCGCAGGCTCTCCAAGCCCTCCAGCATGGGCGTGCGCGTCTCGCCATCCTCGCGAATGGCGCGCAGGAGGTCGAGCTGCTCGGCCAGCATTCCGTTCTTCTCCGAGCGGATCTCTTCGACGTAAGGAGATGGGCGGTCGGTGTGGGTGATCTGCGTCGCGCCGCCGCTCTGTTCGGCCATCAAACCCTTGGCAACGAACGTCCATGGCGCGAGCCACTTGCCGGGGATCGCGCAGTTGGTGCCGGTGAGCACCCCCACGGCGCCGCTCTGGAAACGCACGACCACGCCCGAGACGTCCTCGGCGGTATAGTTTTCGACTTCGCCGTGGCAGAGGTTCGCGGTGCTGGCGAAGACGTGCTTAGGTTTACCGAGCAGATACCGGCAGAGATCGAACTGGTGGATGATCTGCTCGACCATCTGCCCGCCGGACTTGTCCTGCATGCGCCACCAGGGCGCGTGCAGCGAATTGCAGTAGTAGCGCCCGACGAACTGGACTCCGGGGCCGCGGCCCGCGTCGAGCAACTCTTTGATGCGTTCGATGCCGTCCTGAAAACGCATCATGAAACCGACCTGTGATTTCAACTTCGCTTTCCTCACCGTGTCCACCATCGCCTGCGCCTTGTCAACGCTCAGCGCGATCGGCTTTTCGATAAAGATATGGACGCCGTGCTTCGCGGCCGTCTCGACTTCATCGGCATGCGCGAACGGCGGCAGGCAGATGGTCACGACGTCCAGGTCCATCTTCTCGAACATCTGATGGAAGTCTTCGAAGACCTCGCCCTGCCCCTTGCCGTACTCCGCTTTATAGCGCTCGGCGCTGGCGCGGAAGACGTCGCAGAAGGCCACGAGGTCGTACTCGGGAATCTGCAGGAGTGCCTTGGCATGCGCATTGGCGATGCCGCCGCAACCGAGGATGCCGTGGCGGAGCTTCTTGGGTGCCGAACTCTTGGCGGACTTGGCCATGGACGTGATGCTCCCGGAACGAAGCAGCGGAAAACAGATTGAAGAGTCTGCAAAGGGGATGCTAACGAACTACATCACTCGCGCGAGCAGAGATTGCCGCGCGAGGACTCAGGTCCAATCGATCAGCACGCCCACCAACGCGCGGTCTTTCTTCAGCAGGCGCTCGTAGATCGCAGGGGCTTCCGCGGGCTTGATGCGGTGCGAGATCAGGTGCTCGACTTTGAGCCGGCCGTCGCGGATCGACTCCATAGTGGCCATGCGGTTCATCGGCTGGGTCCAGAGGTAATACGGATTCGCTTCCGTGGGGCACTTGGGCTGATGCGCGCCGATCAGGCTCAGTTCGCGCAGGATCAGGTCGTCGTTGATGCGGAACGAGACCGGGTCCAGCACCGCGGAGGTCAGCACCACTCGGCCGCGCAGGCGCATGATCGCGACGGCGGTCTCGTATGCTCTGGCGTTCGCGGCGGCCTCGATGCAGAGCGCGACGCCCTGCCCGCCGGTCAGGCTCTTCACGCGCTCGGGCACGTTCTCTTTGGAGGCGTCCACCACGTAATCGGCGCCGAGCTTGCTGTGCATGGCGAGACGCGCGGGGTCGGCGTCGATGGCGATGAGCGGGCGCGCGCCGCAGGCCTTTGTGAGCTGAAAGACGATGGATCCGACGACGCCCAGGCCGATGACGGCGGTGGGTTCGAGCAGCCGCGGACCGGCGCGTTCGACGATATGGTGGGCCACCGAGCCCAGCACGCCGATGGTCGCGAGGCCCGGATCGAGGCCTTCCGGAACGAGGAGCGCTTGCGCGGCCCCTACATTCGACGCATTGGCGTGCGCCGAAGCACTAAGGATGCGCTGGCCGATTTGGAGATTCGTCACACCAGCGCCGAGTTCTTCCACGATGCCGACGTGGGAATAGCCGATCCCCATCGGCTCGCCTCTCTCGGCAGCCTTGAGCATGTGGGCGATCTCGGTACCGATGCTGATCTGGGTCCACTCCGTACGCACGCGGACCTCCCCCGCGCCCGGAGGCGGAAGTTCTTCTTCGCGGAGGACGACCTTCTTGCCGTCGAACTCAAGGCGCTTTCGTTGCATGCGTACGCTCCTTGAAAGCCGCGTTGATGCTCTCCGACAGCGCCAAGCGGTCCGGCGTGGCCGGTTCGAGATGCACAAGAACGTCGGCGATCGGCAAGCCCGAGGTTTTGAGAACGTCCTTCACCCGGTGCCCGATGTAGTGGCCTTCCTGCACGGTCAACTGCCCTTCCACGAGCACGTGCAGGTCCACAAAATAGACCAGGCCCGACTTGCGGACCAGGCACTTGTCGAGGCCCTGCACGCCGGAAACCTGGCCCGCGATCCCGCGGATGCGCCCCTCGATCTCCGGATGCGGCGCCGCATCCATCATCTCGGCCAACGCCGGGCGGAAGATGCGGTAGCCGTTGTAGGCGATAATCAGGCAGGCCGCGAGCGTCGCCCAGTCGTCGGCGCTCTCGTACCCTTTTCCCATGATCAGCCCGACCGTGATGCCCACGAACGCGCAGGCGGAGGTGAGCGCGTCGCTGCGGTGGTGCCACGCGTCACCCTTTACCGCCGTGCTGCCGATGGCTTCGCCCACCTTGAAGACCGTGCGGTAGAGCGTCTCCTTGACCGCCACGACGCCGATCAGCACGACTAGCGTGAAAGGCGCGGGCGCGTGGTGCGGAATGAGAATCTCGCGGACGCTCTCAATGGCCAGCGCGACAGCCGCGCCTACAAGAGTCAGCGCGACGACCATGGCGGCCAGGGGCTCGGCCTTGCCGTGGCCGTAGGGATGATCCGAGTCGGGCGGCGCGGACGAGATATGGAGGCCGCCCCAGACGAGCAGAGAACCCAGGATATCGAGCGTCGACTCGATGCCATCCGCGATGAGCGCATAGGAGTTCCCCAACATGCCCGAGAGCACCTTCACCAGCGCCAATACGGCGTTGATCAGGACGCCTTGCAGCATCCACCGCATGCCGCGGGCAGCAGGAGCTAGGGACTCGGGCGGCTGGGGCTCGTTCATGCGCAGAGCGTAAGGCGGGGGTACCTGGACGTAAAGCGTGGAGCGACCGGCTTCAGTTCTGGGGTCACAAGAATGATGCTATCTTTCTTGTTTGATGCCTCCGAATCTCATTGCGCTTTTCCCTATTCGCTTCACGCTCAACGCTCCACGGCTGTTACCGGTGGCCGAAGACGGCCTTGAGCGTGCCCGCGGGATTGCCGTCGCAATCGGTGAAGTTCGTCTCGGCTTTGCCGCCGTCCGCATCGAAGCTGAGCGGTACGGAGCGCACGCTGAAGTCGGCCCACGCCAGGCAGTCGTTGGCGTCGAGCGTCATCTCGCCGACCTTATCTCCGGCCTGGTCGCAGAACGCGATCACCTGTTCCTTGGGAACGCTCCCGAGCGTCCAGGCGTTGGCCACGTGGCCGACAATCGCACCGCCGTTCTTGAGCGCCTTCTGCGTGAGGTCCTTCCAGAACTTATTGGAAGCCGAGTCGTCGTCCATCAGGTAGACGTAAGCCTTCTCGCCGGGCACGAACGCGCGCGGCACGGAGAAACGCTCGGGGTTCGGGAAGCCCGGGTCGTCGTCGACGACCGGCGTCACGTACACGGTCTCGGGTTCGGACTGGAAGCGTACGATCAGGAACGTGTCCGGGGCGCTGAAGGTGTCCGCCCACTTGACGTGCTCGTTCTGGGGATCGACGCGGTACTCGAGGTAAACTTCTTCCTTCATGCCGGGCGTGTCGCTACGACCGGCCGCGAGCGCATAGCCGACGCCCACCGCTCCCGCCAGGAGTCCCACCACCACGCCCGCGAGCAGCACGGCGCTGTTGCCTAGGCGGCGCTTGGGTTGGGGCGCGACGTCCTGGCGTCTCTCGGGTTCGAAGGGCATGACCTCGGTTCGCGGCTCGTGCGTGTGCATGGCGTGGACCTCCCCGGTTCCCGAGACGACAGCTATGGGAAAAGATCAGCGAATGAGCGGAATCCTTTTGGCGGGAGGGTTGCAATAGGCACAAAAAAACCGGGGCAGCTAACCCCGGTTTCGCGCCGATCTTCACTCGTGCAGGGTTAGAATATACAGGAACTTGTTCCCAGCTTCACTCAAAGGAGTGGAGCAACGCCTCAGCGAACAGGCGCTGGCCGTCCGAGTTCGGATGCGCGACATCCCGTTCTCCACCATCGAGTTTCACGAAAAGGCTCTCGAGTTTCCCCGCTTTCAAGGCTTCTTGAAAGGCGGTACGAGGCGCCGCAGAGAACCCGCATTTCAGCTCTTCAGCGGTGGCGCGCCCCTGCTCGCCGAAGAAGTCCATGGCGTGATGACGCGCCTCGTCGGCTCCGGGAATCGTTGCCACCAGGAGAATCTCGGTCCGCCCCCCGCTGAGCACGCGCACGCGCGAAATCAGTTGGCGCAGGTTGCGCCCCGCGAGCGCCGCGCAATCTTCGGGTGAGAGCCGCTTTTCCAGCATCGAAGAGAGATCGTTGTAGCCGAAGTGGACCGTCACCAGGTCGGGCGGCGCTTCGCCGATCTCGCGGGGCAGCAGCACGATGCCCTGCCGCGTCTCCAGGCCGCCGATGCCCTTATTGAGCACCGTGACGCCCTCGTAACCGAACTTCTTGCGCAAGAGGTCCTGCAGCAGCGCCGGATAGGCGTTCTTCTCGCGCTCGGGCACGTGGGTGCCATAGGTAATCGAGTCGCCCAGCGCCACGATGACGACCGGTTGCTTGGCCTTCAGCTTGGCCAGCGTGCGCGGAAAGCCGCCCGCCTCGGGCACCGGCGTGGACGGTGCGTCGATCTTGGGCTCGATGCGCACGTCGTCGATCTCGAACGCGCACGCCGACCACGGGCGGTTGTAGAACCAGCGGCCAAACCACAGTGCGCGCACCAGCGACGGCTTCATGTTGCCGTCCTTCTGTCCAAACCAATCCGCCGACACCACCTCGGGCACAAAATCGTCCCACCGCAGTTTGACCTGGCGCCAGTCTTTCGTCTTAAGGCTTACCAGCGCGGCATAGCGCTTGGTGTAGCTGTCGTCGATGAGCGAGACCGCGACGAATCCGTCGCTCCCGTCGCCTTTGAACCAGAACGAGATCCCATCCATCGGGTCCCAGGCTTCGGAACCTTTCACGCCGCGGCCGACAAACTGCGCCGCGCCGCTCTCGGCAAACGTAACCTTGATTGCCGCGCCGCCGTGTCCGGCCTCGCCCCGCGAGATCTCGGGCATGGGCTTGCCGCTGTACGCGCGCCAGGGCCCGGCATTCTCGCCGTCGTCGATCAGGATGGACTCGTCCGCGGCGCGTACCGCATGCGGGATCGGACAGGCCAGGATACAGGCCGCAAGCACGGGCGACGCGAAGCGGCGGCAGGTTCTGCTCGGCATGGCAGTTCCCAGGATTACCGGAGTCCGCGCGCTTGTCGAGGATTTTGCGGCGCGGCATTTCTTCAAGCTTGGACGTACAGGCAGGCGCCATCTTCATGCCTTGGAACTACTCTCGTCTTTGGATTTGAAATCGCTTGGAGATACGTCACGATTCGTGCGACGCTCAGGCAAACAAGAAGGAGGCCGTCGAACCTCCGGCACTCGAGGCGCACATCCATGCAAAACCGATTTCGCTGGCCCAAGGGCAGACGCGCGGCGGTCTCGTTCAGCTTCGACGACGCACGCGCCTCGCAGATCACGGCGGGCATTCCTATTCTCGACAAGCGCAAGGTGAGAGGCACGTTCTATGTCTCGCCTGGCAACGTAGAGCAACGCCTGAACGATTGGCGGCGCGCCTACGCCAACGGCCACGAGATCGGCAACCACACCCTCAGCCATCCCTGCACGGGGAACTATCCGTGGTCGCGGAGCAACGCGCTTGAAGACTACACCCTGCCGCGCATGGCGAAGGAACTGGACGGCGCGTCGGATAAGATCGAACGCTGGTTTGGCCTCCGCCCGGCCACGTTCGCGTATCCGTGCGGCCAGACGTTCGTGGGGCGCGGCAAAAGCCTGAAAAGCTACATTCCGCTGGTGGCGACCCGTTTCTTGATTGGCCGCGCGTACCTGGGTTCGACGCCGCACGACCCGCAGTGCGGCGACCTGGCGCAGGCCCTGGCCATCTCGATGGACCGCCGGCCGTTCAAGGAATTGAAGTGGGAGGTCGATCGCGCGCTGGGACTCGGTGCGTGGCTGATCTTTGTGGGCCATGAGGTTGGACCCAAGACGAGTAAAGACCTGCTGACGACCTATGGTCCGGTGCTGGACGCCCTCTGCCGTTACGTCACCGACCTGAAGAAAAACATTTGGGTGGATACCGTGGCCGCCGTGGGAACGCACATCAAAGCCGGGTAGCTTGAAAAGCCCGCGCCGGTGCCGGAAGAGACGCGCACATGCCTAACCCAGGCCCTTGGCCGAAGAACAAGCGCTGCGCGCTCTCGCTCAGTTTCGACGATGCGCGGCCCTCGCAGCTTGATGCCGGGCTGCCCATCTTGGATCGCGCGGGGGTTAAGGCCACCTTTTACGTGGTGCCCGGCCGCTTCCTGCCGCGCGTGGATGAATGGCGCGCAGCCGTTACGCGTGGGCACGAGATCGGCAACCACACCACGACGCATCCTTGCAGCGGCAAGGCCGAATGGTCGCGCGCGAATGCGGTGGAAGACTATACGCTCGAACGCATCGCGAAGGAGCTCGACGCTGCGACCGAGACGATTAAGGGCAATCTCGGCGTAACGCCCGTCACCTTTGCGTATCCCTGCGGCGAGCGCCACGTGGGCCGCGATGCCGGCCGCACGAGCTACGAGCCATTGGTGAACGCACGCTTTCTCTATGCGCGCGGCGACGCCGTGCTGAATAGCCCCGTGGATATCCGCGTGCGCTCGAGCGACCGCGCGGAACTCGGCGCGTTGCTGGAGCACCTCGAAGAAGCGCGCCGGAGCGGCGGCTGGCTGATTACGGTGGGCCACGAAGTCGGCCCGCCCGAGCATCCCGACCGCCTTACAACGCTCCAAACTGTTTTGGAAGCTTTCTGCCGGAAGGTCGTGGCCGCGATGCCGGACGTTTGGGTCTCCACGGTCGCGGAGGCCGCGCGGCATGTTCATACGCTCAATCGATGATGGAGGCCGCTGCCCCCTTTCCCCGCACTTTACGCTCCGTACCGCAAGCCTTACGCTCCGCATTCTCGTTTCTAGATCTCCCTTGAATCAGGAGCCGCCATGACCCCGCAAGCCGCCTACGACGAACTAATCAAGCTGCGCAAAGAACTGATCGTCTTCGGTTCCATCGGCAGCGTGCTCGGCTGGGACCAGCGTACCTACATGCCTGCGGGGGGATCGAAGCATCGCGCCGCGCAGCTCGCGCTGGTGGCCGGCATGTCGCACGAGAAGGCCACGCATCCGCGCATCGGCGAACTGCTCAAGGCCGTCGAAGGCAGCGATCTTCTCAAGGACCCCGCAGCGGCTGCTGCGGTGAACGTGCGCGAGATCCGCCGCGAGTACGACCGCGAGGTCAAGCTCCCGCGCGCGCTGGTCGAAGAATTGAGCCGCACAACCTCAGAGGCGTACGACGTTTGGGTGGCCGCGCGCAAAGAGAACGATTTCGCGCCCTTCAAGCCGTGGCTCGAAAAAGTGGTAAAGCTGGTGCGCGAGCAGGCCGACTGCTACGGCTGGAAGGCCTGCCGCTACGACGCGCTGCTCGACGGCTACGAACCCGGCGCGACGACGGCCGAGATCACGGCGCTCTTCGGACCGTTGCAACGCGAGCTCACGGAACTCGTCGCCAAGATCACGCACTCGGGCAAGTGCCCGCCGCAGAAGATCCTCAACAGCGAATACCCGGTGGACGCGCAGGAGGATTTCTGCCGCGAAACCGCGGCGGCGCTCGGCTTCGACTTCAACTCCGGACGCCTGGACACGACCACGCATCCGTTCTGCAGCGGCATCGGGCCCGGGGATACGCGCCTGACCACGCGCTACAACCCCAAGAGCTTCTCCGACGCCTTCTTTGGCACGCTCCACGAAGCCGGGCACGGCATTTACGACCAGGGTCTTGACGCGGCCCACTACGGCACGCCGATGGGCGAGGCCGTGGGCCTGGGGATTCACGAGTCGCAGTCGCGCTTCTTTGAGAACTTCGTGGGCCGCTCGCGCGCCTTCTGGAAGCGCATGATGCCGCGCGCCCGCAAGTTCTTCCCGCGCGCGCTGGGCCGCACGGGCCTCGACGATCTCTACTTCGCGGTGAACGACTCGAAGCCGAGCTTCATCCGCGTGGAGTCCGACGAGGCGACGTACAACCTGCACATCATCCTGCGCTTCGAGATGGAGCAGGCCCTGATCAACGGCGACCTTAAGGCCGGCGACGTGCCCGGCGCCTGGAACGAGCGTTTCCGCAAGCTGCTGGGTCTTAAAGTGCCCGACGATGCGCGCGGCTGCCTGCAGGACGTCCACTGGAGCGGCGGCGGGATCGGGTACTTCCCCACTTATACGCTCGGCAATCTTTACGCGGCGCAATTCTTCCACGCGGCCGACCGCGAACTGGGCGGCCTCGACGAGATGATCGCACACGGCGATTTCGAGCCGCTCAAGAAGTGGCTCAACAAGAAGATTCACCGCCAGGGCATGCGCTTCCGTTCGAACAAACTCTGCCAGGAAGTCACCGGCGAGACCCTGAGCCATCGGTTCCTAATGGACCACCTAAACACCAAGTTTACCGAGCTTTACGAGCTGCAATAAGCGGTGCATGTGCCATTATTGAAGGAACAGGTGTAACCGCCGCCCGTCTACTGCGTAATGAGCGGTAGAATGGGTTCCAGCCTAACCACCTCCCCGCCCGAACGCCCCGCGATAACCTCAAGCGGCGCGGATACGGCCAGCGACGAAGCGCTAATGCGCCGAATCGCCGAACCCAAGGCGAGTCGGGGCGAGATCGAAACCGGCATGGAGGCGCTGGTCGCGCGCCGGGCGAAAGAAGTCTGGCGTTACTTCGTCCGGCGCGGCGCAAAGCCGCACACGGCCGACGATCTGACGCAGGAAGTCTTCCTCCGCGTGCTGCGCGAACGCTCGCGCTTCGATACCGCGCAAGCGTTCGCGCCTTCGCTCGCGGCGCTTTCCGAAGGCGACCGCGAACTGCTCTGCCTGACGCGCTTTGAAGGCCTGACCTATGAGAAAGCCGCGGGCATCGTGGGTTGCAGCGCGGGCGCCGCGAAAGTGCGGGCCTTCCGGGCCCTCGAGAAGTTGCGTAAATGGATGCTGGAAGGCGGTGACGCATGAATACCGAAATGAACGACCAGTTGCGTGAACTCATGATGGACGTGCTCTCCGGGGAGGCCTCGGAAGGCCGGCGCGCGGAATGGCAGGCGTTGCTCGATGCCGACCCGGCATTACGCGCTCGTTTCGAAGCACAGCAAGCTACGTGGAATGCCCTGTCCAGATTGGAGGCTGCCATGCCGACGGAATCGACCGAGCGCCACTTGGAAAAGCAGGTTTTATCCGCCGTACAGAACGAATTGGGGAAGGCCGCTGCGCCGGAAGTCCGTACGGCGGACCGGAAGGCTTCCGGACCGGCTGTTCGAACGCCTTCCCGCAGGCTGACGTTCATCCTGGAAGCCGCGGCGGTCGTGCTCGCGGCGGTCCTGGCCTGTTCCGCGTGGATCGCCTATCACAACCCGAAAAACACGACGCAAAAGGAAGAGCTTCCCAAGAAGGACCTCGCCACGCCACTCGATGCCAAGGTGCTGCTCGCGCTGAACGACCCTGAAGACCCTTGGAAAGCCGAGATCCGCAAGAGACTCTCACGTCACGTCTCGTTTGAGTTTGTGGATACGCCCCTAGAAGAGGCCATCGCTTTTTTGGACAGTCTGACAAAGGTCAATTTCATTCTCGATCCAAAGGCTTCCGCAAAGGGCGACGGAAAAATTCCGATCACGCTGCGCGTAGCGGATATGGAATTGGAGACGGCGCTGGCCTGGATCCTGCGGCTCGCCAACATGGAGTACGACCTGCGCAATCAAGCGGTGTTTATTTTCAGACCAGACCCTGTCATGCCGAAGGCAACCGCCCAGGCACAGTCCTTGCCGGAGGCCATCCAAGCCAAAATGAGCCGCAAGATTACGTTAGATTTCAAAGATACGCCTCTCGACGAAGCCATATCCTTCCTTCGCAGTTTGACCAACATCACGATCATCCTCGATCCCAAACTCCAGCAGGCGGGCACAACTGGAATCTCACTGGCCGTTAAGGATCTGCCCATAGGTGAAGTGCTAAAGAAAATCTTGGAGAAGGCGAACGCGAAGAGCGTATGGCTGGATAACGCCTTGTACATCACCGGAACCGAAATCCAGCCCGGCGAGGTTCCGAAACAGAATTTAGGTTCCATCCATCTCTATGCCGCGCCTCAATGGCCTGAGAAGATCAAGACTGTGTTTGACCGCAAGGTGACCTTCGAATTCGTGGACTCGCCACTTGATGAAACGCTGAAGTTTATAAGTTCCTTGACCGGCGTCAGCATTGAGGAGGATCCGGTCGTCTCGAAGAATGGCCAACCCCGTATAAACCTGCGCGTAACAAACATGTCGGCGGGTTTGGCGCTGGAATGGATTATGAAACTTGCAGACGCGCGAAGTTACGTGAAGGACGGCAAAATCGTGGTTGCAGCCAGGCTTCTGGAGCTAAATGAATCTCTGCCCAAGCAGTCGAGCCTTGAAGATCGCTTGGCCGCGTTGGCGATCCTTGAGACGCCCCGGCTGACGCGCAAGGCCCTGCTGGAGGTGATCGCGCGGGATGCGGGCATCGATCTGGACCTCAGCGCCTTGCCGCCCGAGTTGGCTGGAGAGGCCGTGAATGCGCCCTCGGAAGAAGTCCCCGTCGCCCGCTTTCTGGCTCGAGCGGTGTTGCACGCCAATCCCGTCCTCGTGGTGGAACGGAAAGGCGCGAAGCTGTTCGTTCGGCCGGCCGGCGCGGGCGAGACTCCCACCGTGGATGTGCAAGATGCTCCAGCCGCCAAGTCCGTTTCGCAAAAGCCCGCGCCTCCGCCCCAGGAAGACTTTTAGGTTGTAACGTTCCTTGCGGTTCCACGGCAAAGAAGACCGGGCCAGGGTGCCCGGTCTTTTTTGTTGGCCGGCGTGTCCTTGCGCATGGACAAGGCCCGCGCCCTCCGCTACACCGATGGAACGGCCGCCTGCGCGCGCCCGCGGGAGACGCGTTTCGTGGCACGCTACAGCGGCGAAGTGGTGTATCTTTTTGCCTACGACATTGCGTATGAAATGTCGCGGGAGCCGGTGCGCGAGATCTTCGGCCAGCAGCCGACGCCCTTCGCCATCGACGCCAGCAAGCACGCTCCGCGGCAGCTCTTTTCCTACCGTCCGCGCATGTTCAAACTTCCGGCGGTGGAGAAGACAGGCCCGCGGGGACCGCTGCGCCTGGATTGCAGCCTGAAGATCCTGCAGGTCGGCGCGATCAGCATCAGCGTGCGCATGCCCTTCGAGGCCGACCGGCTGGAAGACCTCGTGACCTGCCACGATCTCAAGCTTAGCAACGGCACGCTCAGCGAGCATATCCTTCAGATTGCGGAGAACGTCCGGAAACAACTCCTGCCTTACCTCAATCGGCCTGTCGAGAAACTCTCCGAGGCCGAGGCCTACACGGTCTTCTGCCTCAAAGCGCCGCTGCCGCTCGACGCCGCAACCGGCAATCCGATGGGGGCCGAACCTTGGCTGCAGGCGCACCGGCGCTCCATTGCGGCGCTGCTTACGCAGGAATCCGACGCGCAGCACCTCTCGGAACAGGAAGCCCTCGAATCCACCGGCCGGTTCCTGAGCTACTACGACCACGATCTGGTGGTCATGGACTGGGACGCCGCGCTCGTTGTCGATCAGGCGCAGTTCTTCGACGAGACGCTCTACATCCTGGAATTGGCCAACCTGCATCTGGCCGAACTCAAGGCCTACGACCGGCACCTGGACGACGCGCTGGACCGGTCGTACCGCGACCTGGCGGCCTCACCACTGCGCAGCCGGCAGAAGATGCTGCGGCAACTGCAGGAGATCTGCGTCGACATGGCCCGCTTCAGCGACGAGATGTCGAACATCACCAAATTTTTCGGCGATTGGCATCTTGCCCGGGTCTACGAAGGCATTGCCGCGCGCTTTCACCTGCAGGATTGGAGCAAGATCGTAGACGAAAAGCTTCGGACGCTAGGCGAGCTATACGATATGCTGCAGAACGAACAGAATCACCGCTGGATCATGATCCTCGAGGTTGGAATGGTTCTCTTGTTCATACTGGACCTCATCCTCTTGGTTATTGTGAAGTAAAATATGTATTTGTTTAGGTATGGCGATTTCAAGTTTTGTCGGATTCAATGTTTCCAGGCCATGGCTACAATCGAGTTCAAGACTGTGTTCCGAACCGGAGCGGAGAAACGGAACTAAGTGCTTGACAGCACCCGCGAAGGGTCCTAAGACTTCAGGGCCACCACATAAGCAGGCCTTTTTGGGCCGAACGGGAAGCCTCCTGACCGAAAACGAGGTGCGTTAAGGAACATTGCGCATTAGAATCGTGGTCTACCACAATCTGGCAAGGAGCGCCTGACAAGCCTTATGGGCCTATTTGACTTCCTCTTTAGCAGCAGCGGCAAGATTAAGAGCCTCGAAGCTCAGCTTCGGGTTCGGCCCACGCCACAGCTCTATCTTCAGTTGGCCGATGCCTATAAGGAATCGGGCAACATGGCCAAGGCCGCCCAGGTGCTTAAGCTGGGTGTCTCGCGCTTCCCCAGCGCTCCCGAGATCAGCCGGCGGCAGGCCGAGGCCGAGAAGGTCGAGCGCGAGAGCGAGAAGAAGCGCCTCACCGACAAGATTCAGACCCATCCGAACCCGATCCTCTACGCCCGGCTTGCGGAACTCTACAAGGCCGACAACGAGATCGAGAAGACCATCCAGATCTGCCAGGCCGGCATCAAGGCCTTCCCCAAGTACGGCGGCACGTACCTGGTGCTGGGCCAGATCTACATCGAGAAACAGAAGTGGGACGAGGCGCTCTCGCAGCTCGAGAAGTCCGTCGAGCTCGATAAGTACAACTACATGGCCCTCAAGCTGCTTGCCCAAGTGTACATGCAGGCCAACCGGCCCGCGGATGCCGCGCGCAAGTTCGAAGACATCCTTTACTTCGCGCCGGGCGACGAGGCCATCCTGGAACTGCTCAAGAAGGCGCGTGAGGCCGCGGGCGTGCCGGCGACGGCGCCCGACAGCACGGCGATCGCTCGCGAAGCGGCGATCTCCGGAGGACGCAAGGCCGTCGACCCGGGCGTCTCGGGCGGCCGCAAGACCATCATGCTGGGCCGTCTGGCCGATCAGCAGGCCGGCACCGCGACCAGCATGCGCGACAAGACGCTCAACGACGGCATTCTGGCGTTGCGCGGCGTCGAAGGGGTGAACGGCGCGATTCTGGTCGATCAGTTCGGCCTGGTGGTTGCGGCGAACCTCGATGCCTCGATCGACGAGGGCCTCGCCGGCGCGCTGATCACGAACGTGTACCGCACCGCGAGCAGCAACGCGGTAAAGCTCAACGTGGGCCAGTTCGAAGAAGGCATTATCGAAGGCGAGACGGGCAACGTTCACATTGTCCAGTTCGGCGACATGATCCTGGCCGTATTCGCGCAGACGAACGTGAAGATGGGCCTGCTCGAAAAGACGATTCGCGATTTCTCGATGGCCGTGCAGGAACGCCACTAACCGACGGGAGCCGCGCAAGGCATGCGAGCGATCCTGACGCAGTTGAATAAAGTGCAGGGCGTACGTGGATCGATGGTGATCAACCACGATGGCATCGTCGTGGCCGGCGAGTTCGCCGACGACGTGGACGAGCAGGGCGTCGGCGCGGTGGCGTCTTCGCTGCTCGCCGCCCTGGAAGGCGCGGTCAAGCGCATCAATCTCGGCCGCCTGAACCGCTTCGTGCTCACCGGCAACGAGAACAAGGCCGTCGTCGTAGACACCGGCCCGGCGCTGCTCTTCGTACTGCTGCACCGCGATGCCAACATGGGCCTGCTGAACGTCGAGATTCGCGAGGCCGCGAAGCAGGTCGTCACGCAGGCCAAGATGTAGCGCTGCAAGCCCTTCCGTAACCGAATCACTTCAAACTTTCGCGCTTTCGACTGCAAAACCCAAGTGGCGCGCAGGCGCGTCGTGGCTTAATATCCAACGGACTCTCGACGTTTGGACTCCCTGCCCGCCAGCGCGCAAGCGTCTGTGCCGCTTGCGTCTTGAAGCCCCCGTGGGGATGGCCCGGGATCGCATCGTGAACGAAGCGTGGCTCATCAGCGACATGGACTGGCTCCGCGGGGGACGACATGAGCGCGCCCCCTGAAGCGGCCGTCCCCGCTACCGTCGACGATC
The DNA here is from genome assembly GCA_016200135.1 of Planctomycetota bacterium. Taxonomy (GTDB): domain Bacteria; phylum Planctomycetota; class SZUA-567; order H5-PLA8; family H5-PLA8; genus JACQFI01. The sequence continues at coordinate 41,228 of JACQFI010000030.1, forward strand.
ACGATTACCGCACCGGACCCAAACTTGACGCCCAGGCACTCGACCGGATGGCCGGCATCGGCCGCACCGGGACGCAGTCGCCGACGTGGCGCGGCTGGTTTGTAGGGGTCGCCTTCGTCGCCTTTCTGGCCATGTCCACGCCTTATATCGAGATGGTTCTGAACGGCAGCCTGCTGACCATGAACCTGCTGCCGGTCGGCCCGATGATCCTGCTCTTCATGATGCTCCTGGTTCAGACGGTGCTCCACGCATCTTCGGTAAGGCTCGGCCTCTCGCGCGAGGACCTCACCATGGCCACCTGCATGGCCATGGTCAGCGCCTCGCTCTCGGGATACGGCTACGTCACGTACCTCACGGGCGCGATGTCCGGCATGACTCACGCGCGGCCGGAGAACCGCTGGAACGAGTACATCCTGCCGTATCTGCCGAATTGGCTCTGCCCGCACGACCCGGCCGACCCGAACTCGCTCGATCCGCGCCCGGTGGAATGGTTTATGAGCGGCCTGCCGCCCGGCAAGGAAGCGCCGTGGAGCGCCTGGATGATCCCGTACGCCTACTGGGCGCTCATGGCGCTGTGCGTCTTCGGGATGATGTTCGCGATCTGCTCCATCCTGCGGAAACAGTGGGCCGACCGCGAACGGCTCCCCTTCCCGCTGGCGCAAGTGCCGCTGGAAATGATCGAGGGCATGCCGGGCACGCTCGAGAAGCGCAAACCCTTCCTGCGCGATCCCATGGCCCTGGCCGGCATGGCTATCCCATTTGTGCTGCATAGCTGGAACTCGCTCGCCACCTACATCGCCAACTGGCCCGAGATCCCTCTGCGCTTCCGCTATCTCAACATCAAGTACATGAGCGAGCCGCCGTGGAAGGCGCTGGGGCCGCTGCACGTCTACATTTTTCCCGCCGTGATCGGCCTCACGTACCTCATCTCCTTGGAGGTCTCGTTCAGCATCTGGTTCTTCTACCTGTTGATGAAGATCTGTGCGTTCATCGCCGTGCAGATGGGCCTGGGGAGCACGCACGAGGACTTTTACGAAGTGGGCGGGCACAAGGGCTTCATGATCGACCAGGGCGGCGGCGCGCTGATCGCGATGGTGCTCTTCGGCTTCTGGATGACCCGCAGTCATCTGGCGGACGTGTTCCTGCGCGCGATTGGCAAGCGCCCGATCGACGAGGAAGAGGACGAGGGCCTGTCCGCGCGCGGCTCCCTCATTCTATTTTCTGTCTGCTTTATCGGCGCGGTCGTGTGGCTGACGGCGGCGGGCGTGGGCCTGGGCTTTGCCCTGCTGGTGGTCATCAGCCTGATGGTGATCGTGACGGGCGTGACGAGGCTGGCCTGCGAAGGCGGCCTCTTTTACGTCCAGTCGCAGATCTCGCCGGAAGAGATCCTGAACGTGGCCTTTACGCCGATGGGGCTCGGGCCGCACACCGTGGTCCCGCTGGGGATGTGGTCGCGCGTTTTCGTCTTCGACTGGGGCCGCACCTCGCCGATGCCGTCCATGATGCACGCGCTCAAACTCTCCTCCGACCTGAAAGTGCGCAAGCGCCCGATCGTGGCCGGCATGGCGCTCTCCCTCGTGCTGGCCCTCGTTCTCGGTTTCTATTCGTTCATGAATATGGCCTTCCATCACGGGGCCCGGCAGTTCGAAGGCGGGAGTTCCTGGACCATGGGCGTGTTGCCCGACGACGATTTCAAACGCAGCGCGGGGAAGGTCGCGCAGATCCTCGCCCTTGACAGCACGTACGACAAGAGTTTTGGGGCGATCGCGGTCGCGCAAAATCTGGTCTCGAAGGAAGCCGTGGACAGGGCCACCACCGCAGCCGCGGAGGCGCGCAAGCGCGGCGAACGCATCCATCTGCCCGACGTGCTCGTGCGCGACAACCTTATGACCCCCGATAAAGTCCGCGAGATTCTCAACAACAACACGATCGTCCAGGATTCACAACTGCCACCGAGCGCGGTCTACGACTACAAGCGCATCTTCTGGTTGATCCTGGGCGGCGTGCTGATGGTGGTCTTCATGCTGCTGCGCACGCGCATCTTCTGGTGGCCGCATCCCATCGGCTACGTGACGTGGATGCACCCGGCCCCCATGGAAAAACTCTGGTTCCCCATCTTCCTCGGCTGGTTTCTGAAGTGGTCCATCACCCAGTACGGTGGATTCCGCGTGTACATGCTCCTGCGCCGGACCTTTATCGGCTTGGTGGTGGGGGAGATGGCCGCCGCGGGGTTCTGGATCGCCGTCGCCTGGCTCACCGGCACCAAGGGCGCGTACCCCATTCATATCAACTGAGAGCGCAGAGGTCAGGGAACGGGGATTGGAAACGAGTTCCTTGTCCTCCGTTCGCAAAAAACAAAACCGCCGGGCGTAAAGCCCGGCGGTTCTATCGAGATGGTGCCAAGGGCCAGAATTGAACTGGCGACACCCACATTTTCAGTGTGGTGCTCTACCAACTGAGCTACCTTGGCGGAAGATTGTTGAGTCCCGCGCAGATATCCATACCCGTCGCCCCGGCGCGCGTCAAGCGCGTGGCCGGGAGGCGTTCAGGGCGCGGCGGCCGCCTTGGCGGACTCAGCGGACTTCTCCGCGGGCGGCGTCTTGGCGCCGACGACCTCGAATTCAACCGCAGGAGTCTGCAAGGGGTGGCTGTAAACCCCCAGCGCGATCGCGTTAAGCGCCATCTGGCGGCAGAACGTGCTGGGGTCGTATTGGACGTGCAGGCTGTACTTGCCCGGCCGCGAGAGATCGAGCGGCGGATTCAGCGCCACGGGGATGCTCAGCTTTTCGCCCGGGTTGAGGTAGGCGAGAAAAAAGCGAATGGGCTTCGGCGCGCGCGGATCATGCGGAGGCACCGGCGGGAGGGCATCCCTTGGGATGTCAATCTTCTCCGGTTTGGCCTTGCCATCGGGTCCAAGATAGTCGACTTGAGGCTCGATCAGACTCGAGGGCCAGGGCGTATATAGAATGCGGACGCTCGCCGCGCCGTCGTTGGTGATGAGCAGTTCCGCCAGCACGAGCTTGTGCGCGTCGCTAACTTCGGAAACGCTGAGCGTCACCGGGGTCAACCTCACGACGGCAGCGAGTTTGGCCACCGGCGCCTGAACGGGAACGGCGGGACCGGTTCCGTTGGTAAGGGAAGATCCGGAAGGCGGCTCGTTCTTGTGGAACTCCGGCGAGACAAAGTCGCCGTAATCATGATAGTAGTAGATGTAAACGCCATAGATGAGCATGGCGGAAATCGGCACGCCGACGAAGACAATATAGAATACGTTGCCAGGTTTGCCGGGTTTGTTCGGCATGCGGGCGCTCCCGGGCTACTTGTCAGGCAGTTTCATGCAGCAGCGGAAGCCGACTAAGGCCGAACGCTTGTCCTTCGCGCCAACCGTCCGATCGGTATCTTTGCAGGACGCCGCATCTTTTCCGGACTTAAAGTTGCCGCCCGCCTGAAAAGCCCCGCCTTCATCGCCATCCTGCGTCCACTCAGAGGCGTTGCCGTTCATATCGTAGGCGCCGATCTCGTTGTAGCAGTTCGAGAACGAGCCCGCCGGCTTAACGCCGTCGCCATCCGTATTGCATGTTCCGCCCTTCGAGTCGCTCCCATAAGAAAAGCCGCGGAAGTGCTGCTTGGCCATGCACGCCGCGCTCCATTGTGCCCAGGTACAAAGCTGCTTTCCGTCATCCGCGCAATGCTTTTCTGCTTCCATCTTGGAGACATTGGTCATGGGAACTTCGCCGGCCTTATTGGGATACTCGTACCGGTCGATGCAGAAACTGGTGCTCCGATCGTATCCGCTGGCGGGATCGTTGGGATAGTACATCAAAACGTACTCGACCATCCCTTTTGCATGGCAGGTTTCGAGATCCTTCAAATAGGGTTTCAAACTGTCGAGTTGCTTCTGGTCGGGGTCGGCTTCGCCCGCGGCGGAGAGCGCCTTGCTCGCCTCTTCGAACGCTTCCTGACGCCAAGGTTCGTTGAGCGCTTTGCGCGCTTCCTTGATCTTTGCGTTCGAGAGTTCCGGATCGTACTTAAGCTCCTTCTTAGTTTCCGCAACGATGGCCTGGTCCGGCCGCATACGTTCGGCTTCCTTCACGTGCCGGATCGCTTCGGCGCGTTTGCCCCCCCTCAAGCTTAATATGGCCTGCTCGATCTCGTTGCTGAAGATCAGCGAATGTTCCGCCCTGGTGGCCATCTCCTTGAGCTTGTCGTCTTCGAGGCCGCGCAAGAGGGATTGGCATTCCAGGAAAAACGTCCGCGCCTCCTTCCATTGGCGCTTCAACAAGGCGGCGTCGCCCTGGTTCATCTGGCTCTGAGCGCGCAGTTCCTTCACTAGCAGGATAAGAAAGTCCTTTTCGCGGCCCGACGGAAGCCGAGCGGACAACTTCTCGTATTCCGCCGCCGCCTCTTCCAGGTGGCCGCCGGCGGCGAGTTCATCGCCCTTCTTGCGCTGCGACATATCCATGGCTTCTTTTTCGAGTGCAGCCGCTTCATCACCCTTGAAAAGAAACACTTGGCCTTTGAGCGCGAGAATCGCGCCCTCGTAGTCCTGCTCTTCGCAGAGTTCACGTGCGTTCGTGAGTGCTTTATTTTCGCGGAAGTACTGGAACCCGCAGTATCCCCCCACGGCCAGGACCACCAGGATGGCCACCCACTTGGCCATGCCCACGGTGCGCGCCTTGCCGAGCGATTCGATGGTCTGCTTGGCCGTCTTGTTGGCGGAATTGACGCGCAGGACTTCTTTCCAGTACCGGATCGCTTCGCCGCCGCGGCCATGCGCCGTGGCTTCGGTGGCGCGGTCGATCAGCGCCTGTTCCTTGTCGTGCAGTTCGGTCATCTCTTCGAACAGTCGCGTGACTGTGCGGTTCTGGGGATCGACTTCATGCGCCCCGGCGAAGCATTTGAGCGCCGCTTTCAGATCGCCCTGGGCGCGGCGGGATTGCGCAAGCGCCACGTAGGCGTCCACGATGGACTTAACCGCCTGGGGATGCCCGGGCCGCAGCGCGACGATCGGCTTCCAGGTCTCGATCGCCTTCTGGTAGTCCTGCTTGAGGTGGTGCTCGTAGCCGTCCTTGAGCATCATTTCGATGCGATGCAACTTGCCTTCGGCCTCGGCCGAGCCGCGCCTTGCCCGCTCGCAGCCCTGGTCGATGCGCAGCGCGTCCTGGAACGTCGCCAGGGCTTCTTCAAGACGGCCCTGCTCGTTGTACATCTCGCCCTGCTCGCACAGCTTCAGCGACGGGACGATTACGGCGCGCAGATGCTCGATCTGTTTGCTCAGGCCTTCGTCGCGCAGGTCGAGCGGCGTGCGGTCCCAAAGCTGAATGGCTTTCTCGAACTGCAAGCCCGCGATGGCCGTGCGGATATCGTTGATCAGCGTGCGCTTGGTGGAGAGCTTCGCGTCAATCTCTTTGAGCGAAGCCCGGATGCTCTCTTCCTTCGGGTCCAGCTCGATCACGATGCGGAATTCGCGGGAGGCTTCCACCAGGAGCCCGCGGCGCAGCAGGTTCTCGCCGGCCTGCCGGCGCGCGCGCACTTCGTTCTGGATCTCGTTCTCCAGGCGCTGCTGCGTGGCGCCGTCCAGATTGCGCGCCTGCAGCGCCTGGCGGTATTGCTTCAAGCCGCCGACACGGTCGCCGCGCGAGATCATCTCGTCCCCGCGCGCGGCCAGGCCGAAGCCGTCCTCGCCGGCGCTCGCGGCAAAACTCGGCGGGACCATTTTCCCGGAACTGGCGGCTCCGCCGCCCACTCCGCCGCGCACCATCCGGTCGCTCCCTTTCGAACCCGGCGGAGGCAGCGCCGCGCCGATTCCGGAGGGTGGATCGAAGCGGCCTCCCACGATGGAGGTATTCCCTGTCGGCGCCCGCATCAACGGCCGGTCGGGCGGAGGCGCGTTAAACTCCGGCGCCGGCGGAGGCAATTGGATTTCCGCGGCGGGAGACGGCGGAAGGCCCGGCGCAGCCGCGCGGCCCGAAGCCAGCCGCCCCGAGATCCCGGCCGGCGTAGCCTGGATCGATTGGTCGATGGCCACGATGACCTCGGTCATCGTCTGGTAGCGCTGTTCGCGCTTCTTGGCCATCATCTTGACCACCACATCGCCCACGCTGGACGCCACCGTTGGCACGATCTCGTGCGGCGGCACCAGCGCTTCGTGCTTGTGACGGTACATCATCGACATCGCCGTCTCGGCCTCGAACGGTAGGCGCCCGGTCAGCATCTTGTAATACGTGCCGCCCAAGCTGTAGATGTCCGTGCGGTGATCGATCTTCTTCCCGTCGCACTGCTCGGGGCTCATGAACGCCGGCGTGCCCATCACGGCGTCGGTGGAGGTCGAACTCGTGTCGGCTTCCTTCGCCAAGCCGAAATCGGAGACCTTGATCACGCCCTTCTTGGTGATCATGATATTTTCAGGCTTCACGTCGCGGTGCGTAATGCCCCCGGCGTGCGCGGCCTCGAGCCCCTGCGCGGCGTCGCGCACGAAGCGGCAGGCGTCTTCGACCTTGAGCGGCCCGCCGAGGCGTGTCTGCATCTCGGCCAAGCTCTCGCCCTCGATCAACTCCATGATCATGTAGTGGAAGTCCTGGTCGGCGCCGACGTCGTACACCGCCAGAATGTTCGGATGGTTGACCTTCGCGATCGCGCGGGCCTCGCGCTGAAAGCGCGTGACGAAGTTGACGTCGTTCGCAAGCTTGGGCGAGAGGACCTTCAAGGCCACGACGCGGTCGAGCGACTTCTGGCGGGCACGATAAATGATGCCCATGCCGCCGTGGCCGATCACCTCCATGATCTCGCAGCCGCCCAGCGTGCTTCCGATGGTTGGTTCAGACATGGATCTCGGTTCATCCCTGCTGTTGAAATTCAATCCGGCCCGCGTGCGGGCGCCCGGTTACGCGCGTTCCAACTGCTTGATCTTATCCACGCGGCGCGCGTGCCTGCCACCTTCGAAATCCGATTCCAGGAACCGCTGCGCCAGCACCTCCGCCAGCCCCGGCGCCACGATCCGTTCGCCCAGGCAGAGCACGTTCGCGTCGTTATGCTTGCGCGCCATCTCCGCGAGGAACTCGTGAGTGCACGGAGCCGCCCGAATGCCCGCGATCTTGTTTGCGGAGATGGCGATGCCGGTCCCCGTTCCGCAGACGAAGATGCCCCGCTCGAATTCGCCCGCCGCCAGCCTGCGTCCCGCTTCGGACGCGTAGTCCGGATAGTCGCACGAGTCCGTCGTGTGCGTGCCGACATCCACGACGGCGCAGCCTTCCTTCTCCAAGTACGCCTTTAGATGCCGCTTGAGGGCCAGGCCCGCGTGATCGGATGCTAGCACGACCTTCCAAGGCTTCATCGCTGCGCACTCCCGCTCACTGGCCTGAACCGCCGACGACCCGGATCACGTCGCGCATGCAGTGCGAAATGCGGTCTCGAACCTGGCGGTACCGGTCGATCGATTTCGAGACCGGATCCGGGATGTCCTCGCTTCGGGATGAAAGTAACCACACACGGTCTCTGGTCGCCGGCATGATCTTCAAGATACTCTCCCGGTGCGCCCATGTCATGGTGAATATCCAGTCGGCGGTGTCCAAAAGACCGGGACTCAGTGCACGCGTGCGGTGTTCGCTTACGTCGATGCCCACTTCTTTCATGGCCTCCACGGCCATCGGATCCGCGCGCTGGCCTTCCAGTGCGCTGGTCCCCGCCGAGACCGCGCGGAACGGCAGCGCGCCGGCCTCGCCCGAGAAGACATCCTTCAAGGTCTCGCGGCAGAAACCCTCGGCCATCGGGCTACGGCAGGTGTTGCCGGTGCACACGAAGAGAATGGTCGGCCGGGACACGTCCAGGATCTCGGCGGCCGGCACCAGGCCTTCCCGGAGAACCTTGGGTACGCCCGACGGGTCCACGCGCACCACGGTCGACGGCTTTCCGCGCCAGGCATTGCCGCCGTCGAGCACGACGGAGATATCGCCCTGAAGTTCGTCCAGCACCATGGCCGCGGAGGTGGGTTCCCGCGGCGAACCCGACTTATTCGCGCTCGGCGTCGCCAGCGGAAAGCCGCATTGCGTAAGGAGCGCGCGGGTGATGGGATGTTCGGAGATCCGCAAACCCACCGTCCCGCCGCCGCGGCGCGGCACGACCAGCGTCAGTGGCCCAGGCCAATAAAGGCGCGTAAGCTTGCGGGCGATGCGTGAGAATCCCGGGGTCAACTCTTCCGCTTGGCGGATGTTCGGGCATAGCAGCGCGTAAGGCTTGCCTTCCTCGCGGCCTTTTGCCTGGTTCAGACGGGCGAGCGCCTCCGGATTGCGCGCGTCCGCGCTAACTCCGTAGACCGTCTCGGTTGGAAACGCCACCAGCGCGCCGGCTTGCAGCAGGCGGGTCGCATAGCGAATCTTGACCATGTCGTCGGCCGAACCGTCGAGCTTAAGGACTTCGGTCTTCATAGGCGTTCAGCGTAGTGGGTTGCGCTTTTTGTGCGAGTGGAAGGACGAATCAGGAATCAGGGGCTAGGATTTAGGATTCAGGGAACGGAACCGACAGTCGTTGTCACGAATGTCCCTGAATCCTACCCACTTGGATTCAGCCCTGCCGCTTGAGCGCCCGGTGCGCGATGTCCTTGCGATACTGCGCGCCGTCGAAGGAAATCTTCGCCACGCCCTGATACGCGCGCTCGACGGCCATCTGGAGCGTCGCGGCGGTGGCGGTGACGCCCAGCACGCGGCCGCCGGCCGTGGCAACGCGGCCTTCCGCTGCCTTGGCCGTGCCGGCATGGAAGACGGTGACGTCGGGCAGGCCCACCTGGCCGCTCGCATCCAGCCCCGAGATCGCCGCGCCCTTCTTGTACGCTCCCGGATAGCCGCCCGCGGCCATCACGACGCAGACCGCCGGATCGGACGAGATCTCCACGCCGTTCTCTTCGAGTTTACCCTGCTGAATCTTCTCGATGATGTCCACCAGGTCGCCCTTCAGGCGCGGCAGGATACACTGGCATTCGGGGTCGCCGAAGCGGCAGTTGTATTCGAGCACTTTCGGGCCCGCATCGGTGAGCATCAGGCCCGCGTAGAGCACGCCCTTGTACGGGCGTTCCTCGCGGTTCATCGCGTGCAGGGTCGGCACGAGGATCTCGCGGACGATGCGGTCCTCGACTTCGGGCGTGACGCACGGTGCGGGCGAGTACGCCCCCATTCCGCCTGTGTTCGGGCCCGTGTCGCCGTCGCCGATGCGCTTGTGGTCCTGCGCGCTCGGCAGCAGCGCGATCGTCTGGCCGTCGGTCAGGCACAGGACGCTCGCCTCTTCGCCCTTCAGCGTCTCTTCGACGATCACTTTCGCACCGGCCTCGCCGAAGGCCTTCTCGACCATCATCTGCTTCACGGCCGCGGCGGCTTCCGCGCCGTCCTTGGCCATGATCACGCCCTTGCCCGCCGCCAGCCCGTCGGCCTTCACCACCAGCGGCCCGCCGTGGTCCTGGCAATACTTCAGGGCTTTATCGGAATCGGTGAACGCCTGGAACTCCGCCGAGGGAATACCGTGCTTGCGCAGCAGCGTCTTGGTGAAGGTCTTGCTGCCTTCCAGTTCCGCGCAGCGCTGCGAGGGCCCGAAGCAGTTCCAGCCCTCGGCCTCCCAGCGGTCCGCGACGCCCAGCACCAGCGGAGCCTCGGGGCCGATCACGGTCAGGTCGATGCGTTCGCGGCGTACGAACCGCGCAAGGCTGTCCAGGTTCTCGGAAGTGATGTCGATGCACTCGACCGCGCCGCACTTCTCGCCGCGCGTGAGCGCGATGCCGGCGTTGCCCGGCGCGCAATAGAGTTTGGTGACGCGGGAGGACTGCGCGAGTTTCCAGCAGAGCGCGTGCTCGCGCCCGCCCCCGCCGACGACCAGAATCTTCATGCACGCCTCCGGAACAGACGACCTCAAATCGCTTCGGCACACTCGAATCTAAGCCCGCCCTGAGCGTGCATCCAGAAGTTTTCGAGCCACGTCTAAAATCTTGCGCGAGTGGGTTATACTGTCGTGATGGAGACAGGCAAGCCGCGCCGCTGGTTCCAGCTTCACCTATCCACGTGCGTGGCAATGATGCTTATCGCGGCTGGACTGTTGTGGCTAAACGTAAGGCCAATCACAAACCCAATGTGGGAAGGCGCTGAACTGGATTTTCTTACCGGATATGGTTGGCCTTTGATTCATTATTATGTGCCAAATGGTAATTTGACGCTGGTAGATTTAGCGTTTGCAGGAATTGAACATGATCCGTCAAGCAGAGTGCTATGGTTTCGAGCATTGGTTAATGGAATAGTCTTTCTACTCTCAGTAATAGCAGTGGCAGGTATTTTCGAATTACTGCTGGGCCGCTTTTGCAACCCAATTGTCAATCGTCAATTGTAAATCGTCAATTCACTCGCCTGGGATTCCTTCCTTCCCCGGCCGCTTCGCAGGCTCGATGATCCCTTCCAACGGGCTGCTGGCGGTCGCGTAGAGTTTCTTCGCGATGCGCCCGCTGCGCGCGGCCTGCACTCCTTCCGCGGGCACGTGCGGATATTCCTTGAGGAACCCGTTCAGCGTCCCGCCTTCGGCAAACCATTCCAGCACGTGCGCCACCGAGAGCCGCGTCCCGCCGCCCAGCGTACCCGAGTCGCCGACGATCCACGCTTTCCCGTTGTCGAGCTTCGCTTTCCTGTTTTTCATGCTGCTATCTCCACACGTAAAGAATACCCTTCTTCGAAGGCCGTTACAATGGATATGTGCTTTAGGTTAGCCAATCCCCAGACTCAATCTTGGGCTTCAAGTATTGCTCCATGAAAGCAATATATCCGGATTTCATTGACGCATTGTCGCTTACAAATTGTCTGCGATAACTATCGGCCATTCCTTCCAATTCAAGTTTTCCGCGTTGCGCTTCAAAGGCCTGGAGTTCTTTCTTCCAATCCTTCTTGGCGAAACATGGGTAGTGCGACATGGCGCGAAGGCGAAGCGCCCAGTGCTTCTCCCAACCTATTCGGTAATGCGCGGCATTCCCTGTTAGTTCCAGGTCTCCCGTGCGAAGCCCAAGGAAGCGAATGTCTTTCAACGCTAGTTCGCGACACTTCGCGTATGGGGCGGTCAGACCTCGCTTGAGCACCGAAAAAATAAAATAGCCCCAGGTATCGTTATCCGTGAGCAAATACACGGGCAACCTGAACTGGTCTTGGAGGTGTCTCAAAAATCTCCGCGTATGAGCGCGTGGGATTCCGCACGATCCTATGATCAACATATCAAGGATCTTGGCGGCCCCACATGCCGCAAAAATGTTGGCTGGTGTGTTCTTTTCAACCAACAAGATACCTTGTGCCTTGCATCGAACGACCTCGAACGCATCGCCATGATCAGGAATATTCAAACCTTTTGAAATATGGTCTGCCTCTTTCTTCATGCCGTCTTGGAATCGCAGGGTCAAGGCGCCCCAAACCTTTGAATGTGCAGCAGTCTTGGGGAGATATGGATACTCATTCTCAAAAAGGTCCTGAAAAATGCCGATTTCGTCCTCGTGAAAGGTGGAATCCTTTTCATCCGTAATCGCGCGAAGCGAAGCCAAGGTTGGATTGTAACGCTTCCAACTATAGTAATAGCTCTGACTGAAAAGCGTCCGTGTTGGAACGGCAGTCTTTCGTGGAGTCGGCCAGCGCTTGATCCACTCGCATACGATGGGATTGAAGCCAGGCAGGAATGCAGGCGGGCGAATGCGATCATGGGGCCAATACCGCCGAATAGGCTTCCCCTTCTTGAATTCATAGACCGTCGGATCATAGGGCCACACGACCCAAACAATTTTCACACCGGCTTCGACAAGGTCTATCGCTTCATGCATTGAATTTTGATAACTATTTGTAGTGATTACGGCAAGGTCGGGACATACGCCGTGGTTTTTTCTGGACTCAATCAACCAGGATTTTGAAAGCCGGCTCTTGCGAATAAAACCTAGATCAAGTTGCTTGCAAGTGTATGGCGGCTTCTTAGGCCAAGTCCACCATCTATTTCGAAAGACGAGGCCGAGATCGTTCTTCTTGACGAACTCCGCCAGGCGAATGCGCCTCTTCATGCGAATACCCGCCGATCCCATTCTGACGGCAAATCGTCAATCGTAAATTGTAAATCGTCAATTCACTCGCCCGGAATTCCTTCCTTCCCCGGCCGCTGCGCGGGCTCGATGATGCCTTCCCACGGGCTGCTGGCGGTTGCGTAGAGTTTCTTCGGGATGCGGCCGCTGCGTGCAGCGAGATAGCCCGCTTCGCAGGCCAGGCCCATCGCGCGCGCCATCGCCACGGGGTCTTTCGCCAGCGCCGCGCCGCTGTTCAGGAGCACGCCCTCGGCGCCGAGTTCCATCGCGATGGCCACGTCGCTGGCGGTGCCGACGCCCGCGTCCACGATCACCGGGGCCTTCACCGTCTCGAGGATGATGCGGATGTTGTTGGGATTCAGGACGCCTTGGCCCGAACCGATGGGGCTGCCCGCGGGCATCACGCTCGCCGCGCCCGCGTCTTCAATGCGCCGGGCCATGGCCGGATCGTCGCTGGTGTAGCAGAGCACCGTGAAGCCGTCCTTCACCAGCGTCTTGCAGGCCTCCAGCGTGCCCAGCGGCTCCGGCAGCAGCGTCTTTTTATCGGCGAGGACCTCCAGCTTGACCCAGTCCACCTCGAGCGCCTCGCGGGCAAGCCGCGCCGAACGCACCGCGTCTTCCGCCGTAAAGCAGCCCGCCGTGTTGGGCAGGATGATGTACTTCTTCGGGTCGATGTAATCGAGCAGCGCCTCCGCGTGTTTCTGGCCCATCTCCACGCGCCGCACCGCGACCGTGACGACCTGGCAGCCGCTCGCATCGAGCGCCTCGCGCATGATCTCCAGCGAGGGGTACTTCCCCGTGCCGAGAATCAGCCGCGACCGCAGCGTGTATTTGCCCAACTTGAACGGTTCGTACGCAACGGACATCGGTGACTCCTCAGATTAAAACGTAAAGCGTAAAACATAAGCACAGCTTCGGCATCGAGCTTCTGATTATTACGTTTTACACTTTATGTTTTGCGCAAAGTCTTTTCGCTCACCCACCCCCCACAAACGAAACCACTTCCACCCGGTCGCCTTCGCAGAGGACTTTCGCGGCCCACTCCTTCTTGACGACCAGTTCCTTGTTCACTTCCACGGCGACGCGCTTCTGGCCCAGGCCCAGCACGTCCACCAGCGCGGCCACGGTCGTGCTGGCGGCGCACACCATGGGCTTCCCGTTCACGTGTACGGTCATCGGCGCGGTCAAGCCTCCGGGCGCAGTGTACTCCCAAGGCCCGCGGCTGACAAAGCGCGCTTGAGCTTTGTGAGCGCCGGCGCGGCGGGTATCATGCGCGCATGCCTGCCCCTGCGCCCGTGAAAGTCCTGCACCTCAGCGCCGCGGACATCATGCTCTACCCGATCCTCCGCGAGCAGCTCGTGTCCCTGCGCGATCTCGGCTACGAGGTCCACACCGCGAGCATCGACGGGCCGCTGGCGCGGCGGCTGCGCGACGAGGACCGCTTTCCCTGGACCGCGCTGCCGCTCACCCGCGCCGTCGCGCCGTGGCGGGACTGGAAGGCCGTGTGCTGGATCGAGGCCTTCCTGCGCGAGCAAAAATTCACGATCGTCCACACGCACACACCCAAAGGAAACCTGATCGGCCAATGGGCGGCCAGGCGCGCGGGCGTGCCGATCGTGCTCCAGACGCTGCACGGCTTCTACTTTCACGACCGCATGCCGGCGGCCAAGCGCCGGCTCTGGATCGCGCTCGAACGGTTCTCGGCGCGGCACTCCGACCATATCCTCTGCCAGAACCCGGAAGACGTGGCGACCGCCCTGCGCGAAGGCATCGCCCGCGAGGGCCAGATCGAACTGCTCGGCAACGGCATCGGCCTCGACCGGTACCGCCCGGGCCTGCTCGGAACGGATGAACGCGCGGCCTATCGCGAGAGACTCGGCTTGCCCCCGGACGCGCTGGTGGTCGGCATCTGCGGGCGCTTCGTGGCGGAGAAGGGCTTCCCGGAGTTCCTCGAAGCGGGTCGGCGGCTCTTCGAACGCTTCCCCAAGCTCCATCTGCTCGCGGTCGGGCACAAGCTCGAGAGCGAGCGCGCCGAGGACCGCTGGGAACCGTCGCAGGCGCAGATGCCGCCCGGGCGCTTGACGGTGCTCTACGACCGCGACGACATGCCCCAGCTTTACGCGTGCATGGATATCCACGCGCTCCCGTCGCACCGCGAAGGCTTCCCGCGCGTGCTGATGGAAGGCGCCGCAAGCGGCCTCGCGCAGGTCGCGACGAAGATCCGCGGCTGCCGCCAGTGCATCGCGGAAGGCGAGACCGGTTACCTGGTGGCTGTGAACGACGCGAACGCGCTCGCCGAAGCTCTGGCCAAGCTCCTAGGCGGTGCGACGCTGCGCGAAACGCTGGGCCGGGCCGCGCGCGCCAAAGCGGAACGCGAGTTCGATCAGCGCAAGGTCTTCGAGATCGTCTCCGACGCGTATGCTCGGTTGCTCGAGCGGAAGGGCCTTCAAGGCCCGGCGCGGGGAGGCGGATGATGCGCGCGCTGCGGATCGCATCGAATCCGATTGTCACTCAGGCGCTGCACGCCTCCCTGGGCGACAGTATCAACGGCCCGTCGCTCATTCGCGTGCCGGGCTGGCTGCCGAACCCGCTCGGACGCTACTACCTTTATTTTGCGCATCACCAGGGAACCTACGTTCGGATGGCGTATGCCGACCAGGTCGAAGGCCCGTACCGCATTCATCCGCCGGGTACGCTGCGCTTGGACGCAACGCCCTTCCACGGCCATATCGCCTCGCCGGACGTGCACGTGGACGAAGCGCGCCGCGAGATCCGCATGTATTACCATGGCCCGCATGTGCGCGGCGGGCAGTGGACCGCCGTGGCCCGTTCAAACGACGGCCTGTACTTCGAATCCGGCGCCGAACTCTTCGGACCCTCCTACTTCCGCGTCTTCGCCTGGGACGGCTGGCACTACGCACTGGCGATGCCCGGCCTCTTCTTCCGCTCCCGCGACGGGTTGACCAAGTTCGAGCCCGGCCCCAAGCTCTTCGGCGATGAGCAGCGCCACAGCGCGCTCCTGCTTCGCGGCGGCGAACTCACGGTGCTCTACACCAACGCCGGCGACTGCCCCGAACGCATCCTCGCTTCCCGCATCCGGCTCACGGAAGATTGGAACACCTGGCACGCCTCGCCGCCGGAAACGCTGCTCGAACCCGAGACCGATTGGGAAGGCGCTAAGGAAGCGCTCAAGCCAAGCAAACGCGGGAGCGTCTACACGCTGGTCCGGCAGCTCCGCGATCCGTGCGTTTACGCGGAAGAAGGAAAGCTCTGGCTGGTCTACGCGGCCGGCGGCGAACACAGTCTGGCCATGGCGCGGCTGGAATTCTGAATTAAGGCGCGCTTGCTTTCATGCACTGGCTGCACGGCCGCCGCCCGCTCGCGCGCGCGTCCTCTTCGGAGCGGAAGCCGACGTAGTGCGCCGCCGAGATGCGCTTGGCCTGCGCGCACTCGGCGCGGTGGAAGACCTCCCCGGCGCTTGAAGCACAGAACGGGAACGCCGCTTCTTTCTCGGGCGCACGCGCCAGCCCCCAGAGCCCCGCCTTGGCCTCTTTGGCCTGTTCCTCGATCTTCTGATACGCGGCGCGTTCGGCGGGCGATAGCCCTAGGCCCAGGACCTTGGCGAGGCCCTCCTTTAAGAGCGTGGTCTCGACGTTCAGCTCGTCGGCGGGTTTCGCTTGGGCAGTATCCGCGTTCGCATCCGCCACCACGGTCAGCCGGGCAACCAGGCGGCCGTACGGGTCGAGCGGTTCCGGGCCCAAGTGGATGCGTACGGCCTTCTGTTCGACCAAGGCGCGGTTGCGCGCGGCGGCCTCCTCGCCCAGGGGCGCCGCTTCCTTGAGCCACCGGCCGGTCTCGGGCGCGTTCACGCCCAAGTAACGGACGTGCAGGCCGTTCTCGAGTTCCACCGTGTCGCCGTCCACCACCTTCCGCACGCGGTAGATGCCGCCGTCGGCCACGGAGAGTTCCACGCGGCGTGGGCCTTGCGCCTCGGACTTGGGGGCGCCCTGCGCGTAAAGAAACTGAAGGAGGAATGTGCCTGCGACTCCGGCGGCGCAGGCCAAGGCGTGCGTGATCCAACGGCGCATGAAATACCTCCTTTTCACCGCAAAGACGCGGAGGCGCGGTGACCAACATGGTGAGCCCACGAATCTACACGAAGGGATGCGAAGCGGAACGAGGATTATCCACGAAGGGCACGCAAGAACACGAAGAAAGGACGAGCATGGATACGGTCCACGAATCTGCACCAATCAACACGAATGGGAATGACAAGGAGTGCAGATTAACATGGCCATACGCGGATGGGTTTCAACGGAGCATGTTAATGTGGACGCCCATTCCCCTGTATGGGCGGATATCAAAATCGTCTTCGTAAAAATTCGTGCACATTCGTGGACCGGGCTGTTCACCGTGTCTCTGCGGTGAAGAGGCGTCACGTTACGAACGGCCGACTTTGCGTTCGAGCTCGTCCCAGGTGAGTTCCACCGCGAGCGGGCGGCCGTGGGGGCAGGTGTAGCCGCGCATGCCGACGCGGGCGTGGTACTCGTGCAGGAGCGCCGCCATCTGCTCGTGGCTCAGGCGTTCGCCGGCCTTGATGGCGCCCTTGCAGGAACAGACGTACGCGGCCTTCTCGCGCAACTGTTCCCGGCCCGGGATTTTTTTGCCGGCCAGCCTTTCTTCGGAAACGCCCGCGAGCGCCTCGAGGACCTCGCGGACGAACGTGGCGGCCTGGGCCGATTTCAGGCAGGCGGGCACCGCCGCGACGGCCACGGCGCGGGGGCCGAAGGGTTCGGCGGCAAACCCGAGTTCCTCCAGGACCGCGCGGGCTTCGTCTGACGCGAAGGCCGCGGCTTGCGCGGGCGTCAGTTCCAGCGTTTCGGGGATGAGCAGGCCCTGGCGGTCGGCGCGGCCGGAACGGGCCCGCGCGAGGAGTTCCTCGAAGAGGATGCGTTCGTGAAGCGCGTGCTGGTCGAAGATACGCAGGCCGGTCTCGTCTTCGGCGAGGATATACATCGCGGCGGCTTGGCCGATGATGCGGAACGGCGGCGCGGGACGGCGCTCCGCAGGGGACGGGGGAAGGGGGGCGTGGGACGCGGAGGCGCGCTCGGCCAGGGACGCTCGGCCAGGGACGCGGGGCGCGGAGACTGGGGCGGAGGCGCTGTGCGCTGCCGAGCCAAAGGTTGCCGGCGCTTCGGCGGCCTGGGATGCCTTCTCGTCCGGCTCTGCGTTCCGCGTTCCGCGTTCCGCGTCCCGCGCCTTTCCGTGGCTGTCGCGCCAGCGTTCGAACGCGGCTGAAGCGTGCGGCGCGAACGGAAGAATGGGCTCGGGGCGCGCGCGGTCTTCCGTCATGAGCTCCGCGCCCCCCGCCCCGCGTCCTCCGTCCCGCTCCTCTGGAACCGGCGCGGCGAAGGCCTCGCGGACGGCGTGATGGAAGAGCGAGAAGATCAGGCCCGGGATGCGGAAGCGGACCTCGGCCTTGGTCGGGTGGACGTTGACGTCCACGTCGAGGCCGGGGCATTCGAGGTACAGGACGGCGGCGGGGTAGCGTTTGGGCGGCAGGAGGTGGCGGAAGGCTTCGAGCAGCGCCGTGGTGAGCGTGCGGTCTTTGACGGCGCGGCCGTTCACCGCGAGGTAGATGTGCGACCGGTCGGAACGCGATCGGGCCGGGGGCGTGACAAGCCCATAGAGCCGGTAGCCGCGGACGGGGCCGGTTTCATCCGCAGAGGAAGGTCCTTCGGCGCGCAGGGGCACGAGGTCCCGGGCGGCGTCACGGCCGAGGGCTTCCGCGGCGCGCCTAAGATAGGCTTCGAAAGGGAACTCGGCGGGAGCGGTTTCCACCCCAGATCCGCCGGGCGCGGGCCAGGCGGCGCAGGCGAGCAACTCCTGGCGGCCTTGAGTCAGGGTAAACGCGACCTCGGGGCGGAGCAGCGCGAGGCGCAGGAGCGTATCGGCGCAGGCGGCGGCCTCGGCGCCGGCCCCTTTCAGAAACTTCTTGCGCGCGGGCAGATTGTAGAAGAGATCGCGGACCTCCACGGTGGTCCCGCAGGCGCCCGCAGCGGGCGCGAGCGCGGCACTCGCGCCGCCTTCCACCACGATGCGCCAGGCGCCCTCGTCGGAAGGCTCGGTCGCGCCAGCGCTCGAGCCTGCCTGCAGGCGGGCGCGCGTGGTGAGTGTCATGCGGGAGACGGAGCCGATCGAGGGGAGCGCCTCGCCACGGAAGCCGAGGGTCGCGAGGGTATAGAGGTCGTCGGCGGAGCGCAGTTTGGACGTCGCGTGGCGGAGCACCGAGCGTTCCAGATCCGCGCGGGACATGCCGCAGCCGTCGTCGGAGACGCGGACGAGGTCCCGGCCGCCGCCTTCGATGGACACGTGGACGGCGTTGGCGCCCGCGTCGAGGGCGTTCTCGACGAGTTCCTTCAGGACGCTGGCGGGCCGTTCGATGACCTCGCCGGCCGCGATGCGCGACTTGACGTCGTCCGGGAGCACCCGAATGCACGGCCCGGAAGCCAGGGCGGACGGGCGCGCCGAGGTGGCGCGGGAGGCGTTCACAGGCGATTATTCCTTGTTATTATATCTTTATCCATGTCGGATCCACTATAGTCCTGCGACGCAGAAAAAGGAAGATGAAAAAGGGCGCGGGATAGCTCGAGGCCCGGACGCAGCGCTTCAGTCCACTGCGCCGCCCTCGGCGGCCCGGCGCTCGCGGGGGGCACGCTGCGGGAGCGCCCGGTCGCAGAGTTCGAGGATGGCGGCGGCGAGGTCTTCGAGGCGGAAGGGTTTGGTGAGCATCAGGCTGCCGAACTCGGTGCGGCCCTGCGGGCCCGTCAGCGGACCGGTGAAGATAAAGCGCCGGCGCAGGGCCGGGTCGATCTTCACGGCTTCGCGGAAGACGGCCTGGGCGTCCATGCCGGGCAGGTGCGCGTCGATCAGCACGACATCGACATGCGTCGTCCGCAAGACCTTCAGCACGTCCTGCCCTGTGGCGACCGGGATCGCGGCCAGATCGAGTTCGGCCAAGTAATCTCGCAAAAGGTCGCGAATGGCCGGCTCCTCGTCCGCTACCAGCACGACGAGGGATGTATTCATGAGGGGCCGCCTAGGGTTGCTTTCAATTAGAACGAGCCAGCCCGTTCGTAGTCCGTTTGGTTGGTAAAAAGCAGCCAGAGTATATAAGGCTTAGGTTCCTTTTCGTCAATCCTTTGATGGGCCGCACCGCTGTAAAATTAGCCTTTACGCAATGTGCTTGTCCCAAAAACGATGACGCAAATTGGGACACGGAGTATCTTCAGTGGCGATCACAGCTCCAGTAGGATTATTTTTTCATTTGCTAAGACATGCACCAAACGATATTTATATGTACGCGCAGCGAAGATTTCTACGGTCTTGGGACGAGCAATACGTGCGGCCTATCCTTTGCGGTGGTAAGATATTAGAATTGGGGGAGTTGCAGTATGGCGACCGCCTTTAAAAACCAACTTCGGCAGCTTCGCGAGAAAGCCGGCTTAACCCAATCTCAATTGGCGAAGATCCTGGGCTGTTCGCCGCCGCGGATTTCCGAATGGGAACGCGGCGTCCGCACGCCTAAGCCCCTCACGCAGGAAGCCATCGTCGCCAAGCTCAAAAAGCACGCCTAAGCCATCACACGCAATGCGTTAGTTGTGCGCTTTCGCCCAACCACCTGGTTGGTGCATAGCGCGCCCATGGCTACTTGGCTTCCGTCGCCGTGGCTTCGGGCGCTTCCACGAAGGCCCCGCGCTTGCGCTCGAATTCGGGCAGCACCACCTTGCGGGTCTGATCGGCGCTGTCCTTGATCACATCGGAGAGGATGTTCAGTTCCTGGATGAGGAAGTCGAGGCGCTTGAGTTGCTCCGCGGAGGCCTTCTGCGGGGCGCCGGCCGGAGGCGCCATCCCGCGGCGGATCGCCTGGAGTTCCGTGTTCAGTTCGCGGAAGCGCTTGGTGGCCTCTTCCAGCTTGCGGGCCGTATCGAGCGGCTTCTCGAAGGCCGTCTCGCCGGCGGGCTTGTTGATGATCAGCCAGGGCTTGCGTTTGATCAGGTCCGTCGCTTCCTTGAAGTTCTCCGCGCCCATGCGGAAGGCCAGGATTAGCCGGCGCAGATCGGGGTAGCTCTCCTGCAGCAGGCGGTCGCCGGTGGCGAGGACCCCGTCGAGCTTGTCGGCGCTGAGCCTCAGGCGCGCGGCGAGGTCCTTCGCGTTCTTGACCAGCAGCGGGAAGTCGTCCTTGCTGTGCCCGGTGATGTAATGGACATCCTCCAGGATCGGCTTCACCTGCCCCTTTACGTCCACCACGGCCTGGCGCGCTTCGTCGGCAAGGTCCCCCAGGCGTTTCTGCAGGTCTTTCACCGATTCATCGGCGGTCGTGAGGGTCTTCGAGATCTGGGGCTGGAGCGTGGAGACGGTCTCGCCGATGGTGTCCAGATCCTTCTTGGCGCTGTCGGCGAGCACGTCGATCTTGTCCCAGGTCGCGGGCAGGCGCTTGTCGGCCACGTTGACCACGTTCTCAATGCGCTCCGTGATTGTGTCGAAGCGCCGCAGCGCCTTGCGCACGCTCTCGCGTTCCTGTGCGCCCACCACGTCGCTCA
Organism: Planctomycetota bacterium; assembly: GCA_016200135.1. Taxonomy (GTDB): domain Bacteria; phylum Planctomycetota; class SZUA-567; order H5-PLA8; family H5-PLA8; genus JACQFI01. Next base: position 61,901 of record JACQFI010000030.1, read on the forward strand.
CCGAAGCCAGGATCTCCTTCACCTGCTCGATCGACTTGCCGAGGTTGGTGAAGAAGTCGCCCGAGATCCCCAGGATGAGGCGGTCCTGGTTGGGATCCACGGCCGCGCCGTTGCCGGAGGCGATCTCCACGGACGTATCGCCCAGCAGCGTGGTGCTGATGCGCACCTGGTCGTCCACCCGGTAGCGCTTCGCGCCTTCGTCCTTGCCGCGCGGATTGAGCACCTCCAGGGTGAGTTCGATCATGGTGCGGTCGGCGAGTTTCTCGCGGACGGCCTGCTGGAACTCTTCTTCCTTCTTCTGGCGCATGACGTCGTCCACCAGCGAGGTGGTGACGACCTTCTTGCGCAGTTCGATCTTCTCGCTCTCGGTCAGGGGCAGGTTGTCGAGGTCCCGCAGCGTGAACGGGCCGGGCAGGCGCGCGGTGTTCTTGTCGTTCAGGTTGAGGATCTCGATGGTCCGCACCCGCCCCACTTCCACGCCGTTGAAGCGCACGGGCGCATCGGGGCGCAGGGAGGTCACCGAGGTGAAGACCACCTTGAGTTCCTGGCGCCCGCGCCAGACACGCGCGGCCTTGCCGTACACGAAGAGCATCGCGACGAACAACGCCAGGCAGAAGGTGAGGAACACCCCCGCTTTGACTTCCGCCGACGTATAGCCCTGTCCCTTGGCCACGTTTCGTTCCTCCGCATCGGTGCACCGCCTTGCGGCCGGGGCGCCGGGTTTACCCTTTTCTTTTTAAGCGCTTCAGGGCATTCGCCCCGTGCGCCGGTCCGGAGCGTTCGCTCCGCCTTCGGCATCCCTTCCGCTAACGTTTCGGATAGACCGCGCGCCCGCCCAGCTTGCGCGGGAACGGCCCGGTCGTACCTTCGTGCGCATCGCCGACAAACGGCGAGCGCATCGAGGCCTCCGCCGCGTCGCGCATGACGTCCAGCGCAGCCTGCAGCGCGCGGAGCTTCAGAGCCAGCGCGTCGATGTCCTGCCGCGTCACGGGCTGGCCCGCTTCCACGGGGTTGTGCACGAACGCGCGCAGATCCTGCAGTTCTTCGAGCGACTCCCGCGGGCCGCGCGCGCTCCGTTCCAGGCTCGAGACCGTCTCCTGGACCGTGTAGTACTCGTGTTCGCCCTTGTCCTTCTTCCCAATGATCTCGCCGATCTTCTCGCGGATGTACTTCAGCTCGGGGCCGGTGAGGTTCTTCACGCCGGCCTTGAAGGACTCGGTGATGCGCGGCAGTTCGGGCAGGCTGCGTTCGGCCGCGCGGCCGGCGTAGTAGTACATCGAGTCGAGGTGTCCGGCGAGGCCGTCAACCCGTTCCGAGAGCGCGTGCAGGTTCGTCTGCATCTCCAGGAAATGGGGCATGCTCTGGTCCTGCGCTTCCTTCAAGTCCTTGAAGATATCCTTTGCCTGCGCCTTGAGCTCGGTTTCCGCCTTGTCGGCTTCGTCGGCGACCTCGGCGAAGCGCTTGGCCAGGTCCTCCTTGGCCGCGTCCAGGCGGCCGAAGAAGCGCGAGTTGTCCGGCTGCATCGCGCCGAAGAGCTTGTTGAAGGCGTCCATCCCCTTGGTGGTGGACTCGTCGAACGAGTCGAGTTTCTTCGAGGTCGCGTCCGCGCGCTTGGCGGCCACTTCGCCCGCGTGCGTGATCGCGTCCAGGATCGGCGTCAGCCGTCCCGCCGCGCGCTTGAAGCTCACGCGCTCCTCCGCGCCCACCACGTCGGTGACCGTCGAGAGCACGTCCTTGACCTGGTCCATGCTGCGCGCCAGGTTGGCGAAGAAATCGCCCGAGTGGCCGACCAGATAGACCTCATCGCCCGCCTCCAGCGGCCGCCCGCTTCCCGAGACGATCTCCAGGTTCGCGTCGCCCATGATCGTCGCACTGATCCGGACCAGATCGTCCACGCGGTAGCGGCGGAACTGGCCTTCCTGCAACACTTCCAGCGTCAGCAGGATCATCGTGCGGTCGACCAGGGCCTCGCGCACCTTCGCATCGAATTCGTAGTCCGGAACCAGGCGCAGCTTCTTGCGCTGGATCTCGCCCAGCGGGAGGAAATCGAGGTCGTGCTTTGTGATGGGTGAGAGCAGCGCCACGGACGCCTTGTCGAGGTGAATGATGCGCATCGACTTCACGCGGCCGACATCCACGCCGTTGTAGAGCACCGCCGCGTCGGGCTTGAGCGCCGCGACGGAACTGAAGACCGCGCGGATCTCCTGCCGCTCGCGCCACATCCGCGGAATCTTGCCGTAGAGCATCAGCATGCCGACAAAGAGTGCCAGACAGAAGGCCAGGAAGAGCCCCGCCTTCACCTCCACGCTCGAATAGTCGCGACGCGCCATATCCTTGCTCACAGCTCCTGGCTCTCAGCTCTTGGCTTTCGCGCTCCTGCTTCCAGGAGCCAAGAGCCGCGAGCCACTCGTCTACTTCTTCGGGGCCGCCGGCGGCGGAGCCGCGCCGACGATCCCGAGGAAGACGTCCATCTCCTGCATAATCTGCGCCACCCGCGCGAGCCGCGCCTGGTCGGACGCATCGTTCGATTGCACGCTCGACCGGATCCGCTCGAGGTCTTCGCGGACGGCCTTGTAGTGCCGCGCCAGGAGCGCCTTGCGCCATTGCGCGTCCAGGCTCATGCCTTCCTGAGGGTCGATGTTGGCGGTCACCGTCCAGGGGTAGTTCGCGAGGTACCAGGTCTTCTCTTCCAGATTGTCGGCGGTGCCGCGCATGCCCTGAAGGGAGTTGCGCACGCTCTGCACGCCTTCCTTCAGGTAGCGGTCGGACTCCGTCATCCAGCTCTCGATCATCACCACGCGCCCGTAAATGTTCTCCGTCCATTCGCGGGCGTCGCGGATCGCGAGCGGCAGCTTGTCCTTGTACTCCTTGACGAGCGGCGCCACCGCGCCCAGTTCGTCGCTCGCGCGCTTGTGGATGGTCTTGACCTGAGTGGAGGCTTCCTCCGACATCGTTTTCACCTGGGCGCGCATGTCGTGAAGAGATTTCTCGGCGCCTTCGAGCGCCTTGAGCAGTTCCGGCTTCATGCCCGAGATCGCTTTCTCCATGGCGTGCACGCGCTCGCCGCCGTCGCTCAGGCGCTTGTCCAGGCCGTCCCACACGGAGGGCAGGTTCTTTTCCAGGTTCATGCCCAGCAGGTCCACGCGCTCGGTGAACGCGTCGAAGTTGCCCAGCTTCTGGGCCATGGGCACGTCGCCGCCGCCCACCATCTCGCTCATGGAGCCCACGATGTCCTTCACCTGCGAGAGGCTCTTGGCAAGATCCGAGTACATATCGCCGGACGCGCCGATCTGGATGCGCCCACTGTCCGGCGGAATCGCTTCGCCGCTACCCGAGAGGATCTCGACCACGGCCTCGCCCATCAGGCTGGTCGAGATGCGGATGTAATCGTCTTCGCGGTAGCGTTTGGCGTCGCCTTCGTAGAGCACTTCGAGCTCCAGCGCGACCACCGTGCGCCCCAGGATGCGTTTGCGGATCTCCTCGTCGAGCCGCTCGGCGGAGACGCCGCGCAGATCCTCGCGTTCTTCTTCGGTGAGCGGCAGCTTTTCCAGGTCGCGTTCGGCCAGCTTGGGGAAATTGGCCAGCATCTCTTCGTTGATTTGGGTGATCCGTTCGCTCTTGATGCGCCCGACTTCCAACCCGTTGTAATGCACGCGGCTGTCCTGCCGCACGTTCGCCACCTGCGTGAAGAGCACATGCAGCGCGCGCTGTCCGCGCCAGGAACGGTTCACTTTGCCGTAGACGAAAAGCATGGCGATGAACAGGCCGATGCAGAAGGTCAGAAAGACCCCTGCCTTGACCTCCGCGTTGCTGAACCGCGCGTTCGCCATCCTTAACTCCAGTTCTGAGTGCTAAGTCCTTAGTGCTCAGTTTTGCCTGCCAAAACCTTCTACCATTACGCAGCTCTTAGCACTCCATACCCAGCACTCGCACTACCCGCCCGGACCTTTGTCCAGCGCGCTCTTCGGATAGATCGCCGTCTTGGCCTCGATCGGACCCTGGATGAAGCGGCGCACGAACGGGTCCGGATGGCCCTTGATCTCATGCGGCATGCCTTCGGCGACCACGCGGCCCTCGTTGAGCACCACCATGCGGTCGGCGACGCGGAAGGCGCTCTTCAGGTCGTGCGTGACGACGATCGAGGTCACGTTCATCGTGCGGGCCAGGTCCATGATCAGACCGTCGATGATGCCGGTCATGATCGGGTCGAGGCCGGAGGTCGGCTCGTCGTAAAAGAGCAGTTCCGGGTCGAGCGCGATGGCGCGCGCGAGCCCCGCGCGCTTGGCCATGCCGCCGGAGATCTGCGAGGGCAGCAGGTCCTCGGCCTCGCGCAGGCCCACGAGTTCGAGCTTCACCTTCACCATCAGGTCGATCATGTCCTGGCTGAGGTCGGTGTGTTCCTTGAGCGGCAGCGCGACGTTCTCGCCCACGGTCATGGAACTGAAGAGCGCGCCGCTTTGGAAGAGCGTCCCGAAGCGCTTGCGCACTGCGTCCATCTCCGGCGGCATCAGCGACCACATGTCCTGACCGAAGAGCCGCACCGAGCCTTCGTCGGGCGGATGCGCGCCCAGCAGGCAGCGCAGCAGCGTCGATTTGCCGCAGCCCGAGGCGCCCATGATTACGAGCGTCTCGCCGCGCCGCACGGTGAGGTTGATGCCGTTGAGCACGGTCTTCTCGCCGAAGCGCTTGATCAGGTTCTCGGTCTGCACGACCACCTGCGCGTTGGTCGCTGGCAGGTACGCGGTATGCGCGGGATCGTAACTCGGCGGCAGCGCGGGTGCGCCCGGCCGCGGCGGCGAGTGTCCGGCTACGTTCTGCGGGTCGTCGCTCATGGGCCCGCCAGCGTCCAGTTGAAGAGAATCGCAAAACAGAGGTTCGCGAAGATGATCAGGCAGATCGAGATCACGACGGCGCTGGTGGTCGCCCGGCCCACGCCCAGCGCGCCGCCTTCGGCTTTAAAGCCCTGCCGGCAGGCCACGAGCGTGACGATCATCCCGAACGCGAACGCCTTGACCAGTCCCTTTGGGATGTCTAGCCATTTCACGGCGTCGTTGTTGGCTTCGATGTAGGTCGGGCTCCCGATGTCCAGCAGCACCGTGCCCACGATCCAGCCGCCGAGCATGCCCAGCACCATCGCGATCAGGGTCAGGCACATCATCATCATGCACACGCCAATCATGCGCGGCAGCACCAGCAGCCGCACGGGCGAGAGCGCGCCGACCTGCAACGCGAGAATCTCTTCGTTTACCGTCATCGTCGCGATCTCCGCCGCGATCGCCGCGCCGGCAAAGCCCGACATCACGATCGCTGTCATCAGCGGGGCCAGTTCGCGTGTGACCGAGACGGCCACCACGCGCGAGGTCCAGTTGATCACGCCCAGCGTGCGCAGCATCTCCGACATCGAGACTGCCACGATCATACCGACGAAGAGGTTCACCAGCGCCACGATCGGGATCGCGCGGATCCCGAAGCGGATCATCTGCACCGCGACCGAGTCGGGCCGCATGCGGAAGAGTTGGCCCGCCGTGCGCTGAGCCAGCAGGCCCATCTCGCCCACTTCTTCGATCAGAAACATGGCCAGGCGGCCGAGCGAACCGAGCAGTTGGGAAACAAACACCATCTATGCCGAACTCCGTTTCGATGAGCGGATCGGGAATGTAGGCTTACAAAGCCCTAGATTTCTACGCGCAGTCCGCGCCGGAATCAAGGCTTAGAACCGCATGCCGCAACGGGTTGCGCCATTTCGGGCGCGCTCGCGATATGCAGACTCCATTTGAGTGCGGCTTCTTTCAAACCTTTGAACGCACGGGACTCGGCAACCTTTGCTCTGTTTACAGTTCCAGAGCCATAATTGGCATAGAACAAAAATAGAGGGATGCGCTTTCGGCGCGTCCCTCGGATGCAGCAAAGGTTTTTCTGGCAACCAGTTACGTCACCCCCGCGCGGGCTCCAGGGCCTCGCGCCGGGCTTTGGCCGAGAGTTCCGGCAGGGCGGATTCGTGGGCGAGCACCTGTTCCAAGTGTTTCATCCGCTGAGGCGAGGCCGTCCGCTTCATCAGGTCGGAGAACGATGAGTCGATCCAGAAGCGGCTGTGGCCTGCGACGTACGCTTCCAGATCGGCGATCTCTTCTGGCGTCCGCGCCCGCCGCCCGCAGTTCATCGTGAACATGCGCCGCCGTGCGCTGCCGCCGACCGACGAATGCATCAGGTTATGGTTGAAAAAGACGAGATCGCCCGGCGTGGACTCCAGCGCGACGCATGGCACGTCCTTCTGCTCGATGCCCCAATGCTGTTTGCATCCGCCGGCCTTGCGCACACGCGTGCCTTCGAAAGCCTGCTTGCGATGCGTGCCCGGAATCACGCGCAGCGCGCCCGTATCGCGCGTGAGGGGATCGAGATAGAACGCGGCCTTGAGGTAGAGGCCGCGTTCATGTTCTCCGTCTGGATGCCAGCCCGTGTCGCCGGTGTAAAAGTTGCCGTCGCCCGCGAGGTAGTTGAAGTCGTCGCCAAGCAGATCGCAGAGGACCTGATGGATGCCCGGATGGTCGAGCAGCGTGCAGAGTTTTTCGCGCTGATCGATGAACGGCACGATACACGAGCGCTGGGTCCCCACATGCATGGTCTTTCGGTCGCGGAAGACCGCCTCGAATTCCTCGGTGATCCAGCCGATCTCATCCGCCAGAAACTGTTTCAGCACCAGGTACCCGAAGTCCTCGAAGAAGCGCTTCTGTCCGTCCGTGAGTACGCTCATTGCCCGTGCTCCTTTTTGGAGGCATGTCGGAATCGGCCCTGCGCTACGCACCATGTCGAGTACAATCGTCGCGATACGGCTTTCGCACTCCACGTTTCAAGATATACTAGGCATAGGAACTTTGGCGCCATAGCGCGGACGCCTCTTGGCATGTCGTAATCAACTGCATCGGTCTGTTTTACGCAAACCTACGAGGCGCATTGCATGCCCGCCGAAGCGCTCGCGTTCCTGAAGCTCGCCGAAGAGACCCTGCGCTTCGATTACCTTGCCGGCGCTGTGACGCCCGTGACCTACCCGCACGTCGCCGGCTGGCGCAAACTCCCCGAGATGGTGACCGCGTACACGACTTATAAATCCCACTTTCGCATCGAAGGCCAGCCGGAGCGCTGGCTGCGCCCCGGCGAGACGCTTTGCGTCTGCCACGGCGTGAACCACCAGATCGAAGTGGTGCCCGGCACCGACGGCGTGAGCCGCTGGTCGCACGTCAACTTCAAGATGCTCGGCTCGGTGGATTTGTTCTCGCTGCTGGAGCCGCCCCCGGTCCTGCGTGGATCAACGTCGAGAAAGATCGGCGACGTGAACGAGGAACTCGCTGAGATCCATGAGTCAGGCTTGACGACCTTGCGCCAATTGGTGAAGAAGAAGGCGCTCGGCTTCCGGCTGCTGGAACTGGTCACGCCGGAAGCCCGGGTGCGCGAAGGCAGCGCCGCGTTCCTGCAGGGCGCGCAGCGCCTGGCGGCGGTGCTCGACCATATCGAGCGCCATCTGGAGAAGGACCTCGGCCGCGAGGAACTCGCCGAGCTCGTCCATCTTTCGCCCACGCGCTTCTACGCGGTCTTCGTGGAGACCCTCGGCATCGCGCCGAGCGTGTACGTGCAGCGCAAGCGCATGCAACGCGCGCAGCAGTTGCTCATCCGCTCGGACCTATCGGTAAAGGAGATCGCCGCGCAAGTCGGCCAGCCCGATCCGTTCCACTTCAGCCGCCTCTTCAAGCGCGAATGCGGCGTGAGCCCACAGCACTACCGGCTGGAGGCAAGGAAAGGGTTGGTGTAGCGCGCGATGGCAACTTCGATGCAGTTTTTACTTTTCCGCCGCGGGCTTTTCTTTCTTGTACTCGGCGGCATGCTTCTGCCACCAGTCTTGCAGGTCGACCGTGGCTTTCTTGCGTTTCGCTTCGGTCCACGGTTCCAGGTTCGCTGCGCCAATTTGTTCCAACGGATTCTTTTCAAAAATGGCCGCGATGGCGCGAAGGGCGTTCTCGCCCAGCGTGCGGGGACCCTGGTAGTCGAACCAGCGCGTTGGCCTGCGGTCGTCCAGGAGTGCGAACAGCGCAGCTAGGTCTTTGGTGTCCGGCGTGTAGGCGGCGACAGGGACCGCGAACGCGGTGGAGATGCCAACGCTTCCTTTGTCGTTCGAACTCGTAACGCGGAAATCGTGCATCTCATCGGGATCCATTTCGCCCCAAGCCATGAGCCGCTCGGCCAACGTAGCGTTTGCTTTGGGCTTCGCATCAATCTTGTTGCCCGCAACCATGGCGTCGATGCGCGGCTTAATCTTCTGCGGATCGCCGGCATCGAGGGTCGCGACGGCAATGGCGCCGGTGGCTTCGAGCGGGAGCATGCGATTCTTGCGTTTTAGCATGTGGAAGTAGTAACGGTGCAAAGCGCGGCGAAACGCTACGGACGGCGCTTCCATTTGGAATTGCGTGTGTTCTTTTTTCCAATCTTCCGCGAGCTTGGCTATGCCGTCGTATTTTCCGCTGGGATCGAAGGCCGCTTCGCGGCCGCTCCAATAGGCTGCCTGCCAGTAGTCGCGGCAGCGGAAGTCCGCGATCCCGTAGGACAGCAAGGCAGCCTCCTTGAGTCCCGCACGCATTAAGAAAATCTGAGCGATGGGAAACTCGTCGCGATCGATCTCGAAGTAACTTAGCAGCGGCACCACCTTGGCGAGTGCGGCCATGAGCGGCTCGCGGTCCTTCTCCTGGAGCGCTTTTACCCAACCTTCAGCTTGGCGGCCGCGTCAAAGCGGTGCTTCTTTGCGGCCGCTTCCACGGCACCCTCGATTTTGCGTTCCTCTAGTTTGTCGGAGCCGACTGATATGCCGTCCTTGGGCCTTACCATAAAAAGTAAGCCGATCACCCAAGAGCCGTCTTTAAGCTTCAAATGCGGTCCCGGCATATCGAAACCGTACGTCATCTCCTTGGTTCCCGAATTGGTCATCTGCGTCTTGCAGTAGCGCATGGGAAGCACGGGCTCATCGCGATCGGGATCGAACTTCTGAGAAATCGACGCTTCGCCTGCGTAAAAGACCGCGCCTTTGGCATCGGGCATGCCCAACCCGACCACCTTTTCCACGAGCAACTCCATGGCTTTGAATTCTTCTTCGGGAAGGCCCGTAACTGTTTCGGCCGCGACAACGGAAGTCGATACGAAGAGTGAGCATACGAAAAACAGCGTTTCGATTCGCATAAACTTAAGCCTCCCTATCATCAACGAAATAGCCCCGTTCCCCTGGCAACGAAACAACCAAAACTACTTAAACCGTGCGTCCTTCCACTGCTCAAACTGCGGCTTGAGTTGATTGCGCTGGTACTTGCCGGTGCTCGTCACGGGGAAGGTCTCGCCGAAGACTACCACTTTCGGCGCGGCGTGTGCGGCCAGGTGCTTGCGGCAGTGTTCGAGCACTTGCGCTTCGGTGAGCGCCGCGCCGGGCTTCTTCACCACGTACGCGCCGACCTCTTCGCCGAAGGTCGTGTGCTCGAAGCCCACGGCCATGCCCGCCTGCACGCCTTCGCAGCGGTTGAGCACCTCGTCCACTTCAAGCGGGCTGATCTTGACGCCGCCGCGGATGATCAGTTCCTTAAAGCGCCCGCTGATGAAGTAGTACGCGCGGCCGTCGGCGCCTTTCTTCCAGAAGCCTTCGTCGCCCGAGCGAAACCAGCCGTGCGTGAAGGCGTTCTGGTTCGCCTGAAGGTTATTCGCGTAGCCCGGCGTCACGTTATGCCCGCGGATCACGATCTCGCCTTTCGCGCCCTCGGGCACGGCCTGGCCGTTGTCGTCGTGAATGGCCATCTCGTTGGCTGCCACCGCAACGCCGATCGACGGATAGCCGAAGTCGCGCATCCACGTCTTGTGTTCGGCCGGCGTCGTCCGGTTCGGAATCGGCAAGAAGCACGAGTAACACGTCGTCTCGCTCAGACCGTACCCATGGCAGACGGGAATGCCGAAGCGGTCCTCGAAGCGGGCGGCCAGGTCCACCGTCAGCGGCCCCGCGCCGCAGATGATGTGCGAGAGCGTGGGGACATGCTTATGCGAAACGTCCTTCGGCGCGCCTTCGATCAGAAATTGGAGCAGCGTCGGCACGACGCTGACCACATGCACTTTCTCCGCCGCGATGCGCTCGAAGAAGGTGGAGGTGCCGAACTTCCGGTTCAGCACCACGCTCCCGCCATAAAAGACCGGCGTCACGTGCGTCACGATCAGGCCGTTCACATGATGAATCGGGAGCACGCACATCATCCGCTTTTCGGGCGTAAGTTCGTGCCACTGCGAGATCGCGTACGCGTCGGCGAGCAGGTTGTACTGGCTCAGCACCACGCCCTTTGGCGCGCCGGTGGTCCCGCTTGTGTAAACAATCAGCGCCTCGTCGTCGGGCTGCACGCCAACCGGCGGTTCGTCGATCTCCCTCGCGATCAATCTAAAAAAGGATATCTCGCGCTCGAAGCTCATGTACGTGCCCGAGGCATACGTGGCGCCGACGAGCAAGGCGTGGCGCAGGGCCGGGACGCTGCAGATCAGCGGGCGCATGCGTTCCGCGTATTCTTGGAGCACGAAGACGGCTTTCGCGCCGCTGTGTTCGAGCACGTACGCCAGGCGCTTGTCGTCTTCGCCCATGTTGAGCGGCACCACGGTGGCACCCAGGTGCCACGCCGCAAAATCGATCAGGATCGTGTGATCGTGGTTGTGCATCGCAGTCAAGATGCGGTCGCCCCGCTTCACGCCCAGGGCCTCGCGCATCAGCTTTGCGGCAATGCGCACGCGCCGGTAGAAATCGAGATACGTCCGCTCGCGCCGCGTGTGGTCCTCGCCGTAATGGATCAGGAAGGTTTGCTCAGGCCGCGCGTGCGCCTGCTTATGGAGCGTCTCCGCGACCGTGGCGGGTTCGGCGAAGCGCCGCGCGTGCGGCCGGTCCGCAAGGTCCCGCGCGCGCGCCATCTTCTCGCGCAGGTCCGGCGGAAGATCATTAAAGGCGTTGTTGGTCATTGGCTTCCTTAACTCGAAGGCTCGTTTTTCGATGCAGAACCGATTCCTTCAGGTTCCTTCGAAAGTCGTTGAATGATCTTTCTCGATTGCACCCAGTACGCATATCCCAACCCGACGGCAATTAAGAATATTCCGATACCCGCGAGCGCATAGGAATTTTTATCCTGCAAGAGAGCCAGGTTGAATTCGCCTCTCTTGTAGAAGTATCCCGCCCACATTGCAATGAATACGACCCCAAGGATGGCGATTCCGTACCCGAGCAGCGATTTGTCGGCGCGCCGCTCTTCCAGAAGCCGCTCATCCTCGCGCACGACCTGGCCGATCAGTTGGTCGGCTTGTTCGCGCGAAAGGCCCGCGCCGGAAAGGTATTCGGCGATCTTTACTTTTGGCGTCCCATCGGTAAGCCAATCCACGATGTATGGCCGCAGGCGCTCGCAGCGGATCTCGACGTCCAAAAACGCCATCGCATCCATTTCTCGCAAGACGGAATTGCGTTCGATATTCTCGGCCAGATCCTCGCGGCCAGCTTCCGTAAAGGCCTGTTCAACGCCCCGCTCTTCAGCGTCGGCCCGCGCCTGCGCCAAAGCCGCCTTGGCCTCTTCGGACTTACCGGCTTGCACGCAAACGAAAAAACTTTGCGCGCCCGCCCCGCCGAGCACACCGAAAGCGCCACCCTGTACCGCCGCGGGAATCTCGTGGTCTTCCAGAACCGCAACCAGCATCGCGGCCTCGAATTCGTTCGCAGCGGAGGCTACGGGAACGAGATCGGCCGGAAGAGCCTCGTCCGCTCGCTCGCTGTCCTCAACGGGTTCTTCATTCATGCGTTACGCCTCCGGCGTCGGCGTGCTCTCGATCCACACGAGCGGCTCGGAGCCCGACGCGGCGAAGATGCCGGCCTGCGCACCTAGGTCTGCGGGCAGCAGCACCGTCTGGCCCGCGCTCACGGCTTGGCCGTTGAGTGTCCCCGCGCCGCGCAGGAACATGAGGACCGTCGGCGCATCGACACCGCGCAGCGGCTTGAACTGGTGCCCCGGTTCGAGCGACGTGCGCTGGAGATCGAAGTAGCGGCACTTGAGCAGGAATTCGTGCCGCGCCGGCCCCAGATTCGCCAGCACGCCCTCGACCGTATCGCTCTCCATGTCCCCCGCGAAGTATCCGCTCGCGGGCGCGCCGAAGCGGATCGTCTCGAGCGATTCCTTCACGTGCATCGTGCGAGGTTTGCCGTCGAGACCCATGCGGTGGTAGTCGAAGACGCGAAAGGTCACGTCGCTGTTCTGCTGAATCTCCGCAAGCACGATGCCGGCGCAGATGGCGTGAATCGTGCCCGGCGGAATCGCGATCACGTCGCCCACGGCGGCCTCGAAGAAGTGGAGCGTCTCCTCCATCTTGCCGTCCTTGAGCGCGCGCTCGAACGTCTCGCGCGTCACATCGGGCTTCAAGCCGCGCTGAATCTTCGCGCCGGGATCGGCGTGCACGACCACCCAGCACTCGGTCTTGCCGCGGTCGGGAATGCCGAGCTTTCGCGCGCCATCGTCGTCGGGATGAACCTGGACGGACAGATCTTGCCCAGCGTCCACGAATTTGATCAGAAGCGGAAAACGCGCGGGGCGCTTGGCCGCGAGCTTCTCGCCCAGCAGCGCTCGCGGCGCTTGTTCGCGCAACTCGGCCAGCGTCGCGCCGTCAAACGGTCCGCCGCGCACGCGCGTCTGCGCTTCCGAGCGGTCGCAGAGCTCCCAACTCTCGCCGATGATCTTGCCCGCAGGAAGCGCCTTGCCGTACAGCTTGCCGAGACGGTTTCCGCCCCAGACCTTTTCCATAGGCACAGGCGCAAAGAAGAGCGGCACGCCGAGCTTGTCCATGCCCTAAACGTACCGCCGATTTCGAGGCTCACAACTGCCGTGGAGCGTAGAGCGTGAAGCGTAGAGCGAAAAAACTTCCGCCTATGCAAAGCCGTTCGCTCTAAGCTCTACGAAGTAGTCCTCATACCCCGTATGTCGTCTCGAACTGCGTCGCGCCGGGCTTGGCCTTTATTCCGTGATCGGGGTTGGCGGCCAGGTGACGCAGAATCCAATGCGCGGTCTCGACTTCATCCTTTGTGCCGATTGCTTCAGCAGCCTCCTCGCTGGTGAAGCGCTTGCCTTTGTTCGCCTTTAGATATGCGACGAGCTTGTGCTGCAAAGCGATCACGGCGCCCGCGGCCTTCTTGCCGGCCTCGACGCCCGGCTGGTGGTAAGCGTTGATGCCAACGAGCGACGCGTAGAACCCAACGGCGCGTTCGTACAGCGCGATCAGCTTGCCGACGGTCTCCGCGTCGAGCGCGTCCACCGTGAGCGTCAGCGACTCGCGGCCCTTCTCGAAGAGCGCCTTGCGCGTGCCTTGCAGGAACCCGTCCAGGAAGTCGCCGCTGGTCACGCCTACCTCTACCTGCATCGACTTGCCCGCGCGGCAGCGCAGTACCTCGATGAACGTGGCGAAGAAGTTGTTCACGCCTTCGCGAAGCTGCTGCACGTACGCGTGCTGGTCGGTGCTGCCCTTATTGCCGTAGACCGCGATGCCCTGGTTGACTTCGTGGCCTTGCATGTCCAGCTCCTTGCCGAGCGATTCCATGACGAGCTGCTGCAAGTATTTCGAGAAGAGTTCCAGACGGTCACGGTAGGGCAGGATCACCATGTCCTTCGCGCCGCGGCCCCGGCCGGCGTGGTGCCACATCAGCGCGAGGACCATCGCGGGATTGTGCTTTGCGTCTTTCGCGCGCGTGGCCTCGTCCATCATGCGCGCGCCGCGTAGCATGGCGTCGATATCCAGCCCCTGCAGCGCCGCAGGCAGCAGGCCCACGGCGGCGAGCTCGGACGTGCGGCCGCCCACCCAATCCCACATAGGGAAGCGCCCGATCCAGCCGTCGCCCACGGCCACCTTGTCGAGCTCGCTGCCTTCGCCGGTCACCGCCACGGCGTGCCGCGCGAAGAAGAGTCCGGCCTTTTTGTATGCGGCCTTGGCCTCAAGCATGCCGTTGCGCGTCTCTTTGGTTCCGCCGGACTTCGAGATCACCACGGTGAGCGTCTCGCGCAGACCCTTGCCGCTCGCTGCGATCTGGCTCAGCATGTAATCCATGCCGTCGGGGTCGGTGTTGTCGAAGAAGAATGCCTTCATCTTGTCCTTCGGCGTCGAGAGCGCGCGGCTCACGAACTGCGGGCCCAGCGCCGAACCGCCGATGCCAATCACCAAAAGATTGGTGAACCTGGACCCCTTCTGCGGCTTGGCTTTGCCCGTATGCACGAGCTTCGCAAATCTTTTTATGAGGCCCAGGCATCCGGCGATCTCGGTCTTGATCTGCGGCGTGGGCGCGAGTTCCGGCGCGCGCAGCCAGTAGTGTCCGACCATGCGCTTCTCGTCAGGATTCGCGATCGCGCCGCCTTCCAGCGCCTGCATGTCCGCGAAGGCCTTCTCGGCCTGGGCGTGCATCGAATCGAAGAACCCGTCGGCGAAGTGCATGCGGCTGTAGTCGAGCGTCAGGCCCAGTTGCGGGCAGTGGCACTGGCAGGCTTTGTAGCGTTCCCAGAGGGCGCGGGCATCCATGCGGGCATTCCTTTCGTCAGGGGCGAAGCGTAGCGACGCGTAAAACGTAAAACGTAATGCGTAATAAAAGCAAATGCGGATTCGATGGGAACCGCGTGTGGGTTGAATTATGTTGAATGAAGCCAAGTGCTTGAATAAGTTAACCAAAATGAATTCAAATCTCAAAAAGAATCTAGAAAGCCGCGAGCAAGAGCTTCGTATGGAGATAGAGGCTCTCAATAAGAGACGAACAAATGCAGGCGTAGATGTAGGAGAGTATTTGCGTACAACCGAGGGGCTCAAAGAGAAATCCCACGACCTTGCCACTACCCTGGAATTGCTTGGTAATTTCCCCGAAGCAGAAATACATGAACGCATTGCTTTGGAAATTACGTTGGTGCTTCGTGCGGAAATGCCGATGCATGAAAAACCCGAGCCAAGTGAAATGGCAAGAATTTACGATGCGCTGGCAAAAATCGTGAAGGCTCGAGGACGGATTGACGAAACCGCCTGCCTTGAAAAGAAAGCGGATTTCTGGAGGACTCAAGAGGAAAACCCTGAGTGAACGTGTTGGCAGTGATGTCGTTGAATTACGTTTTACGCATTACGTTTTACGCATACCTTTTCTCGCATGAGCGACCTCGAACCCTGGCGGAGTCCCGCAGCGATCGCGCAGAGCACGCGCATCCTCGCAAGTTATCGCCGCTGGCTCGGAAGAGACCTGCTGCCGCCGGCGGCCTCGGCTGAAGAGTCCGTCCGCGCGCTCTTCGAGGCTCCGTTCGTCGTGCTCGCGCACGGCACAGAGGCCGATCCCATCCTTAATTACGGCAACCGCGTGGCGTTGGAACTCTGGGAGACGGATTGGGCGGCGCTCACGCGGATGCCCTCGCGCCTGACCGCCGAACCCGCTTTGCGCGAAGACCGCGCGATGCTGCTTGCCGACGTGCTTACCAAGGGTTTCTCGGAAGGCTACAAGGGCGTACGCGTCAGCCGCACGGGCAAACGCTTCCGCATCGAACGCGCGACCGTCTGGAACTTGCTCGACGAGAATGGCAAGCCCGCGGGCCAGGCGGCGACGTTTAACGCCTGGGTGCTACTCTAATCTTATTCGCTTCGCAGCGACGCCCGATACGCCTTCGGCGTGCAGCCGACCACGCGCAGAAAAGTGTCATAGAAGCGGCTCGCGGAACCGAACCCGGCTTCCAGCGCCACATCGAGGACCTTGTCGTCGGTCGTGAGCAGCCGCCGCTGCGCGTGCGAGACGCGCATGCGCGTGAGGTACTCCCAGATGCTCATGCCGCAGGCCCGCTTGAAGAGCGTCATCGCATAGTTCGGATGCAGGCCCACGGCCGCGGCTACGTCTTCCACCGCAAGGTCCTCTTGGTAGTGCAAGCCTATATACTCCGCGATGCGCTCCGACGGCCCGGGTTCGGCCGCGCGCGCGGATTTCTCCTTGGAGCCGCGCGAGAGCACCGACAGCGCCCGCGCCAACCGCCGCACGCGCGCTTCCACTTCCAGCATGGCGATCTTCTGGAGTTCAAGGTCGACTGTTTTGAACTCGCGTGCCCAGCATTCGTGCTGTGCCAGGTCCGACGACGAGAGCGCTTCATCCGGTTCGAGCGCCAGATCGCCGCGCAGCAGGAGGCGCGTAAAGGTTTCGGGAAGCTTCCATGAGAGAAACCACGCCAGCGGCACCGTGATCCAGATGCATTCGGTGCCGGGCCCAATTTCCATCAGGCGGTGCGGCATGCCGGCCCACAGTCCGCCCAACCGTCCTGTAGGTATCGTTACGAAATGCCCGGCCAGAAAGTAACGCATAAAGCCCTGCACGCAGAAGTTGAACTCGATATCCGTATGCTGGTGCGGCTGCTTCATGGGCCCTGGATTCCCGCGCCAGACCTTAAAGCCCAGACTTCCAGCCGTGTTCGTGTCTGAATGCTTAGCATGCGAAAAACGACGCATGGTGCGCGCCCTCAAACTTAGGATTCAGGATAAAGTGCCTCTTAGACGGGATGATTGTACCACTATATAGGGCTATAGTCTCTATTGTTACGAGGCCGACCAGAGGTCACGACCACACTAATAAGGAGCACGGCATGAGCCAGGCGAGCGCGAGTCTCGAGGTCTTCCCCCACGTTGACGCTTCTGTGCAGGACTGCATCACCGACGAGCAGGCCCGCTTCTTCCTCGACAACGGGCTGCTGGTCATCCGCAACGTCGTCCGCGGCGAAGAACTCAAGCGCCTGCAGGACGAGACGCAGCCGATCATCGACCGCTCGGCGAAAGAAGAGGCGAACGATCCGTGGAAGCCCGATTACCATTACGGCGTACACGAGCTCACTGGCAAACGCGTGCCGACGCGCTGCGAATACGTCATCGACAAGACGCCCGCGTGCAAGGCGCTGCTCGCGCACCCGTTCATCCTGCGCTCGGTGGAGAAACTCCAGGGCCGCAACTTCGTGCCGACGTGGGACAGCATGGTCTTCAAGTTCCCCGGCATGGGCAAGGCCATCCCGTGGCACCGCGACGCGGGCACGGACTTCTGCGACACCAAGTTCCCGATCTTCAACGTGGACTTCTATCTCGACGGCAGCGACATGAGCAACTGCCTGTGGGGCATCCCGGGTTCAAACCTGTGGTCCGCGGAGAAGATCAAGGAGACGCTCGCGCGCTTAAACAAGGATGGCTTCCAGACTGAAGGCGCGACGCCGATCGTCATGAATCCCGGCGACGTGATCTTCCACAACATCCTGGCGCTGCACGGCTCGCCGCCAGCGCAGTCGAAGCTCCGCCGCGTGATCTACTACGAGTTCCGCGCCGCGGAGATCGAGACGACGGTTGGCCCGCACATTCCCGAGTATACGCCGATCAAGCAGAGAGTCCTGCTGAAGTGCATGCAGCATCGCGCCGAAGCGCCGTACGTGAGCGGCGAGAAGCGGCCGACTTCCATGTCGCGCCAGCTCCGGCCGCCGTCGGTGCTGCGGAAGAGGCCCATGCGGAGCGCGAGGTAGACGGTGCCCGGCGCGGCCGCGCTCAC
>JACQFI010000031.1 GCA_016200135.1 Planctomycetota bacterium
ATGGCCGGCTCGTCGCCGAGCGTTACGCGCCCGGCCTCTCGGCCTCCATGCCCTTGCCCGTGCGGCACTCGACCTGGACCAGCCACGGTTTGCCTTCGGGCAGGCGCTTCTTGAGTTCATCGCTCAAGTTTTCGGTGTCGGAAGGCGCGAGGCCCGCCTTCTCCAACTCCGCGGCGAGCAGGTCGCCGAAGCGCTTGAGCTCTTCCACCTGGGCTGGCGTCGGGTTTTCGGGGATGGACGCGACGCCAGCGAGCAGGTCGCCGCCGAACTCCTCGCTCAGTTCGCGCAGGACGCGGAAGCGCTGCAGCGAGCCGGAGACCTGGTTGAAGAGATTGGCGTCGAGATGCCGGACCGCCTGATACGCGAAGGGCAGGCACGCCAGAGTCAGGAGCAGCGTCACGGCAAGGACCCGCCGCCTGTGCCGCAAGGCGAAGGCTCCCCAAGCGCTTAAGTTTTTTTCGATCCACTGAGAAACGTTCAACGGAATGCTCCCGGCGGCGCGGATGCGCGGTTCACGGACGGCCCGCCCCGCCTGGCGCGTCGGTGGCGATGCTGATGCCCGCCACCCCCGCGGCTTTCATCACCGAGAGCACCTTCACCACGGTCTCATAGGGCAGCATGCGGTGCGCCTTCAGCGTGATCGGCTCCTTCTCGTGGCCTCGCAGCAGCGGAGGAAGCTGCGCGGCCACGTCGCCGAACTCCATCGTGACGTTCCCCAGATGCACCCGTCCGGACTCGTCGATCAGCACGGTCATGGCGGTCGTTCCGGCGCCCGGCCCCGACGTGCCCTTGGCGCGCGGCAGGTCGATGTTCAGGCCTTCCTTCATCATGGGCGCCGTAACGATAAAAATAACCAGCAGCACGAGCATGACGTCCACCAGCGGCGTGACGTTGATGTCGGAGACGACTCCGCGGCGGGAGCGCCCTCGGCCTCTGCCCTTCCCGCCCGAAGCCGCGGCGCTCATGCCCATGTCAGGCGCCTCCGCTCTGCACGGTGGAACTCGCCAAGTTCTTAGCAGGTGGCGCTGGGGGCGCTTGTGGTACTTGCGGCGCAGGCGGTGCTTGCGGCGCCGGCACGGCAGCGCGTTCCGCACTGCGCGCATAGCCGCTTGCCCGGATCAGCGCGTCCGTGCGCTCGATGAACTGCTGCATCTGCTCGTTGAGGATATCCAAACGGGTCTGGAACAGGTTGAACGCCACGACGGCCGGAATGGCCACCGCCAGTCCCGCGGCAGTCGCGATCAGCGCCGACGAGATGCCCGGCGCCACCACGGCCAGGCTCGTCGTGGTCGCCATGCCCAGCGAGTGGAAGGTCGCCATGATGCCCCAGACCGTTCCGAAGAGGCCGATGAACGGCGAGACGCTGCCGGTCGTCGCCAGGTAGCCCAGGCCCTTCTCCAGACGCTGAATCTCGTTCGTGGAGGCGTGCTGCATGCTCAGCGTGACCGCCTCCGCGGCATTGGCCGGAGGCGTCAGCGGAATCTTGCGGGGGTCGGAGACCGCCGCGTGTTCGCCCGCCGCTGCGCGCTGTTCGAGCGCGGCCATGGCCGCGCGGAAGACCCGCGCCAGCGTTGAATCTTCGATGGTACTCGACGCCGCCGCGACTGTTCCGAAATCCGGCGCTTGGCTCAGTATTTTCAGGAAGCGCTCGTTCTTCCGGCGCACGCCGAGCAGGTCCACGCCCTTCATGAGAATGATGCACCACGAGAAGACCGATAGGAGCAGCAGCAGGACCAGGACGCCGATCTCGACGCCGCCCGAGGCGGCCGTCGACTGGGTAATAAACGACCAGAGCGAATCGTTCATCGTAAGAAGTCTCTCTAGAAGCCGCGCGAAGCTACAGGGACGAGGACGAGCCGGGCTCCAGCGCCTTCAATCTTTCGGGCCTTCTCGCGCTTCGCGCCTGCCTTCGCGAAAGCGCACAGCCACCTGCTACGGATGGAGCGATGTCGCGTGCCTGCAGTTCTACTTCAAGGCCTAGACCATAATCCGTGACCGTTGCATGGCTGCAAGCGCAAAGAAGCGGCCTGCGGGCGCCGCAGGCTCAAACCTTCGGCATGGAAGATGGACAGGCTCGGGAGATGCGCGCAACGCTTCGCGGAATCTATTCCCAAAGACTCTTGCCGCTGCCTAATTGTTCGCCGAGGTCGAGAACCTTCACGCCTTCCGGCGGCTTGATCTCGAACTTTTCCGGGTCGATGGGCGTATTGGGGATCAGTTCTTCGACGTTCATTTCCAGGCTGCGGTTGCCGTCGCCCGTGACCAGCGTGACCCGACCCGGATAAGGCGGCGTGCGCTTGATCTCGCCGGCCGCGGGACCGGGGAAGCGGTAGTCCTCGTACTTGATGCAGCCGATGCTCTTATCGGAGCGGTTGAAGACGTCCACCTGGCTCGCTACGGGCTGTTCCATGGAAATATGAATGGCCCGGACGCAGCGCCATTTGATGCCCGGCCGCTCGTAGACCTTCACCACTTCCTGGCCTTCCTCGAAGCCGCCGCGGCGCTGGGTCTCCACATTCGCCGTCTCGATCGTCCAGGCGCGCGGGAAGAAGAGGTCGGGCATGTTGCCGACGTGGGCCAGCAGGCAGAGCTCGCACTCGCTGGCCGCCAGAAGATCCTTCTTGCTGCCTTGGAAGAACCGGTTCTTACGCGGCAGGAGCAGTTGCACCGCGTCGCCCCGGATCGCCAGGTCCATGATGGTCGATTCGTTGTAGCGGATTTGAAGGCGGACGTTGCCGTCCTTATCGCCGAGATACGCGCCGTTCAGCCCGACGTCCTTCTTTTTGGCGAGGTCGTGCAGGACGACGTTCGTGCGGACCACCAAGGTCTCCACCGCGTACCGCCGCTCGTCCATCTCCTCCATGACCTTCACGAGGCTGGGGCGGTCGTAGGCTACGGGCGTGGGATCGGGCAAGCGGCGTTCCACGTCCGCCGAGCACCCGGCGAGGACCAGCACGCAGACCACAGAACCAAGGGCCCGCGCAGGATTGCCCCAATTTTTCTTCACGATGGACATAGCACCTTTATTCTTACCCACTCAGGCGGCACTTGGCAAGCCTGGTCATTCACGGATCGATTTCTTGGGGCTATCCAAGAGATGCCTGAGCGCCTGCCAACCTTCAAAGATTGGCCTCATTTAGAATCGTCCACAATAGCCCGACACTTCACCTAACTTGTGTACATGCAAGCAGTTTGACACACAGCAGTTGGGCAACCCCTGGTCCAATTGGGCGTTCATCATTAGTGACGAAGGCAGGTCTCGGCACATTAGGCGGCTGAACAGAAAGTGCTCGTCTGGGCCATAAATCACATGCGCAATGGCATGGTCGACGAGCGGCGCGAAGTCGGACTCAATAGCGGTCACAGGCCAGAAGCGCGCGCGTCATCTATGTAGCAGTTCATGGGGACGTTCCGAAGTTCCAATACCGATTCGTGGCGAGCAGCGGAAGACGCGGGCGGCATGGGTTGCCCGCTTAAGAGGACTGTTGTCAAAGCCGCGCGCGCATTCGGGCGCGCCATTAATGGGAGGGCATCGTTCATGACCATCGAGAAACGGAATGACCGCTGGAGCGAGCGCAACGGGAAGTTCTGGCCGACCCTGGCGCTCTGCGCGCTCCTGCTCTGCGGCTGGATGGCGGTATCCAAGGGCGGCGCAGAAGTCCGCGCGGATAACGGCGGAGCGACCACGGCGGGCATCATCGCGATGATGGGCATCAACTCGAACAATGAACGCTTGTACCTGATCGATACCAGCACCAAGACCATTCTCGTGTACGAGACCGGTCCGAACGATCAGACCAAACTTGTCTCGAGCCGCAGCTATGATGTGGACTTTAAGATGGTGGAAAAGGCAAGTTACTGTTACACGCCCTACAATGGGAAAGGCTACGAAAAGGAAGTGAAGGACTTCATCACCACGCTACCGCCCAAGCAAAAATAGCCCAAGCCCCACTACTCTTTCAAACACGCCCGCTTCCCAGCGGGCGTTGTATTTTGGGCTGCGGTCTTCAGTGGACCGAAGGCGCGGGCGCGTTGAGGACCTCGCGAACTTTGCGCGTGAGTTGCTGCGGCGTGAAGGGTTTCTGCATGATATTCGCTCCGGTGGTCGCAGGCCCGGCCTGGTTAAGCACGGCGTGTTCGGTGAACCCGGTCACATACAGGACCTTAAGTCCCGGCCGCTCCGTCAGCAGCGCCTCTGCTAGTTCCAACCCGTTCATTTTCGGCATGATCAGGTCGGTCAACAACAGATGGATAGCCTGGGCCTCGCTTCGGCTCACTGCCAGAGCTTGCTCGCCCGTGGCCGCCGGCAGGACCTTGTAGCCGCAAGCCACCAGGGCATCCATGATCAGTTCGCGCACCGGTTCTTCGTCTTCGGCCAGGAGCACGGTTTCCGTGCCGGGCAGGAACATGTCTTTTACGCTCTGGGCCGCATCCGGAACGGCCGTTTCCTGGATGCGTGGGAAATAAATTTTAAAGGTCGTGCCTTTCCCGGGCTGGCTCTCCACCGAGATCATGCCGCCGTTTTGCTGCACGATTCCGTATACGACCGAGAGCCCCAGGCCCGTTCCCTTGCCGGGACCCTTGGTCGTAAAGAAGGGCTCGAAGATGCGCGCCAGCGTCTCCTCGTCCATGCCTTCGCCCGAATCCTGCACGGTGAGCAGGACGTACTCTGTGGTCTTGAGCTCCCCTTGCACCGGGGATTTGCCCTCGAACAGAGAAGCGTTTTCGGTTGCCAGGGTAAGCGTTCCGCCGTTGGGCATCGCGTCGCGTGCGTTGACGGCAAGGTTGAGGATGATCTGGGAGAGCTGCCCCGTATCGGCGCTGATCTTTCCGAGTTTAGGCTCGAACCGGGACTTCATCTCGATGTCTTCTCCCAGCAGGCGACCGAGCATCTTCTGGGTATCGCGAACAATCTCGTTGAGGTCGAGCCTGCGGGGCTGAACCACCTGGTACCGGCTGAACGTAAGGAGTTGGCGGGTCAAATCCGAGGCGCGCCAAGCCGTCTGCAGGATCAGCTCGAGTTCCTTGCGGATGGAATCGTTCTCGTCCAGCCGCATGGCCATGAGTTTGCCACGGCCGATGATGATGGTCAGGAGATTGTTAAAGTCGTGCGCGACGCCCCCGGCCAGACGGCCCACGGCCTCGAGCTTTTGCGCTTGCCGCAACTGCTCGTCTTTAAGCCGCAGGGCTTCCTGCGCCTGCTTCAGGTTCCGGCGCTGCGCAGCTTCCTTGATCTCGCGGCGAACGGCTTCCGGCAGACGGCTGAGGTTGTCCTTCATGATATAGTCGTGCGCGCCGCTGCGCATGATCTCGACCGCTTTTTCTTCCCCGATGCTCCCGGAAACCACGATAAAGGGCAGATCGGCGTCCCATTCGTTCACGATCGACAGTGCGGCGGGGGCATTAAACTGGGGCAGATTGTGATCGGAAAGAACAACATCCCAAGCGCCGTTTTCGAGCGCCTGCTTGAGCTCACCGGCGGATTCGACGCGCGTCGGCTGAACGTCGAAGCCGGCTCGCCGGAGTTCGCGAACCACCAACTCCACGTCGTCTGGCGCGTCTTCGACGATCAGCACGCGTAACGTTTCGGCCACGAGTATGCCTCTCCCTCATGGGGTGGGAATCCGTCAACCACCGGCAATAACACCCCATGGCCTCGGCAAAATAATGTATGTTCTTGCAACATACCAAGGTACGTTCATCCACTATTCTATACGATACATTCCGTACCTTATAGTACGATTTTCAACCAATTTTGCTCTTGCGCGGTACGCCGCGGACGCCCAAAGGCATCCTAAATCGCTCGCTTAGGTATATCGACTGAACGCGTGATCCGTTTGGGACTCTCCGGCTGCGCCCGCGCGCCATCCGTTTTCCGGGTATGTAAAAAGGGACTGAAAAGTACAATATGGGGCCAATCCCACTAAAAATAGAAAGCCCGTTCCGAAACCTGGTCCGGCATAAGGAATGGCGGAGCGGGAGGGATTCGAACCCTCGAGACGGTTTCCCGCCTACACGCTTTCCAGGCGTGTTCCTTCGGCCGCTCGGACACCGCTCCGCGGTCAGACGGCCACTCTTACCAGAATAAGACGCTATAACAAGAGTACAGCGCGGGTGCGCAGGTTCATTCCGCTTTGTTTTTTGCGCCTGTTGCGGTATGGTTCCGAAAGGATTTACAGGAATTCGGAATATGTAGGCGGGAGCGCGACGGGGGCCTTATGGGGCTCCGCATCGGCGACGCACGGAGGGACGCATGTTCAAGCGACTGGGCAACCTTATCCGCGGCTTCTTCGGCCTCTTCGTCAGCGGGCTTGAGCGCAAGAATCCCGAGGCGCTGCTGGAGGTCGAGAAGGAGAACCTGCGCGAACAGATCGCCAAGTACAACCAGGGCCTGGCCAGCCACGCGGGCCTGTGCGAACGCCTGATGCAGCAGGTCAAGAAGCTCGAAGTGGACGAGCGCGATCTGCGCGCGAAGACCACGGCGCATCTGAAGGCCGGCAATCAGTCCGCCGCCGGGCAGTACGCCCTGCGCTTGCAGACCGTCCAGCGCGAACTCACGGAGAACCGCGGGCAGCTCGAGCAGGCGGAGAAGACCTACAAGGATCTGGTCAAGGCCCGGGACGTGGCGATCAGCGCCGCGAAGGCCAAGATCGAAGCGCTCAAGCAAGGCATCGACGATATGAAGGTCAAACAGGCGATGGCGGAGCTGACGGAGATGGCCTCCGGGATGATCTCCGAGATCGGCGGCTCCGGCGATACGCTCAACCGCCTGCAGGAGATGGTCGAAGAGGAACGCAACAAGGCCGCCGGGCGCGCGCGCGTGGCCCGCGACAGCATGGATATGAACGAAGTGAACGTCAAGGAAGCGGAGCAATCGGCGCTGGCGGACCAGGCCTTGGCCGATTTCGCCGCCAAAGAAGGCATCGCCTTTGCGCCCAAGACCGCCGCCGCGGAGGCGCCTGCGGCGTCCTCGGAGTCCACCAAGAGCATGGGGCCCGTCAAAGAGGGCAATTGAACCGGGGCACGATAACGCATGGCTGACGCCCCGAATTCCAAAGCGGCTCCCGCCGCGGCCCAGCCTCCGGCCGCCACGGCCCTTTCACCCGCGGCGACCACGGCGTTGCCCAAGTGGGCCAAGGACCTGATCGAGCTCTACGAGAGCGGCGCGACCAGCCAGTTCATCCTTTACGGAAACGTCCACGACCGCATGGTTCTGCCGCTCGGCGGCAAGGCCGCGCTGGGCAGCCTCACCGATTTTCTGCTGCGCGTCATGCTCCCGAATTTCAACGTGGTGCTCAGTTACGATCTAGGCAACGGCATTCGCGTGGAAAAAGGCGGCGAGGAGTTCGCGCAGTGGCCGCACTTCAAGGAAGATCCCGACCTCCCCAAGGCGCCGCGGCAGGCCGTGGACACGCTCACGCATTACTTCCGCTACGTCTCGAACCTCGGGCGCCTTAAAAACCAGCGCTCGCAGGTCGCGTGCATTATCAAGTCCGCACAATTGGTCGCCCCTATGCTCCAGGGCGGCTTAAGCTTCGACCTCAGCGCCATGGCCCTTTTGATGCGCGACTGGGCCAGCGACGCGCTGCTCTCGGAGCATTCCCTCGCCACGTTCCTGATCACCGAGAACCTCAACGACCTGCACACGCTGATCGCCAACAACCCGCGCGCGTCCACGATCAAGATCCCGCTCCCGCCGCCCGACGAATTGCAGCGCGCCTTCGCGATCGTGCAGCCCCAGTTCCCCGTCGCGCTCAAGGAGTTCGGCGCTTCGCTCGACACCTTCGCCGCGCAGCTCGCGGGCGCCACGGTCAGTTCCATCGAGTCGCTGCTCAAGACCAAGGAATACGGAAAAGTCTCGCTCTCCTCGAACGATCTGGTGGAACTCAAGAAGGAACTGGTCGAGAAAGATTGCAGCGGGCTGATCGACTTCATCGAGCCCACTAAGTCGCTCGAAGACCTGTACGGCCAGGAGAAGATCAAGGCCTGGCTTCGGCAGGATATCGCGCTCTGGCAGAAGAACGACTTGCAGGCGCTTCCGATGGGCTATCTGCTCTGCGGGCCCGTCGGCACGGGCAAGACCTTCATGGTCGAATGTCTCGCCGGCGAGGCCGGCGTGCCGGTGGTGAAGCTCAAGAACTTCCGCGACAAATGGGTGGGCAGCAGCGAGGGCAACCTCGAGAAGATCTTCCGCCTGCTCCAGGCGCTGGGGCGCTGCCTGGTCTTCATCGACGAGGCCGACCAGGCGCTCGGCCGCCGCGACGCCAGCAGCGGCGACAGCGGCGTCGGCGGGCGCATCTATTCGATGATGGCCGAAGAGATGAGCAACACGAAGAACCGCGGCAAGATCGTCTGGGTGCTGGCCTCCAGCCGCCCGGACCTGATCGAGGTCGATTTGAAGCGCCCCGGCCGCGTGGACGTAAAGATCCCGCTCTTCCCCACAACCACGCCCGAGGAAGGCTTCCGGCTGATCCGGGCGCTATGCAAAAAGCGCGGCGTGGCCATCGACGAGAACGCCTATGCGGGCATCCAGAAGCAGATTCCCAACCTGCTGACGCCCGGCGCCGCGGAAGCGCTCTCCGTGAAGATTTACCGGCAGGTCCGGACGACGTCGCAAGCGCCGCAGGAGGCCTTGCGCGCCTGCCTGCAGGACTACCAGAACCCGGTCCCGCGCGAGATTCTCGATTTTCAGATTCGGCTTGCCGTGCAGGAAGCGAGCGACCTGGAGTTCGTTCCCGCGGTCCTGCGCCAGGCCACTCCACTGTAAGAACTATTTCTTGTTGCGCAGCTTTGCGTTCTCGGCCCGCAGGTTCTTGATCTCGTCGTCGTCCTTCTTCTTATCCGCCTGAACCTTGTCGTACTCGTTCTTGAGCTTCGTGTATCCAGCCTCGCCGCTCTTGACTTGGTTGTTCAAGGTCTGGATCTCCGCGTCTTTCTGCCGCAACTGCGTGTCCTGAGCCTTTCCCAGGTCCTGGGCCTTCTTCAACTGAGCTTCCTGGTCGGAGAGGACCTGCTTGTTGCGGGCCAGGTCCGATTCGAGCCGCTTCGCCTCTTTCGTATCGGGTGTGGCTTTGGCGGGAGCGTCGAGCGGACCGTCGGAGGCGGCTTTGCGCTGCACAGACTGAACCTCGAGCGCCTTCAACTGCGCCGCCCTTGCATCCAGTTCTTTCGCCAAAGCCGCCTCGGCCGTCCGCGCCTTCTCCTGGGTGGCCGTGAGATCCGTCAGGAGTTTGTCCGCGCGGGCCTTCTGCTCGTCGGCTTGTAACTGGATCTGCTTCACGGCGGTCTTCTGGTTTTCGAGCGCTTTGTCGGCGTCGGACGACCGGTTTTGCGTGCGCTGCAGATCGTCCTTCAGGTCCTTGAGATCCTTTGCCTGCGCATCGAACTGGGCACGCAGGTCTTCCACCGTTTTCTGAGAGGTAATCTTCCCGGAACGCTCCACGAGGGCAAACGCGATGCCTCCAACGGCCATCAGGCCCAGGGCGAGAGACAGCGCCACCTTCCAGTTAAAAGGCAGTCCGCAGCTTTGGTAAAAGACCGGCTGGGGCGCCGCGCCATCGGGTGGCGGCTCCTCAATTTTTGTCTCGGCTTCATCCACCGCGGGTGGTTCCTGCACGGACGTATCGCTCATAGCCGCCTCCTGGAACTCGGCGCGTTCCTATTATTGCATAGTTGTACCATACGGGTCTGTGTTGGAGAAATTGCTGCTGTAATTGCAGATGGCGCTGGAAAATATCGGGTTTACACGCTTTACGGCGTTGAAATCTCGTCGAAAGTTTCCAAGCGCGGATGACCGTGTTCCGCGCCGACCGGCGCATTGCCCGGGCGAATCGAGAGCACCGTCGCGAACCCCGCCTCCTTCGCGGCATCGAGTTCGGCCACGATATCGCTCACAAACAAGATCTCGGAAGCTTGAAGCCTGAACTCCGCGGCGATCTTGCGGTAGCTGTTGGGGTCTTTCTTCGGCCCGGTCGTGGTGTCGAAGTGCCCGTTCAAGAAGGGAACCAGGTCGCCGAACTCGCTGTGCGCGAAGAAGAGCTTCTGCGCCGCGCTGCTCCCGCTCGAATAAATGCGGACATCGAGACCCGCCTTCCTCCAGCGCCGAAGCGCAGGCGGCACGTCCGGAAAGACATGCGCCCGCAATTCGCCGGACTCGAAGCCTTTCTTCCAGATCAATCCCTGTAGCTCTTTCAAGCCGGTGCTTTTTACGTCCTTATCCATGAGGCGGTTCACTTCGGCGGCCACTTTCGCGCGCTGGCCGTCAGGTGTGGCGTCTCCTGCCCACTCAGAAAAGGACTTTGCGCCGCTCTCGCGCGCAAGTTGCTCGCACACGCCTTCAACTGAAGTCTCGTTCCTGTGCGCTTGGAGATAGGCCTCAAGATGCCGGCGCACATAGGGGAAGAGCACGTCGAAGACGTAGGCCACCGAAGAGGTGGTGCCCTCGATATCGAGCAGGATGGCCTTTCCGGAGAATGGCATAGACACAGGCTATACCTGGAAGGGCGCGAGCTTGCTGCCGCCCAGCGGGACGTACTCGGGGCCGAAGCAGAGCGGTT
The DNA here is from genome assembly GCA_016200135.1 of Planctomycetota bacterium. Classification (GTDB taxonomy): domain Bacteria; phylum Planctomycetota; class SZUA-567; order H5-PLA8; family H5-PLA8; genus JACQFI01. The sequence goes on from JACQFI010000031.1 coordinate 10,557, forward strand.
CATACTTCGCGTGCACACCCGCGCCGACGTACTCCGGCGCCCAGCCGGCCTTGTCGATAAAGAGCCGGATAGCACGGATTTCGCGGTCGGCGCAGAGGTCGAACCAGTGCTGCGTTCCGGCGGGAACGTTGATCAGGTCGCCCGCCTCGACCTGGATCGCGAAGACCTTCTCAGCGGGCGTCCCGGCCTTGCCATGAATGTGGAAGATGCCCCGGCCGTGAACGATGAAGCGCACCTCATCATCGCGGTGTGTGTGCTCCTTGTTGAACTTGTCGAGCATGACCTGCAGGCCGGGCGTCTACGGCTTAACGTTGATCACGTCCGCCGTGACGTAGCCGCCGCGCGCCTTGAGCCGGTCGATCTCGGGCTGGTACGCGGAGAGAATCGCATCGTCGGTGGCGTCCGAGCCCACCCGGCCCGCCACATCCCAGCGCTCGTACCAGATTCCGTACGGCTCCAGGAACGCGCGCAGCGCGGCGGCGTCTTCGATGTGGCGCTGCTCGTCCTGGATCCAGATGCGGGCCATGGCGCTGCCTCCTCCAATCCATTCTTACAGACCGAGACGAAAGAGGGAACTTCAAAATTGGATGGGGTTAAAGCTGCCGCCCGACGACCTCGAAGAGGAACTCCAGCGCCTCTACGTGGCGGCGGGCCTCGGCGAGGTCGCGGCCCCAGGTGTAGAGCCCGTGCCCGCGGATGAGGTACCCGTGCCGCAGGGGCTGCGACGGCTCGGTAAGGCGCGCGGCGACGGTCTCCGCGAGCGCGGGGATATCCTGCGTGTTCGCGAAGATCTCCAGCCGGATCTTCTCTTCGTGCGAAGCGACGCCCGCAAGGCCCTTCTGCATCTCGTAACCCGCCAGCGTCATCGCGCCGGACTTTGCGAAGCGCTCGGAGAGCAGCGTGCTCCAGACCGAGTGCGTGTGCAGCACCGCGCCGATCTCTTCGCGCTGCGCGGCCACGACATGCAGCAGCGTCTCGGCGCTCGGCTTGGGATGCGCTTCGTCCACGGCGCGGCCGTTCTCGTCCACGACGACAAAGTCGCCGGGGGTGAGGCGGCCCTTGTCTCTTCCGCTGGCAGTGATCAAGAGACGCAAGGGATCGCGGTTCAGCCGCACGCTGTAGTTGCTGCTGGTCGCATACGACCACCCGCGCGCATAGAACTGCGCGCCGGTCTCGATCAGCGCGGCTCGAAGCGCAGGTTCGGCCTGCTCAGTCATAGGTGCGGCCTCGCTCTACGCTCTACGAAGATCAGTCGCCCTGCTTCCCCATCTTGCGGCGCAGGTTCGCCTGGATGCGCGTCGGCAGGCCCTGGATGCGCAGGAAGCCGGTCGCGTCGTCCTGGTTGTAGCTCCCGCCCGCCTCCATCGTCGCGATCGACTCGTCGTAGAGCGAGTACGGCGACTTGCGTCCGGTGGTCCGGAGCGAGCCCTTGTAGAGTTCCAGGCGCGAGACGCCGGTGACGGTCTCCTGCGTCCTCTCGATCAGCGCGTCGAGCGCCTCCTTGGCCGGCGAAAACCAGAAGCCGTCGTAGACGAGCTGGGCGTACGTGGGGATCAGCGCGTCGCGGATCTGGATCACCTTCCGGTCGAGCGTCAGACCCTCGAGGTCGCGGTGGGCCTCGAAGAGCACCGTCGCGCCGGGGGCCTCGTACACACCGCGGCTCTTCATTCCCACGAAGCGGTTCTCGACCATGTCCACGATGCCGACGCCGTTGCGCCCGGCGATCTCGTTGAGCTTGTGCAGCAGGTCCACGGGCTTGTAGCGTTTGCCGTTAAAACCCACCGGAAACCCGCGCTCGAACTCGACCTCGACCGTCTCCGCCTTGTCCGGCGCTTTTGATGGCGGCGTGATGAGCTGGAACATCTCGTCGCGCGGCTTGTACCAGGGATCCTCGAGCTCGCCCGCTTCGTGGCTGCGGTGCTGGATGTTGGGGTCCGTGGACCAGGGCTTCTTGGCCGTGGCCTGGATCGGGATGTTGTGCTTGGCGGCGTACGCGATGGCTTCCTTGCGGCCCGGGATCAACTCCCGGAATTCCTGCATGCGCCAGGGCGCCAGGATGCGCGCGCCGGGGATCAGCGCGTACGCGGCGAGCTCGAAGCGGCACTGGTCATTGCCCTTGCCCGTCGCGCCGTGCGCGATCAGGTTCGTGCCTTCTGCCTTGGCCACGTCGCAAAGCGCCTTGATCATGAACGGCCGCGCGATGCTGGTGCCGAGCAGGTAGCGGCCCTCGTACTTCGCTTCCGCGCGGATGCACTGGAAGACGCCCTTTACCACAAAGTCCTCGGTAATGTCTTTGATGATGAACTTCTTCGCGCCCGAGCCCAGCGCCTTCTTCTCGAAGTCGATGTCCTCCTGCTGGCCCACGTCGATCGTCACGCAGATGACGTCGTAACCTTTCGCGTCCAGCCAGTGGACGATCACGCTTGTGTCGAGCCCGCCGGAGTAGAGCAGGATGCACTTCTCGCGGGCGCCGGAGCCCTTGGAACTTGCCTTCTTGGCCATGGCGGGAGGTCCTTTCGATGCCGGTATGCTGAAATTTGGAGCACGAGAGGTTACCGGAGCCGCACGGCGGCGCAAGCAACCGCGTATACCCAGGTTGGGGCACGGGCATTGAATTCTGCATATTGTGCAAAAAAGACTGAAGGGAATGCGGTCGAAGACCGTTTATATCAGTGGAGCCTACGAAGTAGTGACCCAGAGCAGGCGTAGCGTGTTAAAAGGGAATGCCCATGAAGAATATAAACGAGACCCTCGATATGCTGCAGACGGTGCAGGAAGTCGTCTCCGTACGCCTGAAGCGCCTGCGTGAAGAAGGCGGAGACGAGGAACAGATCGAGCGCGAAGAACGCCGTCAGCGGCTGCTTCAGGAGACGATCAAGGCCGTCGAAGAAGCGACCTTGGCGAGCGCGAACTAACTCGAAAAGCCTCCGTAAACCTGACCAGCGGTCCCGATTTCAACTTCCCAGCCTGTTTCCAATCATGCACAGCTTTGTGTCCCCCAAAGGGTTACTGCTTCTAATTGGTTGCAAGAACAAGTGTTGGGTATGCCTGCCAAATTAGTCTCAGGCGCGAGAAATACGCGTAACATATTATTTAACAATTAGTTACACCATCGACCTGCGGTCTCTTCTTGATCCTTTATGTTCCCTCAGCTACCAGCGACTTAGGCCATCGAATTGCATAGGAGAAGTGTGGGGAACCAGGGAGGAGGGGCGGAGATGTTCGCCGGGAGTAGAGCGATTATGCAATCGGTGAACGAGACGCTCGTCGTCATCGTCGAACTGATCGAGCTCGTGCAAGCACGGCTCGAAGAATTGCGGCGCGAGAACGCCGAGCCGCGCATGATCGAGCGCGAGGAAGGCCGCCTCAAGCAGCTCGAAGCCTCTTTGCAGGCGTTGCAGGAACAGTTGGCCAATTCGTGAGCCGCGGTCCACAAATCCAAGCAGACGAATAGAGCTTTCTAGAGACGCACGGCCTTGCCGGTCGCGGAGGACTTGTCCGCGGCGAGGCAGACGCGGTGGCTGAAGATCGCGTCGTCGAAGGTGAAGCGCGGCGCGCGGTCCTTGCGGATGGCCGCGACGAAGTCCTCAAAGAGCTCGCGGTACGGATGGTGCGCAACGTCGCCGCTGTCGGCAAGCTGGACGTTCAGCCTGCTCCAGCCTTTCTTGTCCAAGCCCCTGACCACGTCGGTGTGGAACTTGTCGTTCCAGACGCTCCCGCGCGAACCCACCAAGTGCACGTTAAAGAGATACGGCTGGATGCAGTCGATCACGCTGGCGGTCTTGCCGATCGACCCGTTCTTGAACTTCATGATGGTCGTCGAGGTCGTCGGGTATTCGTACGGCTTGAAGTCCGGCGACTTGCTCTTCACGGAGTAGCTCGCCACTTCCACCGGGCGCGAGTCCATCAGCCAGATCAGGCCGTCGAGCGCGTGGCAGCCGGCGGTGAGCAGCGACGAGCCGCCCATCGCCTTCTTCACGTTCCACGCATACTGCCCGTACCACGGTCCGATGCCGTGGTAGTAGTCGGCCTCGCCGTAGTGAACCTGCCCCAGCACGCCGCGGTCGATCATGTCGCGGTAGGCCTTGAACAAGCCGATCACCTTCACTTCAAAGCAGACGCAGGCCTTTACGCCGGCCTTGGTCACGGCGCGTTCGACGCGGTCCACGCCCTTCGCGTCGATGGCCACGGGTTTCTCGATGACAAGGTGCTTGCCGGCCTTCGCGGCGATCTCGACCTGCTCCGGATGGAAGGGGTGCGGCGTGCAGATGGAGATGATGTCGAGGTCCTTCTGCGCGCACATCTGCGCGTAGTCGCGATAGACGCGGATCGGCGCGCCGTGCTTCTTCGTCAATTCGGCGGCGCTCAGGTTGCGGCGCGAGCATACCGCGGCAACCTTCACGCCGGGGATCTCATTGAAGGACAGGATATGCGCGCCCGCCACCCAGCCGTACCCAACGACCCCGACGCGAAGCTCGCGCATGATTAACGCCCTCCGAAATGACGCATTGGCGTCCGGTAGTTACAAGACCGTTACCCATGCTCGCGCCTTTTACTGGTATGAAACGAAAGCCTAAAGCAGTCCGATGGCATTGCCAGTCAACGTTGCTCTAGAAACCCAAGGAGATGCGGAATGCGCACATTCATTGCGATGGCAGTCTTCGCTGCGATTCCATTTGGACTGGCATGCAGCCATAACGTACAAGCCGAGGAGGCCTCGAATTCCAAATTTCCTGCACACGCAAAGGAGTCGAAAGAAGAGGCCGAACAACTCGCGACTTCGAAAAAAGGCTTCGAGCTGTACAGTTGGAAAGTGAAGGACTCGTGGTGTTTTGCGCTTCTAGCAGGCACCAATCAACACAAGACCAACGAAGAGATCACCGCACCGCAGGCCAAGCTTGATGGAATGGACGCGCTCAAGAGGGCGCTCAAGAAAATAGCGAAGGGACAAACGATCATTTGGAGCGTCGGCAAGATTGTTGGCGGACAAAAGGACGCCGATCCTGAGGCCTACCCCTCCGATGAGTTGCAGAAGGAGCTCGAGAAGGCGTGTGAAGACTTAGGACTCAAGCTGGTGCTGGATCATTGCTGATGCCGTAATCGTTGGAATTTTTTACGGCACTTGGCCTGCGTTCATTCTCTTGAAAACAGCGGGAAACCTTCGGAGTGACTGCGCAGTTGGCGCGCGATCAGGCGCATGCCGCGCCCGCTGCCTCCCGAAGTAGCCCGCAGCCGCGGCACGCCGCTCTGCGCGAGCGCAGTGAAGAAGTCGCGCCACGCGGCGGGATCGGCCTCCAGGCCCAGCGGCGCTTCAAAGCGCAAGGCGGGCGGTTCGTCGAAGAGCCCCGCCGCGGTGCGCAGGAAATCCGCGCGCTCGCCCAGGTCTTCCACGCCCGGCCCCGCGCGCAGATCCAACCCCGCATACGCCCCTTTGGGGTCGAGGTTCAAGCCGTCGCGCGCGGCGTGCTCGCGGTCGCGCCACCACAGCGCCGCGCCGGCCGCGAGCGGCACATCCGCCGTCAGGAGCACGTTCAAGCCCGTCTCCTGGCGCAACGTAGAGACCGCGCTGTAAAGGCTCGTGGCCAGCGCGCAGGCCGCGAGACGCAGGGCCTGCGTAGTGTCGGCGCGATCAAAGGGTTCGCCGATCATAAAGGCCGCGGCGTTCCAGAGCCCCGCGGCGGCCACGGGCAGTTCCCGGCCGCGGACGGCGGAGAAGCCCCAGTATTCCTCGCGCTCGCGGTGAGCCTGTGCGGCCAGCGCCGCCAGATGCGCCAGCCGGACCGTGGCTTTGTGCGGATCGCGAAGGGCTTCGCGCAGCAGCAACCCGCCAACGTTGAGCGTAATCGCCGGGGCGCGGATGCCTTTCGGCACGACCAGCGCATTCAAGGGACGCAAGAGTACGCCAAATTCACCCGGAAACACGGCGCGGAGGTTATTGGGCGAATCCGGCAAGGCCAGGGCGCCCAAGATTCGGGCGAGTTCCGCGGCGCGAACCGGGTCCTCCGCGCGGCACCACAGCGCCACCGGCTGCCCGCTCCGGAACCAGGCGGTCAGTTTGGCGGCGGTCTCGGGCTTGAGCGGGTCGAGCGCCGAGGCGACGCTGGGCGCGCTCATTTCGTCCGAGGGCTTGCTGGGAAAAGGTTCGAGGCCCAGCAGGTTGGCCTGCGCGGAGGCCGCGACTTCCGGCGAGTGCACCGCTTGCAGCCAGAAGGCTTCGAGCGCCGGGCCCGCGCCGGGCAGGGGCCGCAGCAAGGCCGCCGTGGCGTCGTAGCGCTGGACGAGTTCGGTATACGAGGCGGCGATGCGCCGCGCGGCGTAGGCGCGCGGATCGAGGCCCCGGGCGCGAAGCGCCAGTTCGGCCAGGGCATGAATGAGCGCCGGCGAGATGCGGTCCTGGCCGAGCGCGAGCACGCGCCGTTCCACGTCGCGCGCGGCCTCGCCCGCCGGATCCTTCGCCACACCCGAGGCGCGCAGGCTCTCGATCAGACGCCGGCGGTCCCAGGGCACGCCCTCGCCGCTGGGCGCACCCGCGAAGACGCGCATGCGCCAGAGGAACGAAGAAGCAGAGCGGGCGTGGTCGGCAAAGGCGGCGGCGGCGCGGGCGTGCGCGGTCTCGCGAAGCAGCTTCAGGACCATCTCGCGCACGTCCGCCGTGGCGGGCGTCGGAGCTTTCTCTTTAGCGAGGAACTCTGCGACGGCGCGGGCGATCTCCGTGCCGAACGCCATGGCCTCATCGCGCGCGGGCCGTTCGCCGCCGGCGAGCGCGGCGTTCGCGATCGCCGCGGCGAGACGCCGGAGGTCGAAGGCGACCACGCGGCCGTCGTGCTTGCGGATGGCTTCAGGGGCGTTCATACGTTGGGTTTGCCGCCGTTCGGGGGCTTCTTGGCGTTGTCGAGCTTAACCTGGTTGGCGAGATGCTTCACGATCTCGGCTTGGGACTCCTTGCCCCGCCCTTTCAAGAACTCTTCAAGCACGTCCATGAACTCGCTGACGTCCTTGAACTCCTTATAGACCGACGCGAAGCGGATGTACGCGACGTGATTGAGCTTGCGCAGTTCGCGCATGATCAGTTCGCCCAGAAAGTTCGAGGGCATCTCGCGGTCGAACTTCTCGAAAGCCTCGCCTTCCACCGCGGCCACCACCTGGTCGATCTGTTCGGCGGAGATGGCGAGGTTCCAGCAGGCCTTCTCGATGCCGCGGCGCAGCTTCTCGCGCTCGTACGGCACGCGCCGGCCGTCCTTCTTCACCACGCGGAGCGGGTTCTCCTCGATGCGCTCGTACGTAGTGAAGCGCCGCTTGCAGCTCAGGCACTCGCGGCGGCGGCGAATGGTGGAGCCGTCGTCGCCGGAGCGGCTGTCCACCACGCGGTCGTCGTCCACACGGCAGAAAGGGCATTGCATGGCTGGAGGCCCGCTATGGGTTAAGCGCAGTTCAAGGGAGGATGTACAAGATGGCTACGTTTTTGGGAAATGCAAGTCGGCGGGCAGCGGTCCGCTGGACGGTGCCGTCACTTCATCAGGCTCGAGTAGTAGCCGCCGATCGTCATTACCGTCGTGGCGATATTGAAGAGCACGAATAACACCACGAGCGCATAGGCGCAGCGCGGCAGCCAGTCGGCGAGGAGTTCGACGGCCAGGGTGTAGCGCTCGCGCAACTGCCGGCCGAGGCGCGCGAGCGATTCTTCCAGGGCCCCGGCGTGCTCGGCCGTCGCAATCGCCGCGACGACTTCGATAGGCCACAACGATCCCGCCTGCATCCCGGAACTCATGGGCCGGCCGCCGCGGACGATGTCGCGCAAGCGCGCGAGTTCCTCGCGGTAGACCCCGTTGGGCAGCACGCGGGCGCAGAGATTCAGGGCATCGGAGAGCAGCACGCCGGCGCCGATCAGTTGCCCGAGCAGCGCCGCAAAGGCGCTCTGGTTGCGCAGCGCTTCCACGTGGCCCACAAGCGGGAGTTGAAGACAGACGCGCTCCAGCGTGGATACTCCCGTGAGGCCTTTCGCCGCGCGGGCGTGAAAAAAGTGGTCGACGGCGAAATACACAAACACCGCGAGACCGATTGGGAATAGCGCTGTCAGCAGGTATTCACCCAGCGAACCGCCGGCCACCAGGCGGGGAATGGGCCCGATGAAGCAGGCGGCCAGCAGCACCAGCGCGGGCATGGCAAGCTTCGCGCGAATGCGGCGGCGGGACTGCGTCCAGAGTTCGCGCTGTTCCAGGACGCTGGCCATGACGGCCTCGACGCGCCCGCTCTTCCAGCCCGCGGCCAGCATGACGCGCTCGGCTTCGGTAAGCACCGGGGCCAGCGCATCGAACATGCGTGCGGGCTCTTCGCCGCGGTCCACGCGGCGGGCCGCTTCTTCGAAGCAGTCGCCGACGTAGCGCGACTGGCAGACCTTGGCGCTCGTGCGCAGCGCATCGGCCACGCCGATCCCCGCGCTATGCTGGACGTGCCAGGCGCGCAGGGCTTCGGTGACGGAGGCGTCGAGCGGGTCGAAGGTCATACTGAAGGAGAATCAAGCACGCCGGGTGGGGAAATACAACCGCGCTTAAGCCAAGCTTGCAGGCACTCGGCCGCCGGAGCATCGAATACCTTGCTTCGACGCCGCTTCACTGGTGCAAACCCGTAGGACTTTGCACTGGCAAAGGGCTTGCTCATTAGCCACTGGTACCGGATGGCAAACGTAAACCCTTAAGGAGGAGGACTATTATGTCCTGCGACAGGAACAGAGACTTTCCTTTCTGGAACGGCGAACGCGTCTCGCGACATGTTTGGGTCGCTATGCTCTTGTGCGCGTTGCTGGGCTTTGAACACTCGGCGCACGCACTCGAAGCGGGCAAGAAAGAGTCTCAAGCGCAGGTGCTCTCGCAACCCGCGTTGGAGGCGCTCGTCGCGGGCATCGCGCTCTATCCGGATACCGTGATCGAACAGATCTTGGAGGCCGCGCTGCACCCGGTCGCGCTAAAACAGGCCGCCAATCCCGAACGTACGCGCGGGCTTCTCGCAAAGAAGATGGAGGAGCGCTGGCCGGAGAGCGTGAAGAAACTGGCCGCCGAGAATCCCACGCTGCTGGAGCAGCTCGACGAGCACCTAATGATGACGATCCGCCTGGGCATGGCGGCCAAGCAACAGAAGGACGACGTCTGGAAGGCGATCTATACCGTACGCGAGCGCGTCGAGAAGACCGCCGCGGCCAAGAAAGCCGCAGGCGCCGCCGAGGCGGACTCTTACGTGCAAGCGTCTGCGACGGTCTCGCAAGCCATGCTGACCGAGACGGTGCTCAAAGAACTGGAATCCGAGGTGGTCAAGGCCGACGCGACGCAGGAAGTCGTCGTGGTGGAAGCGCCGCCGGTCGTTGTCGTACCGGTTGTCGTGGCGCCGGTAGTCGAAGTGAAACAGACCCCAACGACGACCAGCACGAACACGACCAGCCCAGCGGGCGCCACAACCACAACGGCCACCACAACGGCGACCGCTGCCCCCGCTCCAACCGTTACCACGACGACGACCAATGCAACGACTCAGGCCGGGCCGAACGGCGGCACGACCGTTTCGAGCCAGGGAACTTCGACCACGGTTACGAATGCCGCGGGCACCGCAGAGGCCGGCAAGGCGATCAACACCACGACCGTCACCGGACCGGGCGGAAACTCGGCCACGGTGCAGAGCGAAGGCGGGGGCGTGGCCTTCAACAACGGCACCACGGCCGCCGTCGCCGGCGCGGGGCAGACGACCGTCACCGGGCCGAACGGGAACTCCGCCACGGCCACCGGCGCGGGCGCGGCGGGCAAGACGACCGTGGGCGAGACGACGTATGCAGGTGCCGCAGGCGCCGGCACCGTGACCACCAGCAACGGCGCATCGGTGAGCGGCGCGGGCGCGGCCAAGGGCCAGGTGACGCAGACCGAGAACGGCAAGACCTGGTCCACCGAAGCCGCCGGCGGCGTGGTCAACAACAACACGGGGGCGTTTGCGGCCGGAACGCACCAGGGTTCGGCTCCGTGACCACCAACGAAGAAGGCAGCACGACCATGAACCGCACCGGTACAAACGAGTGGAACACGAGCAACGGTTCCGGCAGCAGCACGCACACCGGCAGCACGACGGTGAACCCGAACGGCTCCGCCAGTTACCAGGGCAGCACGACGGTGAACTCGTCGCAAGGCACGGTCTCGACTAGCACGACCGCCGGCAGCGGCCAAGCCTCCACCACCGTAACCAAGAACGGCACGTCGACGACCTATACCGCGGGCAACGGACAAGTTGAGAATGCACCGCAGAGCACGGCTTCGAGCCAGAACGCTGCGTCGAACCCCAACACATCGTCTAGCCAGAAAACGGAGGCGGGCGCCAGCAACGCAGCCTCGAGCAACTCGTCCAGTGCTTCGAGCCAAAAAACGTCCTCGGAATCCAGCAAGGCGGCGCGCACCAGTGGTTCCGGCGAAGAAGGCCGCATGGCTCACCGGGGCGAAGGGACGACTCCGTCGCGGGAGAACGCGGCCAAGCAGGCACCGGAGACGAACTCCGCCGCGCGCAGCAGCGCGCAGCCGAATCCGTTCAGCACCAGCAGCGCGAACGAACGCTACAGCAAGCCGAGCAAAGAACAGATGGACATCGGCAACCAGTCGATGCAGAAGAGCTGGGGCTCGCTCGACTCGTCGATGGGCGGCAAAGGCGGCGGCGGGAGCAAGCCAAGCGGCGGGAAGTCCGGCGGCGGACATAGCGGCGGAAAGTCCGGCGGCGGCAAGCGGTAGGCGGAAGATTCAGAAGGAAGCAGTGCTGCAGCCCGGGCTATCATGCCCGGGCCGCTTGCCTTGCGGTCAACTTGGCGCAATCGCGTTCGTTGACAAAGAAGCCTTCTTCGGACGCAAGACGTAGCACTCCCACAAAAGGCCAAGGTCCAGGGCGATCAAGAACGCGCAGAATACATCGAGCGTAAGCGGAAGATTGCGTACCGCCTCATACGGCATGTTTCCCAAGGGTTTTATTTCATAGGGAAATGGCCAGCCTTTTGTTGCTGCCATGAACCAACTTTGCCTCTCTGACCAAGCATCACCTCGGCAAAGAATCACAATCTCCCACGTATTAGCCCAGAGCAAGATACCGAATACGACCGACACCACCAACAGGCTCGAAAGTCCGAATTGTATTTTGCCTCGATACCAGGGTTTGGACTTGTCGGAGGATGGCTGAGGACGCCTTTTGCGTAACACGCTGGCCGTCGCACCAAGCAGAACAAGCGCCAGCGCTGCATCTGCAAGCCAATCTAAAGTGTCGATGCTCATACTTTGGCAAGACGAATAGCTGAGATTTCCACGATTCCTCCAAATTTGGCTCCGCCCGTAGATGAACGGAGCCCCGTAGCCGTCGAAATCCAGACCACCTCGGCCTGTATTGGAGAAACGAGGGGCCTCGTTGGCCCACAGCAGCAAGGCGGCGAGCAAAACGAGCGTGAAGTATTCCGTGAAACGTTGCATGCGGCCTCTCGACGCGGACAACCGAGCATGCGAAACGGCTAGGCGAATAGATTACCCGTCTCACCGGGCCGCAGGAAGGTCGTTGTCCCTGCCTGAACCCCCTCTGCGTCACAGCCCATTCTGCGCTCTTCGCGGGCGTTCAGGCCGTGGCGGCGGCAGGCGATCTCAAAAAGTTGCGCCACCGTCTTCCAGCGTTCGCCGTGGCCGCGGAAGCGTTCGTGAAAAGCGCCGCGGTAGAGCACGCCGTCGCGCATCTCGAGGATCGCGTTCCGCACCTTCTGCACGCGGTCGGGGAACGCCGCGGCGAGGCGCTCGAAGAAGACCGGCTTCACTTCCGCGGCCAAGCGCAGCGGCGTCATGAACGCCGAGCGCGCGCCGTTCTCGGCCGCGCGCTCGATGACCTCGGCGATCTGGGTGTCGTTCAGGCCGGGGATCACCGGCGCGCAAGCCACGCCCACCGCCACGCCGGCTTCGTGCAATGCCTTCAGCGCTTTAAAGCGCGCGCTGGGCAGCGGCGCACCGGACTCGAGCGCGCGGGACATCTTATCGTCCGAAAAAGCCACGCTGACGTAGACGTGCAACCTCGCGACGCGGGCGAGTTCGCTCAGGACATCCAAGTCGCGCTGGATCAGCGGGCCCTTGGTGATCATGCCCACCGGGTTGCGATAGGTGCGGCAGACGTCCAGGCAGCCGCGTGTGAGCTTGTACACGGCTTCGAGCGGCTGGTAACAGTCGGTGTTGCCGCTGATGACGACGGTCTCGCCCCGCCACGACTTCTTGCGGAAAGTTGCTTCGAGAAGCTCCGGCGCGTTGACCTTCACGACCAGTTTGCGTTCGAAATCCGTGCCCGCGCCGAAGTCCCAATACTGGTGCGAGGGCCGCGCGTAGCAGTAGGCGCAGGCGTGAAAGCAGCCGCGGTACGGGTTCAGGCTCCAGCGAAAGCCGAGGTCCGGCGAATCGTTCTCCGAGAGGATCGTCTTCGCGTACTCTTGGAAGATTTCCAGCTTGGCCGTGGGCGGTTCGCCGATCCATTCGACCGAAGCGTGTTGCCAGGGGTTCGGCGGATTCGAAATGGGCTTTAGAGCCATACCCTAATATATACCGAATTATTATAACCTATGCAAGCACTTAGTGTTCAGATTCCAGAATACGCGGCAGATAGTCCTAGCGTGAAACGGCCATACCATCCGGAACCTCTTGCCTGACTTTACCTTGAACCGGCGACCCGCCGTCATAGGGTGGGTCCAAGCATCGGGGGGTGCGAGAGGCCCGTCATTCCGGCAAGAACTCGCCAAGATTTCGCGGCCGCTTAGCAAAGCATGAACGAACAGTACCTGCTCGACCTCGATCTGCGGCGGATTCCGGCGCTGGCGCCCGATGTCATCGTTATCGGTTCCGGCATCACAGCCATCTCCGCGGCGCTGGCGGCGGCCGAGAACGCCTCGGTGCTGCTGGTCACCAAGAGTAATCTACAGGAATCGAACACGTACTACGCGCAGGGCGGCGTCGCGGCGGCGCTTGCGCCGGGGGACTCGCCCGAGAGCCATCTTCGCGACACGCTCGTCGCCGGCGCGGGGCTCTGCGACGAGACCGCCGTGCGCAAGCTCGTCACTGAAGGGCCTACGCGCGTGCGGGAACTGATCGCATGGGGCACGCCCTTCGACCGCGAGGACAAGGAGCACCTCTCGTTCACGCTGGAAGGCGGCCACGGGCACCGGCGCATCCTGCACGCCAACGGCGACGCGACGGGCCAGGCGATCGAGTCCAGCCTGGCGAAAAAGATCTTCGAGCACCCCAACATCTCCGTGCTCGAGAACCATTTCGCCGTGGACCTGCTGCACAAGGACCGCGTCTGCTACGGCATGCTCGCGCTGGACGTCAAAGGCGGGCGCTTCCTCAAGATCGAAGCCAAGGCGACCGTGCTGGCCACGGGCGGCATCGGGCAGGTCTACCGCGAGTCCACCAATCCCGAGGTGACCACGGGCGACGGCATGGCGGTGGCCTTCCGCGCGGGCGCGACAATGCAGGACATGGAGTTCGTCCAGTTCCATCCGACGGTGCTGTACCTCGCCGGCGCCAAGCGTTTCCTGGTCAGCGAGGCCGTCCGGGGCGAGGGCGCGCACCTGCTCAACTCTAAGGGCGAGCGCTTCATGAAAAACTACGACGAGCGCGGCGAGCTGGCGCCCCGCGACATCGTCGCGCGTTCGATCTACGCCGAGATGCTCCGCACCGGGGCGACGAACGTCTTCCTGAGCGTCGCGCACCTGGACCCGAACCTCGTGCTCGAACGCTTCCCCACGATCCACAAGACGCTCAAGCAGTACGGCCTGGACCTGACCAAGGACAAGATTCCGGTGCGCCCCGCCTGCCACTACATGATGGGCGGCGTGTGCACGGACCTGCTGGCGCAAACCGACGTGGAACGGCTCTTCGCGGCGGGCGAGGTCGCGAGTTGCGGCATCCACGGCGCGAACCGCCTCGCCAGCAACTCGCTGCTCGACGGCCTCGTCTTCGGACACGAGGCCGGCGTGCAGGCCCGCGGGCTGGCGGAGCATTCGCAGCCGACCTTCCCCGAGAAGCGCGTCAAGCCCATGCGCGATAAAGAGACGATCCCACTCGATGTAGACGACGTGCGTGCGTCGCTCAAGAGCCTGGTGAGCCGTTCGGCGGGGATCGTGCGCGACGCCGAGACGATGACCAACGCGCTGCAGATGCTCGATTTCTGGCAGAAGTATGTGTATGCGGAAGAGTTCCAGACGGTGAAGGGACTGGAACTGCAGAACATGCTCGCCTGCGCCCAACTCGTGATCCGCGGCGCCCTCAAACGCGAAGAATCCCGCGGCGCGCATCAGCGCTCGGACTTCCCCCAGCCCAACGACGCGAACTGGAAGAAGCACGTCACCTTCAACCGCCGGGATTTCGAGGGTTGACGGAAGATTTCGGGAAGCCACCGCCCCGATGACCACCTCCGATGCCGTGATCGTAGTTTCGTTGCTGGCGGGCGTCCTGCTGATCCTGCCTTGCGGCATCGCCTTCTATCCGTTCCTGATCCTGCGCGCCCAGATGTTCGCTCTGGCCAGAGGAAAGTACGCAAGAGATCCGGCGGGGCTCTTTTACGGGGCTTTCGTGCGGAGCTTCGGGTGGGGGCTGCTTTTCTTTGTCCTGGTCTTCGTGCCGTGCGCGGGGCAGATGTTCTTCTTTCTCGGCGGGCTGGGCGGATACATCGGCTGGCTGGTCCTCGCGATTCAAGGCTGGCGGCAGAATAAAGCGTTGCAGCGAATTCAGTACGCTCCGCCGCGCCTCCAGTTCGGCCTCACCGATCTCTACGCCGGCATACTCGCGTACGGGCTCAGCATGGCGCTGCTGCTCGCGTTCTTTCCGGAGGACAAGTACCGCGACGCCTGCACGCTCTTTGGGACGTTCTATTTCATGATCGCACAGGGCTTCGGGTTCTACCTCGCGCAAGATCTCCTGCGCCGGATCGCGCCGCCGGCCTCCGCCGGATGCCGAGCCAAGTACCTGCTGAACATCGCGCTGCTCGCGTCGCTCTTCCTCCCGCTGGTCTGGCTGGCTTGGCGGGCCTGGAAGTATGCGCTGCAGCAGAGCGCGCTCACGCCCGCGCCGGCGCCGCGTCCTCCGGCGCAAGCCCAACGCCCGAACGCGAACGCGGGGCCCGCGCCGCACCCCGGCGCGGTGAATCCCAGGCCGCCCGGGTCTCAGCCGTAGTTCTTCTCGACCCGTTCCGCGTCGAAGCGGCGGCGCACATACAGCGTGCGGGCCAGCATGTACACGGTCACGTCGAAGACCGGCGCCACATTGACCGCGCCCAGCCAACCGGTCCAGGGGCGGCCGTTCGAGATCGACGCGTCCACCATCCATGAAACCAAGGAGATCACTCCGCTGAAGACGGCCATCCACAATGCCGTCCAGGCGAGGGCCTTGAAGGCCGTAATGACCCAGGAGCGGCGGTAATCGCGGCAATTCCCCGCGATGTTCAGTAAAGAGAGCAGGAAGACCAGTTGCGTGAGGGCGGGAATCAGGATCACCGCAATCCAGACCAGGACTTCCGCCGGCAATCCCAGCAGCAGCGCTTCCGCGAACGCCAAAGCCACGGAGACCGTGGTCCACAGCAGCGTATAAAACGTGGGAAGCAGGACGGCGTCGGAAAATCCGATGGCGTAGATCTCGCAGAGCGGATAGCGCGTATCGCCGCGAGAGGGCGCCGGCACGGCGAGCCGGAAGCTTTGGACCTGCACCCTATTCGCCGCGTCCGCCTGGACGCCAGAGGCTTTCAGGACCTGCGCGTTGCCCGCGGAGGCATTGACGAACGTTCCCCAAACCACCACCCGGTACAGCAGGACCCCGCCCACCAAGGTGGCGGCGGCGATCTGCGACAAGTCGCGCCTGCCTTGGGGAGGAAGCGTGCTGCCGAAGACCTGCATGAGCGCATCGACCACTTCGGGCAGGAGCAACGCGCTCAGCCAGCCCCCGATCACGCAAACGGGAACGGCCCAGAGACAGCGCCGCAGATGCGCGTCGACGGAGCCGACTTCGTAATTGCTCGTGACCAGCCGCAGCGCCGCGCGCGCCATGCGCCCGAACCGCGCCAGCAGCCAGGCCTCGATGGGCCCGCTGACCGCATCGGGGTCGAAGCGCCGCTCGGGCGCCTCGGCGGCGTCGGCGGGCTTGGCGTCTGCAGAGAAACCATTCAGCGCCATACGCGCCTCGGCCGAATATCCGCGCCGGCAGCAGAGCGCAATGGCGGCCAGCCCGGCCGCCAGCCAGGCTACACAACCCAACATTCCGCACATGGCCGGCTCGTAAGGGCCATTGACCAGGCGGATCAGCGCGTTGAACGCCACGACAGGCGGCGCGTTCGAGAACAGCGCATGCGCGGTGCTGCCGGGATCTTCAAGGGCCTGAAGAATACCGCCGCCAAAAGCGAGCCATGCGCGCGCGGGTCCGTTCTGGACTCCGTCTGGTATGAACGCGGCTCCCAGGACGGTTGAGGCGCAGATCAGCCACGCCACCAGAAAACCAAGGCGCAGATTCCCGTACAAAAAAGCGATCCAGGAGTACCGCGGTCCCAAACCGCCGATGCCCAGGGCCGAGGCGGCCAGGTTCAACCCGATGGCCAGCGCGTCCATCATGAGCCGGACGAGCACGCAGAAACCGGCCGCAAAGAGCACCGCCAAGGGCCAGCAGAGCGGCAGCAGATGCGCCCAGGCCGGATCGATAAAATAGGTGATCCACTCGCGCCAGAACCACGGCGCGACCAGCAGGATGCCAATGACCAGCGAAAGGGTATCGCCGCTCAACGCGTAAAATCGCGTGGCGACGCGCAGCACCTGCGCCGGCGAACCCGGCGTAGTGGCGAGATCCCTCATGTGCGGGCTCAGGAACAGGAGCTGGTTCCACGCCGAGCAACTGAAGGCCAGGTAGATCATCCCCACGGTGAAGGCGAGCAGGCGGCCGACGAGCACTTGGCGGGCGGCTGGGATCAGCCGGTACCAGGACCAGAGCGCATGCCCCGTGGCCAGGATCCAGGAGCCGATCAGAAGCAGGAATCCCACGAGGAGGATCGTCGTCACTACGCGCTGCCAGAGCGGCTGCGGCTGCGCTTGCGCGCGGTAGGTTTTCCCGAAGACCTTGTCCATTCCACGGTCCCTGTTTTAGCGCAGGATGCGGCGCGGGGCTTCTTCGGCGTTGTGGGCCATGCTCTGCAGCACTTCGGAGACGAGCAGGTCCTTGTCCTTGCCGGTGACGAGCGCGAAGAGCCGCGCGAGGTCCGCCTGGGGCTCGCCATACGCGGCCCGCAGTTCAGCCAGCGTGCCGAGCGCCTGGATACGTCCGTCGTCCACGATGGCGATACGGTCGCAGAGCTTCTCGGCCATCTCCACGATCTGCGTCGCCCAGACGATCGTCACGTCGTGCCGCTCTTTCAAGGTGGCCAGAATCTGCCGCAGCGCCGAACTGGCTGGCGGGTCGATGCCGCCGGTCTCCGGCTCGTCGAGCAGGTACACGCGCGCGTTGGTGAGGAAGGCCGCCGCCAGCGCGAGTTTCTTGTACTGGCCGTTGGAATAGGTGGCGATGCGCTTGGTGAGGATCTCGGAAAGATCGAAGAGCCGGGCGAAACTGCCGATGCGCCGGTCGCGTTCCCCTTTTTCGACGCCGTAAAGGTCGCCGATAAGCTGCAGGTGCTCGATGCCGCGAAAGTGCAGAAAGAGATTGGGCTGGTCGGGCAGGTACGTCGTGAACGTGCGGATGGCCAAATGGTCGCGATAGCGGTCGAGGCCCTCCACGACCACGGACCCTTGCTGCGGCCGAAGCAGGCCCGCCATGACCTTAAGGACCGTCGACTTGCCCGCGCCGTTGGGTCCGATCAGGCCGAGGAGCTCGCCGCGCTTGACCCGCAGGTTGGCGTCCGCGAGGGCCACCTTGCCGCCTTCGTAGTGCTTGGTCACATCGTAAAGTTCGATGGACCATGCGTGCTCCGTCATGGCGGGCGCTGGGGATGCGGGCATGGCTCGGAACTCCTGGGAATGGGCGGATACGTTCGATCTTACGGCAATGCGCGCGTTCGTTTCATGAGCTTGAACGGCCAGCCGCCGCGCGGGTCACCGGGCCGATTACTCTTGCCTTTTCCGCCCTTGCGTCGTGGAATGTAGGCATGAGCGACCACGGGAAGCGGCGTCCCACCACCGGCTCGCAAAATCAACCCCCCGCGGGAGATGGCCTGCCCACGGTACGCCCATCGTTCATTGCCCGCTTCCCGGTTCTGTCCGAACTGGGCCGGGGCCGCAATTCCATAGTCTACCACGCCATCGATCCCAAAGACAAAACCGCCATTGCCGTGAAGGTGGTCTACTCGGTGGACGAGAAGCGGGACCTCAAATCGCTCGAACATGCCGTCAAGGAAGAGGCCGAGTTACTGCGCGTGCTCAACCACCCCAACATCGTGCCCGTCAAGGAAGCGGGCATCGACGAAGGGCACGCGTACCTGGTCTTCCCTTTCATCCAGGGGATCACGTTCGAGAAAGCGCTGCCGGCCGGCATGCTCGCGCTCAACCATGCGCTGGCGTGCATGATCAAGATCGCGCTCGCCGTGCAGCATGCTCACGATATGGGCCTGATCCACCGGGATCTCAAGCCGGGCAACATCATCTTGGGCAACGACGGCGAACCGCACGTGCTGGACTTCGGCCTGAGCTGGCGCCGGGGGAGCAAGAGCAAAGAGGGCGTGCAGTCGATCGTGGGTACGCCGTCGTACATGAGCCCCGAGCAGGCCCGCGGCGAAGAGGAGAAGCTGACGCCCGCGACCGACGTCTACAGCCTGGGCGCGATACTGTACGAAGTGCTCGTCGCCCGGCCGCCCTTTCAAGCCGATACGCCGTGGCGCACGCTGCAACTGGCGATGCAGCAGCCGCCGGTTCCGCCCCGGCAGATCGACCCCACCATCGACGAGAACCTCGAACGCCTCGCGCTCTGGTGCCTGGAGAAGAGCGCCGAAGACCGCTATCGCTCCGCCGAGCACCTGGCCCAGGATCTCCAGCGCGCCAAGGACGGGCAGCCGCTCAAAGGCCCGCGGAAATCGATCTTTCACCGCAAGCTCTTCTGATCCGGCGAACTTGCCTTTGAATTACGCGCGGGAATCTCCAAGATCGCTCCCATGGCCATGGAAGCCGCTGCCGCTGCGACCGCCGGAAACACTCCACGCCGGTACGGGCTGCGGCATTACGCGAGGCGCACGTTGATCTACCTTGTCTCCATCTACTTGGTCCTCTGCCTCGTGCTGTTCCTGTTTCAACGCAGCCTGACGTATCCGGTGCTGCGCGAACCGGCGATCGATCCGCAGCGCGCGGGCTTTCCGGACGGACAGGCGCGCAATCTCGCGCTCGAAACGTCCGACGCCGTCCGCCTGGGCGCATGGCACGTGCGGCCCACGAAGAGCCGCGCCGCGGTGGACGCGGACTTCGATGCGGCCCTGAAGAGCCCGGGACCGGTGGACCTCTTCTTTCACGGCAACGGGGGGCATCGCGGCCATCGCCCCGATCTGTATCTCACGCTCGCGGATCTCGGCGCGCATGTCCTTGCCATCGATTACCGCGGCTACGGCGACAGCGCCGGTTCGCCGAGCGAAGAGGGTCTGGCCCTCGATGCCCGGGCCGCCTGGGACTGGCTGGTTAATGAGAAAGGCGTCGCCCCGGCGCGCATCGTTCTCCACGGCGAATCGCTCGGCTGCGCCGTCGCGATCCGGCTGGCCAAGGAATGCTGCGAGGCCGGCACGCCGCCCGCGGGCCTCGTGCTGGAAGCGCCCTTCACCCGCCTGACCGACGCCGCCGCGAGCATCTACTGGTTCGTGCCGGTGCGGCTGCTGCTGCGCGAGCGCTATCCGTCCATCGAGCGCATCGGCGCCGTCACCTGTCCCATCCTGGTTTTTCACGGCCCGCAGGACGGCGTGGTGCCCTTCAAGCAAGGCCGCGAACTCTTTGAAGCGGCGCCCGCGGCATCCCGTAGCGGCGTCGCCAAGCGTTTCGTCGAAGTGCCGGGCGCCGGGCACAACGACCTGCGCGAGCGCGCCGGGGCTGCGTATCGCAAGGAACTGGAAACCTTTTTTGCGTCTTGCAAGGACGCCACGCCATGAGCCGCCAGGCGCAGGAACTGCGCGCGCGCCTCCGCGCCTTGCCCAAGACCGAGCTCCACTGCCACCTCGAGGCCGCGGCGCGCCTTGAGACCCTGTGGGACCTGCACCGCGCCGCGGGCGAGACCCTGCACGCAAGCCTCGGCGAGTTCCAGCAGCGCGTCGTGCTGCCGGAAGGCGCGGCGCCCGGCTTCCCCGCCTTTCTCGGCCGCTTCTCGATGCTGCGCTTCTGTTATGGAGGCACGGCCGGCCTTGAGCGCATCGCCCGCGAAGTGGTCGCGGATTTCGCGGCCGATGGCGTCGTACATCTGGAACTGCGCCTGAACCCCGTCTTCTGGGCGCGGCGGCTGACGCGCGCGGCCACGCTGGTACAGCTCGTGCCCGGCGAAGAGACGATCGCCGGCCCGCTGCCCTCCGCGGCGGCAATCGCGCAGGCCGTGCAGGCCATCGTTCGAGGCGCGCAGGCCGAAGCCGCGCGCTGCAAGATCTCGGTGGGTTTCATCCTGAGTTTCGGCCGGCATGTGGAGGCACCGGCCAACGCCGCGGCGGCGCAGTTATTCGAAGAACCTGTGGGCCGGGCGTTCTCCGCCGTGGATGTCGCCGGCGACGAGGCCCTGCCCTTACAGCCGGTCCTTCCCTTCGTCGAAAGCGGCCGTAAGGCGGGGCTGGCGGTCACGCTGCACGCGGGGGAAGATCCCCGGGCGGAAGCGCCGGGCGCGAACGGCGTCCGCGAAGCCGTGGAGCAGTACCACGCCGCGCGCATCGGACACGGCGTGCGCGCCGTGGAGTCCCCCGCGGTGCTTAAGCTGCTCGCGGACCGGAAGATTGCACTGGAAGTGTGCCTCACTTCGAACGTACAGACGCAAGCAGCGCGTAGCTATTCCGAGCATCCCTTGCGGCAACTGCTGGCCGCGGGCGTGCCGGCGACGCTGAACACCGACGACCCGCTGATCAGCGGCATCACGCTCACGGAAGAGTACGCCCGCGCGCACGAACGCTGCGGCCTGCCGCTTCACGCGCTGCGCGACCTGGCCGTGCAAGGCGCGGCAGCAGCGTTCTTGCCCGCAGCGGAGCGAACGAAGCTGGTTGCGCGCGTCAGTGAGGCGTGGGATGCGTTTTTGGCCAACATGCAGGCAACCTAAGAACGCCGGTTAAAAGAACCTGAGAATGCCTAACAGATAGGCATTAACCGCCAAGACGCCAAAGCGCCAAGAACGGATTCTAAAGACGAATTTTGAATTTCTTGGCGAACGTGGCGCCTTGGCGGTTCAGCATTTCACTCTACGTTTTACCTTTTACGCATACGTGATTCACGCCGCGTCGTGACCGTTCTCGAGGACGTTCCAGTACGTGTCGATCTGGTCGAGGACGATGCCGGTGCCGCGAGCGACGGCGGTGAGCGGGTCGTCGGCGCGGCGGACGGGCAGGCCGGTCTCGCGCGCGATCAGGCGGTCGACGCCGCGCAACAGCGCGCCGCCGCCGGCCAAGGTGACGCCGGATTCGACGAGGTCCGCCGACAGTTCGGGCGGCGTGCGCTCCAGCGTGGTGACGATGGCCTTCACGATGCGTTCGAGCGGCAGTTTCAGAGCTTCGCGGATCTCTTCGCTGCGCACGTTCACCGTGCGAGGCAGGTGCGCGATGGTGTCACTGCCGCGGACTTCCTTCAGCAACTCCTCTTCGAGCGGGTACGCGCTGCCGATCTCGATCTTGATCCGCTCGGCGGTCTGTTCGCCGATCTGAAGGTTGTAGACTTCCTTTAGGTACTTCACGATCGCTTCGTTCATCTCGTCGCCGGCACAGCGCAGGCTGGTGCTCGAGACGATGCCGCGCAGCGAGATCACCGCGACCTCGCACGTCCCGCCGCCGATGTCCACGATCATCGAGCCGCGCGGTTCGTTCACCGGCAGCCCGACGCCGATGGCCGCGGCCATGGGTTCCTTGATCAGCCGGACGTCGCGGGCGCCCGCGCGCTCGGCGGACTCCCGCACCGCGCGCTTTTCCACCACCGTGATGCCGCTGGGCACCGCCACAATCACGCGCGGGCGGATGAAATGCGTCCGGCCGTGCGCCTTGCGGATGAAGTAACCCAGCATCTGTTCGGTGATCTCGAAGTCGGCGATCACGCCGTTCTTCATCGGCCGGACGGCCTGGATCGTACCGGGCGTCTTGCCCAGCATCTGCCGGGCGCGCTCGCCGACGGCATTGCCGTCCACCACCCGGTTCGTGCCCTGGTACACGGCCACGACGGAGGGCTCGGAAAGGATGATGCCTTCGCCGCGCGCGCACACGAGCGTGTTGGCGGTGCCGAGGTCGATGCCGAGGTCTTTAGAGAGCATGCCTAAGAATGGATCCAGGATCATGAGGCCCCCGAGTGAGAGGCCCAGGAGTATCCTCCCTCAGGAGGCACTCTCCTTTTGTATCGGCCAGGTCCTGGCGCAACCCCTGTGAAATCGCGCAATGACACTCGCATTTGCGGCGCGCCCCGGTCCTGGATTTCGATTGAGTCGTTCCTTGTTCGCCGCAGGGCCCTGGCAGGCCCCCCCTACCGCTGGGCGAACACGGAACTTGGCACTTCGTAGCGGTGCTATCTTACACGGATTTCAGGATTTGCGAGACATAGAGCAATAAAAAACGGCGCCCGAAGGCGCCGTTGGCAATGCGTTTATCCCGGTTCGGTTACTGAGTCGGCGCGGGTGCGGGAGCAGGCGCCGGAGCGGGAGCAGGCGCGGCTTCCGCCTTCTTGTCCGAATCGTCCGGCGTCGCCAGCGGGTCTTCGTAGGACTTCTTGAGCGTCTCGAGTTCGGCTTCAGGCACGCCCGCAGTGTTGTCGAAGCCGGGGGTCGTGTCGATGCGGCGATTCTGCATCCAGGGCGTATACTCCAGGTAGCGCGGAGGCTTGTCTTCCGTGCCGGTAATCGCACTGTAATCCTTGAAGTCCTGGTCTATGTCGACGTGGATGTCGTCCTTGTAGATGTCGGCCTTCTCGTTGTTCTTGGTGATGTACACGGCGCACTTGCGGCCTTCCTGCGCCGAGAACCAGTTGGTCGCGAGTTCGTCGTGGAGCAGCCAGATGGCGACGCCCAGGACCACGAAGCTCAGGATGAGCATCATGGCGTAGACGTCGAACGGCAGCTTCTCGTTGAGATTCTCGTCGGCGACAGGCATGGCTTCGATCCTCGCTTAAAAATCCAAAACGCCCGTCCAGCTTACTGCTTGCCGCTCGATACGCGGGACTTGACCTCGTCGTGCACCTGCACTTCGCCCTTCTTAAGGAGCAGGCGCGCGGAACTCATGTCGGGATAGACGCGCTCGATCTGCGCCTTGGCGATGTACTGGTCGCCGCGGCTGATCGTGAAGCGGTAACCGGGCTTCACGCCCTGGGCCGAGCCGACCGAGATCATGACGAGATTCAGCTCCGGCTTGACGCCAAGCACCAGCGCGTCGGGAATGTAGGGCTGGGTTGCTTCCGGATCTTCCTGGAGGTATTCCCAGATCGGCACGCCCTTGGCGAGCAGCGTCTCGATGCGGCGGGTCTGGATCGCGAGGTCGTCTTCGATCGCGCGCTTGTCGCGGGCGAGGGCGGCCAGGGTCTGTTTGGTGGCGTTGAGGTCGTTCTCCATCTCGGCCTTCTCGTTGCGGGCCTTAACCTCGTTGTCGCGGGCGACCTGGACCATCTGCTGTTGCTTGAGGAGCACGCCCTTGACCTTGGCGAGTTCGTCGGCGCGGCGGGAGTTCTCGCGGACCAGCTCTTCGTTCAGCGCCTGCCACATGCTGACCTTGGCTTCGGATTCGCCGACGCGGCTCTGCAGGGCCAGGATCTGGTCGTTCGCTTCCTGGACCTTGCCGTAGAGTTCGCGGATGCGCTGCTTGTGCTGCTTGATCCACTCTTCCTTGCGGACCGTATCCTTCGAGAGCTCGATCAGGCGGGCCTGGACCTCGGACTTCTTCTCGATGTTGGCCTTACGCTCCTCCTCGTACATCTTCTGCCACTTGGTTTTTGCCGTCCAAATCTGGAGGGCAAAGATCAAGAAGGCCACCGAGAGGATCAAGTTGAGGACCACGAAAACGCGCGCGACGATGCTCACGGGTTCCTTCCTCCCCTATTACAGGCGTTCGCCTGCAGAAACCATGTCCGGATGAAGCGCCGCTTTCCGGTGAACACATTCGGCGAGAACACCTTATCCGCCGAGCGCGCTCGGGCCTTCACCACAGATTACATTCGACTTGTTGAGCAGTTCAAGATTATGGCGCACGGGAAGTGGTGTCAAGGAATTTTCCAGCTACAAGTATATGATTCGCGTTAAGTAGCCACTTGTAGACTGTCCGTCTGTAAACACACGGTAAGCGTTCGGTTCACGCTTATCGGACCTCTCCTTGGGCCTGCTTTAACACCCTCCTCACGGCTCCTATTCCGGACCCTTCAGGTCTTGTAACCTTTTGAGGCCCTTTGAGTTGACCATCGTCACTGCGGCGATAACGTAGCGTCATGGGCTCCTGCGTTGGCTGCTGTTCCGCACATCAAGGCTCCACGCCGCTCTTCCTGGCGGTCCTGACGGCTGCTTGCGCCGTCTGCGGCTTGGGCGGATATTTTGCCGCCACGCATGCTCAATCCGCGCTAGCGCTCGCGCTCTATGCCGTGGCCTACCTGGCAGGCGGATGGGGCCCGTTGCGGGAGGTCGCGCGCGCGGTGGCCCAGCGGCAGATCGACGTAAATTTTCTGATGGTTCTGGCCGCGCTGGGCGCGGCGAGCATCGGGCAGATGGGCGAAGGCGTCGCTCTGCTTTTCCTCTTTTCGCTCTCCGGCACGCTGGAAAAGTACACGCTCGAACGCACGGCGCGCTCGATCGAGTCCCTCGTCAAGCTCCGCCCAGACCAGGCGACCGTGGTGCGCGGCGGGGTTGAGGTCCGCGTACCGCTCGAACAGGTCCTGCCGGGCGAACTCGTCCGCATCGTGCCTTCCGAACGCCTGGGCGTCGACGGCGTCATCGCCGAAGGCAGCAGCGCGCTCGACGAATCCACGCTCACCGGCGAGTCCATCCCCGTCGAGAAGGGCGCGGGAGAAGAGGTCTTCGCGGGCACGCTCAACCACCGCGGCACGCTGCTGGTCAAAGTCACCCGCACCTCCAGCGAGACGATGCTGGCGAAGATCGTCCGCATGGTCGCCGAGGCGCGCGACGAGAAGACGGGCGCCGAACGCCACGTCGAACGCTGGCAGAAGCCGTACGTCATCGGCGTGCTGCTCGGCGCGGCCCTGTGCACGGCCTTGCCCTACTTCTTCATGGCCCACGCGTTTCGCGACGCCTTTTATCACGGCATGACCTTCCTGGTGGCGGCCTCGCCCTGCGCGGTGGTGATCAGCGCACCCGCCGCCGTGCTGGCCGCGCTCACCCGCGCGGCGCTCAACGGCGTGCTCTTTAAAGGAGGCGCGTACCTGGAGCGCTTCTCCACCATCCGCGCCTTGGCGCTCGACAAGACGGGCACGCTGACGCGCGGGGAACCGGAGGTCGTCGCGCTGTACGAGACGAGCGGCTCGTCCGAGGGCCTGAACCGCCTGCTGGCGTTCGCGGCTTCCGTGGAGAAGCACAGCGAGCACGCGCTCGGGCAGGCCGTGCTGGCGGAGGCCGCCAGGCGCAAGATCCCGCTCGATGGCATCGTCCAATTCGAAAGCCATGTCGGGCTGGGCGTGCATGCACTGGTAAACGGTACCTGGGTCGGGGTCGGCCGCGAACAACTCTTCGAGAGCCACCACTTGCCGCTGCCGGAATCCGTGGCGGCCAAGGCGCGCGAGCTGCGCGCGCAAGGCATGACCGCGCTCATGGTCGTCTGTTCCGACGGCTGTGCGGGCGTGTTGGGCATCGCCGACCGCACCCGGGAAGAAGCGGCGGGCGCCCTCGCGCGCCTCCGCGGCTTAGGGATCCGCTTCGTCTCCGTCCTTACCGGAGACCACGCCGTAGTCGGCGAGGCCCTCGCCGCGCAGGCCGGCGCCGATGAGAGCCGCTGCGGCTTGCGCCCCGGCGAGAAAGTGGCCGAACTCAAGCGCATCAAGGACGCCCACGGCGCCGTGGCGTTCGTGGGCGACGGCGTGAACGACGCCCCGGCGCTGGCCGCGGCCGATATCGGCATCGCCATGGGCGGCGCGGGCACCGACGCGGCGCTGGAGACCGCCGACGTGGTGCTCATGCGCGACGACCTGCGCGGCCTGGTCTTCGCCTACTGGCTGAGCCGCCGCACGCGCGCGGCCATCCGGCGCGGGCTCACCATTGCTTTCGGCGTGATCGCCTTCCTGGTGGCCAGCACGATCTTGAACATCCTGGGCCTCACGGACTCTTTTCCGCCGCTCTGGGTCGCGGTGCTCTGCCATGAAGGCAGCACGGTCCTGACGATCTTCAGCGGGCTGTATCTGCTGATCGAACCCGAACCACCCGCGCCCGCGGCGGCGGCGCTCGTTCCCGGCGCGCTGGCGCGCCCGGCCGCGGCGGCGGGCTAAGACCCGTTCAGGTTAGGGTTCCACGGCGAGCTTTTTGTAACAGAATCTGCGGAAGACCGTGGAGCCGCTCTTGGAAACGTAGAGGGTTAGGTTCACCGAAGCCGGCTCGGACGCAGATACGTTATTCAGTTCGATCCCCGCGCGGCCATCCAGGCTGACCTGAACCTTCTTTCCCAGGCAGAGCACCCGGAATTCCTGCGCCGCGGTACCGGCCTTGCCGGCGATCCGGCCAAGGCTCTTCTTCGACGTTCCATCACCGCCTTGGATGCCGTAAAACTGCACGGCGCCGTCGGGGTCCCGTTGAACCATCAATTGCAAGTCGTGAAGATCCAGTACGAAATGAAAGCGCACTTCGCATTCGGCGGTAAACCGCAGGTCGAACGCGGGCGGCAGGCGGTTGGCAATCCTCATCACCGCGTTGCCCACCTTCTCGGTTCCCCGGCCCGTCAGCACCCCATCCTTCGCGGACCAACTCGGGTCCAGAACGGTCCATTTGGTGAGTTCGTTGTCAATGAGTGACGTATACCCCTCCAGATTCGCCGGACCGGCGTCCTCCAACTGGCTCGCCGCCGAGTGGTCGTTCAGCGATTGCAGGGAACCCAAGGTCTTGAGCACGGGGGCATACTCTTTCCTCAGCTCGAGCCGCAGTTCCTTAAGCGGCATGCCTTGCAGCGGAGTAATATCGGTGACCGCCGTGCCGCCAATCATCAGGGAGATCAACGGCATGCTCTGCAGCGGCGCAAGGTCGGAGACCGGGCAGCCATCCAGCCGCAGGCGGCTCAGGCGCATGCCTTTCAACGGCGCTAGGTCCCGCACTTTTGACCAACTGACCTGGAGCACGGTCAGCGGCAGCCCCTTGATCGGGCAGAGGTCCGCGATCGGATTGCAGTCCATGATCAGGGCGGCCAGCTTCATGCCTTGCAGCGGCGTGAGGTCCGTCACGTTTGCGAAGTCGCACTGCAGATAGCTGATGGGCAGCCCGCGGAGCGACGAGAGGTCGGCGAGCGGGCTGCGCTTCGGGGGCTCCGTCGCCATCTGCAGCTTGGTGAGGCCCCGGAAGGCGCGCAGCGGCGAGATGTCGCGGACCTGCGCGATATCGAACTTGAGCTCGGTCACTTTGCCGGCGAAAGCCTGGTTCTCGCACTTGCCGTCGAAGCCCGGATTGAGCGCCTTCAGCTTGTCCATCACCCGCACGATCTGCTCGTCGGGGCTTAGGGCCGAGATCTCCTTGGTAAAGTCGTCCATGGGCGCTTCGACCGGCGGCGGGGCCTTGGCTACGGAGGTGGTCGTCAGGTCGCGAATGCGGATATCTTTAAAGGCCGCCGTCTGCCCGGCGTGGACGAAGAAGTTCAGGACGCGCGGCTTTCCCGGAATGAACTGGCCCGCGCCGTACGAGATCTTCGAGACGCCGTCGAGATACACCTCGATCGCGGCGCCTCGGACGACCACCCGCACGTCCTCGGGCTTTCCGGCGGGCTTGCAGGCGCACGTGGCGAGATCGCGGTTGGGGATATTCTCGCCGAAGTAACGCGCGAGCGCGTACGAACCGTCCGGCTGCCGCGCCAACAGATCGATCGGGATCTGGTTGTAGGCCCAATCGACGTGAAAGGACCCGGGACGGGTGACCACGAAGCGCAGTTCGAAATCGGCCGGGATGATCTGGTTGTAGCCCAGGACGGCGTTGTCCTTGTTCTTCGACTCGCCCACCAGCTCGCCGTTTTCTACCCGCCACTCGGGCGACTCATTCTTCCACCCCGTCAGGTCCGTGCCGTTGAAGATGGTCTCCCAAGCCGCGGTGGAACCGGTGGGATCCGCTTCGGCCGACGCCGCGCCCGAGCGATGCTTGGCCGGATCGAGGCTCGCGCCGGCGTCCGAGGACTTGGCGTTCTCCGCTTTCGCCGCGGGCCGGAGTTCGGGCGTGGTGTTCTTGGCGCCCAGCAGCAGCCAGCCCAAGCCGGCAATCGTGAGGAGCGCGAAAGCGCCCGCGGCCACAAACGCCGCGCCGGGCGCATCCGCTGGCTTGCGCGGACCCTGCGCGCGGCGTTCGCCGTGCCGGGTCACCACCGGCAGCGTGCGGCTGGAGTGCCCGCGTTCGGGGATGACCAGCTTCTTCGAGGTCGCCAGCTTGGGCACGCGGCTGACGCCGATGAAATTCGAGCGCGAGACCGGCAGCGTTCCTTGCCGGGGCATATCGCCTCGCGACAGCGCGGCCAGATCGTCCGCGGCCTCGCGCATGTCCGCGTAACGGTCCTCGCGCTGCCGCGCGACCATGTGGCCGATCACGGAACAGAACGCCTCGGTCAGTTCGGGCCGGTGCGCCTGCGGATGCGGCATCTTCTCGTTGATGTGCTTGACCATCAGCATGGCGGCGTTGGCGGCGTCGAAGGGCGTGTGCCCCGTGGCCGCGTGGTAGAGCGTACAGCCCAGCGAGTACATGTCCGCGCGGCCGTCGATGTCCTTCTCGCCGCAAGCCTGCTCGGGCGAGATGTAGTGCGGCGTGCCCACCGTCGAGCCGCTCTTGGTGAGCGACCCGTCTTCCTTCTCTTGAAGCTTGGCCAGACCGAGGTCGGTGAGCTTGGGCGTCCCGAGCCGGTCGATGAGGATGTTGTCCGGCTTCACATCGCGATGGATGATCCCTTCCGCGTGGGCATGGGCGAGCGCGTCCGCCACCGCCGCGCCGATGCGCACGGTCTCGGCTTCGGAGAGCGCGCCCTGCCGCACGAGCTTCGCCTTCAGGCTCTCGCCTTCGATGTACTCCATGGCGAAGTAGTAGTAGCCGTCGGCGTAGCCGACCGCGGTGGCCGCAACGATGTGGGGATGGTTGAGCTTGCCGGTCGCGCGCGCTTCAAGCTGAAAGCGCTGGACGTACTCCTGGTCGCGGGCGTATTTCGGCGCGAGAATCTTCAACGCGACGATGCGCTGGAGCGAGAGCTGGCGCGCCTGATAGACCGCGCCCATCCCGCCCTCGCCCAGCTTCGCGAGGAGTTCAAAATCGCCGACTTTAGGAAACGTAACAGGTCCTGACATCGTCCCCCCAAGGCGCATGCTTCAAGCTGTCGTACACCTGACGATGTGCCTCGGTTCTAACGTGCACTTGGTGCAAGTCAAAGCAATACCTATGTTGAAGGGATTGAATCTTGCGCCAAGTGTTCATATCCGGCTAGCGGCGCAGGCTGACCTTTATCGCGCCCAGGATATAGCGATTGTCGAGGGTCTTGTTCTTGAGGGCCAGTTCGATCCGGTTGTCCGGCCGGCGCGGGTCTTCGTCCAGCATGGCCAGCGCGAGCTTGTAGTCGCCCGAGGGAAGATTCTTGGGTACGACGACTTGGAGCGCGACCGGGATCTCCTGGCCGGGCATCCATAGGTTCGTGTTCGGCGCGGGTTGGGCCTTGGCGCTGCCGCGCACCTGCCCAGCGGCATCCACAAAGCTCACTTCGAGCGCGCGGTCCGCGTAGATCTTGGAGACGCCGCGGTTGACGACGGTCAGGTTCAGGTCGAACTTCGCGCCGACGCCCGCGGAGTCGTAGTACGAAGCTTTCGCGACTACGATGCGGTAGGCCATTTTAAGCGCGGTGCGCTCGAGGATCTTCACCTTGGCGGCGTCGCTTTCAAAGCGCAGCGCGTCCTTGTCGGCGTCGGCGTAGCAGAACGAGATCGGGCCGAACTCCAGCGCGCGCTTCATGGTCTCGTCGGTGTTCCAGCCGTCCTTCTCCCATTCCATCGTCGAGTACGAACCTTCCCACTGGAACGGGACGTTCTCCCAGAGTTTGTGCGTGCCGCCCTTACGCACGCTGTAGGTATCCTTGTCGTCCACGGATGGCCAGCAGAGCCCGTCGCTGCGGATGCCGACGTTGTTTTGCTTCATGTACTCGAGCAGCTTGGGCTTGTCCTTGCAGTGGCTGTAGCCCGCGCCGGCCAGGTACAGCCGCACGTGCGGGAAGGCCTCACGGTACATC
Organism: Planctomycetota bacterium; assembly: GCA_016200135.1. Taxonomy (GTDB): domain Bacteria; phylum Planctomycetota; class SZUA-567; order H5-PLA8; family H5-PLA8; genus JACQFI01. The sequence goes on from JACQFI010000031.1 coordinate 41,118, forward strand.
TTCATCAGTTCCCAGACGAGTTTGTCCTTGGCCTCGTCGGTGTAGCCGACCTTGTCGAAGACAGGCTTGTCGCCCCATTTGTCGTCGGGATAGACGAGCCACTCGCCGCCGGTATTGCCCACGCCGCCGATATCGATGTACGCGAGGTACGGGTTCTCGCCGATCTCCTTGGCCACCCCCTGCACGAACTTTTTGTGGAACTCGAGGAACTTCGGGTCCCAGTATGCGGGCACCGTCTTGCCTTCGGAGGTCACGGTCGGGACGCCCGGAGGCAGGTCTTGCGGCGTGTTGCAGTACATGCGGAAGGCGACGTAGCGCTTCTTGTCCATCCAACCTTTGTAGTGCCCGACCTTGCCGCTGCCGTCGAGGCCCCAGTCCTTCCAGGTGAAGCGCGCGTAGAGGATATTCGCGCGCATGAGGTAGTTGTCCTGCGGCCCCGACCACATGCGCGTCTGCAAGCCGCCGTCGGGCAGACGCAGCGGCGTCGTGGTGTCTTCTTCGGGCGTAACCGCGACCATCTTGCCGCTGGTGAGGGCCGCTTGCGCCCCGGACGCATCGCCGCCGTTGCCGCCGCTTGCGGGATCGGCGGGCGCGGGCGCGGCGTTCTTTACCAGCGCAGCGAGCACTTTCACTTTGTCCGCAAGCGATGGGTCGGCTTCCGTGGTCTTGGAGAGCAGTTCGAGCGCTTGATCGTTGGCGCCCACGGCTACCGCGAGCTCCGCCGCGAGCAGGAGCCGGTCCCCGCGTCCCGCGGCGAAGGTCTTGGCCGCGGCGACAAGATCGTCCGCGCTCATCTTGGACCACTCGAGCTTGAACGCGTTGCCCGAGACCAGCACCGCGAGGCCCTTCTCGTCCGCGCCGCTCAGGGGATACTCCCCCTTTTTGCCGAAGACTTCGACCCAGACCTTTGGCTTCTCGCCCGCCTTCAGCGCCTCGGCCATCTGCGCGGTGAGATTCTTGAGCGCCGCATCTTTCGAAGGCGCTTCGCCGGCGTGCCCGAACGGCAGCACAAGAAGGATCGCAGCAGCCACAAACATGCGGGTTAAGATGCGTTCTGGGCGAGACTTGATGTCGCTCATGCGGTGCGATTCTCCATCTATCGGTATTAGGCTAACGGATGGAGGGTTCAGGTCACCTGGGATATTTTTGCGGTCTTCCAATCGGTTGCGCTTCACTTGCTTGTGCGGGTCTTCGATGAGCGCGTACTGAATCTTATTCGTAAGGAAAAAGCTGCGCTTTATTGCGAATCAAAAAGTCGACTCCGGCAATAGCGGACAGGCCAGTCCGCCCTCCTATTCTTCCTGCGGCACGACGCTCGTGGCCAGGGCCTTCCCGTTCACCGAGCCGCCGGGCGAGCCATCGGCGTTCAGCACCACGTCGCAGACGCCGGGGATCGAGAGCTTGAGCGCGTTGCCTTCGGCCTTCAGCGTGGGCGCGGCGGGTTCGGCCGCGTCGTAGGCATGCAGCACGACAAGGAACGCATCGTCGCCGCGCGCGGCGCCGGGCCGCACTTCGGCGCGCCAGGCCGGGCCGTTGTCGCCGTTGCCGGCCGGCTGCGCGACTTTCTGGCCGAAGACGTCGATGGCTTTGTCCTGCCCGCCGAGCAGCGTCACCGTGGCGTCGGCGGGAAGAAGCGCGTCGGCGCGGAGTTTGCCCTTGCCGTTGTCGGTGTGGAAGACCTTGCCTTCGGCCTTCGCAGTGCCGGACAGGTAACACTGCCAGACTTTCTGGAACGCGGGGTTCGTCGAGGAGACGCGGTCGGCGATCACCACCGTATCGGGGCGCAGGAAGACGATCTGCCGCCGCACGCAGGAGACCTTGGACTTGGCATAGGCCTCGGTGAGATCGGCGCAGACGTACGTGTAGGCGCGGCGGGCATCGTACGCGACGATCTTCGCGCCGGTCATCTTGCCTTCGATGCCTTCATAGCCGAGCTGGCCGCCGTCGTTGAGCGCGTCCCGGTTGCGCGTGCGCATCTTCTCGGCGGGATCGTAGATCAGCAGCGAGTTGCTTGCGACCGTGCGCGAGTATGCATCCAGCGGCCATTTTTCGAGGGTGCCGCGGTAGTCTCCGGCGGGCGTAACGAGTTCGCCGTGCTTCCAGATCGAGAAGCTGCCCGCGTCGGCGTGGGCGTGGTAGGAGAGCAGCGGGCCCGCGACGAAGCCGGCGTGCGTGGCCTCTTCGGTCCAGTCGCTGCGCATCAGCACGGTGCCGCGGCCCACGGCCAGATGCGAGAGCTTGAACGTGGCGAGCGGTTTCTTCGGCAACGAACGGTCGCGCCAGAGGACATCCAGCCAGTTGCAGGAATTGTACTGGCGGCAGGGCGCGGCGGGGAGTTCGGCGTAGTCCTGCGCGAAGGCGGCCAGATCGGTGCCTTTGAGCATCTCTTGGAGTTCCAGGCGCTGCTGCAACGGGCCATCCCAGTTGCGGATGCGGTTCATGTCGCCGTTGATCCAGAGGCGCCGGCCGCCGTTCTGCACGCCCGGCATGTCGAGGAACATCTCGAAGGCCAGCCGTCCCGCGAAGAACTCGGGCGCTTCCGAGACCAAGTCCTTGCCGTCGGCGCAGCGCGCGGCCTCGGCGAGCTCCAGTAGCGAGTCGCCGGTGGTGGAGCCGTAGCCTTCGCCTTCGGCCCAAGCGCCGCCCGCCAGGCCCGCCTTGCATGCGGGCAGGATCAGCGTGCGCCAGCGCTTCTCGTAAGCGTCCTGCAGCATCGCCTCGGACGCGGGATCGTCGCCGCGCAGCGCGTAGCCCGCCAGCGCGAAGGACCACGCGGCCTTGATGCCGTAGTTGTGGTAGCCTTCGAGGTACTCCTTCTTCATGGCCTCGAATTCCTTGGCCATCCATTCGCACCATTTCTTCTTCTGGTCGTCGGCGAGCTTGTCGTAGCACCAGTCGTAGACTTCCGCCGTCTCCGCCAAGGCCGGGAAGCTGGAGTTCAGGTCGGTGATCACGCCCCGGCCGATGCAACCTTTGTCGATGCGCGCAATGGCCTCCGTGGACCACTTCGCGTCGCCGGTCATCAGGTAGGCCAGCGCGAATTCCATCGTCGTCTCTTCCTTGCCATTGCTGGCGAGGAAACTCAGGAAGCGTTTGCCGTCGGCATTGGTTGCGCGCGCCTTCACCGCCGCCAACCTTGTGGCATCGAAGAGCACGCGCGGGCGTTCGGTGCGGCTCTTGCCAGCCTCGCGCTTTGGCACGCTGGTGGTCGTCATCCCCGTGTTGGCTCCGGCGGATTCCGGCGGCTTGTCGGTCTTTACCGCGACCGGTTTCGGCGCGACCGGCGCCGCTTGAGCCGGTAGCTTTGCCGCGGCGGCCTTGACTTGATCAGAGAGCGAAGCATCGGCTTCGAGGGCCTTCGCAAGCAGGTCGCTGCCTTGGTCGTTCAAACCGGCGGCGAGGGAGAGTTCACCCGCCAGCAGCAGCCGCACGCCGTTCCCGTTCGCGCTGCACTTGGCGATGCTGGCCAGGTCATCGAGGCCGATCTTTTCCCAGTTGAGCGGGAACGGATTGCCCTGGACCTGCACGGTCATGGACTTGGCATCGGCCGCGCTTACGGTGACTTCGGTCTTCTTGCCAAGTACGTCTACCCAAACCTTGGGCTTCTCGCCGGTTTTGACCAAAGCGGTCATCTGTTCAATGAGGCGTTTAAGAAGCACGTCGGAACCGGCTTTCTCTTCCGCCAGACAGGACCCCAACAACAGCGCCGCGCACAGAAGACAGATGACGCCTCGCGTGTATCTGGATTCAGACAAAGGAGTTCCTCGTGCTGCGCGGAGGCGTGTTTCGCTCACGTAAAAAGACGCACTTGGTGCCCAACAGAGTCGGCCCATGGTTTACTGAGATAACGTATATACAGCGAAAACCGGCCGATCGAAAACTGATCTTGAATCAAGTTTTAAGTAGGCGTGCGCACCATGCGGGGTCAGGCATCGGGCTTCCACATATGGCCGTCCTCGAGCGCCGCCTCCTTAATAAGGAGGTGCACCCAGTCATAGCGACCGACGTTGTGGGGCGCGTGGGCGTCGGAGCCGACCGAGAAGCGGCAACCGGCCTGTTTCGCCAGACGAACCAGCGCGGGATAACCCGCGCGGAAAGGCGGCGCGAGCTTCGCGCCGAGGGATTCGTTGAGTTCGAAGGCGACCTTTTTTTCGGCCATGGCTTCCAGCAGGGGCTCGAAGAGCTCGAGCGTCTCCGGACTGTTGAAGGGCGGAACGAGTTGCCGCGCGCCGATAAGGTCGCCGGGATGCGCGAGCACGTCGATCTGGCCCGCTTGGACAAAGCGGATCGCCCAGTCGCGCCAGCTCTTGGCCACGCGCCGCGCCTGGTCGGGCGGAAGCACGATCTTCTCGAACCAGAAGGCCGAACCGCCGGGGAAGAGATGCGTGGAGCCGAGGACGACATCGATGCCGGTGAAGTCTTCGAGCATGCAAGAGCCGTCGAGCTTGAACGGATCGGCATCCACTTCGACGCCGCGCAGGACTTTCAACTCCGGATAGTTCAGCCCCGGCGTCAGGTCGGCCAGATCCTTGGCGATGGCGTCGAGCTGCCAGCGTTCGTTCTTGCCGGTGTACCAGAGTTCCGGCGTGCCGCGCTCGGACGAACCGATCTCGGGGACGTGTTCAAGGACGACGTGGCGCTTGAGGCCCTTCGCCGCGGCCGCAGCGAGGCTGTTCGCGACGGTCATCTCGGCGTGGCTGTGCCGCGAGTACGGCGTGTGGGAGTGGTGGTCGAAGTCGAGGAGCATGGCGGTCCCTAGGCCAGCAACGGTTTGAAGCCGGCCTGCTTGAAGTGCCGGTCGCCAGTCAATGCCTGCGCAATCCTGCGGCGCTTCATGACCACGAAAGAGATGCAGTCGGTGAGGGACCAGTCTTTATCGGGGCGCTGCCTGAAAAGTGCGCTGCCCGCGTCGAAATCTAACTGCGTCGCGGGCACGATTTCAGCATTCGTGCCGGCTTCCAGCATATCCAATAGCGCGCCAAAGCGTTCGCGTTGATGCCTGCGTGAGATCGCATTTGCAAATTCGGTCAGCACCCAAGCGGTTGTTACCAGGAATAACCTCTCGTCGGACGCATAGGCCAAGGCCTGTCGATGTGCGACATCGTCCGGACTGCCGAGCGCCAAAAAGTAAGAGGTGTCGGCAAAGACCGTATTCACTTCTTGGGAGTTCCGTAGAGGTAGTGGTCGTGATTCTTGGACATGTCCGCAGGCAGTCCTTTGACCGTACCCGCCCACTTCAACAACTGCGCCGAGAGGCTGGGCTGGTTCTTTTGTGCTCTAACCCGTGCAGTGCGCGGAGATTTTCCGCGCTTCTTGGCACGCAGCACCTTAACGGTCTCGCCATCCGGCAACTTTACCGTTTCCTCCAACACCACCACCCCATTGCGGACCGTGCCTTTGTACGTCATGGCGCCTCTCCCCAATCCAGGCCACGACTATAGCAGAAGAAACAAGGAATAGTAGGCGCTACGCCACCACTCGCCACGTGCCTGCGGCGACGCCGAGGCGGACTTTCGCGCCGTCTGCGAAGCCGGCGCCGCCGAGTTCGTGGCGGTAGCTGCGCCAGCGCACGCCGCCGGGGAGTTCGAGTTCGTAGAGGGTGTACTCGCCCAGGAACGCGCTGCCGGAGACCTGCGCGGCGGCAGTGAGTTCCACGAAGCCGGAAGGAAGCGCGCCGCCTTCGGCCGCGGCCAGCGCGACGCTCTCGGGCCGGCAGAAGACGTACACTTCCGCGCCGGGCTGCACGCCTTCGGGGCGGCTCGTCGGCACGGCGATCTCGCCCAGCGCCGTCTGCACCTTCGCGCCGCCGGAATCGAGCGTGCCTTTCAACTCGTTCAAGTCGCCCAGAAAACCCGCGGCAAAGCGCGAGGGCGGGTTCCAGTAAAGGTCGCGCGGGCGGCCGAGGGCCTCGATCCGGCCGTCCTTCAGGATCGCCATGCGGTCGGCGAGCGAGAGCGCTTCCTTCTGATCGTGGGTGACGTAGAGCGTCGTGATCTTGGTCTGCGCGTGGATGCGTTTGATCTCGCTGCGCATCTCCCAGCGCAGTTTGGCGTCGAGGTTCGAGAGCGGTTCGTCGAGCAGGAGCACGCGCGGGCGGATCACCAGGGCGCGCGCAAGCGCCACGCGCTGCTGCTGGCCGCCGGAGAGTTCCCCCGGGCGCCGTTCTTCGTAGCCACTGAGGCCGACCAGCTTGAGCGCCTCCGCGACGCGCGTCTTGACCTCGTCGCGGCCGACGCGGCGGGCTTCCAGGCCGAAGGCGACGTTGCCGAAGACGGTGAGGTGCGGGAAGAGCGCGTAGTTCTGGAAGACCATGCCGAAGTCGCGGCGGTGCGGCGGGACGCCCTTGAGCGCCTCGCCGCCGATGCGGATCTCACCTTCGAACTCTTCGATGAAGCCCGCCACCGAGCGCAGCAGCGTGGACTTGCCGCAGCCCGACGGCCCGAGCAGGAAGAACATCTCGCCCGGTTCGAGCTTTACCGAGACGCCGTCGAGCGCGCGGACCTTGCCGTACATCACGCGCAGGTTCTGGATGTCGAGGCTCATGGAGAAGAATGTAGCGCCGCCGCAGGCGCGGGAAAGGGCGGAATGGCACCGGCTACGGCATTCCCTTTGGGTTGGATAATAATTGAGATGCTGCGGCATTTGAATAATATCATGCGCAAGATAGGCTGCATGAATGCGGTCGAATACATGATAGGCGCCACAAACCCATGCCGTCACTCGCTTCGCGCATCAATCACTGCGCTCGCCTTACTGGAATTTTCACGTTGCGCTCCGGAAAGACAAGCAACACGTACTTCGACAAGTACCAATTCGAGTCGGACCCTCAACTGCTCCACGACATTACACAGGCAATGACGCCCCTCATCCCCGCCGGAACGCAAGTCCTCGCCGGCCTTGAGATGGGCGGCATCCCTATCGTCACCGTGCTCAGCTTCGTGACCGGAATCCCCTGCGCATTCGTTCGCAAGGAGCCGAAGGCCCACGGTACTTGCCGCTATGCTGAAGGCGCCACGCTCGCCGGTAAGCGCTTCATCCTTGTCGAAGACGTTGTCTCAAGCGGCGGGGCGATCGTTGACGCGCTCACCAAACTCAAGGCCGATGGGCTTTTTCCTTCGGCTGCTCTCTGCGTCATCGACCGAGAAACCGGCGGCAGGGAAGCCTTGTCGTCCGTAGGGCTCGAACTCCGATCTCTGCTCACGTTCTCTCAAGTGGAGAGTGGCGCCTAACCCTTCGCGCGCGAGCGCCACGCGCGGCTACTGGCCGCCGGAGAGTTCGCCGGAACGGCGTTCTTCGTAGCCGCTCAGGCCCACGAGTTTGAGCGACTCCGCGATGCGCGTCTTGATCTCGCCGCCGATGCGGATCTCGCCTTCGAACTCTTCGATGAAGCCCGCCACCGAGCGCAGCAGCGTGGATTTGCCGCAGCCCGACGGTCCGAGCAGGAAGAACATCTCGCCCGGTTCGAGCTTCACCGAGACGCCGTCGAGCGCGCGGACCTTGCCGTACATCACGCGCAGGTTCTGGATGTCGAGGCTCATAAGGAAGAATGTAGCGCCCGGCGCGAGAGCGGAAAGGGCTGTTTTCCTTGTCTGAGCGATGGAGTTCCGCTAAGAACGGCGCCTGCTCTTTTTGGTTCGGCACGTTTTCCGTTGCCATGGTTGAACGCATGCATCGAATTACTTGGTGAATTCCGCATGAGAACGCTCAAGGAACTCTTTGCGAACAATCAGGCCTGGGCCGCGCGCATCAACAAGCAGGACCCGCAGTTCTTCCTCAAGCTCTCGCGGCAGCAGCTTCCGCAGTACCTCTGGATCGGGTGTTCCGACAGCCGCGTGCCGGCCAACGAGATCGTCGGGCTGCTGCCGGGCGAGTTGTTCGTCCATCGCAACGTCGCCAATCTCGTCGTCCACACGGACCTCAACTGCCTCTCGGTGATGCAGTTCGCGGTGGATATCCTGAAGGTCCGCCACATTATCCTGTGCGGGCACTACGGCTGCAGCGGCGTGCAGGCCGCGCTGCGGCGCGACCGGCTCGGCTTGATCGACAACTGGCTGCGGCACGTCCAGGACGTGCGGCAGAAGCACGAGCAGGTGTTGGTGAAGTCCGGCGGCGACGCCGAGGCTTCGAACCGGCTCTGCGAGCTGAACGTGATCGAGCAGGCGGCCAACATCTGCCACACCTCGATCGCGCGCGACGCCTGGGAGCGCGGGCAGGAACTCACCGTTCACGGTTGGATCTACGGACTGAAAGACGGCCTGCTGCGCGACCTAAATTTCACCGTTTCGCAATTTGGAGAAACGCAAGACCGTTACCAGAAGGCGCTGTCCGAGATCGCCTGAGCCCGCAAAAGCAAATATTCCCTACCCACATGTTCTTTCCAAGCCTGCCGCGCGATGAACGCAGTGTTTCATACATCTCAAAATCTTGACCCTCAAGTTTGGTGGAATAAAATTGGATATGTAGGGTCATATTAAGAGATCCTTGTTCGCCGGGCTGTGCGTATCCGTCAGGCAACGCGACTAACAACTGGAAAAGGATTGCTTATGCCGACGGACCTCCGCGTACTTTTATTGGAAGACGATCCAATGGACGCGCTGCTCGTGGAGCGCGCGTTGAGAACGCACTTTCCCGAACTGGTCCTCGACCACGTCAACTCGAAGCAGCAGTACCTTGCGCGCCTTAAAAGCGACCGCTACGACGCGGTGCTCTCCGACGGCAGCGTGCCGGGCTGCGAGCATCTGGAAGGGTTCCTGTGCGCGCGGGAGCGCCAGGCGAACCTGCTTTTCTTTTACGTCTCGAGTTTTCAAGATCCCGGCCGCGATCTGTACGGGCTGAAGGCGCTGGGCGTCAACGCCTTCATTTCCAAACAGAACCTGCCGCACTTGGCTCCCGCGCTGCAGAAGGCGCTGGACGAGCGCCGCCGCGCCGCCTCTCCGGACGCGCGTTTGCTGGCGGGCTACGAACGCCTCGTCACGGCGGTGCAAGAACTCTCCCTCGCCCGCGACCTGCCCGCGGTCATGGCGATCGTGCGCCGAGCCGCACGCGAACTGACCGGGGCAGACGGCGCGACCTTCGTGCTCCGCGAAGGCGAGTTCTGTCGTTATGCCGACGAGGACGCGATCGGACCGCTGTGGAAGGGCCAGAAGTTCCCGATGCATAGCTGCCTCAGCGGCTGGGCGATGACGCACCGGCAGCCCGCGGTGGTGGAGGACATCTTCAGCGATCCGCGCATCCCGGCATCGGTGTACGAACCCACGTTCGTGCGCAGCGTGGCGATGGTGCCGATCCGCGCGCTGGACCCCATCGGCGCCATTGGAAATTACTGGGCCAGGCGCCGCCTGCCTGAATTGCATGAAGTACGGCTGCTGCAGGCGCTGGCCGATACGACGGCAGTCGCCATGGAGAACGTGCGCATCTACGTGGATCTTGAAAAGCGCGTGCGCGAACGCACCGCCGCCCTCGAGTCGTTCACCTACGCGGTCTCGCACGACCTGCGCGCGCCCGCGCGGCGCGTCCATTCTTTTGCTACCATGCTCTGCGAAGACTTCAGCCCGCAACTGGATGAGAGCGCCCGCGGGATTGTGGATCGCATCTCGCATTGCTCGCTCCAGATGCTTGAAATGATCGAGGCGCTGCTCGAACTCTCCCGCACCTCCAACGCACCGCTCCGCTCTCAACAGGTGGACCTGGCGAAGATGGCCCGGGAGGCCGCACAAGCATGTAATGCGGAAGCCGCGCGCCCGGTGGACTTCGTGGCGCCGGAAACGCTGCCCGTCACCGGCGATGCCGCGCTCCTGCGGATCGTCCTGGAGAACTTGTTTAACAACGCCTGGAAGTTTTCCGGGAAGTGCGCCAGGCCGCGCGTGGAACTGGGCCAGCGGGAAGGTTCCGCACCCACGGTCTATTTCGTGCGCGACAACGGGGCGGGCTTCAACGCCGCCGCGGCTGCGAAGCTCTTTACAGTCTTCCAGCGCTTTCATAACCCGGATGAGTATCCCGGAACGGGCGTGGGACTCGCCACCGTGCAGCGAATCGTGCAAAAGCACGGCGGAAAGATCTGGGCGGAGAGCGAAGCGGGCCAGGGCGCAACGTTCTATTTTACGCTTGAAAAGCCGAAAGACGAAGCAGCTTGATCAGACCGGAGCATAGGCCCAGGAGCTTTGATGCGGTTTTGTTCATCAGAGACATCCAGATATGGTTGCGGAATTACGGTTGAATATACATTGGCGTCGCTATGCGCACGCCGAGAATTTATGCCCAGTGAACAACCATCAATTGAGGAGAATCTCATGAAAATCGTCGTCATCGGCGGCACCGGACTTATTGGCGCCAAAGTCGTGAAGCACCTTCGCGACAAGGACCATGAGGTCGTCGCCGCTTCACCTTCGAAGGGAATCAACGCAGTCACCGGCGAGGGACTGGCGCAAGCGCTTGCCGGGGCCCGGGTAGCCGTCGATGTCGCGAATGCACCCTCCTGGGAGGACAAGGCCGTCCTAGCGTTTTTCGAGACGTCGAGTCGCAACCTCTTGGCCGCGGAAGCCGCCGCGGGCATCCGCCATCATGTGGCGTTGTCGGTGGTCGGCACCGACCGCCTGCTCGCGAGCGGTTACTTCCGCGCGAAGCTGGCGCAGGAGAATCTGATCAAGGCTTCCCCGATTCCTTACACGCTCGTCCGCGCCACGCAGTTCTTCGAGTTCGTGAGCGGCATCGCCCAAGCGGCGACGGAAGGGCAGACGGTTCGGCTTCCACCGGCGCTGATGCAGCCCATTGCGTCGGATGATGTCGCCGCCGTCATGGCCGCAGTGGCCCTCGCGGAGCCCTTTAACGGCACGGTCGATCTGGCCGGTCCCGAACCGATCCGTCAAGACGATCTCGTGCGGCAATTCCTGAATGCAACCGGGGACACACGGACGGTCGTCACCGATCCCAACGCGCTCTATTTCGGCATAGCCGTGAACGACCAAAGCCTAACGCCCGGCGCCCATCCACGCCTCGGTCCGACGCGTTTCGCGGACTGGCTCAAGCACCAGCATCAATAGCCCTACTCGCAACGCCTAACCATGCGCTGCAGCGATCGGCTGCGGGCCGCCGAGGATTGCTGACCATGACCTCCGCGGCCTGCAGCGTCGCTGCTTCGATACCTTGTTGAACTCCTGCAACTTCCATAAACGCCAGCGTGAAAACCCTGCAAATCGACCGTGCGGATTCCTGTTGACTGCACTTCGTGGGATGCAAGGATGCTGGCCGACAAAAGCACCTGTAAACGGATATCCAAACGAGCATCGCAAACGCCACAGGAGGGTCTGCGCCATGGCCGAGAACCAACGCGAGATCGAGGAACTGCTGCGCCAGAAGTTTCCGGAGATGACGCCCATTAAAGGCGGGCCGGCGCTCTTCCTGCTTAACGGCTGCGGGACGAGCGTCTACGGCAAGCGCGACTACGACGCCGAGACGCGCACGTACATCAAGACGCTCTGCCTCTGCTTCATCTTCATTCCCGTGCTGAGCCTGGGCGCGTACCGCGTGGCCGACGCCGGGGCGAACCGCTGGTACTTTCTGGGCAAAGAGCCGCTGTCGGCCTTCGCGAAACTCTGGAACATGCTCGTGCTCCTTTCAGTGCTCGGCATCGCGGGAATCGGCGGGTGGGAGAGCTACACGCATTCGCCGGACTACATGGCCGGGAAGCAGATGGATACCGCGAACGAGATGGCGGCGGACAGGCAGTACCTGAAGGCGGCCCAGGAATACGCGGCGATCGCGAGCCGGCCGAGTTCGCACGCGGCCGAAGCCCGCGAGGCGGCGCGCAAGATCTTCGACGAACACTTCGGCGAAGCGACGGCGGAAGAAGCCTGCGGGCTGCTGGCCTTCGCGGCGCAGCAGGAGCAGTCCAACAGCGGGCTGCTGGACAAAGGCGCGGCGCTCAAAATGGGCTACGCACTCTCGGCCAAGCACGAGTCCGCCGACCCCAAGTTCGCGCTGAAGATCCTCGACACCGTGGCCCCGCTCGCCGCGCTGGACAAGGCGTTTCCCACCAAGCGCGAGGCGCTGCTCAAGGCGGCCGCCGCGCAGCATCCCGACGACCCGGAACTTGCTTCGCAGCTCGCCGAGATTCTGGAGAGCCGCAAGGAACTCGACGCGTGCGTGAAGCTGCTGGCGCCGGTCGGCGCAAAACTGGGCAAGCTGGAAGGCGCGCGCATTCTCGGCCAGTACTACGCGCAGCAGGAGCAGTACGACGCGTCCTACGCGCTCCTCGCGCCGTACTGCGACGAACGGATGAAGGGCCTGCATGCCGCGGAGCAGGAGCTGAACAAAATGGAAAAACAGGTCTCGGATCTGGCCATCAGCGACCTGAAGAACGGCGTCGCGGGCGACGCCTGGTACCAGAACTACAACCGTCTCGCCAAGGACAAACAGCAGGAAAAAGTAACCGAGTTCGTCTCGCAGCGCATCAGAAACAACGCGCCGCTCAAACAGGCGCAGGAGAAGCTCGCCCGTGAGTCGAACGTCGTGCCGGTCGCGCTGGAACTCGGCATCGTGATGCTCCGCCGCGCACAAGGCCAGCCGCCCGAGGAACGCAAGCAGACGCTCGAAGCGGCGGAGAAGGTCTTCCTGTCCATCCAGGGCGTGGCCAGCGAGACCGACGAGTACCGCATCTTCTACGGGCAAGTGCTGTACTGGCTCGGGCGGTACAAGGACGGCCGCAAGCTCTTCGACGAGTACCTCGCCAGCAAGAAGGATGCGTTCATAAGCATGATGAGCGTCGCGCGGATGCTGCGCGAGGTGGGCGCGGACGCCGAGTGCCGCGAACTGTGCGAGAAGGCATACGCGAAGTCGGCCGTGCCGGAGGAGAAGGCCGCGGCGGCACACATGCGCGCGGTCACCTTTACCGATTTGGAAGACAAGATCAAATGGCTGGGCTTGAGCAGCCCGACGGAAAACGAGGTCAAGGCGGATCTCTTCTACGCGAAGGGCACCAAGGCGCATCTCGAGGGCAAGAACGCCGAGGCCGAGAAGAATTTGCGCGACTGCCTGGCGGTGTACGCCACGATGCCCAAGACCTCCGCCACGTTGAACAACGCGGCGCTGGCCTACTACGCGCTCTTCCCCATCACCGGTTTGAAGGAGGACTTCCGGCAAGGCGCGTCCATGATGGAAGAGGCGCTGAAACTGGAACCCGGCAAGAGCATCCTGCTCGACAACGTCTCCCAGGCGCTCACCGGCCGCGCCGTGATGGACGTCGCGGGCGATGAGGTCGATTACAAGGTCCTGCGCATCTCGCCCAGCCTCGATATTCTTGGAGAGCTGTACAGCGACGAGAACGGCCGCGCCGCGATCTTCGGCCGGTTTTTCGGCTCTCCCGACGGCAAGAAGGCCGTTTCGCTGCTCGAACAGACCCTCCTGCTCGCGCCCAAGCGCGCCTCCATTTATCAGGAACTCGCCAGCTTCTACCTCAGCGCGCGCAACGCGGCCGGCGTCAAGGCCCTGCTCGAGAAGGCCAAAGGCGTCGAATTCGATTCGAAAGAGAACATCCAGACGCTGGCCGAGTTCCTCGCCGGGCAGCGGGACGCGGAGATTCAAGCGGAGGTCCAGGTGCGCCTGGCGAAGTGGGAGAAGACCCTGGCCGAAATGCCGAAGGACGTGAGGGGCGCGACACCCGCGCTCGCCTGCGAACGCTACGTCCAGGCCGCGTACGAAGGCTACCCGGCCAACGTGCCGTGCGATCCGGAGAAGATCGTGGGCCTGGCGGAGCGTGCGCTGAGCGCCAAGGACTGCTCCGGAAGCCGCGGGCTGCTGACGACGGCGCTCTTCTTCCGCGCGCACCAGCGGCTCTGCAAGAGCGTGCCGGAGTTCGCCGAACTGGACAAGAAGCTGAAGCGCAACCTCTCGTTCACGGAGATCTTCGCCTCCGGGCTTGAGAAACTGCCCAAGCTGCGCGAAGCCGCGGCGGCCGATCCGGACGTCAGGAAGGCCGCGGGTCTGCTCTACGCTTCCGTCCGGGCCATTCCGCTTTCGACCACGAGCTGGGATTGGATCATGCTCACCCACTTGAACCCGGAAGGCGCCCGCGTGGCCTTGGAGAACCTGAAGCAGGACGAGGCCCGCTTGGCCTCGTACGAGCTGACGCTCACGTTGAATCCGCACTCGGCCGACGCGGCACTGGCGTTCTCCTGGCTGCTGCGCGCCCTGGGGCAGAACGAGCGGGCCGAGACAGTGCTTAAAGATTGCGCGAAGTTCGGATTCCCGATGCCGTGACGCGGGCCGTTACGGCTCGTTGGGCGCGGGTTCGTACGCGGGCGCGGAACCGTTCGTCTCCGCGGCCTGCTGGATCGCGCGATAGCGCTTGCGGGCCCAGCCCGTCCATAAATTACGCAGGCGATTGAGCTGCATCTGCGTGTACCCTTTACCGGCGGCCTCGAGCAGCGCCTTCTCGCTCACCGCCGGTTTCCCGAGCGCCTGGCCCAGATCGTCCACGCGGCCGTGCGCGATCACCGCTTTCCACGCTTCCTTCAGGTCTTCGTGGACGTCGATGAGCGTCGCGCGCATGAAATCCTTGAGGATGCCCCAGCGCTTGCCGCCTTTCTTGTCGTCGTACTCGAAGGCATCGCCCTGGTCGAACGGGCGCGCGACGGTGTAGGTCGGCAGCGGCGGGTCGTGCTTGTAGAGCTTCGGCCAAACGGGCAGGCGTTCGAGGTCGAATGCCTTCGGGCCGCCCATCGCGTCGGGCAAACCGCGCTTGATGTACCAGAGGCGCTGGCCCAGCTCGCCCATCACGAAGTCGAGGAAGGCGCGCGCGACTTCCGGGTGCGGCGCGTTGCGGAAGATGGCGATGGCGTCGGGCGTGACCACCGACTGGCCCTTGGGGAAGACGAACTCGAGGTGCGTCGCGCCCTGGCGGCGCATGGGAGCAGCGGCGTAGAAATCGATGCACGGGCCCGCGGCGGCCTGGCCGAGCGAGACGTCGCGCGGGATCGAGGCGCCGCCTTCGTTGAACGCGGGCGCGTTGGCGATCATGCGCGCCAGGACGCCCCAGCCTTCTTCCCACTGGTGCGCCTGCAGCACGATCTCGAAGGCCATCTGCAACGAACCCGACTGCGTGGGATCGCCGCACGAGACCCAGCCTAAGTATTCCGGCCGGCCGAGGTCCTTCCACGAGGACGGCGCGGGCAAATGGGCGCGCTCGACCACGATCTTGTTGTAGACGAACCCGAATCCCGAGAGGCACGCGCCGTAGAAGCGCCCCTGCGGGTCGCGCAAGGTCTGGCCGTTGACCTTGTTCGGAATCTCCTGGGCGCTCTCCGGCGGCAGCGGATGGGGCTCGAAGAGGCCGCCGGCGACCTTGATGCCGGCCTTGGCCATGCGCGCCTCGTCGGCAAGCGTCTCGTAGTCGAACGTGCCGCCGCCGAACAGGATATCGACGCCGATGCCTTCGCCTTTATCCCATTGCGCTTTGCGCGCCTGTTCGTCGATGTATTTGCGGATCAGGCCTGTGCCGCCCACGTCGAGCCACGTCACCTTAACGGTACGCCCGGTCTTCTGCTTCCAGTCTTCCGCGAAGGCGCGGCCGAATTCGGTGCGGATGCCGTCCCAGTGCGGCGAGAGCAGCACGAGTTCGTCGTCGGCTTTTTCGGCGGGCGCGAAGATGCTCGGGCCGACGGCCGCGACGACCAGAAGCATGAGCAAGAGCAGGATGACGGCTGCGCGCATGGCGGAAAGTCTAGCCGCGCCGGCTGCCCGCACAACCGGCAAGCCCGCCCGCGGAAACCAGCCTACCGGCCCGAAGAGGTCAAGCGCCCCGTAGCGGCAAGCCTGCGCGCCGGCTTGCCGTATTTCTCCACGCTTAACTGAAGCATGTGTTCGAGCTGCTGCGCGTCGAGCTTCAGTCCATCCATGAGCTTGACCAGGGAGCGGGGGGAGGCTTTGAGCACGCCGCGTTCCAGCCGGTGCAGCGTGGAGGGGCTTAAGCCCGTGAGCGCGCTAAGCTGCACGAGCGTCAGGTTTCTACGATAACGATACGTCAACAGGTCCGAATCGGTATCGTACTTCGTAGGGGTGACCGTCATGGTAGGTTCCTCGATTCGGCCAGCCTGTTTTTCAGGCGTTCCATGGATTGCATTCATTCGCACCATTGCATACTCTTGCGTGCGTATTCGCAAGCGGCAAGATATAGGCAATTCGGACTAGGTTGGGTACTCTAGGAGTACCTGTAAGAGATGGCAAATGCGAAAACGCGAGCGCGAAGCAATCGGGAAGCTTTTTGAGACGCTCACCCAGGCCGGCGATCCCGGCCGCGCCCATGGCGACCTACTCGCGGCGCTGATGGAGCTTTCCGGCGCCGAGAACGGCCAGTTCATCCCCTGCCGCGAGACCGTTCTGGGCAAACGCTTTTCGGAATCGATCCACGGCCAGCAGCGCTATACCGAGCACTATCCCAAGGCGAGCCCGTACTACATCTGGAAGAACCCCATCTGGCCGCATATCCCAAAACTCAAGGATACGCTGATTCACATCCCCAGCGTGGTCGGCGAGCGCGCGTGGTACAACTCGGAATACTATGTCGACCTGCTTCACGGCGTGGGCGTGCGCAACTGCATCGGCATCTGTCTGCGAAACCGGCTGGGCGAGATGGCCTGGTCCGTGGGCTTGGCGAAAGACGAGCGCCGGCTCGCGTTCCCCAAGAAGACCCGGGATTTCCTCGCCTTTCTCGCGCCCTACGTGGGCCGCGGCCTGGAGAACCTGGAATCCTGGCATGAGCGCTGGCAGCAGGCGAACGCTGTGAGCACGCTGCTGGACGCCGTGAGCGAAGCCGTGGCCGCGGTGCGCGACGGACAACTTCTTTTAGCTTCGCCATCCGCCGCGCGCATCCTGGGCCTGCACGGCCAGCCGCCGGCGCGGAACCTGTGCCTGCAGGAGTTCCTGCGCGTCGCGCCAAACGCATGCGGGGCCAACGGCGGACGCGTGAACTGGACGGCTCGCGACGGCCGCGTCTACCGGCTTGGGAGCCTGAACGCCCGCAACGCGCGGGATGGGCACACGCTGCTGGTCCGGCTTGAATCTTTGCAACCCGCGGCGGCCGATCCGGAAGCCGATATCCGCCGGGCGCAGGCGCGGGGACTCACGCACCGCGAGGCCCGGGTCTTCGCTGCGCTCGCGCGGGGCTTGAGCACCAAGCAGATCGCGCTTGATCAAGGCATCGCCTACGACACCGCGCGCGCGCATCTGCGCAACCTCTACCGCAAGCTGAACGCCAGCGGGCGGGTGGAAGCGCTCAATGCCGTGCGGGGGAGTTGAGCAAGCCATGCCCGACTCCAGCCCGCCCAGTTCCGGGCCTCCCCGCCGTAAGCCCGCGTTCGAAGAAGAGCCGGAGGCGCCGTCCAACCTTCCCACACGCATGCCCGACTGGCATCTATTCGGCCTGCTGAGCGTCCTTTCGCTTTTTGCCGGCGGCATGCTTTACCTGTTCACCTCCAAGAGCGATCGTTTTGACAACACCAGCGTGGAGCTGTCTCCCATGGAAGTCTTTTGCGCCGTGCTTATCAGCGCCGGCATCGTCTTCGGCGCATTCGCGTATTGGAAGGCCCTGCATGAGCAGTGAATCCATGCGCTATTGAATAGGGCTTACTTCGGCTGCCTAGTCCTTGTGCCGCGCGTCGGCGGCCTCTAGCGCGCCTTTCGGAGCGCCGATGCCGGGCCCGGCGCCGGCGCGCTTCTCCCATTCGTGTTCGAGTTCCGTCACGAACTGGGTCTCGAGTTCCACGGATTCGAGCACCGCGCGGACTTCCTTGATCGCGCAGAGCACGCCGGCCAGCAGCAGCGCGACACCCGCGAGAAAGAGCACGGCCGCGAGATAGGCCGCGGGCTCCCAGAGGACGCTCAAGCCCGAGACCACCGAGCAGACGATCAGGCAGACGACGGCCGAGAGCGTAAACGTGAGCGCGCTGCGCAAGAGCTGCGCGCGCGCAATGACGCGGCGGGTCTGTTCTTCCAGCGACGCGACCGTGCGTTCGTGCAGGGCCTTGAGCGCCTCCGCGCCGCGGTCCGCCGCGCTCTCCCGCGCGATCTTCTCCAGCATCTGGAGCCGTTCGCGCTGGAAGACGCGCAGCCGCGAGATCGACGAGACGAGGCGGTTGTAGAACGCCAGGCAGAGCAGCGCGCAGGCGGAGATAAGCACCACCGGCACAGCCGCGGCAGGGATGAAGCGGGCCCAGAGCTCGGGGGTCATGTTAGGGAGTCTAGAGGTTGCGAGCGGCCAAGCAACAGTCCCTTACCTTACCGACTTGCATTCCCTAAGAGGAGCGGGCTTAATACTTAACCGGACGAGGTCGGTTTTCAGTGAAGCGGTCGCACCCAATAGCCGTTACTGAATACTTTCGTTACTGATTACTGCTGTACGGTCCTTCGTGGGGGAAACATGCTCGCTGGATCCAAGCACGCAACGGGCCTGCGCGGCAAAGAGCTGCGCCGCCACGTCGAGGCCCACATCCTGCCGTTCGTCACTACGCCCGCGCAGTACACGGGCGGCGAGCACAACCAGGTCATCAAAGATCACGCCGCGATGCGCGTCAAGATCGCGCTCGCCTTCCCCGACACCTACGCGATGGGGATGTCGTCCACCGGCTTCAAGGTCCTCTACGGATTGTGGAACGAGCAGCCGGACATCGTCTGCGAGCGCACGTTCGCGCCGTGGCCGGACATGGAAAAGCGGATGCGCGAGCACGGCGCGCCGCTGTTCACGCTCGAGACATACACGCCCGTGGGCGAGTACGACCTGCTCGCGTTCAGCGTCGCCTACGAAATGGGCTTCACCAACATGCTCACCATGTTGGACCTGGCCGGCATCCCGCTGAAGGCCGAAGCGCGCGACATGAGCCACCCGATCGTGATCATGGGCGGGCACACGGCCTTCGCGCCCGAACCGATCGCCGATTACGTCGACGCCTTCTGCATTGGCGAAGGCGAAGAGATGGCGCTCGAGGTCGCGAACAAGGTCGTGGAGTTGAAGAAGCTGGGCCTCACGCGCGAAGAGTTGCTGTATAGGCTCTGCCGCGAAGTGGAAGGCGTGTATGTCCCGCGCTTCTACCGCTTCGAGTACTTCCCCGACGGGACCATTGCGGACGTGATCCCGCTGCGCAACCGGCTGCCGTTCCCGGTCAAGCGGCGCGCGGTGAAGGATTTCGAGAACGCGTTCTTCCCGACCAAGCAGATCGTGCCGTACGTGGAGACGGTCTTCGAGCGCTTCAGCATCGAGATCATGCGCGGCTGCGTGAACGGCTGCCGCTTCTGCCAGGCGGGGATGATCACGCGCGGCCAGCGCCAGCGCAGCCCCGAGAAGGTGATCGAGCTGGCGAAGAAGGGCTTCGAAGAGACCGGCTACGATGAGATCGGCCTGCTGAGCCTCTCGTCGAGCGACTACGTCGGCATCACGGACCTCGCGCGGCGGCTCAACGATTACTTCGAGGACCGCGGCATCGGCGTCTCGCTGCCCTCGCTGCGCATCGGCACGGTGCTGGCGACGCTCCCGAAAGAGATGGCGCGCGTGCGCAAAGGCGGGCTGACCATCGCGCCCGAGGCCGCCAGCGAACGGCTGCGCAACATCATCAACAAGCCCGTGCGCGACGACCATCTGCTCGCGGGCTGCATCGAGGCCTTCAAGCACGGCTACGATCATGTAAAGCTGTACTTCATGCTTGGCCTGCCGGGTGAGAACGACGACGACCTGCGCGCGATCGGGCGCTTGAGCGACAAGATCGCGCTCGCGCGGACGCATCTGGGCAAGCCGCCGGCCAAGGTGAGCGCCAGCGTGAGCAGCTTCGTGCCCAAGGCCGGCACGCCGTTCCAGTGGGCCCCGATGCTCGACCGCGAAGAGTGGCGCCGCCGCCAGGGCGTGATCCGTTCGAGCACGCGCGTGAAGAGCGTGAAGGTGAAGGTCCACGCGCCGGACTGCAGCTACCTGGAAGGCGTCTTCTCGCGCGGCGACCGCAGGCTGGGCGCGGCCCTCGAGACCGGCTGGCGCCTGGGCGCGCGCTTCGACGGCTGGGACGACCAGCTCAAGATGGACGTCTGGGCCGAGGCATTCAAGCAACACGGTATCGATGCCGACTGGTACGGCCTGCGCGAACGCAAGCTCGACGAGATCCTGCCGTGGGTGTGCGTCAACGACACCGTGAGCGAGGGGTTCCTCAAGCGCGAACTCAAGCGCGCCGAGAAAGGCATGGTCACGCAGACCTGCGCCGATGCCGACAAGGACCCGTGCTTTATCTGCGACGCGTGCGAACGCAGCCCGCTCTTTGCGAAGAAAGAGGAGATGCTTGCCGCGCCGCTGGCCGGTTCGGCCCGCGACGAGAAGTACGCGGCGAAAAACTGGACCTTCCCGAAAAGCACGTTGGCTGCGGGCGCGGCAGGCGGAGCGTAGCGTAGCGGCGGCTCGCGGCAACTATAGAACAGCCGGGTTGCTGCCGCGAGCTAAGAGCAGCGAGCCAACGGACCGTCAGTTCTTCTTGTGATGCTGCTTGTGGTGGTGCCGCTTCTGGTGCTTGTGATGCTTCAGGTGGTGCTGAACGCCCACTTCCGCCGCCCGCGCCGAAGCCACCGGGCCGAACGCGACCACGCCTGCCACCAGGCACGCCATCAAGGTCTTTGCTCCGAGCATGTTGCTTCCCCCTTTATTGAGCTGCCCTTCTCCAGATAAATGGATCGTCCATCGGTTGGATTGCTTCACGAATTTCCGGATTGAACCGCCAGCCTCGTGCGATTTAATAAGGCGATAGCCTGTCGGGGAATCGGCAGGCAAGGAGGTCCTATGCATTTGCGCATTCAACTCTCCCTTTTGATGCTGCTCGGCGCCGCGAGCGTTTGCACGTGCAGGGCGGAAACCGATACCGAACTCTCCGAAGCCCGCTTCGACAAGCGGGGCGACCTAGACCTGCCGGCAGGGGTGAAGCAGTGGGTGCGCTACAAGGACTTCACCTTTCTGGTGCTGCCGCCTGGCAACCTCTTACTCACGGACCCACAGAAACGCTTCGAACCGTTCAGCGAGAAGCGCCAGCAGATCAAAGGCGACGACTCAAACAAGATCGAGTCCGACAAGGACCTGATGAAACGCATGGCCAGCCGCGCGAAGGACGCCATTAAGGCGCAGGAAGAAGCGCGCAAGGCTCGCGATAAAGAAGCCAAGGAGCAGGCCG
>JACQFI010000034.1 GCA_016200135.1 Planctomycetota bacterium
GCCCCTCACCCCCTGCCCCCTCTCCCTCAACGGGGAGAGGGGGAACGCGACGCGGCTGCGCCGGGTTCAATTTGCTCTGGTTTTGGGTTGGGATTTGCCTCGGGTTGCGGCCGCGTGGTTAGGATCGCCCATAGGGAATCACGCGGACGCTGAGGGAACAGTAACCTACAAGAAGGAGCGTGTCAAGGGGGAGGACGGCATTTTCGATTTCCGATTTTGGATTTTCGCTTTAACGGCTTGAGGTCGCTGGTTGGCTGGTTTCCACGTTGGCTGGTTTACTGGTTAACGGCATGTGAGGGCGGGAGTCACCTCGTAACCACCGAGCCAAATGAGCAGCGAACCAAATAACCAGCGAGCCAAATAAGCAGCAAACCAGATAACCAGTCAACGAGATAACCAGCCAACGAGATAACAAGCCAACCAGATAACAAGCCAGTGAACAAGCCAACCAGGAAACCAGTTAACCAGCCAACCCATCCGTCTAGGGTTTGAACGCGGTGTCGAGCACCTTCTTCACCCATTCGGCGTCGGCGTAGCCGAGGTGGCCGCCGTGGGGGATGACGTTGAGGCGCGGGGGTTTGACGGCGCTCTTCAGGGCGGCCAGATCGCTCGGATCGTTGAGCGGGTCGTCTGCGGCGATGTAGGCGCGGACGTTCTCGCCCGCGGCGGGGAGGATATTGCGCAGGTCGCCGGCGGCCCAGAGTTCGTCGGCGCTCTTGAACGCGCCCTTGGCCTGCCAGTAGGGGAAGGCCATCTCTTCGACGTACTGCGTGAAGGTCCAGCCCTTCGAGTCGCCGCGCGGATCGTCGCTGCGCTTAAACTGTTCGAGCTGGCCCAAGTCGTACTGCTTGTCGTTCTTCTCGATGACCTTCTTTAGCTCCTCTTTGAAGACGTAGCCGACGCCGGCCTTCATGTAGCTGTCTTCAAACGGCGGAGGCGCGCCGGCGGGGACGGGGTCGCGGTCGCGCAGTTTCAATAGCTTCATGCGGTCGAAGTTGATCTTGCCGAAGTCTTCCGTGTAGCACGCGTCGAGGATGCGCGCGGAGGACTTGAGCGCGACCGTGGGCGAGAAGGCAACGACCTTACCGAGCTTGAACGGGAGCTTGCCTTCCGCGCCCAGCCGGGCCACCTGCAGGGAGACGGTGCCGCCGTAGCTGGTGCCGAAGAGGTTGACGCTCGCGATGTGCTCGTTCACGCCCGGCTGCGCGAGGAAGGCTTCGACGACTTTCGCGGCGGCCTCGGCTTCGGCGATGACGTTGCCGGCGACGCCGTGGTTCGAACACTTGCCGAAATCGGCGCCGAAGACGCTGTCGAAAGTCAGCACGTGGCAGCCGGATTCGTAGAGCAGGCCCTGCCAGACTTCCGCGAGGTCGTCCTTGATGCGGCCGTTGAGGCCGAGCAGCACCACGACCAGCGGCGCGTTCGCGATGCGCTTCTTGTCTTCGCGCTGCCAGGCGACGCGGACCTTCAGTTCCTTCGCGAAGCCGGGAATGTTGGAGAGCTTGACGCTCTTCTCGTTCTCGACGTCGTGCTTGTTGAGGCGCTTGGAGAGCGTGACGGTGGAGTAGAGGCCGTCGTCGTAGGTGTAATCGTAGGTGCTCTCGTCCGCGGCGAAGACGCCGGCGGCGGTCCAGGCGAGCAGCAGGGCGAAGGTAAGGATGCGATTTTTCATAAGCGGTCTCCGTGGGGCGAGCGTAAGCCTTGATAGTGGGTTTATAAGCAGACGCGGCGTGCGTCAATCGGTGGCGGGGGCTGTTACATAGGGTGAGTTTCATCGGAAGGCAACCAGCGAGCATTCTTACAGCCAACGGCTATCCGGTAGAAAAATTCCTTTTCGCCTCTTTCGATAAAACCGTAGGGGATCAGGTAGGGATACGTAGTGGTTGTAAATTAAGGATAAAGCAAATCCGATCTTTGTTCCCTTGATATAGGCTCCCTGCTTAACAGAATGCTGAATGCCTATGAGTTTGAGGTCCTTACGTCGTGCGAAATTTCCATATCGGGTTTTTGTTACGATGTATCGCCAAATGCCGCTACCGCTTACACCTGACAATTTCGTAGGCATGGAGCCAACGACAACTCGATTCGGCTTTCGCCCTTTGTATTCCACAGGCTTCATGAGGTGACTGGCAGATAATAAAATGTGTGCCCGTCCATCGTAATTCTCCACATCTTTCTTGCGATATTTGACCGTATCATAAAGCAGGAACATCGAATCTATATGAGACCTAAATGGGCTCTCCTTTTGAACATTCATGTTTGAATGTTCGCTTGGAAGGCCGACAAAAATATATCCGGTTCTTCCACAATTCACTGCATCCACTAGGCCAATTTTTGAAAGGTTGACCAAGCGCCTTTGGCCTTTGGTATAGTCCCTTTTAGTACCTGATAAGACTACCACGCACACATCGATTATATTCTCTCTCCTGACAGGATACAGAATCCGCTCGAATCTTAAGCATTCTAAGTTTCCCTGGGCACTGTTGGATGGGATCAAGACAGCGTCTGTATTTTGGTCAATAAGTCGCCCGACGTGGGCAGCTGTTACAATGAAGCAGCGGTTGCCTATTACCAAGAAAACCCCGGATCCGAACGAAACAGGTCCTCCGTTTCGAAAAACATAAAAGGCCGTAGAACTTATGGCGATCCTGTCGCGAAAATAATCAACAAAAAAGCTCTTTCGCTTCGATCTAGACCGCTTGCTTGCTCGACGATTATTTACTGCTCGTCTGGGTTTGGGTTCACTCGACATATGGGCATTTCCAGTTAATGCCGCAAATTTTTCTAAATTCGCGCGAGGTCCGCCCAGACGGCGTCGCTGTTCAGGCGCTGCTCGATGTTCACGCCGAAGAACTCGCCGATGGGCTGGAGGAACTCGGGCGCGGTCTTGTGGACTTCCTTGAGCGCCTCGCGGCAGATCTGCACGGCGGGGGCGGTCATCTTGCCGAGCGGGCGGCGCGCGGGGCCGACGGCCATGCCGAGGCCCGCCATCATGGCCTTGACCGGCGTCGGGTTGCGGAACTTGTCTTCGACTTCGGCGCTGCGGCCGTCGGGCAGCGTGCGCTTGCTGGTCACGCGGCAGCCGACGAGGCGGAAGAGCGGCGCGAGCTTCTTGCCGATCTCGTTGGCCTGCGCGGCATCGCCCTTGGCCTGCGCCGCCACCATCCGCGCGATCGCGCCGGGGACGACGTTGGTCATCACCGAGATCACGCCCGAGCAGCCGATGGCGGCGTCCTGCATCATCGCCAGCGTCAGGTCGTCGTCGCCGGACATGATCGCCATGCCGGCGCCGCAGAGCGTGCGGTCGCGGCGCATGCGGTCGAGGTCGCCCGTGGCCTGCTTGACGGCGGGCAGGCGCTTGGGGTTCTTGAGATGGAGAATCGCGAGGTCCTCGGCGCTCAGCGCCGTCCCGCTGCGGCCGGGGATGATGTACGGTACCAGGGGGATCTCGGGGACCCATTGGAGCACGGCTTCGTAGTATTCGGCGCGCAGTTCGAGCGACGACGGGCCGTTGTAGTAGCAGTCCACGAGCAGCGCGGCGCTGGCGCCGGCTTCGCGCGCATGGCGCGTCGCAGCGACGGCTTCGTCGGTGCAGTTGGAGCCCGTGCCGGCGAGCACGCCGACCTTGCCCTTGGCCGCGGCGACGGCGTCTTCGATCACATGGTTGTGCTCTTCCCACGAGAGGGTGGGGGATTCGCCGGTGGTGCCGGCCGGGACGAGCCCGGTGATGCCTTGCGCGATCTGGAATTCGCAGAGGCGCTTGAACGCCGGGGCATTGAACTTGCCGTTCTTGTCGAACGGCGTCACCAGGGCGGTCCAGGCTCCGGACGGTTGAAACGCGGCAGGCATGGTCGTACTCCGGCTTGAGGCTGCTGGCGCAAAAGACGGCCAGACGTCTATGAAAAGAATCTTACAGCACGATTGAACGTCGGATAGCCCAGCGAAAGGGAACTACGCCTTCGGGGGTTCCGCGGGCGGCGCTAACTTTGGCGCGGCCGCGGGAGCAGGCGCGGCGGGTTTCGCCGCCGCTGCAGGCGCGCCGGGGGCCGCCGCGGGCGCGGCCGGTTTGGCCGGGGCCGGCGGTGCGGGCGGCGGCGCTTCCTTTTCCTTCAGCTTGATCCAGCCCAGCCCATCGCCCGGAGGACGGACCTGCCAGAGGATCGCGGCGCCCTTGGCGTCGGTGAAGGCCTTCTCGGCTTTGGCGAGGTCGAGAATCTCCGAGCGTTCGGGAGAGAGCCCCTTCCCGAAATACACGCACAGGGTATAGCCTTCTTCGCTGGGCATCGCGTCATCTCCGTTTCAGCCGCTCCCTATTTACCGATGAAGCCCGGGTCTGTCCAGCGCGAGCGGGGCCGAGGCATAGACGTCTCGCTTGTATAGCATGCGGTAGGCATTCTGTCCTTAGGACAGGTCTACTCAATTATTTCAGGATGGATGAGGCTGGGTATATTGGCTGGTTATGAGCCGGGTGGCACGAAAGATTCACCGCGCAACCGACGGCAGGGGACGCTCTGGAAATAATTGAGCAAGCTGTTCTCTTAATTGTCGCGGTCACTACGGCGTATGGACACTGAAACCACCACCCGGAAACCGAGGCCGTTGTAGCAGTAGTCCGGATCGTAGCACTCTCGGATAGCCGAACGACAATCCCCGGGCTTGTAGTGCCAGGTACCGCCACGCACCACCCGGTCGGTACCCTGAGCAGGTCCAACCGGGTCAATGCCTGGAGTGGCTGAGTAATCCCCGTACCAATCCTGGCACCATTGCCAGACATTCCCATGCACGTCATACAGTCCGAACCGATTGGCCTCTTTCTGTCCGACTGGATGCGTGCTGTTGGTAATGGGCGAGTCGTGCCACCCGACACGCTCCAAATCTTCTTCGCTATCTCCAGAGCAGTATTTTGCTGCCGATCCGGCACGGCAGGCGAATTCCCATTCGGATTCACTCGGTAGGCGAACTGTTTCGCCGGATTTCTCACTCAGTTTCTTACAGAAGTCATGCGCGTCGGCCCACGAGACATTCTCCACCGGATTGTCTGTACCGATGAACGAACTCGGATTCGCCCCCATGATTTGCTGGTATTGCTCCTGCGTGACGTCGAACCTGCCCATGTAAAATGCCTTTGTCAGCCTGACTACGTGTGCAGGAAACTCATTTACTCTGTCGTCGGTGTGCTTTAAGGCATCATTCCATCGCACGTAGCCCCACACCCCGCATGCCGCCACAAACGTCATCACCATTGTGAACGTCAGTGAAAACTGCGGTCGCCTGCGCTTCTTCCATGCGTTAAGCAGCAATACCAGCACTACCACAAATACGAGGCCGCCACTGATTCCCGCCATAATCTGGCCGACCACTGGCTTCTCGTGCTCCGGCGAACCCATGATGAAACTACCGGCCGGAATCAGCGTCAGTTCCATCTTTACGCTGCTGCCCAAATCCAGCGTCTTTGTAGGCGGGAGACCAGCGCGCATGGCGTAGTCGGCGACAGACTCTTGACCGTCCCAGGCCGGAAAGTCAGGCTCACTCATCATATCTGATCCTGATCCCGGGTATGGCTACGGTAGTTGTTAGCAGGAACCTGATTAACTGAGCCGTTCGTCATTTAGACCGATGGGCTCAATCTTACTTTTTGCATACGCTCATCCCTCATAGAATAACTAATCGAAATTGTGTCTTTTCTTACCTTTCGAGAGATACGGTGACAGACTACTCGACTTTTGAAATGACCACGATCGAGGACAATCAGGGTTGATTTGGCATCGCCGTTCTGCGAACAGGCGGGACGCCTGTACGACGAATTGCTTTACGCCTGCATTACGCTCCGCAGGCAAACGCGCTCATTATCCAACATTACGAATTCCGTAACAATTCTCCGCCTAACGCATGGGCCGTTGAAAGAGCCTTTTTTCTTCGATGCGTAGCGCAAGGGCTTTGACTTCGTTCGCGTATCCTTTATCTTTGAGCGTTCCTTTTCGCCCGGAGTTCTTCAGCCCCTCGGGCGGTCAGGCAAACGGTATCGGGCTGTGCGAGCTTTTGAAGCAAGGGAGTCGACGTCGATGGGAATTCGAGTGGCGATCAACGGGTTCGGGCGCATTGGGCGGCTCTTCTTCCGGGCGCTTGCGGCGCGGCCGAAGGACTTCGACGTGGTGGCGATCAACGACCTGGGCGAAGCGAAGACGCTCGCGCACCTGCTCAAGTACGATTCGGTGCACGGCCGCTTCCCGGGCGAGGTCAAGAGCGACGGCGAGAACCTCGTCGTGAACGGCGTCAAGATCCCGTGCCTGAAGGTCCGCAGTCCCAAGGACCTGCCCTGGGCGAAGCTGGAAGTCGCCATCGCCGCCGAGAGCACCGGCATCTTCACCACGCGCGCGGGCGAGCGCGGCGGTTTCGGCGACCACCTGACCGCCGGCGCCAAGAAAGTGCTGCTCAGCGCGCCCGCCAAGGACGGCGTGGACGCGACGATCGTCTTCGGCGTGAACGAAAAGACGCTCAAGAAGGAGCACCTTACCTTTAGCAACGCGAGCTGCACCACCAACTGCACCGCGCCGGTGATGAAAGTGCTGAACGACAGCTTCGGGATCGTGAAGGGCATGGTGACGACGATCCACGCGTACACGAACGACCAGCGCATCAACGACCTGATCCACGAGGATCTGCGCCGCGCCCGCGCCGCCGCGGTGAACATCATCCCCACGACGACGGGCATGTCGAAGGCGATCAGCGAAGTGATTCCGGAGCTGAAGGGCAAGATCGAGGGCGTCTCGTTCCGCGTGCCGGTGCCGACGGGTTCGCTGATCGACTGCACGCTCGAACTCGCCAAGGACGTGACCAAGGAAGAGGTCAACAAGGCGCTGAAGGCGGCGGCCGACGGCCCGATGCAGGGCATCCTTGGCTACACGGAAGAGCCGATCGTGAGCAGCGACATCGTCCACGATCCGCACAGCAGCATCGTCGACGCGGGCCTGACGAACGTGGTCCACAAGCGCGTCGTGAAGGTGGTCTCGTGGTACGACAACGAGTGGGGCTTCAGCAACCGCATGGCGGATCTGACGGCGCTGGCGGCGAAGCTGGGCTGAACGGATTGGTTTAGAGTTCGTGGTTTGTAGTTCAGGGTTCGCGGCCCCGGAGGGAACTTCGGGGCCGCGGTGTTTTTGGCTACGGTCTTCCGTGGCTCCATGCTAAGACCTTCGCCCGAAATGTTTTTGGGTCTAGCGCCGGGTATTTATATAGAAGCGGCTCAATCGATTCGAAGTATTACAGCAATGCGAAAGGTTCGACGCGATGGCTTGCGATCATCTGCTTTACATCGTCCAGATCCTGCCGGTGTCCCCGCTCGATCTTGGACAGTGCTTGGCCATAAAAGTCGTAATGATGAAACGCCAGTTGGCCTTCCTGCCGGATGAATGGGCTGCGGGACTCCCATCCGGGCAGTTCAGGAATGAAATCCGAGGGGCAAGCCAATTCTACATTGACTTGCAGATTTTATTTAAGCGCGGGAAGCGCTTCAAGGAGTTTGTCCTGGTCGGGAACGAGCCGGATATCGACATCCAATGTTGACGGACGCCATCCCAGCAATACGGCGCACGCGCCGCCCGTCAGGTATACTTTGCCGGGTGAGACGGCCTGCCGACCTAGTGCTTTCAGGAATCGGTCGACCTTGTCCCAGCTCGCCATTTCACGCATTCGGCCGCCCGCTCGAAAGAAACCAGCCGTCGGATGAGCGCATTGTACCGCGCATGCGCGGAGTCTGCGCCGTCGCGCGCGAGCAAGTGGTACAAGCCATGCTCGGGGGAAGCGGCGCGCTCGGGTATCTGCAAGCCAAGTCCCGCAAGGCGCGGCGCGCCGATCTGAAAGAGCATAGCTTCGGCGGACTCCAGGCCCGCGGCCAGATCGCGCAGACCTTGCGCGATCAAGTCGTGCCTCGGCAAATCGGCGGGGATGGCATCGGCCTGCTGTTCCAGAAGAATGGCTGCCATGGCTTCAACTCCGAATAATTCAATCCCAGCGAACAGACTTTACCACTGGCGCGGGTGCGCGCCAAAGAGAATTGAGCAGCCCGTTCCGGGTGACTTCAACTCGTTTGGAGCTTGGCAGCCGGGATTTGGAAGGTAAATGGATGGCGTGAGCGGTTGTTCCGGGCACGCGTTAAGAAAGAGCATGAAAAAGGAGAGCGATGATGGCGTCGAAATTTGCTTTGAGTGCGGTTCTTTTCGTGGCGGCCTTGGCGGGACTCGTTCGCGCCGAGGAGAAGCAGGACGCCGCGGCGGCCGAGATGGCCAAGATGATGGAGAAGATGCAGCCGGGCAAGGAGCACGAGGGGTTGAAGAAGCTCGAAGGGCAGTACGACGTGGCGGTGAAGATGTGGATGGAGCCCGGCAAGGATCCGCTTGAAGGCAAGGCGTCGGCCGAGTTCAAGATGGTAATGAACGGCCGGTACCTGAAGCAGGATTACAAGGGCGACATGATGGGCAAGCCGTACACCGGCATCGGGTACGAGGGCTTCGACCGCGTCACCGGCAAGTACACGTCCGCGTGGATCGACGACTTCGGGACCTCGATGATGACCGTGACCGGCGCGAGCAAGGACGGCGGGAAGACGATCGAGTTCACCGGCGAGCAGGGCGATTGCATGAACGAGGGCAAGACGGTCAAGCTCCGCTGCGTTCACAAGGTCGTGAGCGACGACCAGTTCGTCTTCGAAATGTACCACACCGGCGGCGACGGGAAGGAAGCCAAGGATATGGAGCTGACGTACACGCGGAAGAAGTGACGCGACGGACGCAACGGCACCACGAAGACACGAAGCACACACGGGTACACGAAGAAGGTTGGTGAAAAATCTTCTTCGTGTATCTTAGTGCCATCGTGTCTTCGGGGTGATTTATTCTCCTGCTTTAACGTCTATTTACAGAAATCGAGAACCTAGTATTCTATGTGTTAAGAGGGATCGGTATGCTGAAGACGGTGGAAGGCCAATACAAGAATGGGAAGGTAGTGCTCGTCGAAAAGCCGAAAGGCGTTCGCGAAGCGCGCGTGATCGTGACGTTTTTGGATGGTAAGAATAGAGTTCGCCTGGACCGGCGGGGCATCGGCAAGGAACAGGCCGCCAGCTTGCGCCATCGGTTGAAAGCGTGCGCGGAAGATTGGAGTAGGCCCGAAATGGACGCCTACGATGAAGTATAAGCGCGGCCAGGTCGTACTCGTTCTCTTTCCCGATTCGAATCTTGTCACGGCAAAACGCAGGCCCGCGCTGGTTGTTCAGGCGGACGGCCTGCGCACGGGACTTCCGCAAGTGATTGTCGCCATGATTACGAGCAACATGGCTCGTTCCGGCCATCCAAGCCGCGTAGCCGCCGCATTGGGAACGCCGGAAGCCAAGATAGCGGGTTTTCGAACGGATTCGGTGGTGATGACGGATAACCTTGCGACCGTTTTAGAAACGGAGATAGACAAATCGATTGGCCGATGGCCGCGCATGGATCTCATCGACAAAGCGCTGCGTCATACGTTCTCGCTGTAGGTTTGGATTGCACCAAACGGTTGGAGGAATCCAAAATCCAAAATCCGAAATCGAAAATCTTGATTGCGCCTTCGATCCTTTCCGCGGACTTCACCAAGCTGAAGGACGAGATCCAGGCGGTCGAGGCCGCGGGGGCGGATTGGATTCATGTGGACGTGATGGACGGGCATTTCGTGCCCAACATCACGATGGGGCCGTTCATCGTCGAGGCGCTAAACCGGCTCACGAATCTGCCGCTGGACTGCCACCTGATGATCCAGAACCCGGAGAAGTACGTGGACCGCTTCGTGAAGAGCGGGGCTGACTGGGTGAGCGTGCATCCGGAGGCTGAGGGCGATATTCACGGGGCGCTCGAGACCGTGGCGAAGCTCGGCGCGAAACCCGCGCTGGCGCTGAAGCCCGCGACGCCGGTGAGCGCCGCGAACGCATTCGCGCAGCAGATCCAGATGCTGCTGGTCATGACCGTGAACCCGGGCTTCAGCGGGCAGAAGATCATGCTGGAGTGCCTGCCGAAGTACGCGGAGGCGCGCAAGGCGTTCGGGCCGGAGATGCTCCTGCAGATCGACGGCGGGGTGACCGGGGAGAACGCGGCTCAGGTGCGCGCGGCGGGCGCTCAGAACATCGTGGCGGCGACGGCGATCTTCAAGTCGCCGGACTACGCCGCGGCGATCAAGGCGCTGCGCGGGGCGTAAGCGAAAGAAATCGAACCGCCAAGGCGCCAAAACGCCAAGGAAATCGAACTTCGAGCTTAAGACCTGTTCTTGGCAGCGTTGGCGTCCTGGCGGTTCAGATAATCTAAGTCCGGCGCAATCGTCCGGCTCCCATTTGCTCTTTAGGCGGCAGGGCATAAGATAGCGCGTTCATTTCTGGGGTGAGGAAAGGACGGCATGGCGCAGCCACCGAAACGCAACACGCCGAAGGACGCGAAGGATTCCCGGGATTCCACGCCACCGCCCGAGCGGCGGCGGAAGGTGCAGACGGAGGGGCAGTTCTTCAAGTGTCCGAACCGGTCCTGCGCGCAATCGCTGTTCATTAAGGATATCGAGAAGCATTTCCACTGCTGCAAGTTCTGCGGGCACCACTTCCGCATCGGTTCGCGCAAGCGCGTGGAGATCACGCTCGACCCGGGTTCGTTCACGGAGATCTGCAACGGGCTGGAGTCGCTCGACCCGTTGCAGTTCAAGGGCAAGCGCAGCTATCTCGAACGGATCAAGGAATCGCAGGACAAGACGGGCCTGCGGGACGCGGTGATCTGCGGCGAGGGCAAGATCGAGGGGCAGCCGCTGGTCTTCTGCGCGATGGACTTCCAGTTCATGGGCGGGTCGATGGGCTCGGTGGTGGGCGAGAAGATCGCGCGGGCGATCGAGCACGCGACTAAGCGCGGCTGGCCGATCGTGATCGTGTGCTGTTCGGGCGGCGCGCGCATGGACGAGGGCGTGCTCTCGCTGATGCAGATGGCAAAGACGTCGGCGGCGCTCGAACGCCACAGCGAGGCGGGCCTGACGTACATCGCGGTGTTGAGCGATCCCACGCTGGCGGGCGTCAGCGCGAGTTACGCGTTCCTGGCCGACCTGATCATCGGCGAGCCCGAGGCGATGATTGGGTTCACGGGCGCGCGGGTGATCGAGCAGACGATTCGCAAGAAATTACCGGAAGGCTTCCAGACCTCCGAGTTCCTGCTCAAGCACGGGCAGATCGACATGGTGACGCCGCGAAAGGACATGCGCGGCACGCTGGCGAAGCTGCTGGCGTACGCCACTGGCGAGGAGACAGAAGCAGCGCGGGCGGGGAAGGCCGGCGCGCCGCGGCCGCAGGGGTTGGCGGCTTCCGCCAAGCAGGAGCCCGCGCCGGAACTGGTCGCGGCCGAGACGGATGTTTCAGGCAAGAAGGCGCGGCGGCGCTGACGTTCGCGCGCGGGAATAGTCCATGGAAATCCGCAAGGTCAAGGATGTCGTCGTGCTGCGGCTGAAGGCCGCGGACCTGACGGCCATTCAGGACACCTCCGATATCGTCGAAAACATGCTGAAGGTGGACGGCGAGCGGAAGTTCGTCGCCGACCTCACCGAGATCCACCAGATCAACTCGCTGCAAGCTGGCGCGCTGGTGACGCTGCACCTGCTCTGCTACGAGAACCTGGCGCTGATGAAACTCGCGGGCATCGACGAGCGCGTGAAGACCGTGCTGCGGCTGATCGGCCTCGACAAGCTGATGGAGATGCATCACGGCGCGGAGGTCGCGAGCCAGAGCTTCGGCACGTCGGGCTCGAACGATCCCACGTCCACCGGCGGCGAACCGATGAAGCGCCGCTGACGTCCGGATCCCTCGAATACTTTCCAACGCGTGTTCGTCTGGAAACGGTGTAGGGAGTACCACGGCCGCGGGCATCCCATCGCCATCATTACAAAAGGAGAATGAAAGATGTCTATACGTTGCTGTTTTGCGCTTGCCGCGTTGCTGCTCGTTTCGCTGCATTTGGTCCATGCCGCCGAAGGCGCGGTGATCGACGCGATGGAGACGGCGAGCTTTCAGCAACCGAAGGTGAAAGGAAAGGTGGAGGTGGTGGACGGGAAGGTGGGCAAGGCGCTTAAATTCAGCTTCGACAAAGACTGCCTCAACGCGTTCGCGATGGGCAAGGCGCGCGGCACGCCGGAGTTTGACGGCGCGGCGGGCTTCTCGTTCTGGGTGAAGGGCGACGGCTCGGACCATTGCGGCGGCATCGAGTTCATCTGGAACGAGGACTACGCGCTGCGCTACGACGTCTGCTTTTCCATCAAGGGCACCGAGTGGCAGAAGGTAACGGTTCCGTGGCGCGACGTGCTGCCGGTGCTGCCAAAAGAAGGCGCGAAGGCGATCGACCCGAAGACCGGCAACGCGCCGTCCAAGCTCGGGGCGCCCTGGATCGGAAAGTGGTGGTACTGGAAGGACTATGAGGCGCACTCGTTCTGCATTGACGAGCTGCGGCTCGAACCGACGCTCGAGCTCGACACGAACGACTACAAGCCCGCGGGCGCGCCGCTGGAGCGCGTGCTGGCCAAACTGAAGGCCGGGAAGCCGGTGACGATCGTGACCATGGGCGACTCGCTCACCGATTACGGCCACTGGGCGAACAAAGAGACGAACTGGCCGACGCTGCTGAAGAAGGCGCTGGAAGCGAAGTACAAGTCGCAGGTGACGATCGTGAACCCGGCCATCGGCGGGACGGAGCTGCGGCAGAACCTGATCCTGATCCCGCGCTGGATCCAGCAGGCGCCCGAGCCCGACCTGGTGACGGTCTGCTTCGGCTTCAACGACTGGAACTCCGGCATGCGCGGGCCGATGTTTCTCGAGACGCTGCGCGACGGCGTGGATCGCATCCGCCGCGCGACCAAGGGCAAGGCCGACGTGCTGCTGCTGACGACCAACCCGGCGGTGGAGAAGTGGGACACGTTCGCGGAACTGGCCGAGTCCGCGCGCACGGCCGCGAAGGAGAAGAACGCGGGGCTGGCGGACATCTACAACGCGATGCACGAGGCCGGGAAAGAGAACAAGGAACGGCTCTACGTGAACGACAAGACGCACCTCGGCGCGCCGGGGCACGAGGTCTTCGCGAAGACGGTGCAGGCGGCGATCGAAGCGGGCGGGAAGTAGCGTTGGACGAGGTCCACTTTATCGGATCCTCTTGATTGCGGGCCTTCTTCAAGCACACCGGCCCCTCTCCCCCAACGCGTTGAGGGGAGAGGGAAACGTTCACGACGGATTCTCCTGGTCCGTTGCATTTCCGGTTAGCAATTGCAATGGAAATAAAGCCGCCCTCCCCAAGAAAATCTGGAGAGGGCGTTTCGTTGCCGCTCTAGGATTGTTGCGTATGCGCGTCAGTTGCCGTGCGACATGTCGAGGTGCTGGTTCTTGCGGAACTCGTAGAGGTTTTTCTGGAAGGCGGCAATGTTGTTCTCGAAGATCCAGACGTCTTCCGGATCGTTGGTCTCGCTGAGCTTCATGCACTCGTCGAGCTTATCGAGGCCGGACTCGGTCAACTTCTGCGCTTCGGGGTAACGGTCGAAGTTGCCCTTGAGCTTGTCGGCGTTGCGCAGCGAGGTCATGGCGTCGTTCTCGATCTCGTCACGTTTCTTGACGTTCGCGTACCAGGCTTTCCATTGATCCGGCGACCAGCGGCGGCGCTGGTCTTCGCGGCCGGCTGGCACCTTGGCGCTGGACGAGGCCGTGAGCAGCGCGAGCGCTTCGCCCACCGAAGACGCGGCGCCGGGGTTCTTGTCGAGCGAACCGATGACGATGGCAATCGCGGCGAGGTCCTTGCGGCCGGTCTTGCGGCTGCGCTCGCTGCCGCGCGTGCCCAGCGTCTTCACGAACGCTTGCAGCGTCTTGCCCTCCAGGCCCTTCTCGAAGGACTGGAGCAGGATCTTCCAGGTGGTTTCTTCATGCATCGAGGCGATGGCTTCGGCAGTCGCGATGCGGACGTCCTCGGACGAATCGGTGATGCGCGTTTCGAGCTTGCTTAGGTCCTCGGCGGCCAGGCCCATCATGGGGACGGCCTTGAGCGCTTCCAGGCGCACCGTGGCGGACGAATCGCCGATGGCCTTGGCGATGCCCTTGGCGGCCAGGGCGTCGCCCTTGCGGACCGCCAGCGCCTTGGTGATCTCCAAACGGACTTCGTCGGACTTGTTGTCGAGCAGCGGCGTGAGGTCCTTGGTCTCGGCCCTGTCGCGGACCTTAATGAAGCCGGCCTTCGCGACCTGGGCAAGCTGCTTGTCCTCGGGGTCGGCCATGTCGCGGAGCAGGTCGCCAACGGCGTCGGGCATGGCGCTGGTTTCGATGCCGCGCAGCGCGGCCTCGCGCACGGGGCCCTTCTCCTCTTTGATGATCTTGAGCAGAGTGGCGCAGCCGCCGCCGGGCGCGGGCATCTTGCCCAGGCCCTGGATGGCGGCGAGCCGGACGGGCTCGCTGGGTTCATCTTTCTTCGCGGCCTGGATGAAGACGGGGACGAGGTCCTCCATGCCCTTCATGGCGGCCTCGCCGCCGGTCTTTGACCCGCGGCTCTCGGCGAAGGATTCGGCCGCGGGGAGCAGGCTCTTGATGCCGGCGACCTTCTCTTCCTCGGTGCCGTCCTTGACGAGTTCGGCGGCGAGCTTGATCGCGTCCTTGGAGCCTTCCTTCGCGGCGTCGGTGATGCCGGCGAGGGAGGCGTCGCGCACGTTCGCGGGCGCGCCCTTCAGGTGCGTAGCGAAGACTTCGAACGCCTCCGCGTGTTGCCAGGCCCAGAGTTCCTTCGCGGCCGAAGCGTCGCCGGCTTCGAGCGAGGAGATGAGCATCTTCTTGCGGACGGGGTTCCAGGCGATCGCGGCGACGAGGACCAGGATGGCGCCTCCGCCTATCATGATCTTCATCTTAGTCGTGAGGAACGGCTCCGCGGGCTTGGCGTCGCGGCGCGAAGCCCGCACGCTGCGGCGCGACGATTTGCCGACGACATCGGCGACGCCTTCGAGTGCCTTCTTGTCGGATTCGGCGTCTCCCGCCTCGTCCGAACCGCCCTTCTGCCTGCGCATGCGCTCGGAGACCGTCTGCACGCGGCGGGAACTCAAGCGCCCGCGGTCCGCCGGACGCAGCATCTTTTCGGTCTTGTCGTTCTTTCCGCGACCCGCGCGCTGCGTGATGGACCCCGGGCGCCCGCCGGACTTGGAGGGCTTGTCCTCGTCCTCCTCCGGCTCCTTGAGCTCCGCTTCGCCGACGTCCTCGACTTCGGCCTCGGAGTCGGTTTCGGGCGGGTCGTCCAGCAGATCCTCGTTTTGATCTTCGATCGATTCCTTGGGCGCGGGCGCGGCCTTGGACGCCACGGGCTTCGCGGGTTGGGCCTTGGGTAGGGCCACTTCCGAAGGCCGGTCGCGGCGAATGATGCGCGAAGGCTTCGAACTCCCGGGCGTGGCCGGGGCGAGGCCTACGGCCGAAGGCTTGGGGGCCGGTGCTGGCGTCCTTGGCGCGGCGGCGGCGGGCGGTGGCGGCGTTTTGGGTACAGTGGGCGCGGCCGGAGCGGCGGCCGTTCGCGCGGACGGCTTGGGCGCGGGCGCGGCGGTAAGCGCGTGCGATGAAGGTTTGGGCGTAGGCGCGGCGGGCGTCAGCCCGCGCGCCGAAGGCCGTGCCGCCGGGGCCGCGGGAGCCGCCGTCGGGATGCCGCGCGCGGAAGGCCGGGGACCGGCCGCGGGCGCAGCGCTGCGCACCGGAGGCGCCGCGACGGCGGGCGTCTTGTCGGCATCCACCGGCGCGGCGGGCTTGAGATTGCGTTCGGACGGTTTCGCCACGGCCAAGTTGCGGCTGGAAGGCCGGAGCTTGCCGCCTGCCGCCGGAGCCGTGGCGACCGGTTGCCGGTTGGATCCGCTGCTGGACGGTTTTCCCGCGACGCCAAGACGCTGAGATGGTTTTTTCGAAGGAAGCGCCACAGTCGATCCCCCACGGTGCTGTTCGCAGGCGGATAGTCTTAACCGAGAGCTATGTGTAAGTCGAGAGGGTATTGAGGGTTATTCATGCTGACAAAGATTCGGTTAGCGTTCAAGTTTTGGGCTGCAGTCCGCACGGGTTTGTCTCAGGGAATTGACCTAAGAAGCCGGTGGAGCATGGACGTTCGATCTCCGCCAGAGCGCTGGCGCATGATCTGGCTTCATTCTCGCACGTTTTGCGCGCCTTATAACGCAGCGGCATGAGCTGTAAATTTCACGAGCGCATTTTGGACCGGCGGAAAGTGTACGTTTCCAAAAGTGCGCGCGGGCAGGACGTTGCGCGCCGAGCGAATGAAATAATCCATGAAAGCGAAGCGATATTTCAGCAGCACGCGCACGAAAGCGCGTATCTATCATGGGGTCATTTCCGCAGAAGAATGCCCTGTTGGCGCAAATAGAAGGAGCATGCGATGGCGCTCCGATTTAAGCTGCCGATTCTGCTGATGGGAATCCTGAGCATGGTGAACGCCGAAGAGAACGCGCGCACCCTTCACTCCATCCCCCTGTTGCCGAAGTTCGACGTGGACGGCGATGGCGCCGAATGGGGCGAGGCGGGCTTGCGCATCACGGCCTTTGCGGAGGACGGCTCCGAGCCCGTGGACGCGGGGCTGCTGCGGGCGTTCGCGCGCGTCGGCTGGACCGCGCACGGCATTGCGGTGCTCGTGGACGTGCGCAGTTCCGCGCCGTGGGTGGAGAGCGCTGCGCCGCGCACCGGGTACGAGAACGATTCGGTGGAACTCTTCCTGCGGCAGGGGTCGGAATGGAAGAAGATGATCCAGCCGGTGCTCACGCCGGGCCTGGCGCCCGGGCACGACGAGTTGCGCTCGTACGTCTGGGATTACCGCGGCGCGCCCGCCGAGTGGAAGGACGCGCCGCTCGCCGTCGAGGCCGCGCGCAAGCGGCGCGAGGACGGCTACACGCTCGAGGCGCTGATCCCTTGGGCCGCGTTGCGCTTCGAGGCCAAGGCGGGCGCGGAGTGCGAGTTCCGCATCAACATCAACAAGCGCCTGCCGAACCTGGGCCGGCGACAACTGGTCTGGCGCAGCGCGGTGGGCGACGAGTTCCAGCGGCTCGCGCTTTCCGATAAGGCGGGCGAAGCGGTGGACGCGGCGGCGTGGATTCGCAGCGAGCCCACCAAGGGCGTCTGCGCTTCGGTGGTCGCGGGCGAGGCCGCCGCGGGACAGCGCTTTCAAGTGATGAAGGGCGAGACGGAACTGGGCTCGGGCGTGCTGCGCGCGAAGGCCGGGCGCGCCGAGGGCTGGCTGGCGCTGCCCTTCGACGCGGCGGACGGTTCGCCCATGACCGTGCGCTTGGGCGGGCGCGTGCTGGGCGCCGATAAGCCCGCGCATCCGCGGGAGAGCTTGCGCGATCAACTGCTGATGAGCGTGCGGCAGCCGCGCGGCAATCGCGAGGACGGCGGCGCGCGCGAGGTCGTCCCGCAGGTGCCGTTCGTCTTCACCGCGGCCGAGCTGCCGCAAGCGCGCATCAAGAATCCGCAGCTTGCGGCACTGGCCGGAATTACATCCGTGGAGACGCGCTGGTTCGACGATGGGTTCAACGAGGTCCAGAAGGCGGAGAAGCCCGGGCGCTACGGCGCGATCATTACGGTCAAGCTGGAAGGCGCGGAGCCCGTGACGCTGTACCGGACCGTGTGGCGGCTGGCGGCGGAACCCAAGGCCGCGGGCGCGGCGCTGGGCTTGCCGGAGGGCGCGGCGAACGACCGCGAGCTCCAGAGCGCGCTGGGCGGCGCGAGCCTCTCTTCTTTGGCTGAGAACGGCGAATTGCCGCGGCTGCTGGCTGCGCTGGCAGAGGCGAAGCCGGGCGAGGCGGTGCGCGTGGGCACGCGCGAGCAGCTCTGGTGGCACACGCTGCGCACGAAGCTGGGGACGCAGACGCGCTACGAGTACTTCCGCCTGCTGCCCAAGGGCTACGACGATAATAAGGAGAAGCGCTGGCCCGCGATTCTGTATCTGCACGGCAGCGGCGGGCGCTTTCCGCGCGACTACGCGCCGCTGGCCAAGCGCGAACCCAACCGCGATCTTGCCGGCTGGGCGCTGGGCAAGGGCGATCTTCCGTTCGTGATCTATTCGCTGCAGAGTTTCGGCGGGTGGGAGCCGCCCGCGGGGATCGACGCGCTCGAGAGCATCCTGAAGGAAGACCGCATCGACTCCGACCGCGTGATCATCATGGGCTTCAGCATGGGCGGCATGGGCACGTGGAACTGCGCGGTCGATTATCCCGAGCGCTGGGCCGCGGCAGTGCCGCTGGGCGGGCGCGGCGACCGCGCGGGCGAAGTGGAGCGCGTGAAGAACTTGCCGATCTGGGTCTTCAACGGCGACAAGGACGAATCGACGACGCTCGCCGACGCGAAGAAGATCGTGGAGGCGCTCACCAAGAGCGGCGGGAAGCTGAAGTTCACCGTGCTGGAAGGAGCGGGCCACGGCGAGACGCAGAACGGCGCGTTCGAGACGCCAGGCTTATGGGAGTGGCTGGCGGAGCAGAAACGGGAGGGGAAGTAGGGGCGAAGGACTCGAAGCCGAGTACGGCAGTCCTATGGTTTTGCGGCCACGATCTGGGCCGGGCGGACGGTCAGCGTGGGGCAGGGGCTTGCGCGGACTAGGCGCTCGGCGATCGAACCCAAGATGACATGCGCAAGCCCGGTGCGGCCGTGCGTGGCCGTGACGAGGCACTCCATCTTATGTTCTTTCAGGTATTCGAGAATCTCTTCGGTGATATTACCCTCCAGCAGGACGGACTCGACCGGAACGCGTTCTTTGGATGCGAGTTCCGCCGCCTTCTCATCCAGTTGTTTCTTCAAGTGAACCTTCGAGGCCTCGATCCACTTCGTGGGACTCTCGTACATGCCGCCGCCCACCAGCATCGTATTGTAGACGAAGGAATCGTCGAAGACGTGGATGAGGGCGATGCGGCCCTCGAAGGCCTTGGCGAGCTTGACCGCGTAGGCCGTGGCCGCGTCGGCGTTCGCCGAGAAGTCCGTCGTGAGCGCAATTTTCTTCAGGTCGGACATGGTTCAGTCCCCCGGTGCAGACGGCAAGCGACGAAGGGAGCTTAACGCCCGGTGCTGGAGCCGTCGATTCCGCTTTGAGCCTACGCGTGGGCGAGGCGCATGATGGGATCGAGGCCCGCGGCTTGGGCGCGCAGGGCCTGTTCTTCGTTGGGGTCGAGCGGCTGGAAGCGTTCGGCCACGTCCAGCGCGAAGGGGAAGTAGGTCTCGTCGCCGGGCGGGAGCGCGGCGGTGACCGGGTGCGCGAGCGTCCAGCGCAGCGCGAGCGCGGCTTCTTCGGGCATCGCGCAGGGTTGGTACCAGCATTTCGGATTCGGGTGCGCGCTCTTCTTGATCGAAGCGGGCCAGGTCGTCCGCGCCATCGCCTTGAGCGCCAGGATGCCGACGCCTTTTTCCAGCGCCTTGGCGAGCACGGCGGGGCCGAAGTTCGCCTGCGTGAAGAGGACGTAGTTGATGGGGAAGAGGATCGTGTCGAAGGCAAAGCGGTCCAGCGCGGCCAGGGCGGTCTCGGACGAGTGCGCCGAGAAGCCGATGAAGCGGATTTTGCCGGCCTTGCGCGCTTCCAGGAAGGCTTCCATGGCGCCGCCGGGGCCCAGGACCCGGTCGAGGTCCTTCATCTCCGTCAGGGCGTGGAACTGGTAGAGGTCCACGTGATCGGTGCGCAGGCGCTGGAGCGATGCGTCCAGTTCCGCCGCGGCGGACGCCTTGTCGCGCTTGGTGGTCTTGCAGGCCAGGAAGACGTCCTGGCGATAGGGCTCCAGCGCGGGGCCGAGGCGCTCTTCGGCGTTGCCGTAGGTGGGCGCGACGTCGAAGTAGTTGACGCCGCGCGCGACGGCCTGAGCTACCGTGCGGTTGGCGAAGGACTGCTCGGTGTCGCTGACGACGATCCCGCCCATCCCGACGATGGATAGTTCCACGCCGGTGCGCCCGAGCTTGCGCCTTGGAATGTTCGGCATCGCGAGCCTCCCTGCATAGGCTTACCTTCTACAGGGCGCCGATTGAAGCGCTAAACGCTTCGGCTTTACGGAACGTCGTCGCCCGGAGTGCCTCTGGCGGTTGAGAACGGTTTTACTTCGAGAAGCTCCACTTCGAACACGAGAGTGGCTTTGGGCGGAATGGCCGGCGGCACGCCGGTATCGCCGTAGCCGAGTTCCGGCGGAATGATCAGAAGCGCCTTGCCGCCTGGCTTCATCTTCTGCAGCCCTTCCGTCCAGCCTTTGACCAAATCGGCCATGGGGAGCGTGGCGGGTTCTTTGCGTTTGTACGAACTGTCGAATTCCGTTCCGTCGAGCAGACTGCCCTTGTAATTCACGACCACCGAGTCCGCATTCCCTGGCGGCTTACCTTCGCCTTCCTTGAGTACCTTGTACTTGAGCCCGCTGGGCAGCGTTACAATGCCCTCCTGCTTGAGGAGCTTTTCGAGACCGACCACCGCGCCGATCTCTTTGACGAGGATTTTCAGGCGGGCCTGGACTTCGGCGTCGTCGGACTTCTTTTCCGCGGCTTTCAAGACTTCGAAAGCGGCCGCGCCGGCCTCGCGCAGCCGGAGTTCCGCCGCCGTGCGCGTGGCGTACTCTTCAGCGCCAAGGTCCTTGATCCACTGGTCGATCTGGGTCGCATCGGGCGCCTTGGCCTTGGAATCCTTGGGCGCCTGCGCGTCTTTCGCGGCCGAGTCTTCCTTGGGAATTTTAGCCGCAGGGTCCACGGTGGTGGGGTTAGTGGCGTCGTCTTTGGCCATAAGCCGGCCGGCAAACAGGCAGAAGCCGAGAACAAAAACCCACGTTCGCATCGATATTTTCCTCACGTAGATCAGCCGGTTAGTAGCAGCTACCGCAAGCCTTCAGACGCGGATTCCCCAGGCGCGATTCGGCCATTCTTCGAAAAGCGGTCACGGGCCGATGTTATTGGTCAACCGAGCGCTCGTGCAGGTAGGCCTCGAGGTTGGTGTACCCTGTGCCCATACGCTCGGACTTGCCGTCGGTGGGATCGTTGGGATTGAGCCCCATCTTCTTTTCCCAAGCGTCCGGCATACCGTCGTGGTCTGAATCCGCAGGCGGCGTTCCGGCTGCGATTTCAGGATACCCGCCGGCGTCTTCCGGCTTGTCGATGATCCGTCCTGTCCGATCTTTCACGTCTTTGAGTACACGCTGGTCAACGGCATCGCGATGCGGGGCGGTTGCGCCTGCCTGCGCGAGCACCTTTTCGACCGCCTCTTTGGCGGGCATGCGCGTAATCGGGAAGGTCTTGAACGGCTCGGTCATGCGAAATGCCTTTGGGACGTCCTGCTCGCCCCAGCCGAATGCAGCGAGGGACCATTC
This sequence comes from Planctomycetota bacterium, assembly GCA_016200135.1. GTDB lineage: Bacteria > Planctomycetota > SZUA-567 > H5-PLA8 > H5-PLA8 > JACQFI01. Next base: position 21,355 of record JACQFI010000034.1, read on the forward strand.
GTCTTTTGGATCCGCTCCCCGGTGAGGCCCGCTATTGTCGAACAGGAAAATCCTGGGTTCGGGCTTGCCCTTTTTAGGCTCCGATTCCACGGTGAATTCTTTGGGGAATGCAAGCGTGGACGGCCCGGCCAGAAAGGAATTGCCGGCAAAGTTCAGGAACGTGTTGGCGTCGTCGTCGTAGACCTGTGCCGCACTGGTGCCCCAGTTGTAAATGACGTTGTTCACGACATCGTGGGTTCCGCCGTCCTTGATCAGGGGATTCCGGAATCCGTTGTGCGCGAGCAGATTGTGGTGGATCGAGACGTGCTCGGCGCCGTACCCCACCAACAGCCCCGCGCTATGGTTGACCTTGGAGTGCCGGCTCTTGTTGAGGGCCTCGCTTACGATGGACCAGCAGATGGTGACGTCGTGCGCGCCATTAACGACGCTGACCGTTTCGTCCTCGCCCCAACTTGCAGAAATATGGTCAAGCACGACGTTGCAGGCGCCTTCAATGGTCTTGTCCGGTCCGAGCAGGCAGATCGCATCGTTGTCGTCCGGATTACCTTTGCCTCCGCTGCCGGGACGAATCCGCAAGTGCTGGATGAGGACATCATGGCTGGTGATGCACAGGCCGTTGTTCTTGACCAGAATCCCGCCGCCCGGCGCGGTCTGGCCGGCGACGGTGACGAACGGATGATTGACGACGAGGTCTTCCTGAAGTTCGATGCAGCCGCTCACGCGAAAGACGATGGTCCGGGGATCGGGGTCGTTAAGCGCTTCGCGCAGGGAGCCCGGACCGTGGTCGGCAAGTGAGGTGACTTCGATCACCTTCCCGCCGCGCCCCGCCTTGGTCCGCGTGCCGAAGCCTTCGGCGCCGGGAAAGACCGGCAGGCCTTGCAGCGGCGGAACTTCGCGGGGCGACTTTGGATTGGTGTGAACTACCGGTGGAGGCTTCAACTCCGACACTTTGATGTTCTTCGCGTTCTTCTCGTCGGAGAGGAGCAACTCGACGCCGCCCATCATCTGGACCTTGAGCAGCCGGCCTTCGGCATCGACCCAATAGAGCGTCTCCGGAAAGTTCTCGGCTTGGAAGCGGAAGAGGCGCGTCTTGACCTGACGTCCCTGATAATCGAGCAATTCTTCTTTATCAAATTTGATGGCGCCATTCTCGATGAGCCTGGGTTTCGCTTTCATCAGCGTATCGAACACTTGGACAGGATAGCCGTCCGTCTGAGGCATGAGCGTTACGAGGCGCATGAGCGCTTTGTCCGTCACGAAGCGTGCGGGCAAGGGACTCCCAGCGTCCTGTCCTTCCTTGCGCTGGCCGTTCAATACCATGGTCGCGCGGCCGGCCGCGACGTTCAGCTCCACGGCGATCGACGCGCCGGGACCCTCGTGCTTGTTCGTCAGCATGATGGGGGTGAGGAACTCGTCGGGTTGAGCTGTTAGTTTGGAAACGATCTGCATTTCATTGGCTTGGTCGACCTTTGCGACGAACTCGTCGCTCAGCACGAAAGTTGCGGCGTTCTTCTCCACCTTCATGTGGAACCAGCCGACGTTGACGCCTTTGGCCTGTACGGAGTACCAGCGGTCGCCCCAGCGTCGGTCAAGCGTGCTCACTGCCAGGCGCACCTCGAGTTGATCGGCCACCTGCCCGGCTCGTTTCTTGAAGTTGGCATCCGCGGACTGGGCCGCGGCGTCTCGCAGCAGGCGAGTTGCTGGCGCGCCCAGCTTCAGCAAATCGATCGCAGCCTGTTCGGCCGCCGAGGGATCATTGGACTTCAATTGCGCCACGAGTCTGGCGGCGTCGGCCTCTGCGGCGTGCGGGTTCGAAAGGTTCCATAACAAGGTTATTACGACAAGAGTTATGACGTTTCGATACATGCTGCGGTCCTCCGTTGCAAGGGTACTAGTGCACTTAATTGGACACGGCTAGGCGGTGGGTTGTTACAGGGCGGCAAAGAAATCGGGGATAAAAGATTCGAATGCGATGCCAGAGATAGAGGACGTGGTTACTTCGCCTTCGCGCCGAGCGCTTCGAGTTTGGCCTTCGCTTTCTGGACGTACTGCTGCAGGCTGGGGTCGTCGGCGCCGAATTTCAGGAAGGTCTCGTACGCTTTGGCGGCATCCTCTTTCTTGCCGGTCATCTCGAGCGCGTTGCCGTAGGCGAAGTAGACGGCAACCTCGTCGCAGTGTTTGTCGATGGCTTTGGCAAAGAGCGGCGCGGACTTGTCGAACATCTGCATGGCGTGGTAGGCGCAGCCGAGTTCGTACAGATACTGGCCCTCGTTCTTCGGTTCGAGCGCGATCGCGGACTTGTACTCTTTCTCGGCGTCCGCGAAGCGTCCCTGCGCGCCCAGGGCCTGACCGAGGTACGCGTGGTAGTCGGCCTCGCCGCCGCCGCCGCAGAGCCCGATGGCGGTGCGGTAGCAGAGTTCGGAGTTCTTCGCCTGGCGCAGCGCGCCGAAGAGCACGCCCATGTTGAACCACGAGAGCGGGTCGCTGGCGTCTTCGCCGACGGCTTCGCGGTACTTGTCGAGGGCTTCCTCATACTTCTGCTTGCCGGCCAGATCGAGCGCGGCGCGGACGGCGGCGTTGCGCTTGGCCGGTCCGCCGCCCTTGCGTTCGATGCCCAGCGCTTTGCAGGTGGCGTCGAGGCCCTCATAGGTGGCCTGGAGGCTCTTGGCGTAATCGGCGTTGAGCGCTTCCGCGGCCTTGCGCGCTTCTTCGGTGGCCTGGTCGTTGAGTTTCTGCTGGGTCTTGGCGAGTTCCGCGGCGCGGTCGGCGGGGGTCTTCTCGAAGGGGAGCTTGGTGTTCGGGTCGCCGGGGTTGAGCATGAAGACGATGTTGGACTCGGACTTGGCGTGGACGTTCACGCCGCCGGTGAAGTCCGGCGCGAAACTCGGGGCGCGGACGGTGAAGCAGTACGTGCCGATCTCCAGGTCGAGTTTGCACGCGCCGTCGGCGCCGCTCTTGCCTTCGGTGAGTCTGTTGTCGCCTATGCGCACGGCCTTGACCGAGGCGTCCTTGACCGCGACGCCGTTGCGGTCGGTGACGGAGACCGCGATGACGCCGTGGGCCTTGGGTTCTTCGGCGTATGCGGGATGAAGCGCTGCGCAGAGGGCAACGATTGTGAATGCTAAGGTGATGCTCGTTTTCATAGCCAAGGTTCCTCTTTCAAAAGAGACTTGGGTTGCCGATTCCCTCCCCCCTTGAGGGGGAGGGCCAGGGTGGGGGCGTGCTTCCGGAGGCTTCCCCCCTCCCTAACCCTCCCCCACAAGGGGGGAGGGGATTCGTCACACTTCTGCCAGGTCTCGCTGGGCTGCTCGGTCTTCTTCGGGTCCACCTTCTCGACGGACTGGTCCACGAGATGTTTCCAGGCCTTGTCGTACTGGTAGAAGCGCCCGCCGCCGGCCTGCGCGATCAGGTCGTAGGTTGGCTTCTGTTCCGCGCCGTGGAGCGTGCTCACGTAAAGCGTATTGAAGAGGATGCCGTCCTGTTCCCAGCCGGCCTTGACCATGGCAACGGCCTTGTCGAGGCCGTCGTCGGAAGGCGTAGTGTCGCCGACGATGAGGACCATGCGCCGCGCGTTGGCGCGCCAGGCGAAGGCCGTGATCGCGTGGCGGATGCCGAGATGGAGCCAGCCCGAGCCGCCGCCGAAACTGGCGTCGAGGATGAAGTCGCGGGCGTCCTGGAGCTTGCGCGTGAGGGCCTTGGGCTGGATCAGGTAGGTTATGGTCCCGCGCGGGTCGCTGGCGCGGTAGCGCACGGCGCCGAGGCGCACCGAGGGCGTGTTCTTCTCAATCTCGCGCAGGACCGAGTCGATGGCGTTGCTCAGTTCGGGCCAGATGTGGAGCATACTGCCGGTGGTGTCGAAGACGACGGCGACATCCACGCCGCATTCCTTGAGCGGGCGCGCGAAGGGATTGTTCTCTTTCGCCTGCTGAGCCTTGTAGGCCTCGTCGGTGAAACTGATGACGACGTCCCCTTGGTCCTTGGGGTCGTTGAACTTCCCGGCCTTGTAGTCCGCGAGCCAGGACTCCCACTTCACGCGATCGAAGCCGTTCTTCTGGCCGGTGAGCGTCTCCAGCGCGTCGCTCACGTTGGGCCGGACTTCCGGGTCGGGATGGTTGAGGTTGGCGATGAGCAGCGGGGCGTTGGCGAGATCGCGTAGGATGCCGAGGCTCTCGGCGGCGGCCCCGGCGACGTCGCTGTCCTTATCCATGAGCAATTTGGCGAGGGCCTCGTTGACGCCTTTGCCGCCAACGCGGCCGAGGTTCTGGACCGCATGCAGGCGGCCGATGGCGTTGAGCTTGTTCGGTTCGTCGAGGGCCTTGAGGTACCGCGACGCGGCGGCATCGCGCCCGAGCACGCGCACGAGGTTCTCGGCGGCGGTCTTGCGGACGGCGACGAGCCAATCGGCGAGCGAGGCCTTGAAGAGGCGCTCGTCGCAGCCTTCGGGCTTGAGGCGGCCAATGGCCGAGAGTACGAGCTGGCGGCGCTGGCCGTCGCCGACTTCATAGAGTTGCCAGAGGTACGGGCCGGCGAGCGGCGAGTGGGTTGCGATGAGGCCGTCCACCGCCGTCTGGACCTTGGTGATGTCGGGATCTTTCAGGCCGGCCACCCAGCGGAGGACCTGGGCGCGCAGTTCGGCGGGGTCCGCTTGAGGCGCGGGCTCTTCGGCGCGGACGGCGTGATTCGTCGTAAGCGAGAGGACGGCGGCCAGGACCAAGGGACGAAGTCTGCCCATACCCTCCCCCCTTGCGGGGGAGGGGGAATGGGTTGCCAGAGTCTTAAGAGTCGGCGAGGCACGCATCGGCTTTATTTTGGTCCCGCTTCCTCAATTGTCCACTGGTTAAGACGAACTGCGACGCGGGATTGAGACGGATTTGCGGGGGAAACGTTAGGCGCTTTGTGCATGCGGCGGAGCCTTCAGGGCAGTGGAAACCAGCGGGCTAGTTCCTGCGCGATGCGGGCGTGGCCTGCGCGGTTGGGGTGGTTGCACTGTGAGAGCAGGTCCGCGGGGTCGCTGCCGGTTTCCTGGTAGCGCTGGTAGAGCGCGAAGCTGTCCACGAGGCCCACGGCGTACTCGGAGGCAAGCGCGCGCACCTGCTGCGCGTGCTGCTGGAGCGCGGTCCAGGCTTGCGCCTTGGGGTCGGTGAAGCCCGAGTTATCCCACGAGGGCGTGAGCAGAATCACCTTCGCGCCGCGCGCAAGCGTTTGCTCGATCATCGAGCGCCAGGCCGTGCCGGCCTTTTCGAGGCCCAGGCCGCGGTCGTTAAGCGCGTAATCCAACGTGAGGACATCCGGGCGATGGCAGAGGACTTCGCGCTCGAAACGTTCGGCCCCCGCGGCGGCGTGTTCGCCGCCGATGGCGGTGACGATCACGTTCAGCACCGCAAACGGGTAGCGTTCCTTGAGCAGCGCGAACAGCACGTGCGGATAGGCGTTGAGGCTGTCCACGACGGGCGTATGGAAGTAGCCCGCGGGCACGCTGTGGCCGTGGCAGACGACGTTCATCGCGCGGTTCTTGGGCCAGTGAACCGTGAGCGGTTCCTTGAGGGACTGCAAGTAGGCGCTGCGATCCGCGCTGGGCATGGCGGCATTCTAAGGTAGTGCTCCGCTTTGTCCGGCGTTTTTCCCCTCCCCTTGCGGGGGAGGGCCAGGGTGGGGGACGTTGAACCAAAGACTTCCCCCCTCCCGAACCCTCCACCGCAAGGGGGAGGGCAAAACGACAGGAGGCGTAAGCGCACGGTTCAAAATCCGTTTGGGTTCTCACGGCGCATGAACGCCGGCGAAAGATTTTGCTGTACAGCCAGCGCCCGCGTGGGAAATTGGCGCCTTCTCTTCCCTAGGAGGCACGGCATGAGGTTCCGTTTCCAGGCTGCGGCGGCCCTGCTGATCCTGGCGGCCGGCGCGTGCGCCGCGGAGAAGACGGCCGACCCGGCCGACGATACGAAGAAGTGGGAGTCCTCGATCCGGGCTTTCGAGAAGCAGGACAAAGAGAGGCCGCCGCCCAAGGATCCGATTCTGCTCGTCGGGAGTTCCTCGTTCACCAAGTGGAAGACCGCGGCGGAGGACCTCAAGCCGCTCCCGATCCTGAACCGCGGCTTCGGCGGTTCGGACATGCATGCGGTGCTTGCCTACTACAAGCGCCTGGTGCTCCCGTACCACCCGCGCACCATTCTCCTCTACGAGGGCGGGAACGACATCGTGCGCGGCGACGCGCCCGAGAAGGTCGTGGAAGGCATCAAGGTGTTCGTGGAGAACGTGAACCGGGACCTGCCCGAGACGAAGGTGCTGATCCTGAGCATCCACCTGTGCCCGAGCCGCACGAAATACGAGGCCAAGAATCGGGAGGCCAACCGGCTCGTCGAGGAGTACTGCAAGACGGCGAAGAACGCGATTCATCTCGACGCCACCACTGCGCTGCTCCAGAACGACAAACTGCGCCCGGAGATCTACGGCGACGATAAGACGCATTTGAACGCCGAGGGCTATAAGCTCTGGGCCGCGGCCATCAAACCTGTTCTGGAAAAAGTGCATGCGGTGAACGAGCCTGCGGCCGCTAAGTGATCCGGCCGGACGCAACCTGGTAATTCTATGAAAGCGGGTTCCCATGGACCTCTATCTGATGCGGCACGGCATTGCGTACGAACCCCACGACTGGAAGGGCAGCGAGTTCGAACGCCCGCTGACCGACGAAGGGCTTGAGCGCACCCGCGCGGTGGCGAAGGCGCTCAAGAAGGAGAAGAAGCTCGAACTGGCCCAGGTCTGGACGAGCCCGCTCGTGCGCGCGAAACAGACGGCGGAGATCGTGGCCGACGTGCTGGGCGTCAACGTATTCGAGAGCCGGGCGCTGGAGCCGGGCGCGCGCCTGAAGGTTCTGGAGAAGGCGCTCCAGAAGGACGCGCTTCCGGACCCTGTGCTGCTGGTCGGGCACGAACCGGACTTCGGGATGCTCGTGGGCGAACTGACCGGCGACGGCCTCGGCCGCCCGTTCAAGAAGGCCGGCGTCGCGTACCTGACCGGCGGATTCAATGCGGGCGGCATGAAACTGAATTGGCACCTCGCGCCCAAGGACCTCTTGAAGGATTGACCCATGAAGACGCCCGTCCTGTTGCTGGTCCTCCTCGCCGCGGCCTGCGCCGCCACGGAGTCCGATGGGCTCGTGCCGGTCAAGAAGGAACAGCTCGACGGCGAGAAGCTGCTGCTTACTGCCGCGCACTGCACGCTCGAACTGCCTAGCGCCGACTGGAAATGGAAGGGCTTCGAGGGCGGCAGCCCCAGGAATTTCATCTGCCAGAACCCGAAGACGCGCAGCGAGTACCTGATCCAGATCGGCAAGTTCACCGCCGAGTTCACCGACCACCAGCCGAAGTCGCTGCTCGAGAACGCCAAGAAGGCGGCGGCCGGGAAGGGACTCAAGATCGAGAACGACAAGTTCGAGTTCGTCGAAGGCACGGGCGCGAAGAAGGCGGTGCGGATCACGTTCGAGGAAGTCGCGGGCGGCAAGCGGACACTGGTGGTGATCTACATCCTAGCCACGCAAGACCAGGAGAACGTGAAGCTGGAGTTCCGCGAGGCCGCTGCGGCCGAACCGGAGGCGTTCAAGAAGCTGATGAGTTCCTTGAAAATCGCCGGTTCAGCCGCGCCCGCAGGCGAGAAGAAGGAGACCGGTAAGTAAAGAATCACCTCGTGCGTTGTGACAGTATTCGAGCCAAACGGTGAATATGTAGATACCAAGCGTTCCCAAGCCTGCTCTAATAGGCGTCGATACTCCCGGAGGCGGATGGATGCGGATGCGTTGCGGGTGGTGGCTGGTGCTGGCGGTGCTGAGCGCGGGGCGCGTGCCGGGCGATGAAGCCTCCCCGCCGCTCAAGGAACCGGAGATCTCGCAGAAGGTCGAGGACTCCGTCAAGCGGGCCTGCGACTGGCTGGCGAAGAACCAGACCAAGGAAGGCGGGATGACCTCGTCGTACTCGGTCGCCGCGACGGGCCTGGCGGGCCTCGCCTGGCTGGCCGCCGGAAGCACGCCGCACGAAGGTCCCTACGCCGAGAACATCCGCCGCGCGATCCAGTTCCTGCTCAAGAATCAGGCCAAGACCGGCTACATCACCGAGACCGGCGGCTACGGTCCGTCATCCATGTATGGGCACGGATACTCGACGCAATTCTTGACGCAGGCCTACGGGATGGTGCGAGACCCGGAACTTGCGGCGAAGCTGCACGACGCCGTGGCGAAGGCGATCGTGCTGATCGAGGGCACGCAGAACTCGTTCGGCGGCTGGAACGGCTCGCCCAACGGGGCGCTCACCGACGACGGCTCGGGCGCGGTGGCGATCATGCAGATCACGGCCCTGCGCGCGGCGCAGTCGTGCGGGGTCGCGGTGAAAGAGAAGGTGATCGAGAAGTCGAAGAAGTACCTGCTCGACATGACCAACGACCAGGGCTGGTACGCCTACAACTGGAACAGCCGCGGCTACGGGAACTCGCCCGCCACCACCGGCGCGGGGATGTACATGATCGGCGCGCTGAACCTGCAGGACAATCCCAAGTACGCGAAGGGCATCAAGAACCTGATGACCTCGGCGCCGTTTATCAAGGGCGGCGGCGCGGCCAGCCAATGGGGCCAGGCGGGCGGCTGGGGCTGGTACTACTACACCTGCTTCTACGCGTCGCTGGCGATCTTCCAGCACGGCGGCGACGAGTGGTCCAAATGGTATCCCGCGATGTCCGCCGAACTGATGAAGCAGCAGCGCAAGGAAGGCAACTGGGAC
>JACQFI010000036.1 GCA_016200135.1 Planctomycetota bacterium
AAGAGCGGCGGCGACGCGCGCGGCACGGCCACCGGCGGACACAGTGGCGCGGGCGCGGCGGGCGTGGGCGTCGGCGTGGGCGTCGGCGGCGGGCTCGGTTCCCGTGGCGCGGGCGCGGGCGCGGGCGCGGCGGGTGCCGGCTCAGGCGCGGGCGGCGGCCAGATCGGCGGCGGAAACGTCTCCGACAACAGCTACATCGGCTCGATCAACATCAAGACGTAGTCCGCAAGCCGGGGGATGCGCAATGCATCCCCTGGCTTGTTTCTGAACGGGGCGATGCCTATGTGGACATCGCCAAGACATGGAAGCAGTCCGATCAACCAAAGGAGCCTTCATCATGGCCTCAGGATTCGGAAGTGGAAACGTCGGGAACACCGGCAACAGCGTGAAGCAGAGCGGTAAGAGCGGCGGCGACGCGCGCGGCACGGCGACGGGCGCCAGCAGCGGCGCGGGTGCGGCGGGCGTGGGCGTGGGCGTCGGCGTCGGCGGCGGGCTCGGGTCGCGCGGTTCGGGCGCGGGCGGCGGAGCTGCGGGTGCATCTTCAGGCGCGGGCGGCGGCCACATCGGCGGCGGAAACGTCTCCGACAACAGCTACATCGGCTCGATCAACATCAAGACGTAGTGCGAAAGCCGGGGAGATGCGCGACGCATCTCCCCGGCTCATTTATCATCCAAGCGAGGCCCTTGTGGACTTCGCAATCGCAGCAAAGCAGTCTGGTTACATTTAAGGAGCCTGTGTCATGGCCTCAGGATTCGGAAGTGGAAACGTTGGGAAAACCGGCAACAGCGTGAACCAGAGCGGCAAGAGCGGCGGCGACGCGCGCGGCACGGCGACGGGCGCCAGCAGCGGCGCGGGCGCGCTCGGGGCCGGGGTCGGCGTCGGCGTCGGCGGCGGAATCGGGTCCGGTGGCTCGGGCTCGGGCTCGGGCGGGGCCTCGGCTTCGTCCGGAGCGGGCGGCGGCAAGCTCGGCGGCGGCAACGTCTCCGACAACAGCTACATCGGCTCGATCAATATCAAAACGTAGTTTTCGAAGTGTACCCTGCCGTTCATCGCATGGAGTGCGTGCTTCATGGATGAATGGCAAAGGCGCAGTGAAGAGGAGATGCTACCATGGCATCGGGTTTCGGAAGTGGAAACGTTGGAAACACGGGCAGCAACGTCCGCCAGAGCGGTAAGAGCGGCGGCGACGCGCGCGGCACGGCCACCGGCGGACACAGTGGCGCGGGCGCGGCGGGCGTGGGCGTCGGCGTGGGCGTCGGCGGCGGGCTCGGTTCCCGTGGCGCGGGCGCAGGCGCGGGCGCGGCGGGTGCCGGCTCGGGCGCGGGCGGCGGGCAGATCGGCGGCGGAAACGTCTCCGACAACAGCTACATCGGCTCGATCAACATCAAGACGTAGTTGGAACGGCGGGGAACCGTTCGCAAGGGCGGTTCCCCGCCCTTTTTTTATTGGTCTAGGTTTATTTCGAAGGTGCTTCGAGCCCGCACGCCGGCCGCATCCGATCCCTTTATATTACTTCTCAGCTTCGGCTTGCGCGGCCTTGACCCACTCGGCGTCCAGAACGCCCTGAATGCGTAGTTCGAGGATCTTGATCTTGGTGTTGCGGCTGTAGATGGCCGCGTAACCGGGCCACTCCTCGGGCACGTCCTTCCGCTTGCGGTTGTCGATCTCCCACCCGCCGTGCTTCGCGGACCATTTGTCGCCCTCGCGCGCGAGGGTGAAGAGAAAATCCTTACCCGTCTCGTACTTCCACCCGGACCGGACCGCGTTGTTGCCCGCATTCTCCGAGATGCGAATGCCGATCCCGGAATTACCGCCGTTGCCGAATCCCCCGCCGCCGCCGCCGCCTTGTCCGCCGATGTTGAGCGCGACATAGCGCGATTGCCCGGCCTCGGCGCGATCGCGGAGCTCAAATCCAATCGCATCGTTGGTTTCTTCAAAATTCACTTTCGCGACGATCCGGAAATTCTGGCCGCCCTGCCACTTGGCCTTATGGACGACCGTGCTTCGGCCGCGGCCGCCTTGAGGCGCAAGCAGCAGCGCGTTTTCTTTGATCTCCCATTTGCCGTTGCCTTCCTGGGTAAAATCCTTCATCTGCTCCGCGTCGGTGAAATCGTAGAGCAGTTCCACATGTCCGGCCACGTTGCTCAGCGACGCGATCTTGCATTTCAGGAAGGCGCTGGCATTCGCTTTAAGCACGGGCTTCTCGACAGCCTTGGGCGGGACCGCCGGAGCCTTGGGGTGCTCATCGGCGGCGGCCGGCTGCACCGGAGGCTGCTCGGTCTTCGCTGACCCTTCCTTGGGAGCCGCCGCTTCGATGATCGTGCGCCAGTCCGGCGTGAGTTTGATCTGGCCCGCCTTGTCGGCATTCAGGATGCACTCGGCGCCATCCTTCTCCAGGCCCATGAAGTACAGGTAGAATCCGCGTTCCGCCTGGTTCTCGGGTTTACCGGGCGGGAAACCCGCGAGTTCGAGACGGACTTCGGGGGCAACCTCCGTCCACTTCCTGGACATGTTGATGCCTTTGTCCACCGTGAACGAGAAGTCGGCGTCGGTGATCTTGCCCACCACGCCTTTGACGCCGCCCACGTTCAAACTCTTACCGTCGAGCTTCTGCCGTTCGGTGACCCAGGTCTGGTTCACCTGCCGCACCAGCGCGACGGCCGTATCGGCCAGTCCCGCGGCCTCGGCATCTTTGCCGCCTTTGCGGAAGGCCTCGACCGCCTTGACGGCGTCCTGAAACCGTGCGGCCTTAAGATCGGCAGCCAGTTCCGGAAGCAGGTCCTTCACGGAGGTAATGGCGGCCTTTTCGGGCGTCTCTTTCTTCGAAGAGATCGCGCTCGGCGCAGGCTCGGTCTCCACCGGCCGGGTCTCATTCGGAGGCGCGACGGGCTCAATCCCGACAACGTCCGCGGTCTTGTCCGCAGGCTCCGTCTTCTCCGCGTCCGTCTTCGACGAGGCGGATTTGACCGCCGTCTTCGCGGCGCCCGAGCCCGCAGTAGCTTTGGGCGTCTCCGGCGTACCCGGTGCAGTCTTCGGTTTGGAAGCGCTGGGATACGAATGCGATCCTCCCGAGGGTGGAAAGACGAACATCATCACCAGCGCCAACCCCGCCACGATGCCCAGCACGGCCAGCAATCCGCCGGAAACATCCGTTTCACGGCGGCGCCGCGAGACACGCGGGGCGCGGATGTTGGTCGTCGCAGCGCCTTCCGCGGCGTCCTCGACCATGACGGGTTCGCGTTCCTTGGTCGTGCTGCCCTTAACCGGCTGCCGCTGGCGCGAGGAATCGCAGGCCTCGAGCGCCCCCGCCAGATCTTCGGCGAGCGCTTCGCCATCCTTGAACCGGTCCTTGGGTTCCTTCTCGAGCAGGCGTCTGATGATGAGCGCGGTGCGCTTGGAGAGTTCCGGGCACTCGTCGCGCGGATCCGGCGACTCTTCGGCGACGTGCTTGGCCATGATCACCGCGCCGGTCGGACCTTCAAAGACATGCTTGCCCGTGACCAGGTGGAAGAGCGTGGCGCCCAGCGAATAAAGATCGGTGCCGGCCGTGAGATCCGACATGCCGCGCGCCTGTTCCGGCGAGATGTAATACGGCGTACCCACGGCCATGCCAGCGCTGGTCAGGTTCGCGTCGTCATCCGTGCGCGCCGACCGCGCCAGCCCCAGGTCCGCGAGTTTGGTCTGGCCTTCCTTGTCGATCAAAATGTTCTCGGGTTTCACGTCGCGATGCAGCAGTCCGTGCGTGTGCGCGTGATGCAGCGCCAGCGCCACCTGGCGGGCGTATTCGAGGGCTTCTTTCTCCGGCAGTTTGCCGCCTTTGCGCTGCAACCGGTGGCCGAGGGACTCGCCGTCCACAAACTCCATCGCAAAGTAATACACGCCTTTATCGGAACCGACGTCGATGCCCGCGACGATGTTGGGATGGTTGAGCCGCGCCACCGCGCGCGCCTCGCGGATAAACCGGTCACGGAATTCGGAATCCTTCGCCAGCTTGGAAGAGAGAATCTTCAGTGCGACTATGCGCTCGATGCCGCGCTGCTTGGCCTTGTAGACCGCGCCCATTCCGCCTTCGCCCAGCTTGGAGAGGATATCGTAATCGCCGACGCGGTTGCTCTTGGCGTCGGCGGTCTGCCCGTTCAGGATGCGCTGCACTTGGTCTGGGGTCAGATAGCCCTTCTTGACGAGGATATCGCCCAAGCGCTTCCTGAAACCCGCTTTGGCTGCGGCTCGCTGGACGCTAACGGCCTCCTCAAGCTGTTCGGCGGTGACGAATCCGAGTTGGACGGCAATGCGGCCAAACCGGTCCTGGACCTGTGGCGGCGCACCAACGGTGGGGGTGTCTTCAGCCATGAAACGACTACCAGCCATGATGTAATTCTGGAAAGAGCACTATGTTACGCACTTTGTAGTGCACCACGGGAGGGACGTCAACAAATTCTTTGAACGAAGAAAACCTTATAGGCATCCGAATCCCGAAGCAGACAGGCGCAAAGGGGCGGCCAACAGAATTGTTTCGAACTCGTTTGGATTGAAATAAGCCATACTTTCTACGCTGCTTGATCTTGCAATAGTTGGGATAGCCGGTGAGTTGGTTAGGTCACTGCTTATAAACTGGCCTGAGTTGCAGAATGACTCCAGGATCTAGGACGAAGCGCATAGCGTCAAGAACTATGCGACGGGAACAATGTGAGGGCCGGTATGGCTAATCCTTCACGTTATCCGAATCCTTCGTTCCTTTAATAAGCAGGTCGTCGCTCAGATCCTTCGCCGTAAATTTCTCGACCGTCTTGATATCCGTATACTCTTCCTTCACCGGCTCGCCGTGGCCTTGCTTGGGCTCGTAGGCGATGGAAAGAAGGAAGGCTCCGCCTTCGGAAAGCTTCACTTCGATCTTCTGCCAGGGCAGCTCAAGTTTCGCGCCGGCCTTGCTCGTCAATACCAGCCGCAGATTGGCGGGTTTCTCGCCGCCTTGCGGCGTCCGATAGATCGCGATGTCGAAGTACTCCTTGAGCACCGCGAGATCCACCGTCATGGCGGCGCGGAGCAGCGCGAGTTTCTTGGGCGCGTTGGCGAAGTTCTTCTCCATCACGTGCCGGTTGGCCATGACGAACTCGCGATAGACATTGCCGTCGAGCTGCCGGACCTGGTGGGCGTTAGCGGCGCCGTCCATGCGGATCAGCATCTTGTCCGGCCGCTGGAGCGAGAGCAGCCCGCCTATTTCCGTATCGCCCAGCAACTCGTCCTTCACCACCTTCTTCACCCGCGCCTGGATGCACGGCGCCTTGGCAAAGCTCTCGCCGATGCCCTTAAGCGCCTGCTCGGCCTCGTCGCCTTCCAGCTTGGCCTCGACGCCTGCCGGAGCGGCGGTCTTCTCTTCCTGTTTGGGGCCGCCCTGCGGCTCGGACTTGCGCTCTTCCGTCTTTTTCTCTTCGGTCTTCGCGGGATCCACCGACTTTTCCGCGGCCGAGCAGGAAGAGAACAGTCCCGTCAGACCCGCGCAACCCAGGAAGAGCAGACATCGGCAGATGGTTCCGCGAAGAGGCATGGTAATCTCCTTCCAACAAGAAGACGCACTCCGGAATCGGGTATTCGACTAAAGCCGCACTTAAAAGCCTGATTGCGTAGTCGCGTAAGATGCAGCATGCCGCGCCGGATTCAAGCTTTGAAGTTCAAGTGCAGCGCGAAGTCCGCGACCGCTAAGACGGATCTTTTCGGCGCAACGTAAGCAGCGCCGGCAGCACAATCACCGATCCGAAGAGGGCGCCGCTGTAGCCGTAAAGGGCGGCCACGCCCATGGAGATCAGGCCCGTGTAGTTGCTGGTGAGCATCGAACCGAAGCCCACGAGCGTGGTCAGGATGCAGCAGAGCACGGCGCGGCCCGTATCGGCCATCAGGATGGACGGTTTTGGCCGGGCGGGCGCCAACGCATCGAAGACCATGTAAATGCCGCCGTCGACGCCGGAGCCCAGCAGCAGCGGGAACATGATCAAGTTCACGAAGTCGAGGGAAAACTCATAGCCCAAGCGCTGGCAGAGCGCGACGCCGCCCAGCATGGCCGAGTACCCGAAGATCATCGGGATCAGCGCCAGCAGCGACCGCTGGACCGATCCGAACGCGGCCAGCAGGCAGAGGCCCACCGAGCCCGCGACCACCACAGTAATCCATTGAAAATCCTGGAAGAGGCTGCGCTTGAGTTCCGCGCCAACCATCCGCGCCGACGTGACCAGAATCTTCACGCCCGCGGGCGGATCGCGTTCCATGTCCGCGGCCAGCGATTCGTACCAGCCGGAGGCCTGGCCGTTGTCTTTGGGATACCAGGAAAGTGCGAGGCGCACCCGGTGGGCCGAAGGCGCCTGAGTTTCGGCCGGACCCTCGTCGATGCGCACGTACGAGCCCAGCAGCGTCGAGAGCGGGCTGGCGAGGAGTTCGCTCAGGGTGACCGGCGTGGCGTTGCTCGTGACTTTGCTGAGGTTCTCAAAGCGCTCGTAAAAGCCTGAAAAAGCATTCACGGCCTTCGCCCCAAAGCGCTTCTCGACCGCCGCGCGGAACCGGTTCAGGGCCGCGGCGGCGTCGAACGCGTGCAGCGCGGCGATCGTCTCCTCATGCTGCTTGGGCGCGGGAACGAAGTCGAGCACGCTGCCGCCCTCGCGCAGTTCGCCGGAGTCCTCGCGCGGGTGCAGACGCCGCAGAAGTTCCTCGGCTCCGGTATACGCAAGATCGTCGGTGGGCGCTTCGACCACGGCGCGAATATCGGCCAGACCGAGTCCGAACTTTGCGGAGAGCTTGTCGCGGAGTTCGATGGCGTGCACGCGCGTCGAGCGCATGTTGCCGAGTTCGGAATCGAAACGCACGCCGGCCAAGTGTTCCGGGCCAGGGTCCGTAATCGCGACCAGCACGATCGAGGTCCCAAGCAACAGGGCGCTGAGCACCAGGGTCAGGGACTTGGCGCCGCGCCATTCCAGGATGCGGCCCCAGGTGGCCATCCCCAGGCTGCGGGGTGTCGGCATCGCATCGGGCGGGACGGGTTTGCCCAGGATCGCGGGGAAGACCAGCAGCGTGACCGCGGCATAGAACAGGAGCGTCGTGCCGGCCAGGAAACCGAACTCGGCCATCCCGGTAAAACGCGTAAAACAGACGCCGTAAAAAGCGATAACGGTGGTGAGCATGGCCGTGATGACGCTCATGCCCGAGCGCGCCTGCGTGCGGCGGATCGCGTCTTCCATGTCGAGGCGCTGAACGTGCCGGAATTCGTGAAACGCATTGTACAAGTAGGTGACATAGTCGGTGCCGATGCCCAGCAGGATGCAACTGAAAGCGCCGCCAAACACGCTGATGCCCCCGCGCGTGAGCCAGGCGAGCGCCAGAGTCCAGGTGAGCACGCAGAAGGTCGTCCAGGTCACGTTCCAGGCCAGCGAGAAGGAGCGGAACATCAGGAGGAAGATTAAAAGCACGCCGATGAAGGACGAGACGGTGTTGTTGATCAGGTCGTATTTCAGGCTGATCTGATTCTCGATTGCGACCGCCGGCAGCCCGGTAAAGCCGACCGCGAGCTGCCCGGGTTCCTGGCCCTTGTCCAGCGCTCCGAAGACCGGTCCTTTAAGCGCGGTGGTGAGCCCAGGCCCGGAAGCGCGGAAAGCGGCGAGGGCGCGGTTCTCCGCGTCCTGCACGGCATGCATCAACGCTTGGTTGAAGTCGAGACGCGTGGAGGGGAGCACGGTTCGCGCCAGCACCACCAACGTAGTCCGGTCGGCGGAGAGGAAATAGCCGTCGCTCACCGCCAGGCGGCTGCTCCGTTTGGCCATGCGTTCTTCCAGGGTGTGGCGCAAGGCCTGGGCGATATTCAGCGGGTCTTCGCGGAGGGTCTGGTACTCGAAGGACATCGGATCGAGCTTGCCGCGGAGTTCGGCGATCTCGTTCATACGCCGGTCCAGCGCCTCGGGCTCAAAAAGGGCGCACAGGTCGTCGACGTCCTTCTTCGTCATCATCACGTGCGGCTTCTGAGTCGCGATCTGCCGGATCGCGGCCT